>NZ_JBEZUS010000001.1:533822-731823 GCF_040636475.1 Streptomyces sp. NPDC037389
TCCCACAGCATCAGCGGCGGGCACGGGCCGCCCGCGGCCCGCATGGCCCCGAGCCCGCCCGGCGCTCGAACATCTCTATGCCGGCCTACGACCGTGGTTGGCCCGGCCCTTCTTCAGCCGCCAACGCCGCTTACGGGTGCGCTTCGACACGGGCGTCCCCTCCCTCTGCGGGACGCCGGACGCGGCCCGCCCCCTCGGTCGTAGCGAAGGCCCGTAAGACCGTCAAGGGCGCGCGATCGGCGCCACCACCGCCCCCGTGAGCGCCGCCAGGTCCTCCGGCGCGAGCTCGACCTCCAGCCCCCGCCGCCCCGCCGACACACAGATCGTGGGGTGCGCCCGCGCCGACGCGTCCAGCGCGGTCGGGAGTCGTTTGCGCTGCCCGAGGGGGGAGATGCCGCCCCGGACGTACCCCGTCGTGCGCTCGGCGGCGGCCGGGTCGGCCATCGCGGCACGCTTGCCGCCGACGGCCGTGGCGAGCGACTTGAGGTCGAGGGAGCCCGAGACCGGTACGACGGCCACGGTCAGCGCGCCGTCGACCTCGGCGACGAGGGTCTTGAAGACCCGCCCGGGCTCCACCCCCAGCGCCTGCGCGGCCTCCTCGCCGTAGGAGGGGGTGGCCGGGTCGTGCTCGTAGGCGTGGACGGTGAAGGCGGCGCCGGCCTTCTCCAGGGCGACGATCGCGGGCGTCGCGCCCGCGGCCTGTCGCTTGCCGTTGCCGCCTGCTTTGCCGTTCTTCTTCGCCAAGGACTCGTCCCGTCGGCTAGTTGGGGCTGGTGGGCCGCCGGGTGAGTTCGACGGCGGGCAGGGAGGGGAGTTTGCTCATGACGGCCGTCTCGGCGCGCAGCAGCCGCAGCTCCTCCGCGAGCCGCGAGGTGGTGTCGGGCGCCTGGAGCAGCCGCTGCTTGGCCGGGGTGTCCAGCACGGCCGCCGCCGCGACCAGGTAGGACAGCACCCGGGGCTCGCCCGGCAGGTCCGCGCGGCCCGCCAGTGAGGCGTCGTTCGCCCCGGCCAGCCGCTTCTGGTAGGCGCGGAAGGCCCGGACGACGCCCGAGGCGAGCGCCCCGGCCTCCTCGCCCTGCCGCTCTTCGACGTGCTCGATCTCGGCGGTGAGATACGGGCCGGAGGCGTCGACGGACAGCAGCCGGAAGCGGGTCGTGCCGGTGGCGAGGACCTCGTACGTGCCGTTGGGGCGCTTGCGGATGGTGGCCGCGTCGGCGACGACGCCCATGGAGTAGAAGGAGGTGATCGGGTCGGTGCCGAAGCCGGAGGACGGGCCCGGCTCGGGGCGGGACTCCTCCGGCAGGCCGGGGGCGCTGGGGGCCACCTCGTGGCCGTCGCGGATGGCGACGACGCCGAAGCGGCGCGGTGTGTCCTCGGGCAGCTCCGCCAGGTCGCGCATCAGCGCGCGGTACCGCCGCTCGAATACGTTCAGCGGGAGCACGAGGCCCGGGAACAGCACCGAGTTCAGCGGGAACAGGGGAAGGCGCTCGGTGGTCACGGGCGGTAAGCCTAATGGCCGGGCGGCCCGCCGGAGCGGGGATTTCACCGGGGGCGGAGCGGCCGCGGCCCGCGCCGGCCGCCGGGTCACTGCCGGCGCAGCAGCCGGGACGCCCCCGCCGCGACCGTGGTGGCGAGGATCCAGCCCAGCAGGTTGAGCATCGCGACGACCCACTGGGCGGTGCCGGTGGGCCGCCACGCGGTGCCCTGGCCCAGATCGATGACGGGCAGCAGCAGGTCCAGGGAGTACAGCTCGGGGTTCCACGCCGGGCCCTCGCCCTCCTTCAGCGGGGGCAGCGGCCGGTAGGAGAAGTAGCAGGCGCCGATCGCCCACAGGATCGCCATCCACACGGCGGCCCGGCCCGGCCGGTAGCCGTAGGCCACCGTCCAGTCCTGGAGGTAGCCCCAGGCCTTGCCCGCCGGTGGCAGCGTCTCGCGTCTGCGGCGCTGCTTGGCGAGGAGGACCTCCCGCGCGTCGGCGTCCTCGCCGCTGGCGCGCAGGGCGCCCGCCAGCCGCTCGTAGGGCTCGGGCGCGTACTCCGGGGTGGCCGCCGCCAGCCAGTCCAGGCGGCGGGCGAGGGGGAAGGAGCCCGTCGGGATCAGGTTCTCGTAGGTGAAGCCGGCCATGGCCAGCCCGCCGGGGCCGGGCCAGCTGTCGAAGCGGTCGACGAGATTGACCACGCGCGCCCCGGACAGCACCACCCGGCCGCGCTGCTGCCGCTCCCCGAGGAAGCGCAGCTCGGGCGTCTGCACCCGGCGCAGCGACAGCTCCTGGTCGGCCTCCATCACGAAGCGGGCCTCGCTGAGGTCCACGGCGTCGCCGAACCGTCCGTCGTCCAGCCGCGCCCCGCCCAGGCACTCGAAGCGCCGCTGCCGGTCCTGCTCGGGTGTGGTGGTGGCGATGCCGAACGGGGGAGTGGCGCCGCTGGTGTAGCGGGCGTAGCCGAGGCCCGCCGAGGTCAGGTAGAGGGTGCGCTCGACCTTCAGCTGCGGGGCGTTGAGCGCGCGGCGGCCGAAGGGGTTGTTGAGGGTGGAGCCGCGCAGGCTCAGCGAGGCGCCGATGGTCGCGCCGCGCATGCTCAGCTCGCCGTGGGAGCGCATCATCTCGGCCTGGAGGTCCTGCCCCACGGTCATCCCGTCGGCGGCGATGGACAGCCCGCGCCGGTCGCGGCGCACCACCAGCTGGTTGAGCAGCAGGTCCGTGCCGATGTGGGCGTCGGTGAGCCGGATGCCGTGCTGGACGACGCAGCGCGGCAGGTGCAGATCGCCCTCGGTGCGGATCCGGGCGGCCTCGACCCGGGGGATGGCGCAGCCGACCAGGCGCAGGGTGGAGAAGGTGCTCTCGGGCAGCAGCAGCTGCTGTTCGAACCGGCAGTTGTGGAGCTCCACGTAGGGGGTGACGGTGCCACCGGAGAGATCCAGGGTGCCGGTGATCCGTACGCCGTTGAGCTTGAGCGCGGCCACCCGGCCGGGGTGCGGCGGGGGCCCGCTGAGCAGCAGCAGGGCCACGACCCGGGCGCGCACGGTGCGCTCGGGGCCCCAGGCGTGCTGTCCGGCGGGGTCGTTGAGCTCGGGCCGCGGGCCGCGCAGATCGAGGGTGGCGCCCTTGCGGAAGGCCTCCCACATGTCCCGCTCGGCGGTGGTGAGCTCAAGATCGGCGGGTGGTGCGCCCACGGCTCCCTCGGTCACGGTCTCCCCCTCTCCCCGCCACGGCGGCGCGCGCCCACGACGGCGCGCCGGAGTGCGCATCCTCTGCGGCACCGCGTGTACCCGCCCCATTCCCGCCGGGTGACCGTTCGAACACCGGCGGTGAATGGCGATTGTCCGTCCACCGTCAGCCAAAGATCAACTCTTTGGCGGCATATCAGTGGGTGGTACGGGGAGCGGTGCGACAGGACGGGTCTGAGACAATTGACCGCGTGATCTCCCGAATCGATCTGCGCGGCGACGCCTTCCCTGTGAACGGCATCGACCGCGACCTGCTGCCCCGTGCCGAGCTCGACGTCGAGGCCGCCCTGGAGAAGGTGCGGCCCATCTGCGACGACGTGCATCATCGCGGCACCGCGGCCCTGATCGACTACGCGGAGCGCTTCGACGGAGTGAAGATCGACCGGGTGCGGGTCCCCGCCGAGGCGATCACCAAGGCCCTGGAGGAGCTCGACCCGGCCGTAGGCGCCGCGCTGGAGGAGTCCATCCGCCGCGCCCGCCTCGTCCACCGCGAGCAGCGCCGCACCGACACCACCGTCCAGGTCGTGCCCGGCGGCACGGTCACCGAGCGCTGGGTGCCCGTCCGGCGCGTCGGCCTCTACGTCCCGGGCGGCCGGTCCGTCTACCCCTCGTCCGTCGTGATGAACGTCGTCCCGGCCCAGGAGGCCGGCGTCGGCTCCATGGCCGTCTCCTCCCCGCCCCAGAAGGAGTTCGGCGGCCTGCCGCACCCCACGATCCTGGCCGCCTGCGCGCTGCTGGGCGTCGACGAGGTGTACGCGGCCGGCGGCGCCCAGGCCGTCGCCATGTTCGCCTACGGCACCGACGAGTGCCGCCGGACCGATATGGTCACCGGCCCCGGCAACATCTGGGTCGCCGCCGCCAAGCGGCTGCTCAAGGGCCGTATCGGCATCGACGCCGAGGCCGGCCCCACCGAGATCGCCGTCCTCGCCGACGCCACCGCCGACCCGGCGCACGTCGCCGCCGACCTGATCAGCCAGGCCGAGCACGACCCGCTGGCCGCCTCCGTCCTCGTCACCGACTCCGAGGAGCTCGCGGACGCGGTCGAGAAGGAGCTCGCCGTCCAGGTCGCGGCCACCAGGCACGTCGACGACCGCATCCTCCCCGCGCTCGGCGGCCGCCAGTCCGGCATCGTCCTGGTCGACGGCATCGAGCAGGGCCTGGAGGTCGTGGACGCCTACGCCGCCGAGCACCTGGAGATCCAGACCGCCGACGCCGCCGCCGTGGCCGCCCGCGTCCGCAACGCCGGCGCGATCTTCGTCGGCCCGTACTCCCCGGTGTCCCTGGGCGACTACGCCGCCGGCTCCAACCACGTCCTGCCCACCGGCGGCTGCGCCTGCCACTCCTCCGGGCTGTCCGTCCAGTCCTTCCTGCGCGGCATCCACGTCGTGGACTACAGCCGCGAGGCACTGGCCGATGTCGCGGGCCACGTGGTGACGCTCGCCGAGGCCGAGGACCTGCCCGCCCACGGCGCGGCGGTCAAGGCGAGGTTCGACTGGAAGGTGCCGGCGAGCCAGTGACCGGAATCGACGATCTCCCCATCCGGGACGAACTGCGCGGCAAGTCCCCGTACGGCGCCCCCCAGCTCGACGTGCCCGTACGCCTGAACACCAACGAGAACCCCTACCCCCTCCCCGAGCCCCTCGTGGCCCGGATCGCCGAGCGCGTCGCCGAGGCCGCCCGGCACCTCAACCGCTACCCCGACCGGGACGCGGTCGAGCTGCGCACCGAGCTCGCCAAGTACCTCACCCGCACCACGGGCCACGAGGTCACCATGGGACACGTCTGGGCCGCCAACGGCTCCAACGAGGTCCTCCAGCAACTGCTCCAGACCTTCGGCGGACCCGGCCGCTCGGCCATGGGCTTCGAGCCCTCGTACTCGATGCACGCCCTGATCTCCCGCGGCACCGGCACCGGCTGGATCTCCGGACCCCGCCGCGCCGACTTCACCATCGACGTCGACGCCGCCGAGGCCGCCATCGCCGAGCACCGGCCCGAGGTCGTCTTCATCTGCTCGCCGAACAACCCCACGGGCACGGCGGTCGACGAGGAGACGGTCCTGCGGCTGTACGAGGCCGCGCAGGCGGCCCGCCCGTCGCTGGTGGTCGTCGACGAGGCGTACGGCGAGTTCAGCCACCGCCCCTCGCTGCTGCCGCTGATCGAGGGCCGCCCCCACCTCGTCGTCTCCCGCACCATGTCCAAGGCCTTCGGCGCCGCCGGGCTGCGCCTCGGCTACCTCGCCGCGCACCCCGCCGTGGCCGACGCCGTCCAGCTCGTCCGGCTGCCGTACCACCTGTCGGCCGTCACCCAGGCCACGGCGCTCGCCGCCCTGGAGCACACGGACACGCTGCTCGGCTACGTCGAACAGCTCAAGGCCGAACGCGACCGCATCGTCACCGAGCTGCGCGCCATGGGCTGCGAGGTGACCGATTCCGACGCCAACTTCGTCCAGTTCGGGCGCTTCGACGACAGCCACACCGCATGGCAGGCCATCCTCGACCAGGGTGTCCTGGTACGGGACAACGGCGTCCCCGGCTGGCTGCGGGTGACCGCGGGCACGCCCGAGGAGAACGACGCCTTCCTGGACGCAGTACGCGCCATTCGCAAGGAGAACAACTCATGAGCCGCGTTGGTCGCGTCGAGCGCACCACCAAGGAGACCTCCGTCCTGGTCGAGATAGACCTCGACGGCACCGGGCAGGTCGATGTGTCGACCGGGGTCGGCTTCTACGACCACATGCTCGACCAGCTCGGCCGCCACGGCCTCTTCGACCTCACCGTCAAGACCGACGGCGATCTCCACATCGACACCCACCACACCATCGAGGACACCGCCCTCGCGCTGGGCGCCGCCTTCAAGCAGGCCCTCGGCGACAAGGTGGGCATCTACCGCTTCGGCAACTGCACCGTGCCCCTGGACGAGTCCCTCGCCCAGGTCACCGTGGACCTCTCCGGCCGCCCCTACCTCGTGCACACCGAGCCCGAGAACATGGCGCCGATGATCGGCACGTACGACACGACGATGACCCGGCACATCCTGGAGTCCTTCGTCGCCCAGGCGCAGATCGCCCTCCACGTCCACGTCCCGTACGGGCGCAACGCCCACCACATCGTGGAGTGCCAGTTCAAGGCCCTCGCCCGCGCCCTGCGCTACGCCAGCGAGCGCGACCCGCGCGCGGCCGGCATCCTCCCGTCGACGAAGGGCGCTCTGTGAGTGACGCACGCGCGGCCGCCGGGCCGCAGACGACCGTGATAGCCGCGC
Source organism: Streptomyces sp. NPDC037389 (assembly GCF_040636475.1). Taxonomy (NCBI): domain Bacteria; kingdom Bacillati; phylum Actinomycetota; class Actinomycetes; order Kitasatosporales; family Streptomycetaceae; genus Streptomyces; species Streptomyces sp. NPDC037389. Next base: position 540,306 of record NZ_JBEZUS010000001.1, read on the forward strand.
CTCTGCGCCGCGCGGGCGGAGAAACGAACGAAAGGGCGCCGCAACCGTGAACGGCACCTCCACCGCGCTCATCCTCGTCGGCCTGTTCCTGGTCGGCGGCATCATCTCGTTCCTCAAGCAGGGCATGCCCAAGGGCCTGATCGTGCTGCTCGGCATAGGCGCGGCCATGTGCCTGGCCGCCGGCCTCCTGCGCGTCGAAGGGCTGTGGTCATGAGCACCCCGAAGAAGGTCGTCGTCCTCGACTACGGCTTCGGCAACGTCCGCTCCGCCGAGCGGGCCCTCGCCCACGTCGGCGCGGACGTCGAGATCACCCGCGACTACGAGACCGCCATGAACGCCGACGGGCTCCTCGTCCCCGGCGTCGGCGCGTTCGCCGCCTGTATGCAGGGCCTGCGCTCCGTCCGGGGCGACTGGATCGTCGGGCGCCGGCTGTCCGGCGGCCGCCCCGTCATGGGCATCTGCGTCGGCATGCAGATCCTCTTCGAGCGCGGCATCGAGCACGGCGTCGAGACCGAGGGCCTCGACGAGTGGCCCGGCACGGTCGAGCCGCTCAAGGCCGACGTCGTCCCCCACATGGGCTGGAACACCGTCACCCCCGCCGAGGACTCCCGGCTCTTCGCCGGCCTCGACGCCGGCACCCGCTACTACTTCGTGCACTCCTACGCCGTGCGCGAGTGGAGCCTGGAGGTCGGCAACGCCAACATCCGCGCCCCCAAGGTCACCTGGGCCACCCATGGCGAGCCGTTCGTCGCCGCCGTGGAGAACGGCCCGCTGTGGGCCACCCAGTTCCACCCCGAGAAGTCCGGCGACGCCGGAGCCCAGCTGCTGACCAACTGGATCGAGACCCTCTGATGCCCAAGCTCGAACTCCTTCCCGCCGTCGACGTCCGTGACGGCCAGGCCGTCCGCCTGGTCCACGGCGAGTCGGGCTCGGAGACCTCCTACGGCGACCCGCTCACCGCCGCTCTCGCCTGGCAGCGGGCCGGCGCCGAGTGGCTCCACCTGGTCGACCTGGACGCCGCCTTCGGCACAGGCGACAACCGCGCGCAGGTCGCCGAGGTCGCCCGCTCCATGGACATCAAGGTCGAACTCTCCGGCGGCATCCGTGACGACGCCTCGCTCGCCGCGGCCCTCGCCACCGGCTGCACCCGCGTCAACCTCGGCACCGCCGCCCTGGAGTCCCCCGAGTGGGTCGCCAAGGTCATCGCCGAGCACGGCGACCGCATCGCGGTCGGCCTGGACGTCCGCGGCACCACCCTGCGCGGCCGCGGCTGGACCCGCGACGGCGGCGACCTCTACGAGACCCTCGCCCGCCTCGACTCCGAGGGCTGCGCCCGCTACGTCGTCACCGACATCGCCAAGGACGGCACCCTCCAGGGCCCCAACCTGGAGCTGCTGAAGAACGTCTGCGCCGCAACCGACCGTCCGGTCGTGGCCTCCGGCGGGGTCTCCTCTCTTGACGACCTGCGCGCGATCGCCACCCTGGTACCGGAGGGTGTCGAAGGCGCGATCGTCGGGAAGGCCCTCTACGCCAAGGCGTTCACCTTGGAAGAGGCCCTGGAGGCAGTGTCCGTATGAGCGATACCCCGGCCCGGCGGCACGTCCAGACGAACAGTCCTTGGGAAGCGGAGATCGGCTTCGCACGTGCCGTCGCGGTGGGGGACCGGGTGCATGTCGCCGGGACGATGCCGCTGGTGAACGGCGTCCTCCACGGCGAGGGCGATCCCTACGAGCAGGCCCGCACGGCCTTCGGCAACGCGCTCGCCGCGCTGGAGGAGTTCGGCCTCGGCCCGGAGTCCGTCGTCCGCACCCGGATGTATCTCACCCACGCGCGGGACGTGGACGCGGTCGGCCGCGCCCACAAGGAGCTCTTCGACGCCGTCCGGCCCGCCGCGACCTTGGTCGTGGTCTCCGGCTTCGCCGACTCCCGTGTGCTGGTCGAAGTAGAAGTAGAAGCTTTCAGAGGAGCAACGGCGTGACCCTCGCGGTCCGAGTCATCCCCTGCCTGGACGTGGACAACGGCCGGGTCGTCAAGGGCGTCAATTTCCAGAACCTGCGCGACGCGGGCGACCCCGTCGAAATGGCCAGGATCTACGGTCAGGAGGGCGCCGACGAGCTGACCTTCCTCGACATCACGGCCTCTTCCGGCAACCGTGAGACCACCTACGACGTGGTGCGCCGCACCGCCGAGCAGGTCTTCATCCCGCTGACGGTCGGCGGCGGCGTCCGCACCGCCGAGGACGTCGACAAGCTGCTGCGGGCCGGCGCCGACAAGGTCGGTGTCAACACCGCCGCCATCGAACGGCCGGAGCTGATCCGCGAGATCGCCGAGCGCTTCGGCCGCCAGGTGCTGGTCCTGTCGGTGGACGCTCGTCGTACGGCCTCCGGCTCCTTCGAGGTCACGACCCACGGCGGCCGCCGCGGCACCGGCATGGACGCCGTGGAGTGGGCCCACCGCGCCGCCGAACTGGGCGCCGGCGAGATCCTGCTGAACTCCATGGACGCCGACGGCACCAAGGACGGCTACGACACGGAGATGATCACCGCCGTGCGCCGCCATGTCACGGTCCCCGTCATCGCCAGCGGCGGCGCGGGCCGCCTGGAGCACTTCGCCCCGGCGGTCGAGGCCGGCGCGGACGCGGTCCTGGCCGCGTCCGTCTTCCACTTCGGCGACCTGCGCATCACGGACGTGAAGGGTGCGCTGAAGGACGCGGGACATCCGGTCCGCTAGCCGAGATTCCGCTAACTGAGATCCAGCCCGTCCGGCGTTTGAGGACCGGGGGCTCGGGGGCGGAGCCCCTGAAGGAAACGGGAAGGGGCGGGACCGGGGCAGCGCAACGGCCCCCGCCCCCTACTTCCGGATCAGCAAGAAGATCGCCCCGACCACCAGCGCCAGCGCGATCGCCGCCACCCCATAAGTCACCCGATGTGCCCGCAGCACGGGCAGGTAGTGGTCGGCCGCATACGCTCCCGGCCCGGTCAGCGCCAGCGAAGCCGCCGCGACGGCCACCAGGAGCGTGAACTCCACCCCACTGGGCAGCAGGAATCCCCCCTCCCAGGTCACCCCCAGCGCGTTGACCATCGTGCCCAGCACCGCCGCCGCGGCCAGCGGTGTCAGCAGCCCCAGGAACAGCCCGGCCCCGCCGAGCGACTCACTGAGCCCGGCGATCACGGACATCGCCTTCGCGGCCGGATAACCGGCCTGCTTGAAGTACTGGGCCGTCCCGTCGATGCCCGCCCCGTCGAACCACCCGAACAGCTTCTGCGTACCGTGAGTGACCATGATGATGCCGAGCATCATGCGCAGCAGCAGGAGGCCCAAGGAATAGCCGGTCAGCGCCGACGACACCTGGTCGCGCCGCTGCCCGGCGAAGATGTGCGTCGTTCTGCTCCGGAAAGCCATGATCGGCACCTTCTTCCGCCCTCGGTACCAGTGTCACCCCGGGTCACGGGGGTCCGCCATACGCCAGGAGAAGCAAAGGCGCCAGTCGGGGCCGGTGGGTGACCGGAGCCCCAGCGGCCTAGAGCCCCAGCGACGCCGCCTTGAGCTTGGCGATCGCCGTGTCCTCACCCGCCAGCTCCACCCGCGCCGCGTCCTGCCGCCCGAAGACGAACAGCAGCAGCTCGCCGGGCTCCCCGGTGACCGTCACCACGGGCGCGCCCTTCTGGGCGACCGCCGTCCGCCCGTCCGGGCGCCGCAACACCAGGCCCACCGGCGACTTCCGGCCAGCCAGCCGGGCGGTGCGCTCCAGCCGGCTCCACAGCGCGTCCGCGAAGACGGGGTCCAGGTCGCGGGGCGTCCACTCCGGCTGGGCCCGGCGCACGTCCTCGGTGTGGACGTAGAACTCCACGGTGTTGGCCGCCTCGTCGACCTGCTTGAGGGCGAACGGAGAGGTGCGCGGCGGCCCGGTGCGGATGAGCTGGATCAGCTCCTCGTACGGCTTGGCCGCGAATTCCGCCTGCACCCGCTCCAGCCGGCCGGCCAATGGCTTGATCACGACGCCGGCGGCGGCGTCGGGCCGCCGCTCGCGCACCACGGTGTGGGCGGCGAGATCACGGGCCCGCCAGCCCTCGCAGAGGGTGGGCGCGTCGGGGCCCACCGTCTCCAACAGATCGGCGAGGAGCAGACGTTCGCGCTGCGCATGGGTTGACATGGCGTCAGCCTACGACCATGGTCCGGCCGAAGCCACGGGGCCCGCGCCCAGGCGTGTCCGGCCACCGGCGGCGGCGCCACCGGCGCGGACGGGGGACAATGGAACCATGACCGGCAACACCCGCCCCCTCTCCAATCTCGACCCCGCCATCGCCGCCAGGCTCAAGCGGAGCGTCGACGGCCTGATCCCCGCCGTCGCCCAGCAGTACGACACCGGTGAGGTGCTCATGCTCGGCTGGATGGACGACGAGGCCCTCCACCGCACGCTCACCACCGGCCGCTGTACGTACTGGAGCCGCAGCCGCCAGGAGTACTGGGTCAAGGGAGACACCTCGGGGCACGCGCAGCACGTCAAGTCCGTCGCCCTGGACTGCGACGCGGACACGATCCTGGTCAAGGTCGACCAGGCCGGACCGGCCTGCCACACCGGCACCCGGACCTGTTTCGATTCCGGCGAACTGCCGCTGGGCGGCTAGAGCGGCGCCGCAGCCAGTAGGCTCCGCTGCCATGGCTGCCACGTCCGCACACGCTTCCCACGGCCCCGGCGGAGCCGGCGGGGATGTCACCCCCGACGCGGGGACCTTCCGCACGCTCGCCAAGGACCGCCGGGTCATCCCGGTCACCCGCCGCTTCCTCGCCGACGGCGACACGCCCGTGGGCCTCTACCGCAAGCTCGCCGCAGAGCGGCCCGGCACGTTCCTGCTGGAGTCCGCCGAGAACGGCCGCACCTGGTCCCGTTACTCCTTCATCGGCGTCCGCAGCTCGGCCGCCCTGACCGTGCGCGACGGCGAGGCCCACTGGCTGGGCACCCCGCCCGTGGGCGTCCCCACCGGCGGGGACCCGCTGGCCGCGCTGCGGGCCACCGTGGCGGCGCTGCACACCCCCCGCGACCTCATCGAGGGCACGGGGCTGCCGCCCTTCACCGGCGGCATGGTCGGCTACCTGGGCTACGACATCGTGCGTCGCCTGGAGAAGATCGGCGAGCACGGTGAGGACACCCTCGGGCTGCCCGAGCTGACCATGCTCCTCACCTCGGACCTCGCCGTCCTCGACCACTGGAACGGCACGGTCCTGCTGATCGCCAACGCGATCAACCACGACAACCGCGATTCCGGCATCGACGAGGCGTACGCCGACGCCGTCGCCCGCCTCGACGCCATGGCCGCCGACCTCTGCCGCTCGGTGCCCACCCAGCCCACCGCCCTGCCGTCCTCCGAGCTGCCCGAGTACACCGCCCGCTGGGGCGGACCCGACTTCATGGCGGCCGTCGAGGACATCAAGGAGCGCATCCGCGCGGGGGAGGCCTTCCAGGTCGTGCCCTCGCAGCGGTTCGAGACCCCCTGCACCGCCTCCGCCCTCGACGTCTACCGGGTGCTGCGGGCCACCAACCCCAGCCCGTACATGTATCTCTTCCGCTTCCCGGACGGCGACGGCGGCGCGTTCGACGTGGTCGGCTCCAGCCCCGAGGCCCTGGTGAAGGTCGAGGACGGACGGGCGCTGGTGCACCCCATCGCCGGCACCCGCCCGCGCGGCGCCACCCCGCAGGAGGACGCCGCCCTAGCCGAGGAACTGCTGGCCGACCCCAAGGAGCGCGCCGAGCACCTGATGCTCGTCGACCTCGGCCGCAACGACCTGGGCCGGGTCTGCGAGCCCGGCAGCGTCGAGGTCGTCGACTTCATGTCGGTCGAGCGCTACAGCCATGTGATGCACATCGTCTCCACCGTCACGGGCCGTCTCGCGCCGGGCCGCAGCGCCTTCGACGTCCTCACGGCCTGCTTCCCGGCCGGCACGTTGTCGGGCGCGCCCAAGCCGCGTGCCATGCAGATCATCGAGGAGCTGGAGCCCTCCCGCCGGGGCCTGTACGGGGGCTGTGTCGGTTACCTCGACTTCGCCGGGGACTCCGACACCGCCATCGCCATCCGCACCGCCCTCCTCCGGAACGGCACCGCCTACGTCCAGGCCGGCGCCGGCATCGTCGCCGACTCCGACCCGGCGGCGGAAGACGCGGAATGCCGCCACAAGGCCGGCGCGGTCCTGAGAGCGGTCCACACGGCGAACCGGCTCGATTCCAGCCCGTCCGGGGGCACCTCCCAGCGGTAGCCGGGGGAGTCCGAGGACCGGGGTCCGGGGCGGAGCCCCGGTTACGGGAAGGGGCGGGACCGGGGAAGGAACCACCGGCACCCCCGCCCCGCACCACCCTCCTCCACAGGGGATAGTGGTACCCGTGACCACAGCTGTACCTAACCCCCGAGCCGGCAGGCGCAGCGTCGCCGCTGCCCTCGTCCTGGGCGCGGCCGGCGCCGCCCTCGTCCTCCTGGCCGGCGGCCGCACCTGGTCCGAGGGCACCGCCGCCGCCGAGCGGGGCATCAGCATGGCCCAGCAGGCCAGCGGCCAGGAGGTCACGGCCCTGCCGGACGCCCTGGCCGTCGTCGGCCTCGCCGCGCTCGTCGCCGTCTTCGCCGTGCGCGGCGCGGGCCGCCGCCTCGTCTCCGGGCTGCTCGTGATGAGCGGCGCAGGCGTGGTGGGCGCGGCGGTCACCGGCCTGAGCGACACCTCCGCCCTGGAGGAGAAGGCCGCCAAGGTCGCGGGCCTGACCAGTGCCTCCATCGACGACGTCGGGCACACCGCCTGGCCGTGGGTCGCCGTCGCCGGCGGCGTCCTGCTCCTCCTCGCCGGGCTGCTCGCCATGCGCTTCGGCAGTCAGTGGCCCGCCATGTCCGGCCGCTACGAGCGCGGCGACGCCCCCGCCCCGCGCCGCGCCAAGGCCCCCGCCGACCCGGACCGGCCCGAGGAGCTGTGGAAGGCCCTCGACCGGGGCGAGGACCCCACGGGCGCCCCCGGACGGTGACACGCCCGGGCCGGACGCCAACCCCGGCGCACGGCCGCCCGGCGCGTCGGGGACAATGGCCCCGAGCGATCTCCGCGCCCGCGGGCGCGACACAGCAACGAGGAGTCAACTCATGTCGGGTAGCGACCACGGACACACCCCGGCCGCCTGGACCGGTGTCACCATCGCCTTCATCGGCTTCTGCATCTCGGGCGCGTTCGTCGTCATGGCCAAGCCCGTCGGTTTCTGGGCCGGCATGGTCGTGGTGGTCCTCGGCGGCGTCGTCGGCGGGGTCATGCGCATGATGGGCATGGGCCAGGCCCCCAAGAAGGCCCTGCGGACCCAGGCCGCCGAGAGCCGGGCCTGATCAGCCCCGTTCCTTCGGCGCCGAGGCGCGGCCAGGACCGTACGGAATCCCCCGTACGGACGTCCTGAGCTGCGCCTTCGTGCTACCGGGCGGAGACTGCGCGATGTGACGACGGATCCCGCACGGGACGGCGGCCGCGCCGCCGCCCCGCTCGAGTCCCTGCCGCGCCGCCTGGCCGCGCCGCTCGGCGTCGCCGCCGGGCTGGGCGCGGCCGTCGCCTGGGTGGCCGTCCGGGACCCCAACCGTCCCGGTTTCTATCCCGTCTGCCCGCTGCTGCGCCGGACGGGGCTGTACTGCCCCGGCTGCGGCGGGCTGCGCGGCCTCCACGCCCTGGCCCACGGCGACCTCGCCACGGCGCTCGGGGCGAACGCCCTGGCCGTCGCCGGGTACGCCGCCTTCGCCGTCCTCTGGACGCTGTGGCTGGTCCGGGCGGCCCGGACAGGCGGGGGCATGCCCGTCGCGTTCCGGCCAGAACACGTCCGGGCGCTGGCCGCGATCGTTGTGCTGTTCACGGTCGTACGCAATCTGCCGTGCGGCTCGGCACTCGTGCCGTAGATCCCACCCGTGAGCCGTACGTTCGGTGATGGATTCGCTCCGGCGGCGGCACTGACCGGTGCGGATCGATATGGATCGACACCGGCCGGTACGGACCGATGCTGATCGTTCGCGTACGGTGTGCGTAGCGTGAACACCGCGCGCAAGCCACGCGCCACGGACCGTGCGCGCCGGAGGGTATTCCTCCGGTCGTCCGGTGGGAGGGATGCGCGTCAACCGGATGCGAAACCTTCGCCCTCCGGCAAGTACCATCGCAATTGCCTGATGTGGTGAAGTCGTGCCGCATCAGACCTGACCAGCCGATTCCGGAAGGGGGCCGCTCGCGTGAGTGTGCTCGACGAGATCATCGACGGAGTCCGTGCGGACCTCGCGGAGCGGCAGGCGCGCGTCAGCCTCGACGATCTCAAGGAGCGCGCGGCCCGGGCCCCGCAGGCCAGGGACGGCGCCGCCGCCCTGCGCGGCGAGAACGTCAGCGTGATCTGCGAGGTCAAGCGGTCCAGCCCCTCCAAGGGCGCCCTCGCCGCCATCGCCGACCCGGCCGGCCTCGCCGCGGACTACGAGGCGGGCGGCGCGTCCGTCATCAGCGTCCTCACCGAGCAGCGCCGCTTCGGCGGCTCGCTCGCCGACCTGGAGGCCGTCCGCGCCCGGGTCGACATCCCGATCCTGCGCAAGGACTTCATCGTCACGGCCTACCAGCTGTGGGAGGCCCGCGCCTACGGCGCCGACCTGGCCCTGCTGATCGTCGCCGCGCTGGAGCAGGAGGCCCTCGTCTCCCTCATCGAGCGGGCCGAGTCCATCGGGCTCACCCCGCTGGTCGAGGTGCACGACGAGGAGGAGGTCCAGCGCGCCGTCGACGCCGGCGCCCGGATCATCGGCGTCAACGCCCGTAACCTCAAGACCCTTGAGGTGGACCGGGGCACTTTCGCCCGGGTGGCCCCCGAGATCCCCGACAGCATCGTCAAGATCGCCGAGTCCGGTGTCCGCGGCCCCCACGACCTCATCGCCTACGCCAACGACGGCGCCGACGCCGTCCTCGTGGGCGAGTCCCTGGTCACCGGCCGCGACCCCCGGACGGCCGTGGCCGACCTGGTCGCCGCCGGCGCCCACCCCGCCCTCCGGCACGGACGGGGCTGACGAGCGGAGATGACCACCGGCCGCGCACGCCGCAGGGGTCCGGGCCGACGCCTGGCCCCCGTCGGCGTGCCCGCGGCCGGACGGCCGGGCACCGGCCCGGACTCCCCGCAGCACTCCTACGCCCGGCTGGCCCGGGGCTGTCGCCCCCGCGGCTGCCGGGCGCCCGCGCGCCGCGTCCGCGGCCGCCGGGTGCGGTACCACATCGGCTGTGAGCCGGGTCAGATCAACGGGATGCGATGGCGTCGCGGCGTTCAGCCGTAACCTTCCGTCATCACCGGGCAGGGCGCCCTCAAGGCACCGCACCCGGAACTTCCGCACATCCCAGGAGTGCTCACATGTCCTCCGGCTTCTTCGTACCCGACCCCGAGGGCCAGGTGCCGAACGCGTCCGGCTACTTCGGCGCCTTCGGCGGCAAGTTCATCCCCGAGGCCCTCGTCGCCGCCGTCGACCAGGTCGCCGCCGAGTACGACAAGGCCAAGGCCGACCCGGCCTTCGCCGCCGAGCTCGACGACCTGATGGTCAACTACGCGGGTCGCCCCAGCCCGCTCACCGAAGTGCCGCGCTTCGCCCGGCACGCGGGCGGCGCCCGGGTCTTCGTCAAGCGCGAGGACCTCAACCACACCGGCTCCCACAAGATCAACAACGTGCTGGGCCAGGCGCTGCTCACCAAGCGCATGGGCAAGACCCGTGTCATCGCCGAGACCGGCGCGGGTCAGCACGGCGTCGCCACCGCCACCGCCTGCGCCCTCTTCGGCCTCGAGTGCACCATTTACATGGGCGAGGTCGACACTCAGCGGCAGGCGCTGAACGTCGCCCGGATGCGGATGCTCGGCGCCGAGGTCATCTCCGTGAAGTCCGGCAGCCGCACGCTGAAGGACGCCATCAACGAGGCCTTCCGCGACTGGGTCGCCAACGTCGACCGCACCCACTACCTCTTCGGCACGGTCGCCGGGCCCCACCCCTTCCCGGCCCTGGTCCGCGACTTCCACCGCGTCATCGGCGTCGAGGCCCGCCGCCAGATCCTCGAGCGCGTCGGCCGGCTCCCCGACGCCGCCGTCGCGTGCGTGGGCGGCGGCTCCAACGCCATCGGCCTCTTCCACGCCTTCCTCCCCGACGAGGGCGTCCGGCTGATCGGCTGCGAACCCGGCGGCCACGGCGTGGAGACCGGCGAGCACGCGGCCACCCTCACCGAGGGCACCCCCGGCATCCTCCACGGCTCGCGCTCCTACGTCCTCCAGGACGAGGACGGCCAGATCACCGAGCCGTACTCGATCTCCGCCGGCCTCGACTACCCCGGCATCGGCCCCGAGCACTCCTACCTCAAGGACACCGGCCGCGCCGAGTACCGGGCCGTCACCGACGCCCAGGCCATGGAGGCGCTGCGGCTGCTCTCCCGCACCGAGGGCATCATCCCGGCCATCGAGAGCGCCCACGCGCTCGCGGGCGCGCTGGAGATCGGCCGTGAGCTGGGCGAGGACGGCCTGATCCTGGTGAACCTCTCCGGGCGGGGCGACAAGGACATGGACACCGCGGCCCGCTACTTCGGGCTGTACGACACCGCGGACACCGCGGGCACTGCCGAGGGGGCCGAGTGATGGCGGGCAACATCGAACTCCTGAACTCGGTCCTGGCCGCGGCCAAGTCCGAGAACCGCGCCGCGCTGGTGGGCTACCTCCCGGCCGGCTTCCCCACCGTCGCCGACGGCATCCGGGCCGTCACCGCGATGCTCGACGGCGGCTGCGACATCGTCGAGGTCGGGCTGCCGCACAGCGACCCGGTCCTGGACGGGCCGGTCATCCAGACCGCCGACGACATCGCCCTACGCGGCGGCATCAAGATCGTCGACGTGATCCGTACTGTCAAGGAGGCGCACGAGATCACCGGCGCGCCCGTGCTGGTGATGACCTACTGGAACCCGGTCGACGCCTACGGCGTGGAGCGCTTCGCCGCCGACCTGGCCGCCGCCGGGGGAGCGGGCTGCATCCTGCCGGACCTGCCGGTCGAGGAGTCCGAGACCTGGCGCAAGGCCGCCGAACAGCACGGCCTGGCCACGGTGTTCGTCGTCGCCCCGAGCAGCCGCGACGAACGCCTCGCCAAGATCACGGCGGCGGGCAGCGGCTTCGTCTACGCCGCCTCGCTGATGGGCGTCACGGGCACCCGCGAGTCGGTCGGCCGCGAGGCCCAGGACCTGGTGCGCCGCACCCGGGCCGTCACCGACCTGCCGGTCTGTGTGGGCCTCGGCGTCTCCAACGCCACGCAGGCCGAGGAGGTCGCCCAGTTCGCCGACGGCGTCATCGTCGGCTCGGCGTTCGTCAAGCGCCTGCTGGACGCGCCGGACCTGGAGTCCGGCATCGCGGCGGTCCGCTCCCTGGCGGGCGAGCTGGCGGAGGGCGTTCGCAAGCGCGCGTAACTCTTTTGAAGGAAACGACGACCGGGGGCGCGCTTGAGCGTGCCCCCGGTTCGTTGTAGGGGGATGTGAGCCAGAAGAACAACGACGGTAAGCGCGGCGCCCGCGAGCGGCTACAGGAGCAGCGCCGGAAGGAAGAGTCCCGTGCCAAGCGCAAGCGGACCCTGATCGCGGCCGTCGTGGTGGCCGCCGTCCTGGGCGCCGGCGCCGGCATCGCCGCCCTGGTGGCCAACTCCGGCGGCGGCAAGGACAATAAGCGCAAGACGGCCGGCCCCCTCGTCGCCCCCCAGGGCGCCATCGGCAAGGACGGCCTCGCCATCCCCGTCGGCAACACCGCCGCCAAGGCCAACCTGATCGTCTTCGAGGACTTCCGCTGCCCCGGCTGCGGCCAGTTCGAGAACGGCTTCCGCGACACGATCCACGACCTGGAGGGCAAGGGCCAGCTGAAGGCCGAGTACACCCTGGTCTCGCTGATCGACAAGAACCTCGGCGGCTCGGGCTCCCTGAACGCCGCGAACGCGGCGGCCTGCGCCCAGGACGCCGGGAAGTTCCTCCCGTACCACGACGAGCTCTACAAGAACCAGCCGCCGGAGACGGACGACGCCTACGGCAAGAAGGCCAAGCTGCTGGAGCTCGCGGGCAAGGTGGAGGGCCTGAACACCGCGTCCTTCCAGAAGTGCGTCGAGGACGGCACCCACAACAGCTGGGTCCAGAAGTCCCAGGACGTCTTCAGCAAGTCGGGCCACCGCGGCACCCCCACGGTCATCCTCAACGGCAAGAGCCTGTACGACGACCCGACGCACCCGCTGACGCCGCAGAAGCTGCGGGAGCTGGTGGCGGCGGCTCAGAAGAAGTAGGGGTGCGGGTTTGCGGAGGATTGGCCTCGAATGACCGGAGTTTGAGATTCCGGATATGTAATGGAACTGCAAATTCCGTCTCGCGTCGGTCCGTTATGCCCGCTATGGGGTTGAGTGAAGATCGCCTAAGTAGTAGACATGGGCGATTTTTGTTCACTCCATAGGGAAAGTCGTGCGTTTTACACGTCATATATCTTTTGCCATGGCGATTGTCATGGCCCTGCTATGCGGAACCGAGCAGGTCGCGCTGGCAGTCGATCGTTGGAATCGAAGTTCACTCAGAGGCCCCGGCGCACCCGGTCAGCGCTGGGGCTCGGCGGCGGGCCGTGGACACCGGACCACCGGTGGCGCCACCGAGGCCTCGGCCAGAGGCGGCCGTCCAGGGGCGCTCGAGGCCCCGGGCCAGCTGCCGCCGGAGCACAAGCTCACCGAGCGGGAGCTCGGCGCCAAGCCCCCGCGGCCCAGAATGGGCCCGGCGGAGTACGTCGCACCGCCCGGCGTCCCGGCTCCCCAGGGCTTCTCGGAGAAGAAGAGCAAGGAGCTGCCCGCCGAACGGCAGGAGCGCCGCCGTACCTTCCTCAACGAGGACGGCACCTACACCACGCGCTTCTATGACGAGCCGGTCAACTTCAAGGATCGTGACGGTTCCTGGAAGCCCATCGACTCCACGCTGATCCGCCCCGGTCGCAGCCTTCGTGCGGCGACCCCGACGGGCCCGCTGTGGGAGACCCGCTCGACCGCGGTCGCCATCACCTTCGCGCCCACGGCGGACGCGAACCCGGTGATGAGCATGAAGCTGAGCGACGGACCGTCGCTGGGCTACGGCCTCTCGGGCAGCGCACCCGCACCGGGCAAGGCGGTCGGCAGCGTCATCACCTACCCCGACGTACGGCAGGCCACCGACCTTCAGTACATCGCGAGCAGCGACTCCGTGAAGGAGACCCTCCTCCTCAAGAGCAAGGACGCGCCGACCGAATGGCGCTTCCCGCTCCTGACGGACGGTCTGACGGCCAAGCTCGACGACCAGGGCGGGGTGGTGTTCCTCGACAAGGACGCCCGCGCACGCGCCCGGATGCCGGCGGGCTGGATGGAGGACTCGCACCTGGCGGAGAACGCCAACCAGGGCGAGATCTCCTCGGGTGTGCGCTACCGCTTGGAGACCGAGAACGGCCGCCAGGTGCTGGTCGTCTCCCTCGACAAGGAATGGCTGAGCGCGCCCGAGCGGGTGTTCCCGGTGAAGGTGGACCCGTCGGTCAGCGGTATCGATGCCACATCCGGCACATATGTGCAGACCCCGTACACCCAGGACTTCTCGAGCGACACCATTCTCAAGGCGGGCACCTACGACGGCGGTACGCACAAGGCCGCCTCGTTCCTGCGCTTCAACGGTGTCGAGAACTCGCTGAAGAACGCATGGGTGCTGGACGCGAAGCTGGCGCTGTACAACACGTGGTCGTACTCCTGCGACGCGCGGCCGGTGACGGTGCACGCCATCACCTCGGACTGGTCGGAGTCGTCGACCAAGTCCTACCCCGGCCCGGACACCGGCCCCTCCCTGGTGTCGAAGAGCTTCGCGCACGGCTGGCGCCCGCCGAACACCGCGTCCTGGTCCTGTGACCCCGCATGGGAGTCCATAGGCCTCGGTTCCGACGGCCGCCAGGTCGTCGACGACTGGACCCACGGCCGCAAGAAGAACTACGGCCTCGCCGTGAAGGCCTCGGACTCGGACACCAAGGCGTGGAAGCAGTTCGGCTCCGACAACTACCCGAACGGCAAGCCGAGCCTGGACGTCACGTGGACCCGGTACGGAGCCACGTACAAGGTCGGCGACTTCACCAAACCCGTCACGGCCACCACCCAGGGGTCGATGAAGGTCACCGTTACCAACCAGGGCCAGGACACCTGGACCAAGGGCGGCCACATCCAGCTGCGCTACAACCTCTACGACGAGTCCGGCAAGGAATACAACGACACGTCGCACGTCGCCTGGACCCCGATGCCGCAGGACGTCGCCCCCGGTCAGAGCGTCACCCTCGACGCGAAGATCGCAGCGTTGCAGCCCGCTACCTACGTCCTGGTCTGGACGATGGACGTCCTCGACGGCCCCCGGTTCACCAGCGAAGGCGTGCCGGGATCGGCGATCAAGTTCGCCGCCGTCAACCTCCCGCCGCAGCTGACGGCCGAATCCCCGGCCGGTGGCGCGACGCTCAACTCCCTGACCCCGACGCTCTGGGCGTCGGGCAAGGACGAGGACCACTCCCCGTCCGGCACCTTGCAGTACTCCTTCGAGGTCTGCGAGGTCGAGGGCAAGGACGCCCGGAAGAACTGCCGCAGCAGTGACCGGGGCACCGCCCAGCAGTGGGCCGTCCCCAGCGGCTGGCTGTCCTGGAGCAAGAGTTACGCCTGGTACGCCTACGCCTACGACGGCAAGGACACCTCGAACCGTCCCGGCCCCGCCTACTTCACCACCCAGGTCCCGCAGCCCGCTGTGACGGCCCACCTCGGTGGCGACGGTGGCCGGGAGTTCGGCAGCCGCTCGGGCAACTACGCCACAGCCGCGACGGACGCGTCCGTTCCCACGGTCGGCCCGGATCTGGCGATCGTCCGCTCCTACAACTCGCAGGATCCTCGGACGGACAATGTCTTCGGGAGTGGCTGGTCCACCCGCTGGGACATGCGCGCGGTCGCCGAGACCACCGGCAACGTCGTCGTGACGACCGCCGGTGGCAGCCGCGTCCGGTTCGGCCGGAACACCGACGGCACCTACGCCGCACCGTCCGGCAGCGCGATCACCCTCACCTCCGTCAGTGGCGGCGGCTGGGTGCTGCGCGACAAGTCGGCCAGCACGTACTCTTTCGACTCCTCCGGACGGCTGACGAAGATCACCGACGGGGCGGGCCGGGAACAGCGGCTGACCTACACCGACGACAAGCTGACCGAGGCCCGCGACGCCCTTTCGGGCCGTTCGCTCGTCTTCACCTGGAACGGCGGCAAGGTCGCCACCGCAACCGCCAAGGGCACCGGCGGCATCGGCGCCGACGGCCTGACGTGGACGTACACCTACACCGGTGACCGTCTCGTCAAGGTCTGCCCGCCGGGCACCACCGACAAGTGCACGGTCTACGAGTACGGCGACGGCTCGCTCTACCGCAGCATGGTCCTCGACCAGAACCCCCTCTCGTACTGGCGACTGGGCGAGGCCCAGGGCGCGATCGCCGCGAGCGACGCTCCCTCTCGCACCGGCCTGAACCAGGCCCTCTACCGGGACGTGAAGCTGGGCTCCGCCGGAGCCATGGCCGGTACGAGCGACACGGCGGCCGCCTTCGACGGCACCAACTCCTACGTCGAACTGCCCGAGGACACCATCCGGACCTCGACCTCCCTGACGACCGAGCTGTGGTTCAAGACCACCAAGCCCGGCGTCCTGGTCGGCTTCCAGGACGGCCGGCTGGCCGACGGCCAGCCCAACGACTGGACCCCGACGCTGTCCGTCGACAAGAACGGCAAGCTCGTCGGGCAGTACTGGACGGGCCGTGTCCAGCCCATCGTCAGCGCGGGCACCGTCACCGACGACACCTGGCACCACGCCGCGCTCACCGCTGCCGGCACTACGCAGTCGCTGTACCTCGACGGCGCCCTCGCCGGCACGCTGACCGGTCCGATCGACTACCGGAAGCAGTCGTTCACGTACCTCGGGGCGGGCTACTCCAGCGCTGGCTGGGATGGACAGGCCAGCGGAATCCGCCACTTCACCGGCCTCATGGACGAGGTGGCCGTCTACCACCAGCCCCTCGACGCCACCACCATCGCCGAGCACTACCGTGCCCGCGCCGCGTCGGGTCGGCTGACCAAGGTCACTCTCCCGTCCGGCCGTGTCCACGCACAGGTCGCCTACGACTCCGGCACCGGCCGGGTCACGGAGACCACGGACGGCAAGGGCGGCACTTGGAAGGTCTCCGCACCGGTCTACTCCGCAGGCTCTGCCGCGTACGCCGACACAGTGCGTACGTCCGGCCCCGTCGAATACTGGCGTCTCGGTGACCGTAGCGGCTCCACCGCGTCCAACGAGATCACCGGCGGCGCCGACGGCGCCTACCGCGACGGCGTGACGCTCGGCGCGGTCGGTGCCTTTTCCGACGGCGACGACGGTTCGGCGACGCTCGACGGGTCCGCAGGGGCCGTCGAGGTGCCCACGGACCCGCTGAAGGGAGCCAACGCGCTCTCGTTCGAACTGTGGTTCCGCACGGGCAAGCAGGGCGTCCTGCTCGGTCTTCAGAACGCCGAGCTCGGCAAGCAGCCGACCGACTGGAACCCCAGCCTGCTGGTCGACTCGGACGGCAAGCTGCGCGGCCAGCTGTGGCACGGTGGCTCCTGGCAGCCGCTCGTCTCCGGCAAGAAGGTCACCGACAACGAGTGGCACCACACGGTCCTGACCGGTGGCGCCAGTGGACAGACGCTTTACCTCGACGGAGCGAAGGTCGGAGCTCTGACCGGCGCGGCCAAGCCCGAGACGCTGGACCACGCCTACCTCGGCGCGGGCTACTCCAGTGAGGGCTGGGACGGCCAGAGCGCCGGTACTCGCTACCTCACGGGCCAGCTCGACGAGGTGGCCTTCTACACGAAGGAGCTGACGGAAGGAACGGTCGCCGAGCACTACCGCTCCCGCACCGGCCTGGTCTCCGGCGACGGCGCCCACTACCGGGGCACGGTCACCGCCGACGCGCCCTCCGGCTACTGGCGTCTGGACGAGACCAGCGGTGACAAGGCCCGCAGCAAGGCCGCCGTGTACGCCGGTGACGGCACGTACACCAAGGCCAAGCTCGGCACCACGGGTACCTTCGGACCCGGTGACAACGGCGCCGTGACCCTGGCCGGGGACGGCTCGGTCGAGCTGCCGTTCGGAGTCATGGGCAACACCCCGGCCATGACGGCCGAGATGTGGTTCCGCACCGGCAAGCCGAGCGGTGTGCTGCTGGGGATGCAGAACGCGGAGCTGGGCAAGACGCCCACCGACTGGAACCCGAGCCTGCTCATCGACGCCGACGGCAAGCTGCGCGGCCAGCTGTGGCACGGAGGCTCCGGAAAGCCGATCGTCTCGGGCACGGCGGTCACCGACAACCAGTGGCACCACGTCGTCATCACCGGCGGCAGCACCAGCCAGTCCCTCTACCTGGACGGGACGAAGGTCGGCAGCCTCAACGAGCCGTCCAAGCCCGAGACCATGGCCCACACCTACCTGGGTGGTGGCTACTCGAGCGAGAGCTGGGACGGGAAGGCGCCCGGCACCCGCTACTTCACCGGCGACCTCGACGAGGCGGCCTTCTACCCGAAGGAGCTCACCGAGGACCAGGTGGCCGAGCACTACCAGGCCATGCGGAACTCCGGCGTGTCCTCGCTGACATCCACCATCAGCGTCACCGATCCGGCGGGCCGGACCAGCAGCGTTTCCTACGACGCCCTGCGCGGCCAGCGCCCGATGACCGCTACGGATACCGAAGGGGGCCGTACCACCTACGCGTACGACACCGGCGGCTTCCTCCACACGGTGACCGACCCCAACGGCCACTTCGCCGTCACAGGACACGACGCGCGCGGCAACACGGTCTCCAAGACCACCTGCCGTGACGCCAACTCCTGCTGGACGTCCTTCACCGACTACTACCTGAACACCGCCGACCCGCTCGACCCGCGCAACGACAAGCCCACGGCCACCCGCGACGCCCGCTCCACGAGTGCCCGCGACGACCGTTACCGCACGTCGATGACGTACACGGCGCTCGGCCTCCCGGACACGACCGTGCTCGCGGACGGCCGCAAGTCGGCCACGACGTACACCACCGGGCAGGAAGCCGCCGCTGGCGGCAGTACCGTCCCGGCCGGCCTGGTCCGGACGACCACCGCTCCCGGCGGTGCCGTCACGGAGTACGGCTACACGGCACAGGGCGACCTCGCCCAGGCCACGGCCCCGTCCGGCCTGGTCACGCGTTACGCGTACGACGGCATCGGCCGGAAGCTGGCCGAGACCCAGGTCTCCGACAGCCGGCCGGACGGTGTGACCACGGCCTTCGCCTACGACGCCATGTCCCGGATCGTCTCCGAGACCGGCGCCGCGGTGAAGAACGAGATCACGGGCGTCACCCACACCGCGAAGATCACGCGCGCCTTCGACCCCGACGGCAAGCTGCTGACCGAATCCACGGAGGACACCACGGGCGGTGACGCCCAGCGCACCATCACCCACCACTACGACGAGCACGGCCTCGAGGACAAGACCACCGACGCGGAGGGCAACGACACCGTCGTCGCCTACGACGCGTTCGGTCGCAAGGCCCGTACGACCGACGCCCTCGGGATGACGTACGAGTACCGCTACACGCCGGGCGGCCGCCTCGCGGAAACGGTTCTGAAGGGCTGGCGGGGCGACCCCTCCGGCGAGGCCAAGGACCTGGTGGTCGCCTCCAACGCGTACGACCCGGCGGGCCGCCTGGCCTCGTCGACCGACGCGATGGGCGCCACCACGGCCTACGCCTACTTCGACGACGGCAAGCTCGCGTCGAAGACCGCGAAGAGCGTCACCCAGGCCGACGGCGGCAAGCACGACATCGTGCTGGAGGCCGACGTCTACGACGGCGCGGGCAACCTGATCCAGCGGACCGGAGCCGGTGGCACCGCCACCGTCACCAACGAGATGGACGCCACGGGCCGCGTCACGCGCAGCGTGCTCGACCCGAACGGCCTCAACCGCTGGACGACCTACGCCTACGACGAAGCCGACCGGCCCGTCGAGCAGAAGACCGCGCTGAGCACCCAGCGCTTCACCTACGACAAGGCGGGCGACAAGCTCACCCAGACCGTCGTCGACGGCGACCGCACGCGTACGGCGACGTTCGCCTACGACCAGCGCGGCCTGACCGTCGCGGCGACGACCCCGCGCGGCAACGAGACCGGCGCCGACGCGACGGCCTTCACCACCACCAACCGCTACGACGTCCTCGGCCACCTCGTGGAGCAGACCGCCCCGCAGATCCAGGCCGAGCAGCAGGGCCAGCAGCCCCAGGCCGTCAAGCCCAGCACCCTCAGGGGGTACAACACCTTCGGCGAGGCCACCGAGGCCCGGGCCGCGAACGGGTCGGTGACCCGTACCGCGGTCGACAAGCTCGGCCGGGCCACCGCCGTCACCCTGCCCGATTACACTCCGCCGGGCGGAGAGAAGATCACCGCCGTCTCCCGGGTCGCCTACGACGCCCTGGGCCGCAGGTCGGTGACCACCGACCCGCTGGGCCGGACGGTCAGCTACGCCTACGACCAGCTGGGTCACGTGATCCGCCAGTCGCTCCCGGCGACCAGCCTGCTCAACGCCAACCTCAACACCGGCCTCGGCGGCAACCCGTTGCAGCCGGCGTCGACGGACGACCAGGCGAATCGATTCACCTGGACGCCCACGGGCCTGCGCCTCTCCACCACCGGACCCACCGGCGCGCGGACCGAGGCCACGTACGACGAGCTGGGCCGACAGCTGACGGCCACGGCCGTCGAGCGCTACCCGACCGCGCAGAACCTCACCACGCGCTACGCCTGGGACGACGCGGGCAACCAGACGTCGTCCACCAGCCCGGCGGGTCTGATCACGTCGGCCGCGTACGACGTGGCGGGCGAGGTCCTGAGCGCCACCGAGCCCGGTGGCGGGACGTCGAAGTTCGCGTACGACGCCCTGGGCCGTCAGTTCCAGACCGTCGACGCGACGGGCCGGAAGAGCGTCACGCGCTACGACGGCTTCGGCGGTGTGGCGGGCACGGCCGAATACGGCACCGGTGACACCGCCCTGCGTTCGACCGCCGTGGCGTACGACGCCGACGGCAACCGAATCTCCGCCACCTCGGCTTCGGGAGCGAAGAGCACCTTCGCGTACGACGCCTCGGGCCGGATGACGCAGCAGGTCGAGCCCGTCGCCGACGGCAAGACCATCACCACGGCCTTCGGCTACGACGCGATGGGCCACCGCACACGTCTGACGGACGGACGTGGCAACACCACGACGTACACGTTCACGCCGTGGGGCCTGCCCGAGTCCACGATCGAGCCCGTGACGGCGGCGCAGCCGAAGGCCGCCGACCGCACGTGGACCAAGGTCTACGACGCGGCCGGCCAGAACGTGGCCGAGCTGACGCCCGGTGGTGTCGAGCGGCACAGCACCTACGACGTCCACGGCCGGCTGACCAAGGAGACGGGCACGGGCGCCGAGGCCGCCACCACCGACCGGACCCTGGAGCACGATCTGGCGGGCCGTCTCACCAAGGCCGGCTCGGGTGACCTCCTCAACCCGAACACCTACACCTACAACGACCGTGGCGAGCTGCTGACCTCGAACGGTCCGGGAGGCAAGTCCACCTACACCTACGACAACGACGGCAACATGACGTCCCGGACCGACAAGTCCGGCACCACCACCTACGGCTATGACGCCGCGGGCCGTCTGAACCGCACCGAGGACGCCGTCACCGGCGGCCAGACCGTCACCGCCTATGACGCGGCCGGCCGTGTGCTGCAGGAGCAGTACGCGTCCAAGCCCGCCGGCGCGACGGACTGGCGGACCGGCGGCCGACGGGGCTACGTCTACGACCAGCTCGGCCGCCTGACCGAGTCCAAGGTCACCGGCGCGGACGGCACGACCGAGGTCATGTCCACCGCGTACGACTACGACCTGGACAACCGCCTCACCACGAAGACCACCAGCGGCGTCGCGGGCGCCGGAAAGGAAACGTACGCATACGACAAGGCAGGACGCCTGACGTCCTGGACGGGCGACGGCAAGACCACGTCGTACGCGTGGGACGACGCCGGCAACCGCGTCAAGGCCGGTGACACCACCGCGACCTTCGACGAGGCCAACCGTCAGCTGACGGACGGCACCACGCGCTACGGCTACACGCCGCGCGGCACCCTCGCCTCGGTCGACACGGGCAGCGGCAAGCCGCGCGCCCTGACGTACGACGCCTTCGAGCGGCGCATCGCCGACGGGGACACGACGTACGGCTACGACTCGCTCGACCGCGTCGGCCGGAGCGGTGACAAGGCGTTCACCTATGACGGCGGCTCCAACAACCTGGTCGCGGACGGCACCAGCACGTACAGCCGGACCCCCGGCGGCGCGCTGCTCGGCAGCACGGACGGCACGACCGCGCAGCGGTCGGTGACGGACCAGCACACGGATGTGGTGGCGGGTCTGTCGGCTGACGGGACCAAGCTAATGGGCTCGGCGTCGTACGACCCGTTCGGGTCGGTACGGGCCAAGGCGGGTGCCCGCTCGTCGCTCGGCTACCAGTCCGGCTGGACCGACCCGTCGACCGGCGACGTCAACATGGCCTCCCGCTGGTACCAGCCGGGCACGGGCCGCTTCGCGTCCCGCGACACCTGGCAGCTCGACGCCTCGCCGTCGGCGCAGGCGAACCGGTACGGATACGGCAACGCGTCGCCGCTGAACGGGACGGACCCGTCGGGGCACTGCCTTTGGGACCTGTGCATCGCCGAAGGCGTGGGCCTGGTGGAATCCGTCGGCCTGATCACCGCCTGCTACTACTCCTGCGGCGCCCTGACAAACAGCCTGAGCGGCGTCGAGGACTGGGCCCGTAACAAGTACCGCGACTGGACCAGTGACGACACGGAATCCGGAGGATTTGAGAACGCACAAGACATCAGCGACACCCTTGAGGCCGAGAACGACCTCCTGGCCGCCCGCCTGCTCGAGCAGGCCGAGGCCTTTGAAGCCCAGGCGGAGGACGAGGCCGCCGGCGATGGCGGAGGCGGAGGCGACGGCGGTGGCGATGGCGGTGGCGACGGCGGTGGCGATGGCGGTGGCCCCGAAGGCGGCTACGACGAGCCTGTCTACCGCCCGTATCGCGGAGGCCGCGGCGGCCGAGCGGGAACCCGCACCCGTCCGGCCCGTCCCCCGCGCCCGCGCATCGAGCAGAACCCGAACCGCGGCCGCTTCCCGAAGCCCGCGCCCAAGCGCCCGCCGCTGAAGCCGGGATTCGACCCGAACGGTGGCTGGAAGTTCGGCGACGTGGTCAACACGGTCATCACCGCCGCGCGAATCCTCGACATGTTCAACAGCGACACCTATCAGGCGGACCAGGCGCCGGACGCCACCGTCCACCCTGCGCCAGGTGCGGATCCCTCGCGTGGGACTAGTGGAAACGGAAACCAGGATGACGACACCGACTGCACGAAGCTGCTCGAAACGAATCGGGCAGGGAAGGGGATGTCCGGGCCTGTATGTTTCCGAGCCCCTCGAGGTGCGACAGCGGCCCAGATCGAAGAGCTGAAGGATCACATTGCGGCTATCAATGCGATCCCAGGTTACTGGTCTCTCACGGGCCGTGTATCGCCGAAGAATGAGTCGGCCGGAAGTACCACGCTCGAGAAGCTGGCAGAGAAGTACAAGCGCCAGCACAAGGAGGAAGTGGAAGGCACGCCATACGAGTACAGTGGCCAGACCGTCGCAGGACACCTCCCGGACACAACCTGGTCCGGAAAGGAGAAGCCTTACTGCTGGCACCAACAGGATGACGCAGTGAACTCCAGGGTCGGTTCGTATGCTCAGAAGTATTCGGTGGGATACCGGCCGACAGGTTTCTACTATGCAGGGGTTCATGGGGATCCCAGTACTTACACAACCGAATATGAGTCCGGATCGGTATCTGTGGGTGCGTATGGGATCTGTCAGATCACCAGGCATTAACGGGGCGATTGAAGGTAACTGTGTTCATTGGAGGGAATCGGGTAATGCAGGATCTTGTTTCGCGGCTGGCTGAGGATTCGGTCAAGCTCCGTCCGCCTGCGTCGGCGCAGCAGCTCGTGGAGTTCGAGGAAACCTTGGGTTCCGCTCTCGAGCGGAGCTATCGGGACTTTCTGTCGGTCAGTGACGGCCTGGACGGCTTCTACGTGGACATGGTCATCCTTGGGTGCCGTGACTGGCCCGACAGCCCGGAGCTGAAGGTGGCTCAATCGTTCCTCGACATGGTCCTGGACGTGGAAATGCTGGAAGACGAGGATCTGCCGTCCTCCACCAAGCTCGTTCCCGTGGCGGTGAACAGCGACGCGACTCACGGAATTTTCATGATCGATACGCAAGGTGCCGTTGCGGAACGCTACTGGTGGACAGGTAACGGATCGAGCATGCTCTTCCGTGATCTAAATGAAGTGTTTGCCTATGTGATAGATCCGCGTGAGTATCTATCGCGGTAGCTTCTGATCCGGTAGACAGCCCTGCCTTCTTGATCGAAGGCAGGGCTGTCGTGTGTGTGGCCGAGGTGAAACGAGGTGGGTTCCCTCGGCCCCCTGGCGATCGTCCGCCCCGGCCAGCCGGGGCGGACGATCGCGCATCGTCACGGGTGCGCTGCTCGCTGGTGCACACCCATCGCCGTGGTCAACGCCGCCGGGCCCTCTCGGTCGCCGACCGCCAGGGCCCGCGCCCTCTCGCGCTTGATGTCCCAGCACTCTTCGCAGTGCGGACGGCGCGGGAGGGGCGGGGTAATCGCTGTCTCAGCGGCATGCTCGCTCATCACGGCACCCACCTCTGCCGACTACGTCGGTTGGCCTCGGCCACCTTGGCTCGGAGCTCGTCGCTCGTCACCGCCGGGTGGGCGTCCTCAGTCAACGCGTGCGATTCGGGCTCGTCCCCCCCGCGTCGGAGTCGGTGCCTCGCTGATGTGCTGCTCGTCCCCAGCCGACGTCACCGATTCGCCTCCACTTCACGGCTTTGGCGAGGGCGGAAGTCAATGCCGTGGGCGGTCACCCACACGAAGTAGGCAGTGAATTCCGCTGCCGGTGCCGTCTTCGGTTGGCTGACGTGGGTGCACAAAGACGCTGTCCCTGTGAACAGCGCTCTTACCTGACGGAGCCGGCGGGAGATACGGTCGAGCACGTCGACGCTCCTCTGTAGCGTGGGCCACGCCCCCGGACCGGTCGCACGGTCACGGGGGTCCTTGTCTTCCCGGCCATCGTGGGATGTTCCCGTGCTCACGCGGGAGTTGACTGGGCTTGACTAAACTTGAAGGACGAGTCGATGCCTAGGGGTTCACCGTGAGCGACCGCGCCGACTTTGCCGATCTCGCCCGCCGCGCTCTGCGGGACAGTGGCTATTCCATGGGTGCCGCAGCGCGTGCGATCAAGTACGACCTCGCCTATCTCTCCTGTGTGCTCAACGGCAAGCAACAGCCCTCCTCGAAGCTGGCCGAAGCCCTCGACCAGCTTGTCGAGGCCGGGGGAGCGCTGTCCGGAGTGGGGCTCGATGCTGACGAGCGTTCACGGGTCGCCCGCAGCACTCGACAGCCTTCGCGGGTGGATGGCGGGACCGTTCAAGCCTTGGGGCGTGTACTGGCGACCTACCGGGCGCTTGGCCGACTCCCTCAGGCCGGAGTCGGCCATCCCGGCCACCCTTATCCACGTGGCCGACGTGACCCGCCTGCTCAAGGAGGCCCGGGGGCCGTACCGGGAGGAGCTGACGGCGGTGGCATCGGAGTTCTCCCAGTTCGCCGGGTGGATGCTCGCCCAGGTGCGTCGGGACGACGAAGCGGTGGCGATGCTCACCCAGGCCCTGGAGCTGGCGGACTCCATCGAGAACGGCACGCTTGCCGCGCAGGCGCTGAACTTCCGGGGATACCTCGCCCGTCAGCAGGGACGTCAGCAAGGCGTCGCGCGGTGGTACGCCGCCGCCGCGCACACGCCGGGCGCGCACCCCGCTCAGCGGTTGGGGGGATCTGCTCCAGTCGGCGGCCGGGCTCGCCGCCCTCGGGGAGACCGATCAGGCACTCCGGGTGGCCGAGGAGGCCGAGCGGCTCTCCGACGCGGCTGCGGCCGTGCCGCCGCCCGAGACCGCCTACTGGCTGACGCCGGAGTTCAACCGTCTGAACATGGGGCTGTGCACCCTGGCCCTCGGCCGCTACGACGAAGCCGTCGATCACATCACCGCCGGACTCGCGGGCCTGCCCGAGGCGCAGCGGGGCGCCGCCTGGACACTGGAGCACCGGGACGCGCTGCGGAGAGCGAAGGCGGCGTGCTGACCCAGGGGCTGCCGACGCAGGGGCTGCCCTCGCCCCCCGTTCCGTACGCCTCTACTGTTCTCCTCTGATCTGATGGAACGTTGAAACAAGAGAGCGTGCGGTGTCAGCCGAATCCTCCGAGAAGAAGGCCCCGAAGAACGCCCCGCCCCAGCTGCCCCCAGGCTGGCGCACCGGCCCCGCGTGGCGGGAGATGAACGGGCAGGCCGCCCGGAGGCGCCGGGTGCTCGGCGGTGTCGCGGGAGTCCTGGCCGTCGGTGCGGTGGGGGTGCTCGTGCTCAACCCCGGCGGCGTCGTCGACCGGTTCCGTCACGACAAGGCGTCGCATGCCCGGCCCGCGCCCCTCGGCCCCGAGACCGGGAAGCCCGGCGAGGCCCCCGAATCGCCCGAGGGCACCGCAACCCTCGACCGTCCCTTCGCCGGGTCGCCGGCGCTGCAGTACGCCGACGGCGCGGCCGGCATCGTCCCGCCCGAGGCCGCGCCCGTGGGGGAGTCGTCGAAGGAGCAGGTCGCCTCGGCCCTGAAGCTGACCAAGGACTTCCTCGTCGCCGCCGACCTCGACCCCGTGACCCTGCGCGGCGAGCGCCCGGCCGCCGCGCTGGACCTGCTGGAGCCGGGGCAGGAGAAGCTGATCGCCAAGGTGAACGCGGGGCTCGCCAAGCCCGGTGAGGAGAACGACCCGCTCCTCCTCTTCAGCCGCTTCGACCCCAACGAGGTCCGCATGGTCGGCGGCACCGTCAAGACGCGGGGCCGGATGACCTTCGCCGAGCGCAAGGGCGGTGTCGTCACCGTTCACGCCGACTACACCTTCGTCTATCCGCTGACGAAGAAGGACAAGGGGTCCAAGCAGGTCGCGCGCGTCATCGTGCGCCGGGTCCTGGACACCGAGGTCTTCGACCCGGCCCGCTTCCATGTGGTGCCCGGCAAGCTGTTCGTCCGCCATCACGCGGCGGACATCGGCAACATCACCTGCGAGGTCTCGGACGGATTCATCCACCCGGTGTTCCCCAGGCTCAGGCCGCATCACGGGAAGCATGACGAGACGGACCGGTCCGGCCCCACCGTCGACCCCTACGACCGCAGTCGCGACCTGGGGAAGGGCGACTCGGCCCATCACAGCGAGTGCGGAACGGTCACCCGGACGTGAGCCGCCGGCCGCGAAACCACCCCGGTGTTACGCAGACGTAGCCCCGGGCGGGGTGCCACCCGCGCGTTCCGGCAAGGTAGCGTCGGGGGTGCCATGAATCTCGCATACATCCCCAGCCCCTCGACCGGTGTCGTCCACCTCGGACCGATCCCGCTGCGCGGCTACGCCTTCTGCATCATCATCGGCGTCTTCGTCGCCGTCTGGCTCGGCAACAAGCGCTGGATCGCACGTGGCGGCCGGTCCGGGACTATCGCCGACATCGCCGTGTGGGCGGTGCCCTTCGGGCTCGTCGGCGGGCGGCTGTATCACGTGATCACGGACTACGAGCTGTACTTCGGCCCGGGCCGGGACTGGGTCGGCGCGTTCAAGATCTGGGAGGGCGGCCTCGGCATCTGGGGCGCCATCGCGCTGGGTGCCGTCGGCGCCTGGATCGGTTGCCGCCGGCGCGGGATCCCGCTGCCGGCGTACGCGGACGCCATCGCGCCCGGCATCGCCGTGGCGCAGGCCATCGGCCGCTGGGGCAACTGGTTCAACCAGGAGCTCTACGGCCGGCCCACCGATCTGCCCTGGGCGCTGAAGATCGACCCGGACCCGGCGATCGGGCGGGTCGGCGGCACGTACCACCCGACGTTCCTGTACGAGTCGCTGTGGTGCCTCGGCGTCGCGGCGCTCGTGATCTGGGCGGACCGGAGGTTCAAGCTGGGCCACGGGCGGGCCTTCGCGGTCTACGTCGCCGCGTACACCGTCGGCCGCTTCTGGACCGAGTACCTGCGGGTCGACACGGCCCACCACTTCCTGGGCCTGCGGCTCAACGGCTGGACCGCCATCCTGGTCTTCCTCGCCGCCGTCGCGTACTTCGTGATCTCCTCGAAGAGGGTCCCCGGGCGGGAGCTCGTCGTGGAGCCCGGCGCGGCGGCCGAGGCCGCCGAGGGCGGCGAGAAGGCCGGTGACGACACCGAGCCCAAGCCCGAGCCGGGCACCGGCAGCGGAAGCGGGGCCGGCTCCGGCCCCGGGGCCAAGAGGCTCTGACGGCACAAGCCCGCCACGGCCCCGCCGTGGCGGGCTTTTTCGTGGGCCCGTTTGGTAAACCCGCAGGTCAGCGAGGTAAGTTCGGCCTTCCTTGCTAGCGGATCATGGCCATTCGTGCGTACCTTCGACCCATACGCGACAAGCGGCGTCCCGCGACGTCGTGCGAGAGGGAACACGGGCGACCCGTCCGCGTCCCTGGGGAAGGGAGCATCTGGAGACATGGCTGTCCTCGATACGGCCGCGGCAACGCACATAGCCCACCGCGACAATCACACCCACCGTGATGTGAACGGCGGCTGGCTGCGGCCCGCCGTGTTCGGTGCCATGGACGGACTGGTCTCCAACGTGGCCCTGATGACGGGCGTGGCCGGTGGCTCCGCCTCGTCCGACGCCATCGTGATCGCCGGTCTGGCCGGGCTCGCGGCCGGCGCGTTCTCGATGGCCGCCGGTGAGTACACCTCCGTGGCCTCGCAGCGCGAGCTGGTCCTCGCCGAGCTGGACGTGGAGCGGCGCGAGCTGCGCAAGCACCCGGCGGACGAGCTGGAGGAGCTGGCAGCGCTCTACGAGTCGCGCGGGGTCGAGCCCGCGCTGGCCCGTGAGGTCGCGCGGCAGCTGTCGAAGGACCCGGAGCAGGCGCTGGAGATCCACGCCCGCGAGGAGCTCGGCATCGACCCGTCCGACCTGCCCTCGCCCACCGTCGCCGCCGCCTCGTCGTTCGGCTCGTTCGCGCTGGGCGCCCTGCTGCCGCTGCTGCCGTACCTGCTCGGGGCCACCGAGCTCTGGCCCGCCGTGCTGCTCGCGCTGGTGGGTCTGTTCGGCTGCGGCGCGGTCGTGGCCCGGGTGACGGCGCGGACGTGGTGGTTCAGCGGGCTGCGGCAGCTGCTGCTCGGCGGTGCCGCGGCGGGTGTGACGTATCTCCTCGGTATTGCCTTCGGGAGCGCCGTGGGGTAATTCTTATGCGCGCCGCCGTATAACGTGCGTGTTTCTCCACGGTTTCATTTCCTTGGTGGCAGGGCACAATCCGGTAGCGCTGCGGGCAATGCCGCCCGTGCCGCACTGATCTCCGGACTGTTCTCCGGCGCGGCCGGGCCTGGCGATCCCAGGGATCCCGGAGCGCCTGCCCGAACACACCTGGTGTCCACATGATGGACTCCCCCTTCCGCTCCTTGAGAAGCGAACCATCATGTAAGCCTGCACCACCTTCTTTCGGCGAGGGCCAACGTCGTCCCTCGGCACATGCATCACGCCATGACTGCCAAGACGACGACGGGAGCGCCGATGCGCCACGCATCCCACCCCGCCCAGCAGGGGATGTACGACCCGCGGAACGAGCACGACGCCTGTGGCGTGGGCTTTGTCGCGACTCTCACCGGCGAGGCGAGCCATGAGCTCGTCGAACAGGCGCTCACCGTCCTGCGCAATATGGAGCACCGCGGCGCCACCGGATCCGACCCCGACACCGGGGACGGCGCCGGCATCCTGATGCAGATCCCCGACGCCTTCCTCCGGGAGAGCGTCGAGGGATTCGAGCTCCCCGCCCCCGGCGCGTACGCCGTCGGCATCGCCTTCCTCCCCGCCGACGACGAGGAGGCGGCCACCGCAGTCTCGCGGATCGAGACGATCGCCGCCGAAGAGGGCCTGACCGTCCTCGGCTGGCGCACCGTCCCCGTCACCCCCGAGCTGCTCGGCGCCGACGCCCGCGCCACGATGCCCGCCTTCCGGCAGTTCTTCGTTTCGGACCAGCACAGCGTCACGGACGGGGTCGGCGAAGGACTCGCCCTCGACCGCAAGGCCTTCGTCCTCCGCAAGCGCGCCGAGCGCGAGGCGGACGTCTACTTCCCCTCCCTCTCCGCCCGCACCCTCGTCTACAAGGGCATGCTCACCACCGGGCAGCTGGAGCCGTTCTTCCCGGACCTCTCCGACCGTCGCTGCGCCACCGCCATCGCGCTGGTCCACTCGCGGTTCTCCACCAACACCTTCCCGAGCTGGCCGCTCGCCCACCCCTACCGCTTCGTCGCCCACAACGGAGAGATCAACACCGTCAAGGGCAACCGCAACTGGATGCGGGCACGGGAATCCCAGCTGGCCAGCGAGCTGTTCGGGGACGCGCCGATGGAGCGGACCTTCCCCGTCTGCACCCCCGACGCCTCCGACTCCGCCTCCTTCGACGAGGTCCTGGAGCTGCTCCACCTCGGCGGCCGGTCGCTCCCGCACAGCGTGCTGATGATGATCCCCGAGGCCTGGGAGAACCACGCCTCCATGGACCCCGCCCGGCGGGCCTTCTACCAGTACCACTCCACCCTGATGGAGCCCTGGGACGGCCCGGCCTGCGTCACCTTCACCGACGGCACCGTCGTCGGCGCCGTCCTCGACCGCAACGGCCTGCGCCCCGGGCGCTACTGGGTCACCGACGACGGCCTCGTCGTGCTCTCCTCCGAGGTCGGCGTCCTCGACATCGACCCCGCCAAGGTCGTCCGTAAGGGCCGGCTCCAGCCCGGCAAGATGTTCCTCGTCGACACCGAGGGCCACCGCATCATCGAGGACGACGAGATCAAGGCCGCCCTCGCCGCCGAACAGCCCTACCAGGAGTGGCTGGAGGCCGGTCTCATCGACCTCGCCGACCTCCCCGAGCGCGAGCACATCGTGCACACCCACGCCTCCGTCACCCGCCGCCAGCAGACCTTCGGCTACACCGAGGAGGAGCTGCGCGTCGTCCTCGCCCCGATGGCCAAGGCCGGGGCGGAGCCCATCGGTTCGATGGGCACGGACTCGCCGATCGCGGCGCTGTCCGAGCGGCCGCGGCTGCTCTTCGACTACTTCACCCAGCTCTTCGCGCAGGTCACCAACCCCCCGCTGGACGCCATCCGCGAGGAGCTCGTCACCTCGCTGATCTCCTCCCTCGGACCGCAGCGCAACCTGCTGGACCCCACCGCCGCGTCCTGCCGCAGCGTCACCCTGCCGTTCCCCGTCATCGACAACGACGAGCTCGCCAAGCTCATCCACATCAACGCCGACGGCGACCTGCCCGGCCTCAAGGCCGCGACGCTCTCCGGCCTCTACCGCGTCGCCGGGGGCGGCGAGGCGCTCGCCGCCCGCCTCGCGGCCATGTGCGCGGAGGCCGACGCCGCCATCGAGAACGGCGCCCGGCTCATCGTGCTCTCCGACCGGCACTCCGACGCCGAGCACGCCCCCATCCCGTCCCTGCTGCTCACCTCGGCCATCCACCACCACCTCATCCGCACCAAGCAGCGCACCCAGGTCGGGCTGCTGATCGAGGCCGGTGACGTCCGCGAGGTCCACCACGTCGCGCTGCTCATCGGTTACGGCGCGGCGGCCGTGAACCCGTACCTGGCGATGGAGTCCGTCGAGGACCTCGTCCGCGCCGGCACGTATTTTCGGGATCTCCCGAACCTCGACCCCGAGGACGCCATCCGCAACCTCATCAAGGCACTGGGCAAGGGCGTCCTGAAGGTGATGTCCAAGATGGGCATCTCCACCGTCGCCTCCTACCGGGGCGCCCAGGTCTTCGAGGCCGTCGGCCTCGACGGGGCCTTCGTCGACGCCTACTTCCACGGCACCGCCACCAAGATCGGCGGCGCCGGGCTGGACGTCGTCGCCCGCGAGGTCGCCGCCCGCCACGCCAAGGCCTACCCCGCCACCGGCATCCCCGCCAGCCACCGCCGTCTGGAGATCGGCGGCGAGTACCAGTGGCGGCGCGAGGGCGAGCCGCACCTCTTCGACCCGGAGACCGTCTTCCGGCTCCAGCACTCCACCCGCGCCCGCCGCTACGACATCTTCAAGCAGTACACCCGGCGCGTGGACGAGCAGTCCGAGCGGCTGATGACCCTGCGCGGACTGTTCGCCTTCAAGGGCGACCGCGGCTCCATCCCCCTCGACGAGGTCGAGCCCGTCAGCGAGATCGTCAAGCGCTTCTCCACCGGCGCCATGTCCTACGGCTCCATCTCCCAGGAGGCCCACGAGACCCTCGCCATCGCCATGAACCGGCTGGGCGCGAAGTCCAACACCGGTGAGGGCGGCGAGGACCCCGAGCGCCTCTACGACCCCGCACGCCGCTCCAGCATCAAGCAGGTGGCCTCCGGCCGCTTCGGCGTGACCAGCGAATACCTCGTCAACTCCGACGACATCCAGATCAAGATGGCCCAGGGCGCCAAGCCCGGCGAGGGCGGCCAGCTGCCCGGCCACAAGGTCTACCCCTGGGTCGCGAAGACCCGGCACTCCACCCCGGGCGTCGGCCTGATCTCGCCGCCCCCGCACCACGACATCTACTCCATCGAGGACCTCGCCCAGCTCATCCACGACCTCAAGAACGCCAACCCCGCCGCCCGTGTCCATGTGAAGCTGGTGTCCGAGGTCGGCGTCGGCACGGTCGCCGCGGGTGTCTCCAAGGCCCACGCCGACGTCGTCCTGATCTCCGGCCACGACGGCGGCACCGGCGCCTCCCCGCTCACCTCGCTCAAGCACGCGGGCGGCCCCTGGGAGCTGGGCCTCGCCGAGACCCAGCAGACCCTCCTCCTCAACGGCCTGCGCGACCGCATCGTCGTCCAGACCGACGGCCAGCTCAAGACCGGCCGCGACGTCGTGATCGCCGCCCTCCTCGGCGCCGAGGAGTTCGGCTTCGCGACCGCGCCCCTCGTCGTCTCCGGCTGCGTCATGATGCGCGTCTGCCACCTCGACACCTGCCCCGTCGGCATCGCCACCCAGAACCCCGTCCTGCGCGAACGGTTCAACGGCAAGGCCGAATTCGTCGTCAACTTCTTCGAATTCATCGCCGAGGAGGTCCGCGAGCTCCTCGCCGAGCTGGGCTTCCGCACCCTCCAGGAGGCCGTCGGCCAGGCCGAGCTCCTCGACGTCACCCGCGCCGTCGGCCACTGGAAGGCCCAGGGCCTGGACCTGGAACCGCTGCTCCACGTCCCCGACCTGCCCGCCGGCGCCGTGCGCCACCGCACCACCGCCCAGGACCACGGCCTGGCCAAGGCGCTCGACAACCAGCTGATCAAGCTGGCCGCCGACGCCCTGAACACCGTCGGCGACGAGGCCCCCCAGCCCGTCCGCGCCCAGGTGGCCATCCGCAACGTCAACCGGACCGTCGGCACCATGCTCGGCCACGAGGTCACCAAGAAGTACGGCGGCGCGGGCCTGCCCGACGACACCGTCGACATCTCCTTCACCGGCTCCGCCGGCCAGTCCTTCGGCGCCTTCCTGCCGCGCGGCGTCACCCTGCGCCTGGAGGGCGACGCCAACGACTACGTCGGCAAGGGCCTCTCCGGCGGCCGGATCGTCGTCCGCCCCGACCGGGGCGCCGACCACCTCGCCGAGTACTCCACCATCGCCGGCAACACCCTCGCCTACGGCGCCACCGGCGGCGAGATGTTCCTGCGCGGCAGCGTCGGCGAGCGCTTCTGCGTCCGCAACTCCGGCGCCACCGTGGTCTCCGAGGGCGTCGGCGACCACGGCTGCGAGTACATGACCGGCGGCCGGGCCGTCGTCCTCGGCCCCACCGGCCGCAACTTCGCGGCCGGCATGTCCGGCGGCGTCGCCTACGTCGTCGACCTCGACCCCCGCAACGTCAACAAGGAACTGGCCGGAGCCGTCGAACCCCTCGACGACGCCGACCGCCGGTGGCTGCACGACGTGGTGCGCCGCCACCACGAGGAGACCGCCTCCACCGTCGCGGCCGGCCTCCTCGCCGACTGGGACACGGCAGCGACCCGCTTCCGCAAGGTCCTGCCCACCACCTACAAGGCAGTGCTCGCCGCCAAGGACGCCGCCGAGCGAGCCGGTCTGACCGAGACCGAGACCCACCGGAAGATGATGGAGGCGGCGACCCATGGCTGACCCGAAGGGCTTTCTGACCACCGACCGCGTCCTCGCCCGCACCCGCCCCACCGGGGAACGGGTCCGCGACTGGAACGAGGTCTACGTCCCCGGCTCCCTCCTGCCGGTCATCAGCAAGCAGGCCGGCCGTTGCATGGACTGCGGCATCCCGTTCTGCCACAACGGCTGCCCGCTGGGGAACCTCATCCCCGAGTGGAACGACTACGCCTACCGCGACGACTGGCAGGCCGCGTCCGAGCGACTCCACGCGACCAACAACTTCCCCGAGTTCACCGGCCGCCTCTGCCCCGCGCCCTGCGAGTCCGCCTGTGTGCTGGGCATCAACCAGGCGCCCGTCACCATCAAGAACGTCGAAGTCACCATCATCGACAAGGCCTGGGAATCCGGCGACGTCACCCCCCAGCCGCCCGAGCGGCTCTCCGGCAAGACCGTCGCCGTCATCGGCTCCGGCCCGGCCGGCCTCGCCGCCGCCCAGCAGCTGACCCGCGCCGGCCACACCGTCGCCGTCTACGAGCGCGCCGACCGCGTCGGCGGCCTGCTGCGCTACGGCATCCCCGAGTTCAAGATGGAGAAGCGGCACATCAACCGGCGCATCGAGCAGATGCGCGCGGAGGGCACCAAGTTCCGCACCGAGGTGGAGATCGGGCGCGACATCGACGCGGCCAAGCTGCGCCGGCGCTACGACGCCGTCGTCATCGCCGCCGGCGCCACCACCTCCCGCGACCTGCCCGTCCCCGGCCGCGACCTCAACGGCGTCCACTACGCCATGGAGTACCTGCCCGCCGCCAACAAGGTCCAGGAGGGCGACTACGTCACCACGCCCATCACCGCCGAGGGCAAGCACGTCGTCGTCATCGGCGGCGGCGACACCGGAGCCGACTGCGTCGGCACCGCCCACCGGCAGGGCGCGGCCTCCGTCACCCAGCTGGAGATCATGCCCCGGCCGGGGGAGGAGCGCGCCCCCCACCAGCCCTGGCCGACCTTCCCCATGCTCTACAAGGTCACCTCGGCGCACGAGGAGGGCGGCGAGCGCGTCTACTCCGTCTCCACCACCCGCTTCGAGGGCGACGAGGACGGCAACGTCCAGTGGCTGCACCTGGCCGAGGTCGAGTTCATCGAGGGCAAGCTGACGCAGAAGCCGGGTACCGAACGTCGCATCCCGGCCCAGCTCGTCACCCTCGCGATGGGTTTCACGGGAACGGACCGGCAGAACGGTCTCGTCGAACAGTTCGGCCTGGAACTGGACGACCGCGGGAACATCGCACGCGACGCGGACTACGCCACCAACGTGGCGGGCGTCTTCGTCGCCGGTGACGCGGGCCGCGGCCAGTCCCTGATCGTCTGGGCCATCGCGGAGGGCCGCTCCGCCGCACGCGGTGTCGACCGCTACCTGACGGGTTCCAGCACGCTGCCCGCGCCGGTCCTCCCGACCGACCGCGCGCTGACGGCGTAGCGGAACCGCACACCGGGCGGGCCGACACCGTGGTCGGCCCGCCCGGTTATTCCGCTTGTTCCGCCGGCTCCGCCGTGATGTCGCTGAACACCACCCGGGCGTCCTCCGTGTACGCCCCGATGCCGCCCCGCAGATACGGGCGCTCCCGGTCCTCGTAGGCGACCAGGCCCTTGCCGTCGACGCTCACCTCCATGTGCGCCCCGCGCTGGGCCACTTTCACCCCCGACCAACGGCCGATCGGGAAGCCGTCCGAGCCCGTGGCCAGAAACCGCTGGCCACCGGGGTACGCCGGATCACGCTTGCCCAGCTCCCAGCCGTTGGGCTTGAGGGTGATGTAGTAGAAGTGCTCCGGGTCCTTGTACGCCCACACCAGCCACGGCACCTCCCAGGGATTGGGCTTGGGGGTGCGCAGCTGGGCGACCGTGCGCATCCGGGCCTGGAGGTTCATGTCGCCGTACTCCTGGGTCGACACGATCAGCCCGGCGTGGGTCTCGCCCGGCTCCCGCGAGGGCTTGGGGGAGAGGGCCAGGCCGTCGTGGCGGCCGATGTTCTCGCCGTGCCCGTCGAAGACCGAACGCCACGGGCCGTGGACCGATCCCTCGGTCCACGGCCGGGCCGGCTCGCCGTCCCCGCCGCCCCGGATCGCGTTCACCGCGAAGGCGAGCCCCGCCACGGCGGCGGCGCCGAACAGAGCGAGGGCGAGGAGCCGGTGAACTCTCGTCATGCCGTCGAGTATGACCCCGGACCGCCGGGCTGGGGGACGATCAGCGGCTCCGGCGTGGGCGCCGCGCCGGCGTCCGCCCCGAAGTCCTCGGCCAGTTGCGCCACGATCCGCTCGGTGGCGAGTCCGTCCCCGAAGGGATTACCGGCCTTCGCCATGCGCGCGTATGCCTCCTGGTCGTCCAGCAGATCCATCGCGGCTTCCAGGATGGCCTGCGGTTCGGTGCCCACGAGCCGGGCCGCGCCCGACTCCACCGCCTCGGGCCGCTCGGTGGTGGTGCGCAGCACCAGGGTGGGCTTGCCGAGGGTGGGGGCCTCCTCCTGGATGCCGCCGGAGTCGGTCAGGACGAGGTCGCAGCCGGCGAGCGTGGCGGAGAAGTCCACATAGCCCAGCGGCTCGACGATCCGGACGGCCGGGTGGTCGGACAGCTCCGGCAGCAGGGCCTCGCGGACGGCGGGGCTCTTGTGGAGCGGCAGGACGATCTCCACGTCGCCCCGGTCGGCGAGACGGCGCAGGGTGCGGCCCATGGCGCGCATCTTGTCGCCCTGGTTCTCGCGACGGTGGAGGGTGACCAGGACGCGCCGCAGGTCGCTGTGGAAGAGGTCGCGGCCGGTGCCCTGGTCCAGCACCCACAGCAGGTTGTCGATGACGGTGTTGCCGGTGACGAACACCTCGGCGGCCGGCACCCCCTCCGCGGTGAGGTGGCCGGCCGCCCGGGTCGTGGGCGCGAAGTGCCAGCGCGCCATGCGCCCTATGAGGCGGCGGTTGAGCTCCTCGGGGAAGGGGTTGTCCAGCACCCCGGTGCGCAGCCCGGCCTCCACGTGGGCGACGGGCACGTGCTCGTAGAAGGCGGCGAGGGCGCCGGTGAGGGCGGTGGTGGTGTCGCCCTGGACGACGACGAGGTCGGGCCGCTCGGCGCGGACGACGTCGCCCAGTCCGTCCACCAGCCGGGCGGTGAGCTTGGAGAGTTCCTGCCGGTCGCGCATCACGTCGAGCTCGACGCTCGCGGGGACCTGGAGGAGCTCCAGCATCTGGTGGAGCATCTCGCGGTGCTGGCCGGTGGTGACGACGACGGGTTCGAAGAGCGGGGAGGCGGCCATGGCGCGGGCCACGGGCGCGAGCTTGATGGCTTCCGGCCGCGTGCCCAGGACGAGCATGGCGCGCACGGGCGTGGTGATGACGTTCGGGGACATGGTTCTCCCTCGGAAGGTGCGTGCTTGACCGATGAGTGGAGATGCGTGGAGGAGTCGCGCGTCAGGTGCGCGCGGTCTTGAGCCAGGTCTGCTTGCCCGTGAGCATGCGCCACAGGCCCCACCAGCCGGCCGCGAACCAGATGTAGCCGTAGATGACGAAGAGGTGGGAGAGGAGGACGGCGCGGACGAGTCCGAGCCCCCGCTCGCGTCGTGAGTAGACCCAGCCGTAGGCGTACGCCGCGGCGAAGGACAGGACGTACGGGCCGATGATCCACATGGGGGACACCAGCGGGCGTCCGGCCTCGATGGAGCCGACGACGGTGCCGCCGACGGCGACGACGAAGGACAGCGGCAGCAGCGAGGTGAGCAGGATCAGGACCGGGCTGGAGAGGTGGTAGAGCAGGTCGACGGCGGCCTTGGTGGGCACCTCGCGCAGGATCATGGGCACCAGGCCGGCGGACTGGAGGTGTCCCTGGAACCAGCGGGAGCGCTGGCGCACCAGGCGGCGTACGTCGAGCACCGCCTGCTGGCTGACCGCGGCGGTGGTGCAGTGGTGGTTGGTCCAGCCACGTGCGATCAGGCGTACTCCGAGATCGAGGTCCTCGGTCAGGGAGTCGCTCCAGGGGCCGTTGCCGTCCTTCATCAGGGTGTCGAGGGCGGCGAGCCGCATGAACTGGCCGTTGCCGCCCATGCCGACGCTGCCGAAGTAGCGCCGGGCGGTCTGGAAGATGTCGCCGTAGATGACGAATTCCATGTCCTGGAGCCGGGCGAGGACGCCTTGATGACGGTTGTACATGCGCACGCCGACCTGGGTGGCGCCGGTGCGCGGGTCGTCGAAGTAGGGGTCGACCGCCTGGACGATGTGGGGGTCGAGACGGCCGTCGGCGTCCACGACGCAGACGATGACGTCGGCGGGGTCGCGGCCGTCGAGGATGCCGGATTCCCGCAGATGGCGGATGCCCGCGTTGAGGGCCGCGCCCTTGCCCTTGCGGGCGTTGGGCAGATGCCGCTGGAGGAGCCTGACCCGGTCGGGGTCGGCGGTGCGGGCGATCTCGGCGGTGCGGTCCTCGGAGGCGTCGTCGATGACGAGGGCCATGAAGTTCCCGGCCGGAAGTGAGGTGATCCGGGCCAGGCTCTCGGTGAGCACCTTCTCCTCGTTCAGACAGGCGAGGAGAAAGATGTAGAGGCGTTCGGCGCGGGGGCCGCGGTCACGGCGCACCCGTCGTCTCGACAGGACGAACAGGGTGGAGTTGTAGCAGCCCGCCATCACGATGATGGCGACACTGGCCCAGAGAAGAACCTCCGTGATCATGAATGTTCACCGGAGTTCCGGAGAACGAACCAGAATTTCGCCGTAAGAAGCGCCACGGCTATCGCGCAGTAGAGCAGGAATCCGGCACCGGCCGCTTCCTGGAGTCCCCTGGCAAAGGGTATGCCCGGCATAACTTCTGGGGCTGCCGTCAGTCCGGCCAAAGGCAGGACTGTCCCCAGAGCGGGTTTTCCGTACATGAGTTCCCCCCGGATTGCGCCTCGTTCGTCGTGCCGAGGCATGCGCAGGGAAGATATCAGATGACTAGCTGCAATTAACCCTTCATGGTGAGAGATGTTGAATCGGAACAGAGAATTCTGTGGACCAACCGGTAGTTATGCCTGATCGTGTGGCGCGTGTGACGGATGGGGTCGAAGGTCTGCACCAATTGGGTTGTTAGTAATTGCACGGTACGGACCATCGCTGTCTATTGACACTCTTCTGACGGAGCACAAGAATCAGCCAACTGTTGGGACTTCACGGCAACGGCCGGCGCGCTCATCGGCGGCGCCCCGAGGTGAAGGACCGGCCAATAGCCGGCAAAGGCCGGCCAATCAGGGGGAACAAAAATGAAAAACAAGTGGGGAAGAGCGCGACTTTCCCGGGTCCCACTCGTCCTGTCCGTCATCGCCGCCCTGCTGGGCGGCTTCGCACTTTCGACGGGCGCCGAGGCCGCGATAGGCGGCGGCGGTGGCTGGAAGCCCCGCCCCTCCTACGGCCTCAAGGGGGTCGACAAGGCCTCGCTCTCCGGGGCCAGCACCAATGACCTCAAGTCGTGGGTCGCCGCCCGGCTGGCGAACGACCGCAAGCGCCGCGCGCGCACCCTCACCGTCACCCCGGCCACGGCCCCGGCGACCGTCAAGTCCGCCGCCGCCCAGGCCCTCGCCGCCCCGGCCGGCCCCTCGGCCCTCGTCCTCTACGACAACACGGGGCCCTACGGCTACCTCGGCGAGCTCTACGCGATGGCGATCGCCAATCTCTCGGGCCACTTCGGCACCGTCACCTCCAAGCCCGTCTCCGCCTACACGGCGGGCATGGTGGAGCAGTACACCGCCACGATCTACGTGGGCTCGACGTACTACGGCGGGACGATCCCGGACGCCGTCCCGGCCGCCTTCTACCAGGACGCGCTGAAGACCAGTAAGCCC
Source organism: Streptomyces sp. NPDC037389 (assembly GCF_040636475.1). Classification (NCBI taxonomy): domain Bacteria; kingdom Bacillati; phylum Actinomycetota; class Actinomycetes; order Kitasatosporales; family Streptomycetaceae; genus Streptomyces; species Streptomyces sp. NPDC037389. The sequence continues at coordinate 579,519 of NZ_JBEZUS010000001.1, forward strand.
ATCGACTGGATCGGCGACAACATCTGGAACATGGCCAACGCCGTGGGCATCGAGACCTTCAAGAAGAAGTACGGCTGGGACCCCACCAACTCGTACTTCGACAACGGCGGCGGCGTCGGCAACATCACCCAGGTCGCGTACAAGAACCAGACGCTGACCCGGAAGATCCCCACGGGCTACGACGGCGGTGTGCTGCACCCGGCCCTCTCCGGCGCCGGCTACCCGGCGGTGACCACCCTCGCCCAGGCCACGGACGCCAACAGCGGGGCCACCAGCCCCTGGGCGTTCCGCTCGGCGAACCTCACCTACGTCGGGGAGATCCCCTTCACCTACGTCTCCGAGTCGGACCGCGTGATCGTCTTCGAGGACCTCCTCTTCGACGCGCTCGCCCCGGCGACCGCCGAGCGCCACCGGGCGTTCGTCCGGCTGGAGGACATCAGCCCCAAGTCCGACCCGACGGAGCTGCGGGCGATGGCCGATTACCTGGCCTCGCAGAACATCCCCTACGGGATCAACGTCATCCCCGTCTACACCGACCCCAAGGGCGTCTACAACAGCGGCAAGGCCGAGACGATCACTCTGGCCCAGGCCCCGCTGGTCGTCTCCGCGCTGCAGTACATGCTCCAGCACGGCGCGGTCCTGATGGACCACGGCTACACCCACCAGTACAGCAACGTCAACAACCCCTACACCGGGGTCACGGGCGACGACTTCGAGTTCTTCCGCGCCCACGTCGACGCGAGCGACAACGTGATCTACGACGGGCCGCCCGCCGAGGACAACGCCGTCTGGGCCCAGAGCCGGGTCACCTCGGCCCTCGCCGGCTTCACCGCGGCCGGCCTGCCCAAGCCCACCCTCTGGACGACCCCGCACTACGCCGCCTCGGCCGCCGACTACAAGGTCTTCGGACTGAACTACACGGCACGGCTGGAGCGTTCGCTGTACTTCGCCGGAACGCTGAGCGGCGGAACGGTGAACCCCGCGCGGTACATCGGTCAGTTCTTCCCGTACTCGGTCAAGGACGTCTACGGTACGACCGTGCTCCCCGAGAACATCGGGAACTACGAGCCCGTGCCCTACAACAACCACCCGGCACGGCTCCCCGCCGACCTGATCGCCTCCGCCAAGGCCAATCTGGCGGTCCGGGACGGAGTGGCCAGCTTCTTCTACCACCCCTACTACGCCGTGGACCCGCTGAAGCAGACGGTCGAGGGCATCAAGGCCCTGGGCTACACCTTCGTCGGCCCGACGGCTCTCGCTCAGTGAACAGGAGCCCGAGTTAAGTGAACGTGATGAGGAGGACGGCCGCCGCCCTGGCGACGGTGGCCGTCCTCCTCGTCGCCGGATGCTCGTCGTCCGGCGGCGAGGACCCCACCCCCGGCCCGTCCGCGAGCGACCGGCCCGACGACAGGAAGGTGAGCGGGTTGCGGGGCATGACGCTCCCCTCGTGGAACACCGACGACTACGCCAGTCCCAAGGCCGAAACGTATCTTCGGCAGATCGCCGCCACCGGCGCCCGGTGGGTGACCTTCACCCCCACCTGGTACCAGGACCGCGTCACCGACTCGGCCATGCGCACCACGGGCGAGACGGCGAGCGACGACAGCCTGCGGCACATCGTCAAACTCGCCCATGACTCGGGGCTGAAGACGATGATCAAGCCCCATGTGGACCTGGCCAAGGGCGGCGACCGCGCGGAGATCAAGCCCAAGGACCGGGACGCCTGGTTCGCGGCGTACGGACGCTTCATCACCCACTACGCCCAACTGGCCGCCGACACGGGCGTCGAGCAGTTCTCCGTCGGCACCGAGCTCGCGGGCACCTCGCGGGACGGTGAGCGCTGGGGAAGGACCATCGCCGCGATCCGCGGGCACTACAAGGGCCCGCTGACGTACGCCGCCAACTACGACGAGTACCAGAAGATCCCCTTCTGGCAGGACCTCGACGTCATCGGCATCGACGCCTACTGGCCGCTGGCCGACAAGGCAACCGCGGACGCGGACCGGCTGCGGGAGGGCTGGCGGCCCATCGTGGACGAGCTCGCCGCGTTCTCGGCCCGGCAGCACCGGAAGATCCTCTTCACCGAGGCGGGCTACGTCAGCCAGCGCGGCACGACCACGGCCCCGTACTCCTGGACCGTCAGCAAGCGCGACGGCGACGCCGAACAGGCCGCCGCCTACGAGGCCCTGTTCGCCGCCTTCGACGGCAAGCCCTGGTGGGCGGGCGTGTGCTGGTGGATGTGGGACGACTGGCCGGACAGCGGCGAGACGGCGAAGCGGCTGGCGTACACGCCGCACGGAAAGCCGGCGGAGAAGGTCCTGCGGAAGTGGTGGGGTAAGCCATAGCGGGGGGCCCGGGGGCGCAGCCCCCGGAAACCTACGTGTCGCACTCCAGCTCCGTGCGGCACAACGCGCACCGCGCCCGCACGCGCCCCCGCACCGGCACGCGAATGCGCTGACAGCACGTGGGACACGGAAAGACGACCCCGGCGTCCTCGAAGGCGTACCCGGCCTCCGCCGACGCCGCGCCGGTCCGCCGGTCCCGCGTGTACCGGTGCCGCCCCAGCCGTCCCGCCCCCGCCAGCGGCGGCCGGCGCTCGTCGCGGCGCGCCTGATCCCGCCCGCGGGTGTACGCCTCGTACGCCTGCGGGCTGGTGAACCACGGCGACGGGTCCTCCCCGAAGAGCAGGGCCCGCTTCGCCAGTACGTACCCGAACTCCTCCGGCGTGAGGTACCCGAGTTTCTGCGTGGCGGCCGACGACTCCCGGTACGCGTCCAGCAACAGCCACCCCGCCCCCAGGTACGCGGCGGCGGTGTCCGTGAGGATCTCGTTGTCCCGGGTGCCGGGGAACTCGAGCCCGAGCCGGTGCAGATAGACGTGCATGACCTCGTGCGAGAGGGCGGCGCCGACGTCCCTGCGGTGCTCCTTGAAGCGGGAGTTGAGCTCGATGAAGTACTCCGGGCCGGCCGCCAGCTCGACGTTCCCGGCGTGCCGCATGTCGCGGAAGCTGACGATCATCCGGGCGTCCGGCAGCCGCAGGTGCCGCACCATCTCGCGGGCGACGCGCTGCACCCCGAGGTAGGGGTCCTCGTCGTCGGAGAAGGCCACGTCCACCGGGAGGACGCTGGCGGCGAAGGCGTGGACGCCGTCGTAGGAGAGCCGCCGGTAGAGCGCCGTGATCGCCGACCGTACGGTCTCGGCGTGCGGGAATCCGTGCTGGATCTCGATGCCGTCCGAGCCCACGCGTGACCACCCCCTGAGGTTGGCGCTGCCTTTCCACTGTAGGGGCGGAACCGGGGCCTCGACTGTCCGAAAAGGCGGCTAGGTCGCAGCCGTCCCCCGGCCCGATAATCGCAACACGCATTGTCATGAGCCCAACAAGGCCATGGAGGGCCGCCCGGACCCCGTGGGCCCGGCATCCCACCGCCCCCCGGCCCGCTCATCGGCGCGATGCGCACAACCTCCCACGAAAGGAAGAGCGTTGCGCAACCACCTCAAAGCGCTCAGGAGATGTACGGCCGCCGGCGCGGTCGCCCTCGCCGCGCTCAGCCTCCAGCCCGGCACCGCCCGGGCGGCGGACCCCGGCCCCGGTGTCGTCGGCGGCGTCCGCGCCGCGCAGGGCGAGTTCCCCTGGATGGTGCGGCTGTCCATGGGCTGCGGCGGAGCCCTCTACACCCGGCAGATCGTCCTCACCGCGGCCCACTGCGTGAACGGCAGCGGCGCCGACACCTCCATCACCGCCACCGCCGGCGTGGTCGACCTCAACTCCGCGCAGGCCGTCAAGGTCAAGTCCACCCGGGTCCTCCAGGCCCCCGGCTACAACGGCAAGGGCAAGGACTGGGCACTGATCAAGCTCGCCAAGCCCCTCGACCTGCCCACCCTCAAGATCGCCAACACCACCGCCTACAACCAGGGCACCTTCACCGTCGCCGGCTGGGGCGCCGACCGCGAGGGCGGCAGCCAGCAGCGCTACCTGCTCAAGGCCGATGTGCCCTACGTCGACGACGCCACCTGCCAGGGCGCCTACGGCGACAGCCTCACCCCCGGCGAGGAGATCTGCGCCGGCCTCATGGACACCGGCGGCGTGGACACCTGCCAGGGCGACTCCGGCGGCCCCATGTTCCGCAAGGACGACGGCGGCGCCTGGATCCAGGTCGGCATCGTCAGCTGGGGCAACGGCTGCGCCCGCCCCGGCTACCCCGGCGTCTACACCGAGGTGAGCACCTTCGCCCCGGACATCGCCTCCGCCGCCGCGAGCCTCGGCGGCTGAACCGGCGACCGGACCGGCGATCCGACGCGACCTGATTCGACCCGACCCGACCCGACCCGCCCGGCCCGTACCGCGCGTCCGGCCTGTACCACGCGACCCGCGCCCCGACCGTCCGACCAGGCCGGTACCGCGCGGTCCTCACCCGTACGCGCGGCCGTCCACACCCGGACGGACCAGCGCCGGCGCGGGTTCCGGCGGCCCGCCCCCGACCCCGCCGAGCCGCACTTTGGTATGACGCGGGAGGGGCCCTGTCATCCTTTCGGCCGAGACGAGAATGGTCGGACAGTCGAGGTGTGGGGCGGATAAACGTCCGTAACGTAATGGACGCGGCTGCCGAGGACCGGCGGCCGACCGAGCCGCCCGCCATGGAAAGGCACCCCGTGTCCGTCAAGTCCCGCCTCGCCGCCGCCACCGTCCTCGCCGCCGCCGTCGCGGCCGTGGCGTACCCGGCGGCGACCGCCGTCGCGGCGGACCGGGACACCGACGTCATCGTCGTGGGCAAGCCCGCCGACACCGCCCCCGCCGTGGCGGCCGTACCGGCGGACGGCGCGGCCGGTACGTCCGGCCGCGCCGACCACGACACCCGCCCGGGCCGCCCCGGCACCACCGTCCGGCAGGTGCTCCTCCCCGACGGCAGCCGGGCCCGGCTGACCTCCGGCAACGGACCGGCCACCGTCACCGTCACCCACGGCGGAGCGCGCCACACGATCGACGCCGGCCGCCCCTCGGCCGAGCTCGACCGGCTCCACCTGCGGATCCTCGGCGCCGACACCACCCACCCCACCCTGCGCGCCCAGCTCGACGGCAGCCGGCTGCCGAACTACTACGACTTCGCCTCCGGCTCCCTGCGCCACACCCTCGACGGCACCGACCTCGACCGCCTCGCCGCCACCGGCGACACGATCAAGGACTACCGCAAGGTCCCCGCTGCCGGGCACACCACACACGCCGCACACCCCGGCGACACCCGCGCCAAGGCCTCCCAGGACGTCCAGGTCAAGGACCGGGGACACGCCAAGCCGCACCACGACACCTCCGGCAACCCCGTCAAGCGGGTGGTCGAGGCCGGCCAGGTGATCAAGGCCAGCCACGACGCCGGAGAGGTCGGCACCCCCGTCATCGTCGGCGGCATCGCCCTGCTCGCCGCCGGCGGCGCCTACGGCGTCCGCGTCGCGCTGCGCCGCAACGGGCGGAGCGCCGACTGACCGGACCTTCGTAGGGGGGCACGGCCGGGGGCCGGGGAGAGCTGCGGTTGCGGCGCTCCCGCACCCCCGGTGACATGGAGGGGCCCGGCAGCGTGGCCATGGCTCTCCGAGCGACACCCCACCATGGCGGCCGCGCCATGGCTTCTTCTCAAGGCTTCCGAGGAGCGAGGGCACAGTATGGCGATCAGCGTGGTCATCGCGGACGACCAGGAGATGGTCCGCACCGGGTTCCGGATGATCCTGGAGAGCCAGCCCGACATCGACGTCGTCGCCGACGTCGTCGACGGCGAGGCCGCCCTGGCGGCCGTCGAGGAGCACGACCCCGACGTCCTCCTCCTCGACATCCGCATGCCCAAGCTGGACGGCCTGGAGGTCACCCGCCGACTGTCCGCCCACGCCGCCGCCCACCCCGACCGGGCGCAGCGCCCCCGCATCGTCATCGTCACCACCTTCGACCTCGACGAATACGTCCACACCGCGCTGCGCAACGGCGCCTCCGGCTTCCTGCTGAAGGACGCCAGCCCCGCCATGCTCGTCGAGGCCGTCCACGCCGCCGCCGTCGGCGACTCCCTGATCTCCCCCGCGATCACCGTCCGGCTGCTGCGCGACATGGCCCCCGCGAGCACGAGCCCGCCGGCCGCCGCCCGGCGGCCCGCCGAACCCCTCACCGACCGCGAGGCCGACGTCGTGCGCTGCCTCGCCCGCGGCGCCACCAACGCCGAGATCGCCGCCGAACTGTTCGTCTCCCTGTCCACGGTCAAGACCCACCTGGCCAATGTGCAGCTCAAGCTCGACGCCCGGAACCGCGTCGAGATCGCCGCCTGGGCCTGGGAGAGCGGGCTGGCCACGGGCGGCACATGAGCAGATGGGCCGGATGGGCCGTCCGCTACCCCCGGCGGGCCACAGTCGCCAAGGCCGTCCTGGGGGCGGTCCTGCTCTGCCTCGTCGGCCTGGAGGGCATCGCCCTGGCCCGCCAGCCGAGCCGGCCGCACGCCATCGTCCTCGCCTCCGGCGTCCTCGTCTGCCTGTGCGCCGTCCCCTACAGCTGGATCCCGCTGACCGTGCGCGCGAGCATCGCGACCGGCATCTCCCTCGTCGCCTCCGCCGTCCTGATGATCGGACAGCATCCCCGGATCGTCTGGGGCATGGGCGAGGACGTCGCCCTGCTCGTGCTGTTCACCGTCGTCGTCAGCCGCGCCTCCAACCGCGCCGCGGGCGTCCTCGGACCGCTGCTCGCGGTGGCGGTCGTCGCCGCGCCCATGCGCGACCTCAACCCCCAGTGGTTCACCGCGCTCTTCTCCATGCTGCTGGTGGTCGTCGGCACCTACTCCCTGCTGCTGCGCGGCCACGCCCGCCAGCGCGTCCGCGACCTGGCCGCCGTCCGCACCGCCGAACGGCTCGAACTCGCCCGTGAGCTCCACGACCTCGTCGCCCACCACATCACGGGCATCGCGGTGCAGGCCCAGGCCGCCCGCTTCACGGCCCTGGAGGGCCCCGCGGCGGCCGGAGCCTTCCAGCGCATCGAGACGTCGGCGAGCGAGGCGCTGGGCGCCATGCGCCGCCTGGTCGGCGTGCTGCGCGAGGGGGAGGCCGAGACCGAGCCCGTCGCCGGGCTGCCGGAGGTCCGCGCCCTGACCGAGGAGTTCGCCAGTACCGGCCCGCCCGTCGCCCTGTACATCGAGCGGGGCATGGAGAACTGGATCCCGGGCGAGGTCGCGGCGGGCGTCCACCGCGTCGTCCGCGAGTCCCTCACCAACATCCGCAAGCACGCCGCCGACGCCACGGCCGTACGGATCGGGGTGCGCGGCGTCCCCTCGGGCGTAGAACTGCGCATCGCGGACGACGGCAAGCGGGGCGCCCAGCTGGCGGAGAAGGCCCGGGGCGGCGGCTTCGGGCTCGTCGGGCTGACCGAGCGCGCCAAGGCGATGGGCGGCTCGCTGCGGGCCGGGCCGGCCCCGGAGGGCGGCTGGCAGGTGACCGCGCTGTTCCCGGTGGACCGGGCGGCCCGGGGCGAGCCCGCCTGACGTCCGTACGTTCGCCGGGGGCTCAATCCGCCGACGGCGCAAAGACCGGGGTCTCCACGCGGCGCGCGCTTAGCGTGACCGTATGACGGAGACGACGATCGAAACCTCTCAAGTGACGCCCAATATCTGGATGATGACGTTCGCGGTGGGCCAGGCGTACGCGGTGCGCCTGCCGGGCGCGGAGGGCTGGGCGCTGGTGGACACGGGGCTGCCGGGGCATGCGGAGCGGATCCTGGACGAGCTGGCGAGGCTGGGTGCCCGCCCGGAGGACGTCCGGGAGATCGTGCTGACCCACTTCCATGTGGACCACGTGGGCTCGGCGGCCGAGCTGGCCGAGGCCACGGGGGCGAGGGTGCTGGCGGGCGCGGGGGACGCGGCCGTGATCCGGGGCGCGCTGCAGGGGCCGCCGCCGGTGCTGGAGGACTGGGAGGTCCCGCTGTTCGAGTCCGTGCAGCCGGGCCTCGTGGGCGTGCCGCCGGTGCGGCCGTGCCGGGTGGACCGGGAGCTGGGGGAGGGGGACGTGCTGGAGTGGGGCGAGGAGGTCCGGGTCGTACCGGTGCCGGGGCACACGGAAGGCAGCACGGCCCTGCATCTGACGCGGTCCGGGGTGCTGTTCACGGGTGACACCATCGCCAACGCGGGCGAGCTGATGCTGGGCGTCTTCAACGTCGACCGGCCGAGGGCCGTCGCCTCCTTCCGCCGTCAGTCGACGCTGGGAGTTCAAACGGCCTGTTTCGGCCATGGCACGCCGATCGTGGGCGGGGCGGGAGAGGCCCTGAAGGCCGTGGCCGACCGGCTGACGGAGTGAAGAAGCGGGGGGCGCCACCGGCGCCCCCCGCACTCACCGAGCTCTGGACTCAGATCTTCCAGACCTGGTCGGCCCAGGCCGGGTTGCAGTCGTACTGAGCGGCGGGCGAGCCGTTCTCGCTGTCCCGGGAGAAGACGACCAGGCACCGCTTGCTGTGGGCGTTGCGGATCTGGTAGCCGCCCGTCGCGACCGGCACGAGGTCCCACACCTGGTCGGCCCAGGCGGGGTTGCAGTCGTGCTGGGCGGCGGGGGAGCCGTTGTCCTGGCCGTTGGCGTAGACGACGAGGCAGCGCTTGCTGAGGGAGTTGCGGATCTGGTAGCCGCCGGTCGCGACGGACTCCAGCTCCCACACCTGGTCGGCGTAGGCGGGGTTGCAGTCGTACTGCGTCGCCGGGCCGCCGTTGTCCGGCGTCCGCCAGGACACCACCAGGCAGCGCTTGCTGAAGTCGTTCATCAGGGAAGCGGTCTTCAGCCGGGCCTGCCGGACCCACGGGCCGAGGTCGTCCACACGGGTCTCGGTGACGCCCTTGCGGGTCTCGGTGGAGCCGAGGCAGCCGGTCTGCCAGGAGGCGGTGCTGATGGCCGCCAGCTCGGCGCGGCCGTCCTTCTCCCGGAACGCCGGGCCGCCGCTGTCGCCCTTGCAGACGCTCGCGTCGGCCGGGGCCTTGGCGGCGAGGCCGATCGTGGTGCCCTGGACCGACGCCACGGTGAAGGTGGCCGAGTGCAGCCGGGAGGGCACCCACTCGTCCTTCGTCCGGCCGTAGCCGGCGACGCGCAGCACCTCGCCCTGGGCGGGCGCGGCCGCGCCGATGGCGACCGGGGCGACATCGGTGACGGGCTCGGCCAGCTCGGCCAGGACGACGTCACGGTCGTCACGGGTGAGCAGCTCCGTGACCGCCACCGTGCGGCCCTTGTCGGTGCCCAGGTCGGTACGGCCGACCGTCACCGTGGTCTTCAGCTTCGGCGCCCCGGCGGTCGGCTTGGCGGTGCCGTCGGCGAAGCAGCCCGCCGCGGTCATCACCCAGCGCTGGTCCACCAGCGCGCCCGAGCAACTCCGCTTGCCGTCGCCGATGTCCACCTTCACGGTGAAGGCGTAGGCGCCGTCGGCGGCCGGGTCGCCGACGACGGCGTGCGCCGGCGCCGAGGTGAGCAGGCCGGCGGCGAGGGCCGCGGGAAGGAGAGCCGTGAGCCATGCGGCACGCGGACGTCTGCCAGAGATCATCGAGGTCCTTAGTGGTACGGATGAGGGAGAATCTGGCACGGTCCGGACGGCCGGAACGATGATCCCAGAAGTGGATCAAGGTCGGCCAGGCCTGGGAAACAAGTGATATGGCGCGTTCCTGATGTCTCAGGACGGCACCACCCCCTGCTGTCCGTAGCAGAGGCAGAAGGGGTGCCCGGCCGGGTCGGTGAACACCAGGAACCCGCGCTCCCGGCCGCCGCTGTCGTGCAGGAACGTCGCGCCGAGCGCGACGACCTCCCGCTGGGCACGCTCCACGTCCTCACGGGTGTCGACGTCGAAGTCCAGGTGCATCTGCTGCGGATGCGCGGGATCCGGCCAGCGGGGCGGGACGTACTCCCCCTCGACCCGCTGGAAGGCGATCCGCTGCCGGGTGCCCGGATCGGTCAGCCACACCCAGCCGGGGTCGCTGTCGTCGGCGTCCACCCGCCAGCCGAGTACGGCGGAGTAGAAGCGCGCCAGGGCGAGCGGATCGGGACAGTCGACGACGACACACTGCAATTTCGCGATCATGAGGCCATCATGCCGCGCCGCGCCCGTCGGCCCCGTCGCGCTCTCCTCCGCCCGTGGCGCCGTCGGTCCCCGTTAGTCCAAGACGACAACAGGCTTTGTCCATGGTCACCTTCGCCCCTGCCGTCACACAGTGACGGCGTGACCGTAGAAGCCACCGGCCCCAGCCGTCGCGCCGTCGTCGTCACCGCGGCCGCCCTCGCGGGCGCCGGGGCCCTCCCGGCCCGCGCCACGGCACGCGACGCCGGGGCACTCCTGCGCTCCGAAGCCCTGGACGTACACGTCGACACGGCCTTCCCCCGGATCGTCTCCTACACCGACCGCGCCACCGGCGCCGTCCTCCACGGCCAGGAGGACCCCGTCACGGCCCTGCTCGTCGACGAGACCGAGCACACCCCGGACGTCACCGTGTCCCTCACCGCCGACCGCGCCGCGTACACCCTCACCCTCCCCGCCGGCACCCGCGTCGACGTCGAGATCCACGTCCACGGCTCCCGCGTGGACTGGCGCGTCACCCGGATCACCGAGACCCCCTCACTCCCCGTCGGCACCCTGCGCGTCCCCGGCCTCGCCTTCCTCTCCGTCCGCAGCACCCAGCCCGGCGCGGAACTCCTCGCCGCCCGCCTCCAGCTGGACGCCGCCAAGAGCGGCGACATCCACATCCGCCCCACCCCCACCACACCACCCGACGCCACGCCCACCGGCTGCGCCTACGCCGTCGTCGCCACCGGCGAACTCGGCGGCGGCATCGAGACGAACACCGTCCACGACCGGCCCGACGCCGCCACCGCCTGGGAGAACGGCCGCTTCCGCCGGCAGGTCCTCGCCCGCGACGGCTACACCAAGGCCCAGATCGCCTGCGGCCAGTGGACCCACCGCGCCGCCGGCGCCCCCGCCCACGACACCGAGCCCCTGCCGTACGTCCACGTCGTCGTCACCCGCGACCGCAACGGCGACGGCAAGGCCGACTGGCAGGACGCGGCCATCGCCACCCGCGACATCATGACCGACCCCCTCGGCGCCGACGAGCAGCACCTGCGCGTCGTCCCCCACATCCCCTTCAACTTCGCCGGCCAGGCCACCAACCCGTTCCTCGCCGTCCTCGACAACGTCAAACGCGTCCACCTCGCCACCGACGGACTGCGGCAGTTCACCCTCCTGAAGGGCTACCAGTCCGAGGGCCACGACTCCGCCCACCCCGACTACGGCGGCAACTACAACACCCGCGCCGGCGGCCTCACCGACCTCAACACCCTGCTGCGCGCGGGAAAACGCTGGAACAGCGACTTCGCCGTCCACGTCAACACCACCGAGTCCTACCCCGTCGCCCACGCCTTCTCCGAGACGCTCGTCGACCGGAACGACCCCCAGTGGGACTGGCTCGACCAGTCCTACCGCATCGACCCACGCCGCGACCTGCTCTCCGGCGACATCGTCCGCCGCTTCCGCCGGCTGCGCGAGGAGACCGACCCGGCACTCGACACCCTCTACATCGACGTCTTCCGCGAATCCGGCTGGACCTCCGACCGCCTCCAGCGCGAACTGCGCGCCCAGGGCTGGCGGATCACCAGCGAATGGGGAAACGGACTGGAACGCTCCAGCCTCTGGTCCCACTGGGCCGCCGAGACCGACTACGGCCCCGACACCTCACGCGGCGTCAACTCCAAGCTCATCCGCTTCATCCGCCACCACCAGAAGGACGTCTTCGCCGACAAATGGCCCCTCCTGGGCACCGCCCGCCTCGGCACCTTCGAGGGCTGGCAGGGCAAGACCGACTGGACGGCCTTCCACCGCCTGATCTGGACCGACAACCTCCCCGCCAAATACCTCCAGGCACACCCGGTCCTCACCTGGACCGACCACGAGATCACCTTCGCCGGCCCGGCCGGGACCTCCGTCTCGGACACCGACGGCACCAGGACGATCGTCACCGACGGACGCGTCGTCTACCGCGGCGGCACCTACCTCCTCCCCTGGGAGCCCCGCCGCGCCACCGACCCCGACAGGCTCTACCACTACAACCCGCACGGCGGCACCACCACCTGGACCCTGCCCCGCGCATGGTCCCGGCTGCGCGCCGTCGCCCTCCACCGCCTCACCGACCAGGGCCGTACCGACACCCTCCGGCTGCCGGTACGGGACGGCCGCGTCACCCTCCGGGCGGCCCCCGCTCAGCCCTATGTCCTGACCCGCCCGGACGGACGCCCGGCCCGCCGCGACCCCCGCTGGGGCGAGGGCACCCCCCTGCGCGACCCGTCCTTCACCTCCGGCACCCTCGACGCCTGGCAGGTCAGCGGCCCCGCCCGCGTCGAGCGCAGCGCCCTCGGCAACCCGGAGCTGGTGATCGGCGCGGGGGAGGCGGCCACCGTGAGCCAGCGGCTCGCCCGTCTGCGGCCCGGCACCTACGCGGCGTCCGTCCAGGTCGAGGTCGGCGCCGTCGCGGGGGAGCGGCGCCGGGCCGCGCTGACCGTCCGCACCGCCGACGGGATCACCGCGACGAACTGGACGGACACCTCCACGGCCGGCAATTTCGTGGCCGCCGACAGCAAGCACGGCACCCGCTTCCAGCGGATGTTCACCTGGTTCACCGTGCCGGAGGGCGGCGGGCCCGTGACCCTCGCGCTGACGGCCGGCCCCGGCCGGGCGCGGGTGCGGTTCGACGCCGTCCGCGTGGTGCCCGGCCGCCGGGCCGGCGCCGGGGGCGCCCTCGTCCTTGAGGACTTCGAGAACGTGCCCCAGGGCTGGGGCCCCTTCGTCAAGGGGGACGCGGGCGGGGCCACCGACCCGCGCACCCATATCGCCCAACGGCACGCGCCCTACACCCAGCGCGGCTGGAACGGCAAGGCCGTCGACGACGTCATCGATGGCACCCAGTCGCTGAAGTCGCGCGGCGAGAACCTTGGTGTGGTCTACCGCACCGTGCCCCACACCGTGCGCTTCGCGGCGGGGCGCCGCTACCGGGTGTCCTTCCGCTACGAGAACGAGCGGGCGGGCCAGTACGCATGGGTGACGGCCGTCGACGAACCGGGAGCGCGCGAGCTGGTCCGTACGCCCCTCCCCGTCGCCGAGCGACCGGCCACATTCTCATACGAGTTCACGGCACCGGATACGGGTGAGGCGTGGGTGGGACTGCGGAAAGTGGGGGACAACGGGACTGCTGAGTTCTGCCTGGATGGCTTCATCGTGCAGTTAGTCGGGCAATAAACAACCACGGGGTTCCGTCCCGTTGGCCACCGTCATCGGCCGGTGACCAGCGGGACGGATGCTCTCAGGCCCCGTCGTGGCCGGGCACTCCGCCCAGCCGGACCTCCGGCTCGCCCGGCCCCTCCAACTCCAGCACCAGCACCTCGTTCTCCCCCTCGCGCAGCACCGGCCCCGGTACGTACAGCGGACGGCGCGGACCCCGGTCCCAGTAACGCCCCAGACAGAAACCGTTGACCCACACGAACCCCCGCACCCAGCCGGGCACCTCCAGCACCGCGTCCCCCGCCCCCACCACGGGGAACGTCCCCCCGTACAGCCCCGGCCCCCCACCCGGCCCCGGCCCCCCACCCGGCCCCGGCCTTCCACCCGGTCCAGGCCCCTCACCCGGCCCCGCCCGCCACGGCACCCGCTCCAGGGCCCCGGGCTCCTCCAGCGCCGCGAGCCGCAGCCCCCGCGCCCGCACCCCGTGCACATACTGCCGCTCGTGCAGCAGCCCGCCCGTGACGCCCTTGGCCTCCCCGAGCCGCGGCCCGTAATTGACCCGGCCCAGCGACTCCACCCACAGCTCCACCGCGGCCGGCCCCGCCACCTCACCGATCAGCACCGGATCCGAGGCGTCGTCGACCACCGCGACCCGCACCCCGTCCACGGACACCACCGCCACATCACGCAACCCCATCACCCACAGCGGGGACGCCTTCCGGGGCCCCGGAATCCCGAAGCGATACCGCACCAGCCCCCGGTCCACCCCCAGGTCCTCGAACGACGGGGGCAGCGCCGTCTCGCTCTCCTCGCCCCCCAGCGCGTCCACGACCCCGTCCAGCGGCGCCCACCGCTCCAGCCGCGCCACCACCGCGGCGCCCAGCACCGGTGGCGCGGGCGGCGGCTCCGGCAGCGGACCCGCCGCCCCGCCCGGGACGGCCGCACTGTCCCGGAACCCGGCCAGCACCTCCCGGAACGCCCAGAACTTCGCCGTCGCCCGCCCGTACTCGTCCACCGGAGCGTCGTAGTCGTACGACGTGACCGTCGGCCGCAACGCGCCGAGATGATCCTCACCGGCCCGGTTCGCCCCCGCCCAGCCGCCGAAGTTCGTCCCGCCGTGCGCCATGTACACATTCACCGACGCTCCGCACTCCAGGACCTCCCGCAGCGCCCCCGCCGCGTCCTCCGCCCCCCGCACGGCCTCCTCCGCGCCCCAGTGCGTGAACCAGCCGCACCAGAACTCCATGCACATCAACGGACCGTCCGGCCGGAACCGCCGCAGCACCCCGAACGCCTCACGCGCCCCCGAACCGAAATTCACCGTCGCCGGCACGCCCGGCACCGAACCGCCCGACAGCATGTGCTCCTCCGGACCGTCCGACGTCACCAGCGGAACCGTCACCCCCAGCGCCTTCCACCGTTGGACGAGCCATTCCAGATAAACCCGGTCACTGCCGTACGACCCGTACTCGTTCTCCACCTGGAGCAGCACCACCGGACCGCCCCGGTCCACCTGCCGCCCCACCACCTGCTCCGCCACCAGTGCCAGCCAGCCGTCCACCGCCCGCAGAAACCCCTCGTCCCGCGTCCGCACCCGCGCCCCGAGCCCCCCCGGTCACCCACGCCGGCAGCCCGCCGTTCTCCCACTCCGCGCAGATGTACGGACCCGGCCGCACGATCGCGAACATCCCCGCCGCCGCCACCGCGGCCAGGAACCGCCCCAGCGGCCCCGTGTCCACCGGCCCACCCTCGACCGGAGCATGCCAATTCCAGGGGACATACGTCTCCACACACGTCAGTCCCATCGCCCGCAGCATCCCCAGCCGATGCCCCCACAGCCCCTCATGCACCCGGAAGTAGTGCAACGCCCCCGACAACAGCCGCACCGGCCGTCCGTCGAGCTCGAAATCCTCGTCCCCCACCACGAACCCCGGCACGACCCCCGCCTTCCCTCACACCACACGGACAGCGCGAACGGCGACCATCCTCGCCCTCTGGCGGGAGCGAGGGCCATGGACAAAGATCAGCCCTGATTGGACACCCGGCGGCCGTGGAGGCGGACACGCGTGTACCACACCTGGATGCGCTACTTCACGCCCGGCCCGGTCCACCACCGGCTCGGCCTCGTCTGCCTCGGCGTCGGCCTCCAGCACGGCGCCCTCCCCACCGTCGGCCCCCGCACCCTCGACCACCACGTCGCCGTCGTCATCAGCGCGGGCACCGGCTGGTACCGCACCCCCGACCACCACGTCCACACCGTCACCGCCCCCGCCCTCATCCAGCTCCTCCCCGGCGTCCCCCACCACTACGGCGCCGCCCCCGGCCCCGGCTGGGACGAAAGCTTCGTCGACTTCACCGGCACCGCCGTCACCGCCTACACCGAACTCGGCTACATCGACCCCGACCGGCCCGTCCTCCCCCTCACCGACACCACCGCCGCCCGCGCCGCCGTCACCCGCATCGCCCGCGCCGCCCGCCGCGGCAACCCCCACCTCGAAGTCGAGACCTCCGCCGCCGTCCACGAACTCCTCGTCGCCCTGCGCCGCTCCCGCGCCGACACCACCGGCGACACCGACCCCCTCCTCCACGCCCTCGCCCGCGACGCCTTCCTCCCGCTGTCCGTCGCCCAGCACGCCGCCCGCCACGGCATGACCCCCGCCGAACTGCGCACCGCCGTCCGCCGCGGCGCCGGATGCAGCCCCAAGGACTACCTCCTCGGCATCCGCCTCGGCCGCGCCAAGGAACTCCTCGCCGCCACCGAGCTCCCCGTCGCCGCCGTCGCCCGCCGCGTCGGCTACGCCGACCCCGCCTACTTCAGCCGCCTCTTCACCCGAAGGGTGGGCACCGCCCCCGTCCGCTTCCGCGAACGCCAGGGCATGGCCGTACCGGGCGGCTGGAGCAGCACCGTCCCCGACCCGGAGCACCCACCGGTCATCGGACCACGCCCATCCGCATAGGGTCGTCACCGTGGAGAACAACAACAACGTCACCGACGAGTCCGTACGCGCCGAGCTGAGCCGGCTCCGCGACAGCATCGACAACATCGACGCGGCGGTGATCCACATGCTCGCCGAACGGTTCAAGTGCACCCAGCAGGTCGGCCACCTCAAGGCCGAGCACAAGATGCCGCCCGCCGACCCCTCCCGCGAGGCCCGCCAGATCGCCCGGCTGCGCGAGCTCGCCGAGAACGCCAAGCTCGACCCGGCCTTCGCCGAGAAGTTCCTGAACTTCATCATCGCCGAGGTCATCCGCCACCACGAGACCATCGCCCGCGCCTGACCCCGGCCCCGGCCGTCGGGATCCACCCGGGGACGACAAAAGGCTCCCGCGCCCCCTTCACAGGGGGTACGGGAGCCTTAAGGCCTATGGCTTCTGTCGGTCGTCAGCCTCGCGCTTCGCCCGCCGCCGCGTCCGACGCCTTCGCCGTACGCAGCTCCTCCAGGTAACGGTCGACGACGCCGCTCTGCCGGGCGAAGTCCGCCATCGGCTCGCCGACGATCCGGCCCGCCAGCTCCGTGGCCAGCGCGCCGACCTGCTCGCGCAGCTCGGCCTCGGCCACCGCGCGCTCGGCGTCGATCACCGCGTGACCCGCGGAGATGATCTCCTCGCGCTGACGCTGACCCTCGGCACGCAGCTCGGCGATGATCGCGTTGCCCTGCTCGACGGACTCCTGGCGCAGCCGCGCCGCCTCGTGCCGGGCCTCCGCCAGCAGCTCCTGGTACTCGGCGTGGACCCGCGCCGCCTCGGCGCGCGTCTCCTCCGCCTCGTCCATCCGGCCGTCGGTGGCCTGCTCGCGCTCGTCGAGGACCTTGTTGATCCGGGGAAGGATCGCCTTCGCCATCACGGCGAAGACGAGGAAGAACAGCACCAGGCCCAGAACGAGCGGGGCGAGCTCGGGCTTCAGGGGCCCTACGTCGAGAGCGAAAGTCATGGCCATGGTGTGCACATTACCTTGCGACACCGCCCGGCCCCGCCCCCCACCCCGCCGAACCCCACCCGAACGCGCCCGCCCGCCCGCGCGACGAAGACCCCAACTCACCCCCGCCACAAGGCGGGGCCGCCCCAATACCCACCATCGGGCGAAACCTCCCGCACCCCGGGTCACGGCACGTGCACAGCCGGTAGCTTGGCCGGTCGGTGCTGCCCGTGCCCGCAGGAACTCGTGGAAGGCCACTCGACCCGATGACCACCCCCCAGACCCCCGCATCCGCCCCGGACCAACCCCTGGACCTCGTGGGCATCGGCATCGGCCCCTTCAACCTCTCCCTCGCCGCCCTCGCCCAGCCCCTCGACGACCTCCGCGTCGCCTTCTACGACCAGAACCCCGCCTTCCACTGGCACCCCGGCCTGCTCATCGACGGCACCACCCTCCAGGTCCCCTACCTCGCCGACCTCGTCACCCTCGCCGACCCCACCAGCCCCTGGTCCTTCCTCAACTACCTCAAGAGCCGCGAGCGCCTCTACCCCTTCTACTTCTCCGAGCGCCACCACATCCACCGCGCCGAGTACGACGCCTACTGCCGGTGGGCCAGCCAGAACCTCCCCGGCCTCCACTTCAACCACCACATCGACGCCGTCCGCTGGAACCCCGAGCGCGTCCTCTTCGAGATCGACTACACCCAGCTCGACCCCGAAGGAGAAGCCGACGCCCTCGGCCGCGCCTACACCCGCAACCTCGTCCTCGGCGTCGGCACCGCCCCCTACATCCCCGAGCCGCTGCGCCCCCTCGCCGAAGCCCCCAACGTCCCCGTCACCCACTCCTCCGACTACCTGGACCACCGCGACAAGATCCTCGACGCCGAACACGTCACCGTGATCGGCTCCGGCCAGTCCGGCGCCGAGATCTTCCTCGACCTCCTCCGCAGCCGCCCCGTCGGCCGCGAACGCCTCCACTGGCTCGCCCGCACCCCGGCCTTCGCGCCCATGGAATACAGCAAGCTCGGCCTGGAGCACTTCACCCCCGACTACACCCACTACTTCCGCGCCCTGCCCGAACCCGTCCGCGACCAGGTCCTGCCCCAGCAATGGCAGCTCAACCAGGGCATCGACCGCCACACCATCGCCGACATCCAGGACGAGCTCTACCGCCGCAGCCTCCACGGCGGCTGGCCCGACGCCGTCCTCACCCCCGGAGTCTTCGTCCGCACCGCCGGCCGCGTCGGCACCACCCGCGTCGAACTCCACCTCGAACACACCCAGCAGGGCAGCCGCTCCCGCCTCACCACCGACGCCGTCGTCCTCGCCACCGGCTACCGCGAACGCCGAGTCGACACCCTCCTCGCCTCCCTCGACCCCTATATCCGCCGCGACTCCAACGGCCGCGCCCGCGTCGACGAACAACACCGGCTCGTCCTCGACCCCTCCGTCAAGGGCGCCATCCACGTCCAGAACGCCGAAACCCACACCCACGGCGTCGGCGCCCCCGACCTCGGACTCGCCGCCTGGCGCAGCGCCGTGATCCTCAACGCCCTCATCGGCCGCACGGTCTACCCCCTGCCCCACCGCACCGCCTTCACCACCTTCGGCCTGGAGCCGCGGACCCAGCCACGGCCCCAGCACGCCGTCGGCGGCCCCGGCTCAGAAAACCGGCACACCATCCCGCGTCAGCTTCCAGTCCACTGACGCGAAGGCCCCCACATCAATGGAACCCTTGGCCTTCACCCAACCGATGATCGTGTTCCGGATCTCCTCCGAATTCGCCCACAACTGCTTGGTCCGAGCCACATTCGGGAAGTTCCCGCCACCGCTCGCCCGATAATTGTTCACCGCCAGCACGAACTGTGCCGCGTCATCCAGCGGCTTCCCCTGGAACGACAGATTCACAATCCGCGAACCCGGTTCCTTCGCGATGTCGATCTCATAGGAGAGACCGCTCACCACGTCATAGTTGTAATCCGGAATCGACTCGGCGTTCGTCAGCTTCGCCGGGTCGACCGGCGCACCCACAGCCGTCCGCACGTAATAGTGCGCCGAGAACTCCAGATACGCCCGCAACTGCGCACCGGTCAGCAGCCGCGCCTCCAGCGTGTTCTCGAACGGATAAAGACCCGCCACCTCGCGAATCGTCACCTTCCCCGACGGCACCGACGCCGTCCGCGAGAAACACGACGCCTGCGACAGAACGGGGAGCGAGGCATAGGCCGAGCCCGCCAGAGCCGCCTTCACCGTCTCCGCCTGCACATGATTGATGAAATCGATGATCGGCGTGTCCTTGTACGCCGCCTCCGCCGCACTCATCGCCGCCGACGACGTACCGATCACCTGATTCACATACGTCACGACCTTCCGGTGCTCCTTGCCCAGCAGGTCGGTGATCCGGCGATCCTCGGCCACCGTGTTGGAATTCAGCACCTTCGCCGACACCGACTCCACCTGCCAGCGGCCCCGTTCCCACACCAGACCGAAGTCGAACAACGTCAACCGCTGCCCCCACTTCAGCGGCTCCGAAAGCACCACCTGCTTACCGGACTCCTTGTTCGTCACCCGGTACTCGGGAATCTCCGTATGGGCGTGCCCCACCAGAATCGCGTCGATACCCGGCACCCGCTCCGCCACCAGCGCCGCCGCGTTCTCCACATACGGCAACTGATCACCGTACGACGACGTACCACTCGAACCCGAATGCGCC
This sequence comes from Streptomyces sp. NPDC037389, assembly GCF_040636475.1. NCBI lineage: Bacteria > Bacillati > Actinomycetota > Actinomycetes > Kitasatosporales > Streptomycetaceae > Streptomyces > Streptomyces sp. NPDC037389. Next base: position 599,390 of record NZ_JBEZUS010000001.1, read on the forward strand.
GCCACGATCACCACATCCGCACCCATGGACCGCAGCTTCGGCACCCACTTCGCCGCCTGCTCCTCCAGGCCCGGGAACACCATCTTCCCCTGCACATTCGCCTTGTCCCAGATCGCGATCCCCGGATTGGTCAGACCCAGGATCGCCACCTTCACATCACGACCGTGCGGAGTGCACACCCGCTTGATCACATACGGGCGGAACGCCGGCCGCAGCGACTTCGCGTCCAGGGCGTTCGCCGCCAGCAGCGGGAAATCGCACTGCTCCTCGAACTTCCGCAGCGTCGGAATGCCGTAGTTGAACTCGTGGTTTCCGACCGCCGCCGCGTCATACCCGATCGTGTTCATCGCCCGCGCCATCGGATGAACCGGGCCGCCCGCACCCGTGATCGGATCCACCTTCGCGTAGTAATACGACAGCTGCGTACCCTGGATCGTGTCACCCGCGTCGATCAGCAGAGTGTTCCGCCGGCCCTTCTCGGCCCGCACCTGCCGCACCAGCGTCGAGATCTTGGCGAGCCCCACATCGTTGTGCGCCTTGTCGTCGAACTCGGCATCGGTGAAGTAATCCCAGTTGAAGACATTGCCGTGGAGGTCGGTCGTCCCCATCACGGTCAACGCGTACCGCTTCCTCCGGCGAGCGACCCCGTCCCCGGCGAGCCCCTCCGCCTCGGCCGGCACAGCCCCCACGGCCCCCGCCAACGCCACACCGGCGCCCGTCACGGCCGTACGCTCCAGGAAATTCCTACGGTTGAGCGGCATATGTTCTGTTCTCCCCATTCATATCCAGAACCAACGCGCGTAGATTCTGGCCCACCCCCCACGCCCACCAACACCCTCAACCCCCTGCGATTCCCATCACCACGCGCCGTCCCTCCCCACCGCCACCCCCACCTGAGACGCTGACCCCATGACCGACCTGCCCTACGGAACCCCCGACGCCCCCCGCGTCGCCGTCCGAGGCGAAGCCCGCCTCCAAGTCGACCCCGAAATCGCCCGCATCGGCATCACCGTCAGCGCCCGCGGCACCGACCGCCGCAACGCCCTCCAGGACCTCACCCGCCGCAACAACCAGGTCCTCGATCTCCTCAAGTCCTACGGCGACGCCGTCGAGAAAACCGAGACCGGAACCTTCAGCATCACCCCCCAGCTCACCGACAAAGGCCGCCACGAACGCGTCCGCGCCTACCACGGCCACGTCCACATCACCGCCACCCTCGCCGACTTCACCGCCCTCGGCGAACTCGCCACCCGCCTCGCCGAACTCGACCTCACCAGCGTCGACGGCCCCTGGTGGAGCCTCCGCCCCGACTCGCCCGCCCACCGCGAAGCCCGCCAACAGGCCGTACGCGAAGCCGTCCAGCGCGCCCGCGAATACGCCGCCGCACTCGGCGCGGAACTCGCCGCCGTCGTCGAGATCGCCGACATCGGCGCCGAGAACACCGCCCCGGCCATGCCCGTCGCCCCCGGCGGCATCATGCGCTCCGCCGGCTACGGCGGAGCCCCCGAGCCGCCGCCCGCGCTCGACCTCGAACCCCAGCGCCAAACGGTCTACGCCAGCGTCAACGCCCGCTTTACGATGACCCGCCCGACGCTCTAGCCCCTCGATAGGGGTGCTCATCAGAGCACCCCTCTGCACGTTTCACAAGGTGTCAACAAGCTTTTACCGAAAGGACGTTGGCCCGTTGCGGCGGGCCAATTCTCTACCCGCCGGTAGGTCATAAGGTCGTGGCATGCGCCGAGCGAAAATCGTCTGCACCCTTGGGCCCGCCACCGACTCGTACGAGCAGATCAAGGCACTCGTGGAAGCCGGCATGGATGTCGCCCGCTTCAACCTCAGCCATGGCACGTACGCCGACCACGAAGCGCGGTACCAGCGGGTACGCAAGGCAGCGGAGGAAACCGGCCGCAACGTCGCCGTCCTCGCCGACCTTCAAGGCCCGAAGATCCGCCTGGGCCGATTCCGCGAAGGACCCGTACTCCTTGAACGCGGCGACGAATTCACCATCACCGTCGAAGACGTCGAAGGCGACCGCCACCAGTGCGGCACCACCTACAGCGGCCTCGCCGCCGACGTCACCAAGGGTGAACGCATCCTCGTCGACGACGGACGCGTCACCCTCGAAGTCGTGCAGGTCACCGGCCCCCGCGTCAAGACCCTCGTCCTCGAAGGCGGCATGGTCTCCGACCACAAGGGCCTCAACCTCCCCGGCGTCGCCGTCTCCGTCCCCGCCCTCTCGGAGAAGGACATCGACGACCTCCGCTGGGCCATCAGGACCGGCGCCGACGTCATCGCCCTCTCCTTCGTCCGCAGCGCGCGCGACATCGAGGACGCCCACCGCGTCATGGGCGAGGAAGGCCGCCGCCTCCCCGTCATCGCCAAGATCGAAAAGCCCCAGGCCGTCGACAACCTCGACGGCATCGTCGCCGCCTTCGACGGCATCATGGTCGCCCGCGGCGACCTCGGCGTCGAAATGCCCCTGGAATCCGTCCCGATCGTCCAGAAGCGCGCCATCAAACTCGCCAAGCGCAACGCCAAGCCGGTCATCGTCGCCACACAGATGCTCGACTCGATGATCGACGCCTCCCGCCCCACGCGCGCCGAAGCCTCCGACGTCGCCAACGCCGTCATCGACGGCACGGACGCGGTGATGCTCAGCGGTGAGACGAGCGTCGGGAAGTACCCCGTCGAGACCGTCCGCACGATGGGCCGCATCGTCATCGCGGCGGAGGAGGACATCCTCGCCAAGGGCCTCCCCCCGCTGACCGAGCGCAGCAAGCCCCGCACCCAGGGCGGCGCGGTCGCCCGCGCGGCGGCCGAGATGGGGGATTTTCTGGGTGCCACGTTCCTTGTGGCCTTCACTCAATCCGGTGATACGGCCCGCCGCCTGTCGCGCTACCGCTCACCGATTCCCCTGCTGGCGTTCACGCCGGAGCCGGCGACGCGGGCGATGCTGAATCTGACGTGGGGCGTGGAGACGTTCCTCGGACCGGTCGTCGAGACGACGGACGAGATGGTCGACCAGGTGGACGAGTACCTGCTGCGGATCGGGCGCTGTCGCCAGGGCGACATGGTCATCATCACGGCGGGCTCCCCGCCGGGGATGGCGGGGACCACGAACCTGGTGCGGGTGCACCACATCGGGGAGGACGACGCGCCGAAGGAGTAGGGGACGGGAGCCTAGCGCTTAGGGCCTATGTGGGTGTCCATGAGGGCGACGGATGCCTTGCGGGCCACGGAGACGTTCCAGGGGCGTTGGCCTGCTTCCAGCTGACGCCGAGTCTGTCGAGGGTGTCGGTGTACAGCCGCCGGATGTCCTCGGACTTGTTGGTGGAGAAGTAGCGCGGGTACTCGTAGCGCTTGCGTTGGCCTTGGACTGGCCGGGTGGCCCAGTTGGTGATGCGGCAACCGTCGGAGTGGACGAGTCCGCGGAGGAATTCCCAGGGGTGCGCATCCACGATCCGCTGCTGCCAAGGTTCCAGGAAGATCGGCCGCTCGTGTTTCCTGCCGGGGCCGTGCTGTGGGAAGAGGCAGAGCCAGTGGCGGCTGTAGCTGACCACTGAGACGCACCCCTGGTTCTGGACAACACACACGCTGTTCTCGGGGCGGACGGCCTTGATGGCGTCACGGCAGGTCGTGATCAAGCCGGGCCACGCGTCGGCGCACGCGATACGAAGGGCGTATGTGCCCTTCGGTTGTCTGCTGACGCAGCCGTCCCCGAGGTAGAGGCCGAGCAGGTATGCGTACGCGGCGGGATCATCGGGAGGGCGCGGGCGGGGCCCGCAACGGGAACAGGCCGGCTTCGAGCGTGCGAGAGGCTCGATCCTGGTCTGCCATGAGCGGAGCGCGTACCGGGAGATCCCGGTCTCCTTGCTCACGGAATCGAGGCTGCGGCCTTGATCGACGAGGGCGAGCGCACGCCGACGCGTTTCGGTGTCGTACATAGAGACGAGCGTGGCGGCAATGCCGTACCGGAAGACAGGATTCGAAGCTATGTTCACCGCAAGGAGTGAAGATCCCCAAGCGTTGGAAACGCTAGCGTTCCTTTGAATCGAAGGTGAAGTGCCCCGGGTCGGATTCGAACCGACACTGTATGGGTTTTGAATCCATTGCCTGCTGCCAGTTGGGCTACCGGGGCCTTGTAATCCAAGGAGAGTCTATACCCCCTCGGTGCTCAAAACTACATGACGTAGGTAGGCTCATGCGAGCAGCACTTGCCCGTACCAAGGAGACCCGTGACCGCCGCCGAGCCCCAGCCGCCCGTCGACGACGAGCCGCAACACACCCCTCCGCACGTCACCCGTGTCGTGATCGCCGAGGACGAGGCCCTGATCCGTCTCGACCTCAAGGAGATGCTCGAGGAAGAGGGCTACTCCGTCGTCGGTGAGGCGGGCGACGGCGAGACCGCCGTGGCGCTGGCGCGCGAGCACAAGCCGGATCTGGTGATCCTCGATGTGAAGATGCCCGTCCTCGACGGGATCTCCGCCGCCGAGCGGATCGCGTCCGAGTCGATCGCCCCCGTACTGATGCTCACCGCGTTCTCGCAGCGCGACCTCGTGGAGCGGGCCCGGGACGCCGGGGCCATGGCCTACCTCGTGAAGCCGTTCAGCAAGAGCGACGTCGTGCCCGCCATCGAGATGGCGGTCTCCCGCTTCACCGAGATGAAGGCGCTGGAGCAGGAGGTCGCCGACCTCGCGCAGCGCCTGGAGACGCGAAAGCTCGTGGACCGGGCGAAGAGCATTCTCCAGACGCAGTACGGGCTGACCGAGCCCGCCGCGTTCCGGTGGATCCAGAAGACGTCGATGGACCGTCGGCTGTCCATGCAGCAGGTCGCCGAGGCGGTCATCGAGGACGCTCGGGAGAAGAAGGCGTCCAAGGAGCAGTAGCTCCTGGTGATCTTGTGGGCCCGCGTCCGGTATGGAGCCGGACGCGGGCCCTTTTCAGTCTTCTCCCAGGTACGCCTTGCGTACCGACTCGTCGTGCAGCAGCTCCGCTCCCGTCCCGGAGAGGACGATCCGGCCGGTCTCCATGACGTGCCCCCGGTCGGCGAGGCCGAGCGCTGCCTGGGCGTTCTGTTCGACGAGCAGGATCGTCGTACCGCCCGCCTTGAGCTCGGCGATGGTGTCCATGATCTTCTGCATCATGATCGGGGAGAGGCCCATGGAGGGCTCGTCGAGCATGAGCAGCTTGGGGCGGGACATCAGGGCGCGCCCCATGGCCAGCATCTGTTGTTCGCCGCCGGAGAGGGTGCCGGCCGCCTGGCGTGCTCGTTCGCCGAGGATCGGGAAGAGGTCGTAGACGCGTCGCACGTCCTGGTCGATGCCCTCGCCGTCCTTGCGGAGAAACGCTCCGAGCTGGAGGTTCTCGGCGATGGTGAGGCGGGGGAAGATGTGGCGGCCTTCGGGGGAGTGGGCGAGGCCGCGGGCGACGACCTGGTGTGCGGGGACGCCCGTGAGGGACCGGCCGTCGAAGCGGATGGCGCCCGAGCGCGGCGTGAGAAGGCCGGAGAGGGTGCGGAGGGTCGTCGTCTTGCCGGCTCCGTTGGTGCCGATGAGGGTGACGACCTGGCCGGTGTCGACGGTGAATGAGATGCCTTTGACGGCTTCGATCTTGCCATAGGCGATGTGGAGGTCCTCGACCTCCAGGAGCGCGGTCATCGGTCGGTCTCCTCCGTCGCGTGGGCCTCGGCCGCCCGGACCTCGGCGGCTTCCTCCTCGCCGGGTGCGCCTTCGAAGGGGGTGCCGAGGTAGGCGGCGATGACGCGTTCGTCGCGCTGGACGGTCTCCGGTGTGCCTTCGACGAGCTTTTCGCCTTGTACCAGCACGGCGACGTGGTCGCAGAGGTTGAAGATGAAGCGCATGTCGTGCTCGATGACGAGGACGGCGGTGCCCTGGTCGCGGATGGCGAGGACGAGTCCTTCGGTGTCGCGGGTCTCCTGGGGGTTCATTCCGGCGGTGGGTTCGTCGAGGAGGAGCAGGCCGGGGTCGCTGGCGAGGGCGCGGGCGATTTCGAGTCGGCGTTGTTCGCCGTAGGGGAGGTTGCGGGCGAGGTGGTCGCGGTTGGCGGCCAGGCCGGTGAATTCGAGGAGTTCCATGGCGCGTTCTTCGGATGCCTTTTCGGCGCGGCGGAAGGCGGGGCCGCGGAGGAGGGCGGAGAGGAGGCCTTCCTTGGTGCGGGTGTGGCGGCCGACGAGGACGTTTTCGAGGACGGTCATATTGGCGAAGAGGCGGATGTTCTGGAAGGTGCGGGCGATGCCGGCCTGGGTGACGAGGTGGGGTTTGGGTGGGAGGACGGTGTCGCGGTAGGTGACGGTGCCTTCGGTGGGGGTGTAGAGGCCGGTGAGGCAGTTGAAGAAGGTGGTTTTTCCGGCGCCGTTGGGGCCGATGAGTCCGACGATCTGGCCTTCGCGGACGGTGAGGTCGACGGCTCGTACGGCGGTGAGTCCGCCGAAGCGCATGGTGACGCCGGTGGCGGTGAGGACGGGGGCGGCGGGGGCGGCGGTCGTGGTGGTCATGGTGGTTATGCCTCCGCCGTGGTGGGCCGGGTGGCGCCGCCCGTGCCGGGCGGGTTCGCCGGGGCCGCGTCAGTCTCGTGGAATTCAAGGCGGTTGCGGCGGTTGGGGATGATCCCTTCGGGCCGGAAGCGCATGAGGAGGATGAGGGCGAGGCCGAAGGCGAGGAGTTGGTAGTCCTGGAGGAATTGGAGTTTGGCGGGGATGAGGTAGAGCAGCGCGGCGCCGAGGAGGGGGCCGGTGATGGTGCCCATGCCGCCGAGGATGACGGCGGCGAGGAGGAACGCGGAGTTGGGCGGTACGGGTCCGGCGAAGACGTATTGCTCGGGGACGACGGTGTAGGCGACGTGGGCCTGGACGGTGCCGGCGAGTCCGGCGAGGGTGGCGCCGAGGGCGAAGGCGATGAGTTTGAGGCGGAAGCCGTTGATGCCCATGGCGGTGGCGGCGGTTTCGTCCTCGCGGATGGCGACCCAGGCGCGGCCTATGCGGGAGTTTCCGGCGCGGCTGAAGACGAGGACGACGAGGGCGGTGAAGAAGAGCATCAGGAGGTAGTAGTTGGCGAAGGGGGTGAGGGTGAGGCCGCCGAAGGAGTGGGTGGCGCCGAAGTCGTAGCCGAGGATGGCGAGGTCGGGGATGTTGGGGATGCCGTTGGGGCCGTTGGTGAGTGAGGGGCCGGATTCTCCGTTGAGGTTGCCGACGGTGATGCGGAAGATCTCGCCGAAGCCGAGGGTGACGATGGCGAGGTAGTCGCCGCGCAGGCGCAGGGTGGGGGCGCCGATGACGACGCCGAAGACGAGGGACGCGGCGGCGCCGGTGAGGACGGCGGCCCAGAAGGGGAAGTGGATGTGGAGGGTGGAGGCGGTGGAGCCGGAGACGAGGGCGGCGGTGTAGGCGCCGACGCCGAGGAAGGCCACGTAGCCGAGGTCGAGGAGGCCGGCGAGGCCGACGACGACGTTCAGGCCGAGGGCGACGGTGGAGAAGATGAGGATGTTGACGATGATGAGGGTGTATTCGTCGGTGTCCTGGGTGAGGGGGAAGAGGACGGCGGTGACGAGGGCCGCGGTGAGGGTGACGCGGTGGTGCCGGTGGGTGAGGGCGGTGAGCCGGGCGCCCAGTCCGCTGGTGAAGAGCGCGGCGGTGGCGAAGCCGGTGAGCAGCAGGAAGCCGGTGAAGAGTTCGCCGTAGGCGGTGCCGATGCCGTAGGTGAGGACTTGGAGGGCGAGTCCGAACACGGCGGCGATGATGAGGATTTCGGCCCAGGCGGGGAGGGCGCGGGCCGGTGGCAGGGGGCGTGGAGGGTCGTTGGGGAGCGCGAGGGCGCCGGTGAGGGCGGCGAGGGCGGCTGCTCCGGCGAGGTAGCCGCCGGGTTCGAGGTTGACGAGTCCGCCGAGGCGGGTGGCGATGGCGATGAGGGTGTACCAGGTGGTGGCCAGGGTGCCGGCGGCCAGGTGGAGGGTGGCGGTGTGGCGGCCGGAGGGGGTGAGCCAGCGGAGGCCGGGGAGGCCGGCGGTGGCGAGGACTTGGGCGAGGGTGAGGGCGGCGCCGGTGAGGGTGAGGATCTGGAGCCCGCCGGGGTAGCCGGTGACGGTGAGGTTGCCGGGGAAGGCGCGGGTCCAGGTCCAGGGGAGGAAGGTGGAGAGGAGGGTGAGGAGGGCTCCGCCGGCGGTGAGGATTCTGGCGGTACTCAGGGGGAGGGGGATGAGCGGGAGGGTGAGCCGGGGGATGGCGCGGTTGACGGTGCCGGTGTGGTGGTGTTGTGGGGTCATGGGTTTCACGCCCGATCCGCGACGCGTTCGCCGAGCAGTCCTTGTGGCCGTACGAGGAGGACGACGATGAGCAGGACGAAGGCCCAGACGTCCTTCCAGCCTCCGCCGCCGAGTTGCTGCATTCCGGGGATGTGCTGGATGTAGGTGGTGGAGGCCGTTTCGGCGATGCCGAGGACGACGCCGCCGAGCATGGCGCCGTAGATGTTGCCGATGCCGCCGAGGACGGCGGCGGTGAAGGCCTTGAGGCCGAGGATGAAGCCCATCTCGAAGTTGATCTGGCCGGCGCGGAGTCCTTGGGCGACGGCGGCGACGGCTGCGAAGGCGCCGCCGATGGCGAAGGCCAGGACGATGATGCGGTCGGTGTCGATGCCCATGAGCCGGGCGGTGTCGGGGTCCTGGGCGGTGGCTTGCATGGCGCGTCCGGTGCGGCTTTTGGCGACGAAGAAACCTAGGGCGAGCATGCACAGGGGTGCGGCGACGAGGACGAAGACGTCGTCGCGCTGGAGGTGGATGTTGCCGGTGAGTTCGAAGGCGTCGCCGTGGAATTGCGGGAAGCCGCGGGATTTCTTGGCGTCGGGGTAGAAGGCCCAGACGATTTGCTGGAGTGCGATGGACAGGCCGATCGCGGTGATGAGGGGAGCGAGGCGGGGGGCGTCGCGGAGGGGGCGATAGGCGAAGCGTTCGGCGGCGGTGGCGACGGCGACGGAGGCGAGGGCGCCGCCGAGGAGCATCAGGGGGAGGGCGGCGGCGAGGGGGACGCTGTCGGGGAGCCAGAGCCGGACGGTGAGGGCGCCGAAGCCTCCGATCATGACGATCTCGCCGTGGGCGAAGTTGATGAGCTGGACGATGCCGTAGACCATCGTGTAGCCGATGGCTATGAGGCCGTAGAGCGTTCCCAGTGCGAGTCCGCTGACCAGTGTCTGCGGCAGTTCGTGCACCGCGTGCCTCCCCGTCGGGTGTGGTGGGCGGTGCCGCGCGAGGGCGTGCGCGGGTGCGGGTGCCTTCGCGCGGGCGGCCCGGTCAGTCCTGGAAGGTGGCGCTCTTGAGGGATTTCCAGGCGCCGCCTACGACCTGGTAGACGGTCAGCTGTTTGTTGGTGGTGTCGCCGTACTGGTCGAAGGAGACCTTTCCGGTGACGCCGTCGAAGGAGACCTTGCTCATGGCGTCGAGGACTTTGGCGCGGGCGTCGGCTGGGAGATTTCCCTTGTTGTCCTCGACGGTTTTCTTGACGGCCTGGACGATGGCCCAGGCGGCGTCGTAGGAGTATCCGCCGTAGGTGGCGTAGGCGTCCTTGTAGCCGGCGTCCTTGTAGCCCTGGACGAATTTCTTGGCGGAGTCGAGTTCTTCGACGGGGTAGCCGACGGAGGTGGCGAGGTCGCCGTCGTTGGGTTCGCCGGAGGCGGTGATGAAGCCGGGGTTGTAGATGCCGTCGCCGCCCATGAGGGGGATGTGGGCGCCGGCCTTCTTGACCTGGTCGGAGAGGAGGCCGGCTTCGGGGAACTGGCCGCCGAAGTAGACGGAGTCGGCTCCCGAGTTCTTGATTTTGTTGGCGATGCCGGAGAAGTCGGTCTCCTTGACCGTGAGGTGGTCGGTGCCGGCGATGTCGCCGCCGAGGCGTTTGAATTCCTCGGCGAAGATGGCGGCGATCCCGACGCCGTAGGTCTGTTTGTCGTCGACGACGAAGGCCTTTTTCTTCTTGGCGTCCTTGTAGAGGTACTGGGCGGCGAAACGGCCCTGGATGATGTCGGTGGTGGCGGTGCGGAAGTAGGTCTTGAAGGGACGGTTCTTCTCGCCCTTGGCCCAGTTGTCGCCCTGGGTGAGGGCGGGGTTGGTGTTGGCGGGGGAGACCTGGGTGAGGTCGGCCTTGGCGAAGACGCCCTGCATGGACTGGGCGACGCCGGAGTTCATCGGGCCGACGACGCCGAGGACGTCCTTGTCGGCGACGAGTTTGGCGGCGTTCTGCTGTCCGGTGCCGGGGACGGCCTGGTCGTCGAGGGCGGTGGTCCTGAAGGTGACGCCCTTGACCTCGTTGTTCTTGTTGGCGGTGCGTACGGCGAGGTCGACGGAGTTCTTGATGCCCTGTCCGAACGGCGAGAGCGAGCCGGTCAGCGGGGCGTCGACGCCGATGGTCACGGTGGTCTTCGCGCCGCCGTCGCCGGTGCCGTTGTCCTTGGCGCTGTCGGCGTCGCGTGATCCGCAGGCGGTGAGGGTGAGGGCTCCGGTGGTGAGCGCGGCGGTGAGGATGACGAGGGAACGGTGGCGCACGCTGGGTCCTTTCCCTGGCGCGGTGGCCTGTGGAGAGGTGCCGTGTCACTCGCCGGGCGGATCGGGCGCGGGTGAGGAGGTGCTGTGCCGGATGGCTGCGGTGTGCTGGACGAACGGCCCGGCGGTCATGGTGTGCCGCGACTTTAGGGGGTGCGCGCGGGGCTCGGGCAGAGGTGACGACGATGCTGTGACTTTCTTGTTATGACGGAGATCACACTCCGCTTTCCGGTCGTCGTCGGGCGTCCAGGTGTGCGACGGCCGGCCACGGGGTTCCGTGGCCGGCCGTCGCGATGGCGGTGGGTGTGTCCGTCAGCCGGTCGCCTGTTCGCGGATGACGCAGGTGAGGCGGGCGGAACAGACGCGGCGGTCCTGCTCGTCGGTGATGACGATCTCGTATGTGGCGGAGGTGCGTCCGCGGTGGACGGGGGTGGCCACGCCGGTGACGAGGCCGGAGCGGACGCCGCGGTGGTGGGTGCAGTTGAGGTCGACGCCGACGGCGATCCGGGTCGGCCCGCCATGGAGCATGGCGCCGACCGAGCCCAGGGTCTCGGCGAGGACGGCGGAGGCGCCGCCGTGCAGCAGGCCGTAGGGCTGGGTGTTGCCCTCGACGGGCATGGTGCCGACGACGCGTTCGGGGGAGGCCTCGACGACGGTGACGCTCATGCGCTCGCCCAGGTGGCCGGCGGAGAACAGGGCGTTGAGGTCGAGCCCGCTGTCGGCCCACCGGTCGAGGGTCTCCTGCGGGAACGTGGTCTTGCTGTGCTCGCCCATGACGCGCGGCTCCGATCACCCTTGGTCGTTGTGGTGTGAAATTTTTTTCAGCTCGACGGTCCCGCCGTCAACCGTTGCGATCTTCCTTTTCCGTCACCTGCCGCCGTCACCGGTCGCCTTCCGTCTCCCGGCCGGTGCTCGGCTCGATCCGGATGACGACGGACTTGCTGGCGGGGGTGTTGCTGGTGTCGGCGGTGTGGTCGAGGGGGACCAGGACGTTGGTCTCGGGGTAGTAGGCGGCGGCGCAGCCGCGGGCCGTGGGGTAGTGGACGACGCGGAAGCCGGGGGCGCGGCGTTCGGTGCCGTCGGTCCATTCGCTGACGAGGTCGGCGTAGGCGCCGTCGGCGAGGTCGTGGGCGCGGGCGTCGTCGGGGTGGAGGAGGACGACGCGGCGGCCGTTCTTGATGCCGCGGTAGCGGTCGTCGAGGCCGTAGATGGTGGTGTTGTACTGGTCGTGGGAGCGGAGGGTCTGGAGCAGCAGCCGGCCCTCGGGGACGTGGGGGTGTTCGACGGGGGCGGCGGTGAAGTTGGCCTTGCCGGTGGTGGTGGGGAAGGTGCGGCTGTCGCGGGGGGCGTGGGGGAGGGTGAAGCCGCCGGGGCGGGCGACGCGGGCGTTGAAGTCCTCGAAGCCGGGGACGACGCGGGCGATGCGGTCGCGGATCGTCGCGTAGTCGCCTTCGAAGTCCTCCCAGGGAGTGGGGCTGGTATCGCCGAGGGTGCGGCGGGCCAGGCGGCAGACGATGGCGGGCTCGGAGAGGAGCTGGGGGCTCGCGGGTTCGAGGCGGCCGCGGGAGGCGTGGACCATGCCCATGGAGTCCTCGACGGTGACGAACTGGTCGCCTGCGTGCTGCCGGTCGCGTTCGGTGCGGCCGAGGGTGGGGAGGATCAGGGCGCGGGCGCCGGTGATCACGTGGGAGCGGTTGAGCTTGGTGGAGACGTGGACGGTGAGCCGGGCGCGGCGGACGGCGGCTTCAGTGACGTCGGTGTCGGGTGTGGCGGAGACGAAGTTGCCGCCCATGGCGAAGAAGACCTTGGCCTGTCCGTCGCGCAGGGCGCGGATGGCGCGGACGACGTCGAGGCCGTGTTCGCGGGGCGGGGCGAAGCCGAATTCCTTCTCGAGGGCGTCGAGGAACGCGGGGGCGGGGCGTTCGAAGATGCCCATGGTGCGGTCGCCCTGGACGTTGCTGTGGCCGCGGACGGGGCAGACGCCGGCGCCGGGGCGGCCGATGTTGCCGCGCAGGAGCAGGAAGTTGACGACTTCCTTGATGGTGGGGACGGCGTGCTTGTGCTGGGTGAGGCCCATGGCCCAGCAGACGATGACGCGCTTGGAGTCCAGGACCATGCGCAGGGCGGTTTCGATCTCCTCGCGGCGCAGTCCGGTGGCGCGGAGGGTCTCGTCCCAGCCGGCGGTGCGGGCGGCTCGGGCGAAGTCGTCGAAGCCGTGGGTGTGCTCGTCGACGAAGGCGGTGTCGACGGCGCCCTCGGTCTCCAGGATCAGGCGGTTGAGGAGGCGGAAGAGCGCCTGGTCGCCGCCGAGGCGGATCTGGAGGAAGAGGTCGGTGAGGGCGGTGCCGCCGGCGGCGAGGCCGCGGGCGTTCTGCGGGTTCTTGAAGCGTTCCAGGCCCGCCTCGGGGAGCGGGTTGACGGTGATGATCCGGGTGCCGCCGTGCTTGGCCTTCTCCAGGGCGCTGAGCATGCGGGGGTGGTTGGTGCCGGGGTTCTGTCCGGCGACGATGATCAGGTCGGCCTTGTAGAGGTCTTCCAGCAGGACGCTGCCCTTGCCGATGCCGATGGTCTCGGTGAGCGCCGAGCCGGAGGACTCGTGGCACATGTTGGAGCAGTCCGGCAGGTTGTTGGTGCCGAACTCGCGGGCGAAGAGCTGGTAGAGGAAGGCGGCTTCGTTGCTGGTGCGGCCGGAGGTGTAGAAGACGGCTTCGTCGGGGGTGTCGAGGGCGTGGAGCTCCTCGGCGATGATGTCGAAGGCGCGTTCCCAGGTGACGGGTTCGTAGGCGGTGGCGCCCTCGGCGAGGTACATGGGGTGGGTGAGGCGGCCTTGCTGTCCGAGCCAGTAGCCGCTGCGGTCGGCGAGGTCGGCGACGGGGTGGGCGGCGAAGAAGGCCGGGGTGACGCGGCGGAGGGTGGCCTCCTCGGCGACGGCCTTGGCGCCGTTCTCGCAGAATTCGGCGGCGTGGCGCTTGTCGGGCTCGGGCCAGGCGCAGCCGGGGCAGTCGAAGCCGTTCTTCTGGTTGACCTTGAGGAGCGTCAGGGCGGTACGGCGGACGCCCATCTGTTCGTGGGCCATGCGCAGTGAGTGGGCGATGGCGGGCAGCCCGGCGGCGGCGTGCTGCGGGGAGGTGACGCTGGGTGCGTCCTGTACGGGATCGCCGGTGGGCGGCTTGCCTGCCATCTCGCTCTCCCTTGAGCGCTCGGTGGATCTTGGGACGTGCGTGTGGTGCCGATCCTGTCACGGGGGTGCGGTGGTGGCGGCGGTGAGGGTGACCGGGGCGCGGGGCGGTCGGGATTGTCAGTGGGCCGTGGCAGGATCGGGGGCGTGGCATCCAAGGCATCGAATACCCCGACCGAAGCGAACGACCCGACCGGCGACGCCGGGGGAGGCCGTCCCCGTCTGTTGTTGATGGACGGGCACTCCATGGCGTACCGGGCGTTCTTCGCGCTGCCCGCGGAGAACTTCACGACGGCGTCCGGTCAGACGACGAACGCGGTGTACGGCTTCGCGTCGATGCTGGCCAACACGCTGCGTGATGAGCGGCCTACGCATTTCGCGGTGGCGTTCGACGTGTCGCGCAAGACGTGGCGCTCGGAGGAGTTCCCGGAGTACAAGGCGACGCGTTCGGCGACCCCTGACGAGTTCAAGGGGCAGGTGACGCTGATCGGCGAGCTGCTGGACGCGATGAACGTGCGGCGTTTCGCCGTCGACGGCTTCGAGGCCGACGACGTCATCGCCACGCTGGCGACGGAGGCGGAGGCCGAGGGCTTCGAGGTCTCGATCGTCACGGGCGACCGCGACTCCTTCCAGCTGATCACCGACGCGGTCACGGTGCTGTACCCGACGAAGGGCGTCTCCGAGCTGACGCGTTTCACGCCGGAGAAGGTGCAGGAGAAGTACGGGCTGTCCCCGGCGCAGTATCCGGACTTCGCGGCGCTGCGCGGCGACCCGTCGGACAATCTGCCGGGCATCCCGGGTGTCGGTGAGAAGACGGCCGCGAAGTGGATCAACCAGTTCGGTTCGTTCGCGGAGCTCGTCGAGCGGGTCGACGAGGTCAAGGGCAAGGCCGGGCAGAATCTGCGCGACCATCTGGAGGCGGTCAAGCTCAACCGCCGGCTGACGGAGATGGTGCGGGACGTCCAGCTGTCCACGCATCCGGACGATCTGGAGCGCGGGGCCTACGACCGGGCGGCGCTGGTGGCGTTCCTGGAGGGTCTGGAGATCCGCAACCAGGGGCTGCGGGACCGGCTGCTGGCGGCCGACCCGGGTGGGGAGTCCGTCGAGGAGGCGGCTCCCGAGGCGGGCGCCGAGGTCGACGGCGTGGTGCTGGACGCGGGCGGTCTGGCGCCGTGGCTGGCCGAGCACGGCACAGGCCCGCTGGGTGTGGCGATCGTGGACTCGTGGTCGCGGGGCAGTGGCCGGGTCGCGGAGATCGCGCTGGCGACGGGCGAGGGCCCGGCCGTGTGGTTCGACCCGGCGGAGCTGGACGAGGCCGACGAGCGGGCGTTCGCCGCGTGGAGCGCGGACCCGGAGCGTCCCAAGGTGATGCACGACGCGAAGGCCGCGATGCGGGTCTTCGCCGATCACGGCTGGTCGGTCGAGGGCGTCACGATGGACACGGCGCTGGCCGCGTACCTGGTCAAGCCGGGGCGCCGGTCGTTCGCGCTGGACGCGCTGTCGGTGGAGTACCTGGGGCGTGAGCTCGCCACGGCCGCCGCCGGTGACGGCCAGCTGGCGTTCGGCGCCGACGAGCAGGCCGAGGCGGACGCGCTGATGGGCCGCGCCCGTACGGTGCTGGACCTGGGCGGCGCGTTCGAGGGGCGGGTCGTGGAGGTGGGCGCCGCGAAGCTGCTGACCAATGTGGAGCTGCCGACGAGCACGCTGCTGGCCGGCATGGAGCGCGCGGGCATCGCCGCCGACCGGGGCTGGCTGGAGCGGATGGAGCAGCAGTTCGCCGCGGCCGTGCAGCAGGCGGTGGAGTCGGCGCATCTGGCGGCGGGCCGCGAGTTCAACCTGGGCTCGCCCAAGCAGCTCCAGGAGGTCCTCTTCGGTGAGCTGGGCCTGCCCAAGACGAAGAAGACCAAGACCGGTTACACCACGGACGCGGACGCGCTGGCCTGGCTCGCCGCGCAGACGGACAACGAGCTTCCGGTGATCATGCTGCGGCACCGTGAGCAGTCCAAGCTGCGCTCCACGGTCGAGGGCCTGATCAAGGCGATCGCCACCGACGGCCGGATCCACACCACGTTCAACCAGACCGTGGCGGCCACGGGCCGGCTGTCCTCCACCGACCCCAATCTCCAGAACATCCCGGTGCGGACGGACGAGGGCCGTGCCATCCGCCGGGGTTTCGTGGTCGGCGAGGGCTTCGAGTCGCTGATGACGGCCGACTACAGCCAGATCGAGCTGCGGGTGATGGCCCACCTCTCGGAGGACGAGGGCCTGATCGAGGCGTTCGCCTCGGGCGAGGACCTTCACACCACGGTCGCCTCCCAGGTGTTCGGCGTCGCCAAGAGCGAGGTCGACCCCGAGATGCGCCGCAAGATCAAGGCGATGTCGTACGGCCTGGCGTACGGGCTGTCGGCGTTCGGGCTCTCGCAGCAGCTGAACATCATGCCGGACGAGGCGCGTCGTCTGATGGACACGTTCTTCGAGCGGTTCGGCGGGGTGCGCGACTATCTCCAGCGCGTCGTCGAGGAGGCCCGGGCCACGGGCTACACGGAGACGATGCTGGGCCGTCGCCGTTATCTGCCGGACCTCAACAGCGACAACCGGCAGCGGCGCGAGATGGCCGAGCGGATGGCGCTGAACGCCCCGATCCAGGGCACGGCCGCCGACATCGTCAAGATCGCGATGCTGCGGGTGGCCGAGGCCCTGGCGGCGGAGAAGCTCACCTCCCGGGCGCTGCTCCAGGTGCACGATGAAATCGTGCTGGAGATCGCGCCGGGGGAGCGGGAGAGGGTCGAGGAGCTGGTCCGTCGCGAGATGGCCGGCGCCGTCGAGCTGCGCGCCCCGCTGGACGTGTCCGTGGGTGTCGGCGGCGACTGGGAGTCCGCCGCGCACTGACGCCCGTGCAACCGGTGCCGTACGGCCCGTCCCCGGACGATCGTCTCCGGGGGCGGGCCGTACGGCGTTGTTCTCTTCCGCGCCGGGCGTTGCTACCGTGCCCCATCCCTGACGCCTCATCAGGTCCAGGGGAATCCGCCGGGAGGCTCCGCATGCGCGCACTGGCCGCCGCGGCCATCGGACTGGCCGCCGCCTTCGCCCTCGTCCTCGCCGTCACGGCCATCGGGCCGCCCCGGGGCGAGACCTCCCCCGAGCCCCTGCTCACCTCCGCCCCCGCCCGGCCCTAGCGGAAGCGGCCCCGCCATGCGCCGACGGGCGAGCCTCGTACTGCTGGCACTCGCGGTCTTCTGCGCCGCGTTGTCACCCCTGCTGCGCTGGTACGCCTTCCCCCGCCTCGCCAAGGTCCCCGCCGGCCAGTACCGGACCGCCGTCATGGAGGCCGAGAACGCCACCCTCATCGACTACGGCACCCTCAAGCCCCGTACCGTCCCCCGCCTCACCGTGGTCCAGACCCTCAAGGGCAACGTCGAGAAGGCCCGGGAGGTCCACGACGAGACCGGCCGCGACGTCGTCGTCTGGGACACCCTCTCCTACGCGGCCGGCCCCGACGGCGCCATGGTCTCCATGATCCCCGAGCGGTACGTCTTCGACGCCCACAGCCAGGAGCCCGTCCACGCGGGCGGCGAACACGTCGACGGCACCCCGGTGCGCCGCGACGGCATCGAGTTCAAATGGCCGTTCCTCGTCGAGAAACGCGACTACCGCTACTTCGACGCGATGACCCGCACCTCCGCGCCCATCCACTACAAGGGCACCCGTACCTTCCACGGCCTGGACGTCTACTACTTCGAGCAGACGATCCCCTGGACCAAGGTCCCCCTGCCCAGGAAGCTGCCGCTCGGCATCGGCCCCGACACCGTCCGGCAGCTCGGCCTGGAACGCTGGTACAGCACCCGGCGCATGTTCTGGGTCGACCCCGTCACCGGCGCCCCGGTCAACGGCGAGGAGATCCACCGCGAGGAGATGCGCTGGACCGGCGCCCCCGGCAAGGAACCGATCCCCGCCTTCTCCGGCCATGTGAAGATGCGCCCCGACGACGTCGACTCGGCCGTCGCCCTCGTGGCCACGCAACGACAGCTCGTACTGCTGCTCACCAGCTACCTCCCCTGGGGCCTCCTCACCCTCGGCGGTGTCCTGCTCGCCCTCTCCCTCGCCCTCGAAGCCCGAGATCGTCGTGCGTTCGCGGCGCGCCGGGCACACGATGGAGGGAAACCCGAACGGGTGACCCCGAAAGGGGTCGCCTGAGCAGAGGAGGCCCGCCGTGAAGGAGAACCCGGAGGACGCGTCCACCGCGTCCCGCCCCAGCCGGCTCTACACCGGTGGCGAGCGGCCCTTCGACCCCGAGGACCTCGTCATGGCCTCCGGCCACGACGTGACCCCCGAACGCGTCGAGGCGGCCAGGCGCCACATAGAGGAGAAGGGAGCCGCCGCCCTGGAGCGCTACCTCCCCTGACGGACAGGGCCTCCCCTGACGGACAGGGCCGGCGGACGGGACGACACGAGGAGCGGGCAGGCCCCGGTCACCGCGGCGCGCTAGCGCCTGGCGTTGGTGCGGCGCGTCGCGACGGCCGCGGCCGGGTCCTCGGGCCAGGGATGGCGTGGATACCGGCCGCGCAGCTCGGCCCGTACGGACCGGTAGCCGTCCCGCCAGAACGACGCCAGATCCGCGGTGACCGCCGCCGGGCGGCCCGCCGGGGACAGCAGATGGACGAGCACGGGCACCCGCCCTCCCGCGACCCGGGGCGTCTCGTGCAGCCCGAAGAGCTCCTGGAGCTTGACCGCCAGCACGGGCTGCTCAGCGCTGTAGTCCACCCGGATCCGTGAACCGCTCGGCACCTCGATGCGCTCCGGCGCCAGCTCGCCCAGCCGCACGGCGTCACCGCTCGCCCACGGCAGCAGCCGCTCCAGCGCCGCGCCCGCGTCCAGCCGCTCCAGATCCGCGCGCCTGCGGGCCCGGTCCAGCTCCACGCCCAGCCACTCGTCCGCCCGCGCCAGCAGCGCCTCGTCCGACACCTCCGGCCACGGCTCGCCCAGCTCACGGCGGAGGAACGCCAGCCGCTGCCGCAGCGCCGTCGCCTCCGCGCCCCACCGCAGCAGCCCCAGGCCCTCCCGCCGCAGCCCCTCCAGCAGCGCGGCCCGCACCAGCCCCGGATCCGGCGCGCCCAGCACGCTCGCGGTCAGCTCCACCGCGCCCAGCCGGGCCACGCGGCGCGCCACGACGTCGCGCCGCTCCTCCGACCAGCGCACCTCCTCGCCCTCGTCGTACAGCGCCCCCGCCGCCGCCCGCGCCGTCTCCTCGTCGATCACGGCCCCCAGCCGCACCCGCGCCGACGCGGCGGCGACGGGCCGGTCCGCCACGGCCACCGCGAGCCAGGGCGCGGTACGCAGCCGGGACCCGTCGCCCAGCTCGGCGCCGGTGCCCGACACCATCAGGTACGAGGCCCCGCCGCGCAGCCGCGCCACCCGTTCGGGGAACGCCAGGGCGGCGATCAGGCCGGCGACGGCGTCATCGGTGTCCGGCCCGGCGGGCTTCGCGGGTGCGGCGGGCTCCTCGGAGACGCTCCGCAGCGCGCTCTCCAGCCTGCGCGCCTCCATGCGCCAGCGGGAGCCGTAGGCGTCGTTCCCGCGCCGGGCGGCGCGCCACGCCGCCGCCAGATCGTCCCCGTACTCCCTCGGCGGTTCCTCGCTCAGCAGCGCCACGACCTCCGCCGCCCGGCGCGCGCCGACCTCGCGCGCGCCGTCCAGCAGAGCGCGCGCGAGCCGCGGGTGCACGCCCAGACGCGCCATGCGCCGGCCCCGGTCGGTGGGCCGCCCGTCGGCGTCCACCGCGCCCGTGGCCGCCAGCACCGACCGGGCGGCCGCCAGAGCACCGGCCGGCGGGGCGTCGAGCAGCGCGAGCCCGGTCGCGTCGGGATCGCCCCAGCAGGCGGCCTGAAGGGCGAACGCCGTCAGGTCCGCCACCGTGATCTCCGCCGCCGGGAACGCGGACAGCCGCGTCTCGTCGGCGTCCGTCCAGCAGCGGTACACCGCCCCCGGGGCCTCGCGCCCCGCGCGGCCCGCCCGCTGCCGCCCGGACGCCCGGGACGCCCGTACGGTCGTCAGCGCGCTCAGCCCCCGGGCGTGGTCCATGCGCGGCTCCCGGGCCAGCCCGGCGTCCACCACGACCCGCACGCCCGGCACGGTCAGGCTCGACTCGGCCACCGAGGTCGCCAGCACCACGCGCCGCGTACCGGTGCCACCGGCCAGCACCGCGTCCTGCACGGCGGCCGGGGCCCGCCCGTGCACCTGGAGCACCTCCGCCCCGCCGGGGCCCGCGCCCAGGAGCCCGGCCACCCGGCCGATCTCGCCTACACCGGGGAGGAAGCAGAGCACGTCGCCCTCCCGCTCGCGCAGCGCCCGCCGCACCACGGCGGCCACGTGCTCCAGCAGCGCGGGATCCACACGCATGCCGTGCGGCGGCCGTATCGCGCGCTCCGGCGGCGCCCACACCACCTCCACGGGGTGCGACACCCCCCGCGCCTCCACCACCGGCGCGCCGCCCAGCAGCCGGGCCCAGCCCTCGGCGTCCGTCGTCGCCGACGCGGCCACCAGACGCAGCTCCGGGCGCAGCGCTGCCCGGACGTCCAGGAGGAAGGCGGCCGCGGTGTCGGCGTCCAGATGCCGCTCGTGGCACTCGTCGAGCACCACGACGTCGACCCCGGCCAGCTCCGGGTCGCGCTGGAGACGCTGGAGCAGCACACCGGTGGTGACGACCTCCACCACGGTCGAGGGCCCGGCCCTGCGCTCGCCGCGCACGGTGAAGCCGACCCGGCCGCCGGCCTCCTCGCCCAGCAGCCACGCCATGCGCCGCGCGGCGGCGCGCGCGGCGATGCGGCGGGGCTCGGCGACCAGGACACGGCGAACCGGCCCGGAGCCGGTCAGGCCCGCCAGCACGAGCGGTACGAGCGTCGTCTTGCCGGTGCCGGGCGGCGCGCACAGCACGGCCGTCCCATGCCCGTCCAGCGCCTCCTCGAGCGCGGGGAGCGCGGACCGCACGGGCAACTGGGCGAGGACGTCGTCACGGATCACGTGCCAAGTCTCACCTACGACCGGACACGCCCCGTAAGACGAGCCCCGTAAGGGGCGCGGGGCGGCGTCGGTGTGCGGCTACCGCCGCGTGGGCGCGACCAGCCCCCGACGGCCCGCGGTCGACAAACCGCCGTCCCGGGAAGCAGCCCGCGGGGTGGTCAGTCCCGCTCACAGACGAAGATCGCCGTCCCCGGAATCAGATGCCCCCGCAGAGGGGACCAGCCACCCCACTCCTGCTGGTTCCACGCGGGCCACTCCGGCTCGACCAGGTCGACCAGGCGGAAGCCCGCGGCCACCACGTCGCGCACCCGGTCGCCGAGCGTCCGGTGGTGCTCCACGTAGATCGCCCGGCCTGCTTCGTCCTGCTCCACGTACGGCGTGCGGTCGAAGTACGACGCGGCCACGGACAGCCCCTCGGGCCCGGGCTCGTCCGGGAACGCCCAGCGGATGGGGTGGGTCACGGAGAACACCCAGCGGCCGCCGGGCCGCAGCACCCGCCGCACCTCGCGCATCAGCCGCACCGGGTCGGCGACGAACGGAACCGCCCCGTACGCCGAGCAGGCCAGGTCGAAGGAGCCGTCCGCGAAGGGCAGGGCGCAGGCGTCGGCCTCCACGAGCGGGAAGTCCGTGCCGATCCGCAGGGCGTGCTGGAGCTGCCGGTGGGACAGGTCGAGGGCCACGGGGCGGGCGCCCCGCGCGGCCAGCCAGCGCGAGCACTGGGCCGCGCCGGCGCCGATCTCCAGGACGTCCAGGCCCCTGAGCGACTCCGCGGGACCCAGCAGGGCGGCCTCCGCCTCGTCGAGGCCCTCCGGCCCCCAGACGAAGCGGTCGTCACCGAGGAAGCCGCCGTGCTCGTTCTGGTACTCGTCCGCGTTGCGGTCCCACCAGCCACGACTGGCCCGGCTGCTCTCGGTCTCGCCGGTCTCACGGCGGGTTGCCTCGGGCTCGTATTCTTGGGTCATCTGATCATCCCGGCGGTCGCGCTTGATCCTTGCAGGTTCTCGCCCGAGCATGACGCCATGGAGCCTTTCGGGCGGCCCCGGGGTGTGGCGCACCGGGGTGCTTCGGGGCCCCGTGGCCTCGCACAACCCGAGTTGTGCCGGAATTGTCGCGATTCGTCCCGGGTGTGCGCCTTCGCGCATTGACCGTGCCCCGCTGCCCCCGTATGCTACAAGTTGCGCTGCGGGCCTGCGCGCCTCAGACGGAGCAGGCCGCGCTCGCATCTGTCGTTTGTCCCTCGGTTGTCGAGGCGCTCCCGGTTCCGCCGGGTCAAAAGCTCTTTACGGAGAGTGCGCCTCCAAGGCCGTCCGGCTTCGGCGATGCGATACGGGCTCTCGGCGTAGCAGTACCTACGACTTCAATGTCCGTACCGGAGCCCTTTCCCACATGACGAGCAGCACCGAGACCACCGCCACCACCCCGCAGGTTGCGGTCAACGACATCGGTAACGAGGAAGCCTTCCTCGCCGCGATCGACGAGACGATCAAGTACTTCAACGACGGCGACATCGTCGACGGCGTCATCGTGAAGGTCGACCGGGACGAGGTCCTGCTCGACATCGGTTACAAGACCGAGGGTGTCATTCCCTCGCGCGAGCTCTCGATCAAGCACGACGTCGACCCGAACGAGGTCGTCAAGGTCGGCGACGAGATCGAGGCCCTGGTTCTCCAGAAGGAGGACAAGGAAGGCCGCCTGATCCTCTCGAAGAAGCGCGCCCAGTACGAGCGCGCCTGGGGCACCATCGAGAAGATCAAGGAAGAGGACGGGATCGTCACCGGTACCGTCATCGAGGTCGTCAAGGGTGGTCTCATCCTCGACATCGGCCTCCGTGGCTTCCTGCCGGCCTCCCTGGTCGAGATGCGTCGTGTCCGCGACCTCCAGCCCTACGTGGGCAAGGAGCTCGAGGCCAAGATCATCGAGCTGGACAAGAACCGCAACAACGTGGTCCTGTCCCGCCGCGCCTGGCTGGAGCAGACCCAGAGCGAGGTCCGCCAGACCTTCCTCACCACCCTCCAGAAGGGTCAGGTGCGCTCCGGCGTCGTCTCCTCCATCGTCAACTTCGGTGCCTTCGTGGACCTGGGCGGCGTCGACGGTCTCGTCCACGTCTCCGAGCTGTCCTGGAAGCACATCGACCACCCGTCCGAGGTCGTCGAGGTCGGCCAGGAGGTCACGGTCGAGGTCCTGGACGTCGACATGGACCGCGAGCGCGTCTCCCTGTCGCTCAAGGCCACCCAGGAAGACCCGTGGCAGCAGTTCGCCCGGACCCACCAGATCGGTCAGGTCGTCCCGGGTAAGGTCACCAAGCTCGTTCCGTTCGGTGCGTTCGTGCGCGTCGACGAGGGCATCGAGGGCCTGGTCCACATCTCCGAGCTGGCCGAGCGCCACGTGGAGATCCCGGAGCAGGTCGTCCAGGTCAACGACGAGATCTTCGTCAAGGTCATCGACATCGACCTCGAGCGCCGTCGCATCAGCCTCTCGCTGAAGCAGGCCAACGAGTCCTTCGGTGCCGACCCGTCCGTGGTCGAGTTCGACCCGACCCTGTACGGCATGGCCGCGTCCTACGACGACCAGGGCAACTACATCTACCCCGAGGGCTTCGACCCCGAGGCCAACGACTGGCTGCCGGGTTACGAGAAGCAGCGCGAGGAGTGGGAGCGCCAGTACGCCGAGGCGCAGCAGCGCTTCGAGCAGCACCAGGCGCAGGTCATCAAGTCCCGCGAGGCGGACGCCGAGGCTGCCGCCGCCGGTGACCAGGACGTCGCGTCGCAGGCCGCTCCGGCCGGTGGCTCGTACTCGTCCGAGTCGGCCGACACCTCCGGCGCCCTGGCGTCGGACGAGGCTCTCGCCGCCCTGCGCGAGAAGCTCGCCGGCGGCCAGAGCTGAGGCTCTGACCGACAGCACAGCTGAATAGCTGACCGTAAGGCCCGCTCTCCTTGGAGAGCGGGCCTTACGCGCGTTCGCCTCTCCGTTGTGCCGGGGCGGGAATGGTCACGGCCCCCAAGAGCGTTCTCTCCCAAGGAACATGAGGAGGAACGGTCACCGTGATGGATCCGCAGGGTTTGTACGAATGGGAGCCCAAGGGGCTCGCCGTGGCCGACCTGGCTCTGGCCCAGGACACGGCCGGACTGGTCATGCTCTACCACTTCGAGGGCTACATCGACGCGGGTGAGACGGGCGAGCTGATCGTCAAGCGGCTGCTGGGCGACCTGCCGCACCAGGTCGTGGCCCGCTTCGACCACGACCGGCTCATCGACTACCGCGCACGGCGCCCGCTGCTGACGTTCCAGCGCGACCGCTGGACCGAGTACGAGACGCCGAAGCTGGAGCTGTACTTGGTGCAGGACGCCACGGGCGCCCCGTTCCTCCTGCTCACCGGACCGGAGCCGGACGTGGAGTGGGAGCGCTTCGCCGCCGCCGTACGCCTGCTCGTGGAGCGGCTCCGTGTACGACTGGCCGTCAACTTCCATGGCATCCCCATGGGCGTCCCCCACACCCGCCCTGTCGGCATCACCCCCCACGGCAACCGCACGGACCTGATGCCCGGTCACCGCAGCTACTTCGACGAGGCCCAGGTGCCCGGCAGCGCCGAGTCGTTCGTCGAGTACCGCCTCGCCGAGGCCGGCCACGACGTCCTGGGCGTCGCCGCCCACGTCCCCCACTACGTGGCCCGCTCGCCCTACCCCGACGCGGCGCTGACGGCCCTGGAGGCGGTCACCGCCGCCACCGGACTCGTCCTGCCCGACGCCGCGCACGCCCTGCGCACCGCGGCGCACCGCACCCAGGAGGAGATCGAGCGCCAGCTCGGCGAGGGCGACGAGGAGCTGATCGCGCTCGTCCGGGGCCTTGAGCACCAGTACGACGCGGTGGCCGGGGCCGAGACCCGGGGCAACCTCGTCGCCGAGCCCGTCGAACTGCCCTCCGCCGATGAACTGGGCGCCGAATTCGAGCGTTTCCTCGCCGACCGGGAGGGCGACGGAGGCCGCTGACACCCGGCCCGATAGCGTGGGGCCCATGCTGAAGGTGGGCCTCACGGGCGGGATCGGCGCGGGCAAGAGCGAGGTGTCGCGGCTCCTCGCGTCGTACGGAGCGGTCGTCGTCGACTCGGACCGCATCGCGAGGGAAGTCGTGGAGCCGGGCACGCCCGGACTGGCGGCGGTCGTCGCCGAGTTCGGCCCCGGCGTCCTCACCGGCGAGGGCACCCTCGACCGGCCCGCGCTGGGCGCCGTCGTCTTCGCCGACAAGGACCGGCTCGCCGCCCTCAACGCCATCGTGCACCCCCTGGTCCGTGCCCGCTCGGCCGAGCTGGAGGCCGCCGCCGGCCCGGACGCCGTCGTCGTCCACGACGTCCCCCTCCTCGCCGAGAACGGGCTCGCCCCCCTCTACGACCTGGTGGTGGTCATCGACGCCGGCACCGGGACCCGGCTGGAGCGGCTCGTCCGGCTGCGGGGCATGACCACCGACGAGGCCCGCGCCCGGATGGCGGCCCAGGCCACACGGGAGCAGCGCCTGGCCGTGGCGGACCTCGTCATCGACAACGACGGCCCGCTGGAGGCGCTGGAGCCCCAGGTCAGGGCCGTCTGGGAGCAACTGCGCGAGCGGGCTGCGAAGCGGTCCGGCTGAGCCGTTCATCAGATCGGGTGAGGCCGGGTGCGCACCGCCGATGGGCGGTGGCGCTCGGTCGGCCCTCGGCAAGCCCTTCGTACGGGCCCTCCGCGTTCCGACGCCGATGACGCGAGCGGTCGTCGGGCCGCCGCACCGCGTCATCACCTCCCCTCCGCGTCGCTAGCGTGTCGCCCCGAACGGCGTCACAACGCGGCTGCTCCGAAGGGGAACGACGACCATGGCCATGCCGGAACTACTCGGCGCGAGCCCCTTCGCGCCCACACCCCGGCCGAGGATCAAGACCCGCCTCGGCGGGGTCTGCCTCGTGGTGGCCGGCCTGCTGCTCATGGAGTTCACCGCCACGTCCGCGGTGAAGGCCTTCGGCTACGCGGACCATCAGGGGACCATGACCATCGGCCACTGCGCCATCACGCACCGGAGCAGCGGCCGTGAAGGCACCAGCTGCGACGGGGTGTTCCGCCCCTCGGACGGCGGCACGGTGCTGACGGACGCCGAGATCGACGGCGCGTACGTCCCCGGTGAACGGGTGAAGGTGTACCGGGAATGGGGCTCGTATTCCCTCATCAGCCTGCGGGCCTTCTGGGAATGGCTGATCTTTCTCTTCATGGCACTTCCGGTCATGGCCCACGGCGTCATGCTCGTCGTCGCCGGATTCCACCCCAGGACCATCGGGCAGTTCAAGGCGGTCCGGGAAATGCTGCGCAGGGCCAGGGTGGTGGAACACGTCCGATGGCTGCGCAGGGTGGGAGGCATGGGCATGCTGGCGTGCTTCCTACTGGCGTGCGTGTCGCCGTGACGCTTGTTCGGGCCGGGTTTCACATCGACGGGGAAAGGGCTGCCGTGTCAGGGCGACTTCAGGTGGAGACGGGGCGGCTGGAGGAGTTCTCCCGGCAAGTGGGCAGGGCTGCGGAGGACGCCTCGGAAATGGCCTCCTACACCAAGGGATTCACCTCGCTCGACTTCATGGAACACGGACTGCTGGGGTTATGCGCGGGGCAGCACACCGAGGTGCGGGACAACGTGCTGCGCACGCTCGACCGCTTGTCCGCCGTGCTCCGGGAGTCGGCACGGGAACTGGGCGCCGCGGCCTCGTACTACCGCCGCACCGACCTCGGGGTCGCCGCCGAGACGGACGCGGCCTACGGCCGGGCGGGGCGCTGACCCGGACATGGACTTCGTCGACGTGGCCGAACCGACCCGGCACCTCACCCCGCCCCGAAAGCCCGCTGGGTTCGTCCATCCGCTGAAACCCGTCAACGACGTCGGGGACTTCCTCAGCCCGGGCGGCTGGTTCGTGAAACTGGCCGAGCTCGTGCTGTCGCGCGACCCGATGGACTACGCGAAGCACGCCCTCGCCGGGGACTGGGAGGCGTACGCGCGGTGCGCCGACGTCTGGCGGAACCTGGGGCATTCCTGCGACGCCCTCGCCCGGAACCTCGGGTCCGGCGCCGGGGCCGTCAGCGCGACCTGGCAGGGGAACGCGGCCGACGCCGCGCACGGCTACTTCGAGGCCTTGCGCAAGAACCTGGAGGACGCGCGGGACTCCCTGTACGCGATCGACGACGAATACCGGGAGATCGCCCGATCGGTGGCGTACACGGGCGAGGCCGTCGCCGCGTGCCTCGGCGCGATGCTCGACGCGCTCATCACCCTTTCCATCGCCATCGCGGCCTCCGCCGCCTCCGGATGGACGGGATGGGGCGCCGCGATGGGATATGCGCTCGGCGCCGCCGAGGCGGAGACCGTCCTCAAGGAATGGACCGCGATGACCAATCTCCTCAACGCGGCGCAAGTGACCATGAACGTCGGCTGCGCGGCGATCGGGCGAACGGGCGGCGAGATCGCGGCCTCCCTCGGCGCCTTTCCGTTGCCGCGTACGAGTTACGACCACCCGGCCGTCTGACGCCGGAAGAAAAGGAGCGGCGGGATGCCGGAACACCACGTCGGATTCGAGGAATTCGTGACCCCGGGCCGCGACCGGGCCCGGGCCCGCGTCGTCCACGAGGCGCTTCGGCACCTCGCCGACGGCAGCGGCGGTGAGGTCCTGCGGGAGATGGCCCAGGAGGTCCTCTCCGGCCGGATGCGCCTCCACGAGGCGGTACGAGTGGGCGCGTACTCCGACGCGCTCACCGAGAGTGTGGAGACCGCCCAGGCGGCCTGGGAGCGCCTCTCGCCGGAGCAGCGGGAGGAGCGGACGGCCGAGGCCCGCCGCTTCCTGGCGGCCCGTGCCGAGCCGCCGGCCGCACAGGGCTAGGAATTCCTTCCGGGGTGGTCTGAAGGCTTGACGGGCTCATACGGTGGGACGTCCCGGCCCGGCTGGTAGTGCGGCCCCTGCCGGATGTGTCGGATGATCAAGACCAGGTCGACCACGGTCACGAGCATCACCACCCCGCACGCGATCGCCCACCCCGGCCGCCCCGCCAGCGCGAAGAGCGCCGTCCCGGCGGCCGTCCACACCAGCCCGAAGGACGCCAGCCCGCACCGCAGCCGCAGCGGGCTGCGCGCCGTCATGGGTTCGTTGCCCGTACGCATGGCGCACCATCTCCCGCTTCCAGCATCCCTCGGGAGCGGGGTCCGGAACAGCGGGGCTCAGAACAGCGGCTCCGGAAGAACCCCTTCCAGCGACAGCAGGACCCGCTTGGCCTCCAGGCCGGGGCCGAAGCCGCCCAGGCCGCCGTCGCTCCCGATGACGCGGTGGCAGGGGACCACGATGGGCAGCGGGTTGCTTCCCATGGCCGTGCCGACCGCGCGGGCCGCGCCGGGGTCGCCCAGGCGGGTGGCGAGGTCCTGGTAGGCGACGACGGTGCCGTAGGGGACGTGGGCGAGGAGCTCGCGCAGGGTGCGGCGGTTGAAGCCGGAGGTGAGGGACCAGTCCAGGGGCACGGAGAAGACGCGGAGGCGGCCCGCGAAGTAGGCCCGGAGCTGGTCCGTGGCCTCGGCGAGGACGTCGTGGCAGGCGGAGGGCGCCGCCATAGGGGCGGCGCCCAGGTGCCGTTCCAGGTGGGACAGGGTCCGTTCGGTCGTGCCGGCGTCGGCGTGGAAGACGACGCTCAGAAGGCCGTCCGGGGTCGCGGCGAGGCCCAGGGGACCTACGGGCGAATCGGTCGTCGACCACGCCCAGGCCCGGGGGCCGGGCGGCAGGGGGCGCTCGGAGTCCGTCACGCCCTCCAGCGTAGAGCGTGGCCGGGCGCCCCCGGCCGGGGCCCCGGGCCTCAGACGGCGTCGTCGAGGGGTGCGTCCTCGTCGGCGGGGTCGCCGGCCGGGTCCGGTCCGGGCCGGTCGTCGTCGTTCAGGAGGGACGGGTCGTCCGCGTCGTCGTCCAGGGCGGCGGCGATGACGTGGGGGGCGTTGGTGATGATGCCGTCCACGCCCATCCGGGCGAGGCCCACCGCCTTGTCCTCGTCGTCGACGGTCCACGCGCAGACCTCGAGCCGCCGCCCGTGCGGGCCGTCGAGGGCGTGGGCGGCGGCGACCCAGTCGGCGGTGATCCGCGTGTGGTCCGGGTTGATCTGGTCGGCGAACTCGGCGTACGAGCGGAGGTCGGCGGCCTTCGGGGCGCCCAGGAAGCCCTTCTTGATGTCGGGGCGGAGCTTGTGCAGCGTCTTCAGGGACGGCGCGCTGAAGCTCTGGACGACCAGCCCCCCGTCGATGTGCTGCCGGTCCAGCCAGCCGGAGCGGCGCAGCTCGGCCACTGTCTGCCGCTCGATCCCCGGGTAGAGCTCCGGGGCCTTCACCTCCAGCAGCAGCTTCTGGTGGTTGTGGTCGACCCGGCGCAGATAGCGGTCGAGCGTGGGGACCCGTTCGCCGGTGAAACGGCTGTCGTACCAGCTGCCGGCGTCCAGCTTCTCGATCTCGTCGAGCGTGAAGTCCGCGACCTTCCAGGGGGCGCGTCCGGGGTAGCGCCGCTTGGCGTCCGTGGTGCGCTCCAGGGTGGTGTCGTGGATGACGATCAGGGCGCCGTCCTTGGTGCGCTGGACGTCGTTCTCCACCCAGACGGTGCCCAGCCGGGCCGCTCTGTCGATCGAGGCCAGGGTGTTCTCCGGCGCCTCGACGGGCACCCCGCGGTGACCGATGACGACGGGTGCGGCCGGGCCCTCGGCGGCGTGCGCGGGCGCCGCCGCGACTTCCGGGGCGGGCACGGAGGCGAGCGTCGAGAGGGACAGACCGGCGAGCACACCGGTCACGGCGGGGGCGATGCGGATGCGCATGGGAGCTCCTCGCGTCCGGGGCCGGGACGACCGTCGCGCCGCCGGCCCTCGCGTACGGAACGTCGTACCTGGTGCACGGAAAGTGGTACAGCAAACGTGTACGTGATCGCGACCGCCGGGGCAGCCGGAGCGGGAGACCCTTTGCCGATATTTCGCCCGGCGTTCGCCTCGTGACCGGCGGGAGAACGGGGCGGAGGGCGGGAGACGAGGCCGTTGTCAGTGGTGGGCCGTACGGTGGTCTCATGCGGCCCGTATCCAAGATCGAACGCAAGGTGGCGCCCTTCGAGGTCGTCAGCCCCTTCCAGCCCAGCGGCGACCAGCCGGCGGCCATCGTGGAGCTGGAGCGGCGCATTCGCGCGGGTGAGAAGGACGTCGTCCTCCTCGGCGCGACCGGCACCGGCAAGTCGGCCACCACCGCGTGGATGATCGAGAAGCTGCAGCGGCCCACCCTCGTCATGGCGCCCAACAAGACCCTCGCGGCCCAGCTCGCCAACGAGTTCCGCGAGCTGTTGCCCAACAACGCCGTCGAATACTTCGTGTCGTACTACGACTACTACCAGCCCGAGGCCTACGTCCCGCAGTCGGACACCTACATCGAGAAGGACTCCTCGATCAACGAGGAGGTGGAGCGGCTGCGCCACTCCGCCACGAACTCGCTGCTCACCCGGCGTGACGTAATCGTCGTGGCATCGGTCTCCTGCATCTACGGCCTGGGCACGCCGCAGGAGTACGTGGACCGCATGGTGCCGCTGAAGGTCGGCGAGGAGATCGACCGCGACACGCTGCTGCGCCGCTTCGTCGAGATCCAGTACACGCGCAACGACCTGGCCTTCACCCGGGGCACCTTCCGGGTGCGCGGCGACACCATCGAGATCTTCCCGGTCTACGAGGAACTGGCCGTCCGCATCGAGATGTTCGGCGACGAGATCGAGGCGCTCTCCACGCTCCACCCGCTCACCGGCGAGGTCATCTCCGACGACCAGGAGCTCTACGTCTTCCCCGCCAGCCACTACATCGCCGGCGCAGAGCGGATGGAGAAGGCCGTCGCGGGCATCGAGCGCGAGCTGGAGGAGCGCCTCGCCCAGTTGGAGAAGCAGGGCAAGCTCCTGGAGGCCCAGCGGCTGCGCATGCGCACCACCTACGACATCGAGATGATGCGCCAGGTCGGCTCCTGCTCGGGCATCGAGAACTACTCGCTGCACATGGACGACCGCGAGCCCGGCTCCCCGCCCAACACCCTCATGGACTACTTCCCCGAGGACTTCCTCCTCGTCATCGACGAGTCGCACGTCACCGTCCCGCAGATCGGCGCGATGTACGAGGGCGACGCCTCCCGCAAGCGCACGCTCGTCGAGCACGGTTTCCGCCTGCCGTCCGCGATGGACAACCGCCCGCTGAAGTGGGAGGAGTTCACCGAGCGCATCGGCCAGACCGTCTACCTCTCCGCGACGCCCGGCCCCTACGAGCTCTCGCGCGGCGACGGCTTCGTCGAGCAGATCATCCGTCCCACCGGTCTCGTCGACCCCGAGGTCGTCGTCAAGCCGACCGAGGGCCAGATCGACGACCTGGTCCACGAGATCCGCACCCGCACCGAGCGCGACGAGCGCGTCCTCGTGACCACCCTCACCAAGAAGATGGCCGAGGACCTCACCGACTACTTCCTGGAGCTCGGCATCCAGGTGCGCTACCTCCACAGCGACGTCGACACGCTGCGCCGGGTCGAGCTGCTGCGCGAGCTGCGCGCCGGCGAGTTCGACGTCCTGGTCGGCATCAACCTGCTGCGCGAGGGCCTCGACCTGCCCGAGGTGTCGCTGGTGGCCATCCTCGACGCCGACAAGGAGGGCTTCCTGCGCTCCGGGACGTCCCTGATCCAGACCATCGGCCGCGCGGCGCGCAATGTCTCCGGACAGGTCCATATGTACGCCGACAAGGTCACCCCGTCGATGGAGAAGGCCATCGACGAGACCAACCGCCGCCGCGAGAAGCAGATCGCCTACAACAAGGAGCGGGGCATCGACCCCCAGCCGCTCCGCAAGAAGATCGGCGACATCGTGGCCTCCCTCGCCCGCGAGGAGCTCGACACCGAGGAGCTGCTGGGCACGGGCTACCGCAAGCCCGGCAAGGACCAGGCGAAGGCCCCCGTCCCGACGGTCCCGGCCGGCAAGGGGAAGGCCGCCAAGGGCAAGGGCAAGGCGAAGGCCGCGGAAGCGGTGCTCACGGACCGCCCCGCCGCGGAACTGGCCCAGCTCATCGAGGACATGACCGACCGTATGCGCGCCGCCGCGGCGGAGCTCCAGTTCGAGGTCGCGGCACGACTGCGTGACGAGGTGGGCGAGCTGAAGAAGGAGCTGCGGCAGATGCGTGAGGCGGGGCTCGCCTGACGGCGGCGCGACAGCATATCCCAGCCTGTCCGACCTGGTACGGAGCATGTTGCAAGACCGCCACAAACCCTTCCCGGGCGCGTACGCGACCGTCGCGTGTGCATAGGGTCGTAGGTGAAGACGGCCGCACGGAACACGTGCGGCCACGGGGGCACAGCCAACGAGAGAGGGACTGCGCGTGACGGTCAACTTGTCCAAGGGCCAGGGCATCAGCCTTCAGAAGGCCGACGGGGGCACCCTGACCGCGGTGCGGATGGGGCTGGGCTGGCAGGCGGCCCCCCGCCGCGGGCTGTTCGGGACGCGGACGAAGGAGATCGACCTCGACGCCTCGGCGGTGCTCTTCGCCGACAAGCAGCCGGTCGACGTGGCCTTCTTCCAGCAGCTCGTCAGCAAGGACGGCTCGGTGCGCCACACCGGCGACAACCTGGTCGGCGGCGCGGGCCAGGGCGGTGACGACGAGTCGATCCTCGTCGACCTCCAGCGCGTCCCGGTGCACGTCAATCAGATCGTGTTCACGGTGAACTCGTTCACCGGCCAGACCTTCGCCGAGGTCCGCAACGCCTTCTGCCGCCTGGTCGACGAGACCACCGGCCAGGAGCTGGCCCGCTACACCCTGGACGGCGGCGGCCCTTACACCGCGCAGATCATGGCCAAGGTGCACCGCGTGGGCAACGGCTGGCAGATGACGGCCATCGGCACCCCGGCCAACGGCCGGACGTTCCAGGACCTGCTGGCGGAGATCCAGGCGGTCCTGTAACCGTCCTTCGCGGACGAGGGCTGCACGACACGACGAGCACGACATAGGGGGAAACGGCGATGACGGCCGAGCTGGTGCGGGGGCAGAACCACCCACTGCCCGGTACTCGACTGGAGATCCGGGTTTCGGCGGGCCACCCGGTGGTGGCGGGCGCGACGCTCGGTGACGCGGACGGCAGGGTGACCGACGACCGGTGGGTCGCGCACCCCGCCTCGCCGAGACTTCCCGGGCTGGAGGTGTCCGGGCAGGCCGCCGCGGAGCACCGGCTGGCGGTCGATCTGGACGCCGTCCCGGAGACCGCCCACCGGCTCACCGTGGTGCTCGCGCTCCCGTCCGTGGCGTCGGTCCCGGCGCGCTTCGGCGCCATCGCGGCCCCCTTCCTCGCCGTGACGGACACGGACGGCACCGAGATCGCCAGCTATACGGTCACCGGGCTGGACGCCGAGTCGGCGGTCGTCGCGCTTGAGCTCTACCGCCGGCAGGGCGCCTGGAAGGTGCGCGCGGTCGGCCAGGGGTACGCGGGAGGTCTGGCCGCGATGCTCCACGACCAGGGCCTGCCTGGCGCGGCCGAGCTGGCCGCCGGCATCGACGAGGCGGTCGCCCGGGGCATGGCCCGCGCGGTCGCGGCCCCGCCCGTCCGAGTCGTTGAGCCTGCCCACGTCGATCCCGCTGACGTCGAGCCGGCCCGCGTCGAGCCCGCCCAGGTCGAGCCTGCCCATGGCGAACCCGCGCCCGGCGAGGGCGCGCACGCGGCGGCCGACGTGCCGGAGCGGGACGACGCGGCCGGGACCGGTGCCGCGCCCGGCCGGGCCGAGGGCGGGTCCACCGCCGTACCTACTCTGGCCGCGCCCGAGTCCGCCGCCACGCAGGACCGGGCCGCGGTACGAGCCCAGGCGGCCTCGGCCTCCGCCGGACCCATCAGCTACCGGCACCCGCGCCGCCAGAGCGGCCCGCAGGCCCCGGCGGCGGGCCCGGAGCCGTCCTCGGCGCCGAGCTCGGCGCCGCGCGAGCCGGCACCGGCCCCGGCGTCCCCGGCCACGGACCGGGCCCCTGACTGGGCCCCGGCCGACGGGCCCGGAACGCCAGGGCCCGTCGCGGGCGACGCCACCGGCTGGTCCATGGACGAGCGGCTCTACAACCAGGTCTGGGGCATGTTCGAGGACCTGACCCGAACGGTCGCCGCCTACCGCAGCGCGGTCGACTTCGCGGAGTCCCGCCTGGAGCGGGAGCTGGACCGGGTCCTCTCCGACCCCGCCACCCGCGTCGGCGCGGCGGCGGACACGGCCCGCGAGGAGGCCCGCGCCCGCCACGCCGAGCTGGTCGACCAGGCGCGGTCCGTGCTCGACCGGGACCTCGCCCAGCTCGTCGCGGAGGCCGAGGTCGTCGAGCACGCTCTGCCGCCCGCCTACGCCCGCTGGGACAGCCCCGTCTGGCAGGGCTACCAGGTGCCGCTGTCGGCCCCGATGGCGCTGCGGCTGGGCGATCTGCACCTGCCGGAACGCCCCGGCCTGCGCATCCCCATGCTGGTGCGGCTGCCGCTGGAGCGCGGCCTATGGATCGACGCCGGCCGGGCCGGTGGCCGGGACGCGGGCCTGCCGGACTCGATGGAGCTGCGCAGGCTGGCCATGGACTGCGCGGTCGCGCACGCCGTGCGGCTGCTGGCCGTCCACCCCGTGGGGGACTACACACTCCACGTCGTCGACCCGGCCGGAGCCGCGGGCCCGGCCCTGGCGCCGCTGCTGGAGAGCGGGGCGCTGAAGGAGCCGCCGCCCACCGGGGCGCGCGGGGTGTCGGACGCGCTGGCGCGTCTGACACGCCGGGTCGACCTGGTGCAGATGGCGGTGCGCAACGGCGCCCTGGACTCGCTGCCCCCGGACCTCGACACGGGCGAGCAGCTGCTGATCGTCAACGACTTCCCGCACGGTTTCGACGACCGCGCCGTCACCCAGCTGCGCTATCTGGCGGACGAGGGGCCGTCCGTGGGCGTCCATCTGCTGATGGTGGCCGACCGGGACGACGCTCGGGCCTACGGGCCCGTCCTGGACCCGCTGTGGCGCTCGCTGCTGAGGATCACGCCGGTGCCGGACGATCACCTCGCCGACCCGTGGGTCGGGCACGCCTGGACGTACGAGCCGTCGCGGGTGCCCGCGGGGAGCGATGTCGTCGGACAGGTGCTGCGGCAGGTCGGTCAGGCGCGGCGCGCGTATGGCATCTAGCCTGCCCTGACCTGCGGTTTTGGGTCTTCCTTTACTATTCCTTGGTCCTTCCTGTACTGTTCTGAGGACTTGCCGTACGCCCGTACGACGTGCCGGAGGAACAGTGGACGTCTCCTTGACCCTGTGGGTGCTGACCATCCTCGGTCTGTGCGCCCTCGTCGCCGCCGACTTCTTCATCGGAGGCCGCAAGCCTCATGAGGTCTCCCTCAAGGAGGCCGGGGTCTGGACGGCGGTCTGGGTGGCCCTGGCCGGGCTCTTCGGGCTGGGGCTCCTCGCCTTCGGGGGCGGTCAGCCCGCCGGTGAGTTCTTCGCGGGCTTCATCACCGAGAAGTCGCTGAGCGTCGACAATCTCTTCGTCTTCGTCCTGATCATGGCGAAGTTCTCGGTGCCGTCGATCTACCAGCAGCGCGTGCTCATGGTCGGCGTGCTCATCGCCCTGGTGCTGCGGGCCGTCTTCATCGGCGCCGGCGCCGCGATCATTGCCAACTTCTCCTGGATCTTCTATCTCTTCGGCGCCTTCCTGATCTGGACGGCCTGGAAGCTGATCCAGGAGGCGCGGTCCGACGAGGAGGAGGAAGAGTTCGAGGAGAACCGCTTCCTGAAGCTGGTCGAGCGTCGCTTCCCCTCCACCGACCGCTACCACGGCACCAAGCTGTTCATCGTGGAGAACGGCAAGCGGCTGATGACCCCGATGCTGATCGTCATGCTGGCGATCGGTACGACGGATGTGCTCTTCGCTCTCGACTCCATACCGGCGATCTTCGGCCTCACCCAGGACCCGTACATCGTCTTCACCGCCAACGCCTTCGCGCTCATGGGTCTACGACAGCTGTACTTCCTGATAGGCGGGCTGCTGAGGAAGCTGGTCCACCTCTCCTACGGCCTGTCGGTCATCCTCGGCTTCATCGGCGTCAAGCTGGTCCTGCACGCTCTCCACGAGAGCGGCGTCGCGGTCCCCGAGATCAGCATCCCGGTCTCGCTCGGCGTCATCTGCGCGGTGCTGATCGTCACCACGATCACCAGCCTGCGAGCCTCGGCCGGGCAGGCGCGGGCCGAGGCGCCGGCGGCCCGCTCCCCGGAGGGGGAGCGGGAGCAGGACGGTCGGAGCGCCCGCGTCTGACGGACTCAGGCGGGGGCGGGATCGGTGGCCGGGCGTGAGGCGATCGTGGCGGGGTGGGTCTCGGGCAGCAGCAGGAAGCAGCCCAGGCTCAGCAGGGCGATGCCGGTGAGATAGGCGGCGACGCCCCAGGGCGGCCCGCCCGACCCGGCCGTGGCCGTGGCCACCAGCGGGGTGACGGCTCCGCCGAGCACTCCGGCGAGGTTGTAGCCGACGGAGGCGCCGGTGCAGCGCACCCTGGCCTCGTAGAGCTCGGGTACATACGCGCCGACCACCCCGAAGGCGGTGATGAAGGCCAGCATCGCGACGACGAAGCCCAGCAGCATCAGCAGGGGGCGCCCGGTGCGCAGCAGGCCCATGAGGGGGAACATCCACAGGGCCACGGCGGTGCAGCCGGTCAGGCACAGGGTGCGGCGGCCGAAGCGGTCGCCGAGGAGAGCGACGACGGGGGTGGCCGCGCCGGAGACGGCGACCGACACCATGACGCAGCCGAGCATGAGCGTGCGGTCGACGCCGAGGTGTTCGGTGCCGTAGGCCAGGGACCAGGTGGTGACCGTGTAGAAGACGGAATAGCCGATGGAGAGTCCGCCGGCGGTGAGCAGGACGAGCCGCCAGTGGCCGCGGACGACCTCGGTAAAGGGGAGGGTCGCGCGGTTCTCGTTCTCGGTGAGCGCCTGGAAGTCCGGGGTCTCGGCCAGCTGGGTGCGCAGCAGCAGGCCGGCCGCGGCCAGGACGCCCGCCGCCCAGAACGGCACGCGCCAGCCCCAGGACAGGAACAGGTCGTCGGGGAGGGTCGCCGAAAGGGTCAGGGTAATGCCGTTGGCCAGCAGGAATCCCACGGACGGACCGGTCTGGGGGAAGCTCGACCACAGCGCCCGGCGATGAGCGGGGGCGTGTTCGGTGGTGAGCAGTACGGCGCCGCCCCATTCGCCGCCGACTCCCAGGCCCTGGAGGAAGCGCAGTACGAGCAGCAGCAGCGGGGCGGCGACGCCGATCCGCTGATAGGTGGGGACGAAGCCGACGGCGACGGTGGCGATGCCCGTCAGCAGTAGCGAGAAGACGAGTACGGGGCGGCGGCCCAGCCGGTCGCCGATGTGCCCGAAGAGCACCGAACCCAGCGGGCGGGCGATGAAGCCGATGCCGAAGGTGCCGAACGCGGCGAGGGTGCCGACGAGGGGGGAGACGGTGGGGAAGAACAGCGGGCCCAGAACGAGGGCGGCCGCGGTGCCATAGGCGAAGAAGTCGTAGAACTCGATGGCGGTTCCGACCATGGACGCCGCCGCGAGGCGGAGCATGGCCGGAGGTCGGTCGCGATTCATGTACTGCCCAACTTCCCCCTGGGGCGGGGGAAACGGGGCGTACGGGGGCGTTGCCGGGGGCGCGCCGGAAGAGCGCCGTCCGCCCGGTGTGCGGACGGCGCGCTACCGACGGTGGCGGGCCGACCCGCCGGGCCTCACCAGCCGCGCTCGCGCCACTCCGCGAGGTGCGGGCGCTCGGCGCCGAGGGTGGTGTCATTGCCGTGGCCCGGGTAGACCCAGGTCTCGTCCGCGAGTTCGCCGAAGATCTTGGTCTCGACGTCGTGGATGAGGCTGGCGAAGGCCTTGGGGTCGTCGTGGGTGTTGCCCACGCCGCCGGGGAAGAGGCAGTCGCCGGTGAACACGTGGGCGTGGCCGTGCGGGTCGTCGTAGACCAGCGCGATGCTGCCCGGGGTGTGGCCGACCAGGTGGCGGGCCGTCAGCTCCACCCGGCCGACGCGGATGACGTCGCCGTCGTCGACGAGCACGTCCGTCGGCACCGGGATGCCCTCGGCGTCCTCGCGGCCGGCGTAGGTGCGGGCGCCGGTGGCGTCCACGACCTCGCGCAGCGCGCCCCAGTGGTCGCCGTGCTGATGGGTGGTCACCACCGAGGCGATGCCGCCGTCGCCGATCAGGGTGAGCAGGGTGTGCGGCTCGGCCGCGGCGTCGATCAGCAACTGCTCGTCCGTCGCGCGGCAACGCAGCAGATAAGCGTTGTTGTTCATCGGGCCGACCGCGACCTTGGAGATCATCAGATCGGCCAACTCGTGTACGTCAGCAGGTCCGCCGACCTCTACCGCTCCGCTGTACATCATGGTCGACAGCCTATAGGGGAGGCAGAACGGGCCGCGGAGCGCCACCTGTTTCGAGTTCCGCGCCGTCCCTGCGACCCGCCAGCCAGCCCAGCAGCGCCGGGGCCGTGCCGGTCACGGTGAGCGGCTCGCCCTCCGCGCGGCCGGAGGTCCAGGTGCCGCCGTCGGCCGAGACCAGCCGGAGGGCCGGGATGTCGGGGTGGCCGGAGAAGCGCTTCGCCAGGAAGTCGATCTCGCGGGCGGTGAAGCCGGCGGGCAGGTCCTCCAGGTCGTAGCCGATGCCGAGGTCGACGTGGTGGAGCTCGACCTCGATCAGCCGGCGGAAGGGGACGTTGGCCGCGGTGTCGGTCACGCCGTTGCGGAGGGTGACGGTGCGGTTCCAGTCGGCGGGGGCGGTGGTCGCGTCCAGGAAGTGGGCGGCCGCGGTGCGCAGGTCGTCGAGCTGGGTGGCCAGCGGGCGGGGCGCGCCGCTCTCGATGTCGGCGTCGCGGACCTCGGTGCTCGCGTACATGGGACGGCCCTCCAGCACGTTCACCAGGGCGTCCGCGTTGCGCGCGAGGTGGGTCAGGACGTGGCCCCGGGTCCAGCCGGGCAGCCGTGACGCCCGGGCCGCGGCCGCGTTGTCCAGGGTGCCGGCGGCGGTGAGCAGCCGGTCGGTCGCCTCACGTACAGCGTTCAAGTCGTGCACATGATCAGTCATGGCGCCGACGATAGCCTCGCCACTCCTTCGGGTGAAGGAGGTCGATCCGGCCCGTAAATCGAATGTGCGTGCTATAGGCTCGTGGGTGGCATCGCTGACGACTTTCGTTCGGCCCCTTGGTTGTCAGACCTCCCCCGTACTCTGGATCGGGGGCGAGGCCCAGCCCCCTTCAGCTCTCCAGAGCCGACTCTCAAGAAAGGTGCCGACTGGCGTGGCAGACCGTCTCATCGTCCGTGGCGCTCGTGAGCACAACCTCAAGAACGTCTCGCTCGACCTCCCGCGCGACTCCCTGATCGTCTTCACCGGACTCTCGGGGTCGGGCAAGTCCTCCCTCGCGTTCGACACGATCTTCGCCGAGGGCCAGCGCCGCTACGTGGAGTCGCTCTCCTCCTACGCCCGGCAGTTCCTCGGGCAGATGGACAAGCCCGATGTGGACTTCATCGAGGGCCTGTCCCCGGCGGTCTCCATCGATCAGAAGTCGACCTCGCGCAACCCGCGCTCGAC
This sequence comes from Streptomyces sp. NPDC037389, assembly GCF_040636475.1. Lineage (NCBI taxonomy): Bacteria > Bacillati > Actinomycetota > Actinomycetes > Kitasatosporales > Streptomycetaceae > Streptomyces > Streptomyces sp. NPDC037389. Next base: position 638,737 of record NZ_JBEZUS010000001.1, read on the forward strand.
GGTCGGCACCATCACCGAGGTCTACGACTACCTCCGGCTGCTGTTCGCCCGGATCGGCAGGCCCCACTGCCCCGAGTGCGCGCGCCCCATCTCCCGCCAGTCGCCCCAGGCGATCGTGGACCGGGTGCTGGAGCTGCCCGAGGGCAGCCGCTTCCAGGTGCTCTCGCCGCTGGTGCGCGAGCGCAAGGGCGAGTTCGTCGATCTCTTCTCCGACCTCCAGACCAAGGGCTACAGCAGGGCCCGGGTCGACGGTCAGACGATCCAGCTGACCGAACCGCCGAAGCTGAAGAAGCAGGAGAAGCACACCATCGAGGTGGTCGTCGACCGCCTCACCGTCAAGGACAGCGCCAAGCGCCGGCTGACCGACTCCGTCGAGACCGCGCTGGGCCTCTCCGGCGGCATGGTCGTCCTCGACTTCGTCGACCTCGCCGAGGACGACCCCGAGCGTGAGCGGATGTTCTCCGAGCACCTCTACTGCCCGTACGACGATCTGTCCTTCGAGGAGCTGGAGCCGCGCTCCTTCTCCTTCAACTCGCCCTTCGGCGCCTGCCCCGACTGCACCGGCATCGGTACGCGCATGGAGGTCGACCCCGAGCTGATCGTCCCCGACGAGGACAAGTCCCTCGACGAGGGCGCCATCAACCCCTGGTCGCACGGCCACACCAAGGAGTACTTCGGCCGTCTGGTCGGCGCGCTCGCCGACGCGCTCGGCTTCCGCACCGACATCCCCTGGGCCGGGCTGCCCCAGCGGGCCAGGAAGGCCCTGCTCCACGGCCACAAGACCCAGATCGAGGTGCGCTACCGCAACCGCTACGGCCGTGAGCGCGCCTACACCACCGCCTTCGAGGGCGCGGTGCCGTTCGTCAAGCGGCGCCACTCGGAGGCGGAGAGCGACACCAGCCGTGAGCGCTTCGAGGGCTATATGCGCGAGGTGCCCTGCCCCACCTGTGAGGGCACGCGGCTCAAGCCCATCGTCCTCGCGGTCACGGTGCAGGGCCGGTCCATCGCGGAGGTCTCCGCGATGTCGATCAGCGAGTGCGCGGACTTCCTGCGCGACATGAAGCTCACCGGCCGTGAGAAGAAGATCGCCGAGCGGGTGCTCAAGGAGGTCAACGAGCGCCTGAAGTTCCTCGTCGACGTCGGCCTGGACTACCTCTCGCTCAACCGCGCCGCCGGAACGCTCTCCGGCGGCGAGGCCCAGCGCATCCGGCTGGCCACCCAGATCGGCTCCGGCCTCGTCGGTGTGCTCTATGTCCTGGACGAGCCCTCCATCGGCCTCCACCAGCGCGACAACCACCGTCTGATCGAGACCCTCGTCCGCCTGCGCGACATGGGCAACACCCTGATCGTCGTCGAGCACGACGAGGACACCATCAAGGTCGCCGACTGGGTCGTCGACATCGGTCCCGGCGCCGGCGAGCACGGCGGCAAGGTCGTGCACAGCGGACCCCTCAAGGAACTGCTGGCGACCGAGACGTCCATGACCGGTCAGTACCTGTCCGGCAAGAGGTCCATCGCCATCCCGGACCTCCGCCGCCCCGTGGACCCCACACGCAGGCTCACCGTGCGCGGTGCCCGGGAGAACAACCTGCGCGACATCGACGTGTCGTTCCCCCTGGGCGTGCTCACGGCCGTCACCGGTGTCTCCGGTTCCGGCAAGTCGACGCTGGTCAACGACATCCTCTACACCCACCTGGCACGCGAGCTGAACGCCGCCCGGGCCGTCCCCGGCCGGCACACGCGCGTGGAGGGCGACGACCTCGTCGACAAGGTCGTCCACGTCGACCAGTCGCCCATCGGCCGTACGCCGCGCTCGAACCCCGCCACGTACACCGGCGTCTTCGACCACGTCCGCAAGCTCTTCGCGGAGACGATGGAGGCCAAGGTCCGCGGATACCTGCCCGGGCGCTTCTCCTTCAACGTCAAGGGCGGTCGCTGCGAGAACTGCGCGGGCGACGGCACCATCAAGATCGAGATGAACTTCCTGCCGGACGTGTACGTGCCGTGCGAGGTCTGCCACGGCGCGCGCTACAACCGGGAGACCCTGGAGGTCCACTACAAGGGCAAGTCCATCGCCGAGGTGCTGGACATGCCGATCGAGGAGGCCCTCGAGTTCTTCGAGGCCGTGCCGACGATCGCGCGCCACCTGCGCACGCTCCACGAGGTGGGCCTCGGCTACGTCCGCCTGGGGCAGTCGGCGCCGACCCTCTCCGGCGGCGAGGCCCAGCGCGTCAAGCTCGCCAGCGAGCTCCAGAAGCGGTCGACCGGGCGGACGGTGTACGTCCTGGACGAGCCGACGACCGGTCTGCACTTCGAGGACATCAGCAAGCTGATCAGCGTGCTGTCCGGGCTGGTCGACAAGGGCAACACGGTCATCGTCATCGAGCACAACCTCGACGTGATCAAGACCGCCGACTGGGTCGTCGACATGGGCCCCGAGGGCGGCTCCGGCGGTGGCCTCGTCGTCGCGGAGGGCACGCCCGAGGAGGTGGCGGCGGTACCGACCAGCCACACGGGCAAGTTCCTGCGCGACATGCTGGGCGATCGCGTCAGCGACGCGGCGGTGCCGGTGGCGCGCAAGGCGGCGAAGCGGGCGCCGGCGAAGAAGGCCGCCTCCGCGGCGAAGAAGACGGTGGCGGCGAAGGCCGGGACGGCGAAGAAGACGGTCTCGGCGAAGACCGGCGCCGCCACGAAGAAGACCGCCGCCGCGAAGAAGACGGCGCGGGGCGCCGCGGCCCGCAAGGGCTGAGGCGGTTCGGCACCGCCGGGCTCCCCGGCGGTGCCTCGGCCGCCGCTGCGGCGGGAGGGAGCCCCGGTCCCTCCCCCAGCTACCGCTGGGAGGTGCCCCCATTTCACCGTTTCCCGGGGCTCCGCCCCGGACCCCGGGGTGGGGTCGGGGCACCCCGCCCCACCGCCGGTATTGTCGCTACGTCGCCAACCCCCGCACCACCGCTGGAGCTCCCCATGACATCCCCCTCCGCTTCCCGCCGCACCGTGCTGCGCGGAGCCGCTCTGGCGGGTGTCGCCGGGGTCGGCGCCGCCGCCTGCGCCGGGGGGACGGGCGCCAAGGGGCCCGCCACCCCCACCGCGCCCGTGGACCTGGGGGCGGCCGGGGAGATCCCCGTCGGCGGCGCGCGTCTCTACCGCGAGCAGAAGCTCGTCGTCTCGCGGTCCGCCGAGGGGGAGTACAAGGCGTTCAGCGCCGTGTGCACCCACGCGGGCTGCGTCGTCACCAAGGTCGAGAACGGGAAGATCAGCTGTCCCTGCCACGGCAGCACGTTCGACGCCGCCACCGGCAAGGTCCTCCAGGGCCCGGCGGGCGCGCCCCTGCCCGCCGTTCCCGTCAAGGCCGACGGCGGCAAGCTGATCGCCGGCCCCTCCGCCTGAGCCACGGCCCCCGGCGGCTACGACCAGTCCCAGGCGATCCCCACGATCCCCGGCCGGACTCCCTGCTCCACCAGGTGCACCTCCTGGTGCCGTCCCGCCAGCGTCAGCTCCTGCTGGCCGCTGCGCGGCGCCCCCGCCGCGCTCTGGCTGAAGCGGCGGCACCGTACCGGCAGCGCGGCCTCGTCGAAGCGGACCCGCAGCACGTACTGCCCGCCCGCGAAGCTGAACCCTCGGACGTACTCGCCGCTCGCGCCGCCCGTGCCGTCGTCGAAGCCGTAGCCGAACACATGCGTCTCCCCGGCGCGCAGCCGCGCGTCGAAGAGCAGCTCGGCGACGAGGACGCCTGCCGCCGCGTGCCACCGGACCCGGCCCACCCGGCAGTTCTCACCGGCCCGTACGGTCATCCGGCCGGGGTCGCAGCCCTCGTCGCCGTGGTGGATGGCCACATAGCGGTCCACGCCGTCCCGGTGCGCCCGCACCACGTGGTGCGAGTCGCGGGCGCGCATCTCGCGTCCCGCGCCGATGGACACCCGCTCCAGGTGGCAGACGGTGTGGAGGCCGCCGTCCTCCGGGGACTCCAGCTCCGCCAGCAGCCGCTCCAGGGCCCGGGACTCCTCCACCAGCGAGCGGTACGAACGCGCGGCCGGCCGGTCCGGGGCCGTTCCGGCAGGGGCCGGGTCGGAGAGTAACCGGGTCAGGGCCTGGGCCGGCAGGTCGAGCACGTCCTCCAGCATCCGTACGGCCCGCAGGGACTCGGGCCGCCGGGGCTTGCGGACGCCCTGCTGCCAGTAACTCAGGCTCGTCACCCCGACCTTCACCCCGCGCTGCGCCAGCCGGTGCTGCACCCGGTGCAGTGCCAGCCCGCGCGCCGACAGCGCCGTGCGCAGCGCCAGGTGGAAGGGGCCCGATCGCAGTGCCCGGGCCAGTTCGGCCTCGGCAACGCCTGTGCTGGTGCGCGCCATTCCGCTCGCTCCTCTGTCCGTGCTCTCCCGCTGTGAAGCCCCCGTGCAGTCCCCGTGAAGCCCCTGTGCGCCTGTGAATATTCACGATCGACAGGTGTATTGGCCATGTCTCGGCGTGTCGTTTTCCTCTTGGACGGCCATGAGCCGTTCACATTCGGCGGGATTCGTTCACACTCGGGCTCCTGGCCGTATTGAAGCCGGTTGACCAGCCCCCGACAACATCCGATGCTCCTCACACGCGTCCGGACGCGCTCCTCCATCACCACCCCCCACCCACGGGAGGAACGCGAAATGTCCCGTGCTTCGGCATCGGCAACCAAAGAAAAAGCCCGCATACGCGGCAGACGGCTGTCCCTGACGGCCTTTGTCGCCGCCGCCCTGTTCGCCGTCCCCACCACGGCGAGCGCGGCGACCGGCGAACAGCCCGCGCTGCGAGCGACGAACAGACTGAACATCGGCATGCAGGCGCAGCAGAATACGAACTGGTGCTGGGCCGCCTCCGGCAACACCATCGCCACCTGGTTCGGCCGCAATTACAGCCAGAACCAGTTCTGCAACGCCGCCTTCAACCGTTCCCAGGGCAGCACATGCCCCAACAACCAGGCCACGCTGGGCAATGTGCAGACCGCCCTCGACTGGGCCGGCATCAATGAGGGCCGGTACGTCAACGGCTGGCTGCGCTACTCGACCGTCAAGTCCGAGATCGACGCGGGCCGCCCGGTCGAGACCCGCATCCAGTGGCAGTCCGGCGGCGGCCATATGCACGTCCTCTACGGGTACGACGACGCGAACAGCATGGTCTACTGGGGCGACCCCTGGCCCTCCAGCAACCGCTACAACTGGGCGTCGCACAACTGGTACGTGAACAACAACCAGTTCTCCTGGACCCATTCGCTCTACGGGATCGGGGCGTGAGGGCCATGACCGACCGGCACATACCGAGGAACGCCGCCCGCGCTGCCGCAGCCGGCGCCCTGACCGCCGCGCTGCTGGGCCTCGCACCGCTCGCCCACGCCGCCCCGCCCCCGGCCGTCCCCGCGCCGCCGCCGGCAGCAGGGGTCGCCGAGGCCCACGACGCGGCCGCCGCGCCCGGCACCCTGGCCACGCTCTCCCGCTTCTTCGCCCGGGACGGCGCGCTCGCGAAGACCGACGCGCGACCCAGGATCGACGGCGCGACGGTCCCCGTCTACACGCTCGACCGGGACTTCGTGGCGGGCAAGGAGGGCGCCCCGATCGCCCGGCTGGACTTCCTCGCCAGCACCGCCGTCTCGGCCGACGGGCAGAAGGCGTCGGTGTGGACCGCGCGCACCGGGAACACCTGGAGCGTCGTCAACATCGCCACCGGTGACGACGAGACCCGCTACGCGGCCGCCGGCGCCCGCAGGCTCAGCGGCGGCACGGTCTTCCGCGAGCCGCAGATCAACGCCTGGTACGTCCAGCGCGGCGACCGCGTCCTGCCCCTCGACGAGGACGCCGTGCGGGCGGTCGGCGAAAAGGGCACCACGGTCGACGCCTACCGGGACCGGGTGCGCAAGGCCTACGGCGCCAGGCTGCCGGGCTCGGCCTACGACAAGAAGGGCGTGGCCGGCGGCTACGACGCGAAAGGCGCCGTGAACGGCGACGGGACGTCCGTCGCACCGGGGGCCGATGCGGACCGGTCGGTGACCGCGGCACCGGAAGGTGACGGCGGCTCCCCGATCGCGGCCCCCGCCGCGATGGCCGGCGGGGCGGCGGCCCTGGCCCTCGGGCTGGGGGCCGTGGCGGTGCGCAGGCACAGGCTGCGGCGCCGCTGACGGCACCCCCACGGGGGACCGTCCCCCGCTTCCGCTCCGGCCCCGGCGGCCACCACCGCCGGGGCCGGAGTCGTGCCCGTTCACGGGCCGGGGAAAGGGCCCGGGAAGGGCCCGGGAAAGGGACGGAGACGGGGGCCGGGAGTGGGCCGGAACGGGGGCGGCCGCCCCCGTCGGCGGACCGGCGGCCGGACGGTGGAGTTGTCAGTGCCCGCAAGTAGGGTGTGTGACATGGCCGACCCCAGCAGCTACCGACCCAAGCCGGGACAGATCCCCGACTCGCCGGGGGTGTACAAGTTCCGCGACGAGCACGGTCGGGTGATCTACGTCGGGAAGGCGAAGAGCCTCCGCCAGCGGCTCTCGTCGTACTTCCAGGACCTCGCCGGCCTCCACCCGCGCACCCGCACCATGGTCACCACGGCCGCGTCCGTGGAGTGGACCCTGGTCTCCACCGAGGTCGAGGCGCTCCAGCTGGAGTACTCCTGGATCAAGGAGTACGACCCCCGCTTCAATGTGAAGTACCGGGACGACAAGAGTTACCCCTCCCTCGCGGTCACGCTCAACGAGGAGTTCCCCCGCGTCCAGGTCATGCGAGGCCCCAAGAAGAAGGGCGTGCGCTACTTCGGCCCGTACGCCCACGCCTGGGCCATCCGGGAGACCGTCGACCTGATGCTGCGGGTCTTCCCCGTGCGGACGTGCTCCGCCGGGGTGTTCAAGCGCTCCCACCAGATCGGCCGCCCCTGCCTCCTCGGCTACATCGGCAAGTGCTCCGCCCCCTGCGTCGGCCGCGTCACCCCCGAGGAGCACCGCGAACTCGCCGAGGAATTCTGCGACTTCATGGCCGGACGTACCGGCGCGTACATCCGCCGTTTGGAACAGCGGATGCATGATGCGGCCGAGGAGATGGAGTACGAGAAGGCGGCCCGGCTGCGGGACGACATAGAGGCGCTCCGCCGCGCCATGGAGAAGAACGCCGTCGTCCTGGCCGACGCCACCGACGCCGATCTGATCGCGGTCGCCGAGGACGAGCTCGAAGCGGCCGTGCAGATCTTCCATGTGCGCGGCGGCCGGGTGCGCGGACAGCGCGGCTGGGTCACCGACAAGGTCGAGGCGGTCGACACGGCGGGCCTCGTCGAGCACGCCCTCCAGCAGCTCTACGGCGAGGAGAGCGGCGACGCCGTCCCCAAGGAGGTGCTCGTCCCCGCCCTGCCGGAGCCGGCCGAGCCCGTCGCCCAGTGGCTGGCCGAGCGGCGCGGCTCCCGTGTGGACCTGCGCATCCCGCAGCGCGGCGACAAGAGGGACCTGATGACGACCGTCCAGCGCAACGCCCAGCAGGCGCTCGCGCTGCACAAGACCAAGCGCGCCTCCGACCTCACCACCCGCTCCCGGGCCCTGGAGGAGATCGCCGAGGCCCTCGGCCTGGACTCGGCGCCGCTGCGCATCGAGTGCTTCGACATCTCCCACCTCCAGGGACAGGACGTCGTGGCGTCCATGGTCGTCTTCGAGGACGGTCTGGCCCGCAAGAGCGAGTACCGCCGCTTCCAGATCAAGAGCTTCGCCGGGCAGGACGACGTCCGGTCGATGCACGAGGTCGTGGGCCGCCGCTTCCGCCGCTACGTCCAGGAGAAGCTCAAGACGGGGGAGTGGGCCGAGGAGGCCCCGGGCGACGAGCCCGGCGGCGAGGTCCCCGCCGAGAACGGCGACCGGCCCAAGCGCTTCGCCTACCCGCCCCAGCTCGTCGTGGTCGACGGCGGGCAGCCGCAGGTGGCCGCCGCCCAGCGGGCCCTGGACGAGCTCGGGGTCACCGACGTGGCCGTGTGCGGCCTCGCCAAGCGGCTGGAGGAGGTCTGGCTGCCCGGCGAGGACGACCCGGTCGTCCTGCCGCGCACCAGCGAGGGCCTCTACCTCCTTCAGCGCGTCCGGGACGAGGCCCACCGCTTCGCGATCGCCTATCAGCGCGGCAAGCGCTCCAGGAGCATGAAGGCCGGACCTCTCGACGCGGTCCCCGGCCTGGGCGAGACCCGCAAACAGGCGCTGCTCAAGCACTTCGGCTCGGTCAAGCGGCTGCGCGCCGCGACCGTCGAGGAGATCTGCGCGACGCCCGGCATCGGCCGCAAGACGGCCGAGACCGTCGCCGCGGCGCTGGCCGCGGCGGCCCCGCCCGCCCCGGCCGTCAACACGGCCACTGGCGAGATCATGGACGACGCGGAGGAATGATGGACCTGACCGCACAGGACGGCTGCGGCGGACCGCGCCCGGACCGGCGCGGTCCGTCGTCCGGGCCGCACGCCCGGGGAGGCCTCACTATGGAAGGGAAGACGACGCCGGTGGCGCCGTCGGCAGAACGGGGGAAGACAGCATGAACGTGACCGAGCGGGACGGAGCACAGGTGAGTACGGGCACGACGGTGGAGGCGACCGGCGAAGCGGCGGGCATCCCCGAGCTGGTGATCATTTCCGGCATGTCGGGGGCGGGCCGCAGCACCGCCGCCAAGTGTCTGGAAGACCTCGGCTGGTTCGTCGTGGACAACCTGCCGCCCGCCCTGATCCCCACCATGGTGGACCTCGGCGCCCGCTCCCAGGGCAATGTGGCCCGGATCGCCGTCGTCGTGGACGTCCGCGGCCGGCGCTTCTTCGACAACCTCCGCGAGTCGCTCGCCGACCTGGAGGCCAAGAAGGTCAAGCGCCGGGTGATCTTCCTGGAGGCGTCCGACGACGCCCTGGTGCGCCGCTTCGAGTCCGTGCGCCGCCCGCACCCCCTCCAGGGCTCGGGCCGCATCGTCGACGGCATCGCCGCCGAGCGCGACCTGCTGCGCGAGCTGCGCGGCGACGCCGACCTCGTCATCGACACCTCCAGCCTCAACGTCCACGAGCTGCGCGCCAAGCTGGACGCCCAGTTCGCCGGTGAGGAGGAGCCGGAGCTGCGGGCCACCGTCATGTCCTTCGGCTACAAGTACGGCCTGCCCGTCGACGCCGACCTCGTCGTCGACTGCCGCTTCCTGCCCAACCCCCACTGGGTGCCCGAGCTGCGCCCCTTCACCGGCCTCAACGAGGAGGTGTCCGGCTACGTCTTCAACCAGCCGGGCGCCAAGGAGTTCCTCGACCGCTACACCGAGCTCCTCCAGCTCATCGCCGCCGGCTACCGCCGCGAGGGCAAGCGCTATGTGACGATCGCGGTCGGCTGCACCGGCGGCAAGCACCGCTCCGTCGCCATGTCGGAGAAGCTCGCCCACCGACTCGTCTCGGAAGGCGTCGAGACCGTCGTCGTCCACCGGGACATGGGGCGCGAGTGACCGGCCGGACCTTCCGGATGCGTCGCGTCCGCAAGCTGGTGCCCGGCCGCGCGAGCGGCCGGGCCGAGGGCCGTGCGTACCGGGGCGCCCAGCCCAAGGTCGTCGCCCTCGGCGGCGGCCACGGCCTGTCGGCTTCCCTCGCCGCGCTGCGCCGGATCACCGGCGACCTGACCGCCGTCGTCACCGTCGCCGACGACGGCGGCTCCAGCGGCCGGCTCCGCGACGAGCTGGGCGTGCTGCCCCCCGGCGACCTCCGCAAGGCCCTCGCGGCGCTCTGCGGCGACGACGAATGGGGGCAGACCTGGGCCCGGGTGGTCAAGCACCGCTTCGAGAGCCAGGGCGAGCTGCACGGCCACGCCGTGGGCAATCTGCTGATCGTCGCCCTCTGGGAGCAGCTGGGCGACCATGTCCAGGCGCTGGACCTGGTCGGCAAGCTGCTGGGCGCGCACGGCCGGGTGCTGCCGATGTCGGCGGTCCCGCTGGAGCTCCAGGCGCTGGTCAAGGGCCACGATCCGGCCGCCCCCGACGAGATCACCACCGTGTGCGGCCAGGCCACCGTGGCGCTCACCCCGGGCGAGGTGCAGTCCGTGCACGTCGTCCCGGAGGACCCGCCGGCGGTGCCCGAGGCCGTGGCGGCCGTGCTGGACGCGGACTGGGTGGTGCTCGGCCCGGGCTCCTGGTTCTCCTCGGTCATCCCGCATCTGCTGGTGCCCGAGCTGCTGGAGGCGCTCCAGGAGACCAAGGCCCGCCGGGTGCTCTCGCTGAACCTCGCCCCGCAACCCGGGGAAACCGATGGCTTCTCCCCGCAGCGTCATTTGGAGGTTTTGGCCCGACACGCCCCTAAACTCGCCCTGGACGTGGTGCTGGCCGACGAGGCCGCCGTGCCCGACCGGGAAAGCCTCATCGATGCCGCGAAGCGGCTCGGGGCCACGGTCGAGCTGGCGCCGGTCGCCTCGCCCGACGGCTCCCCGACACATGACCCGGAGCTGTTGGCCGCCGCGTACGACCGTATTTTTCGGATGCATGGAAGGATCGGCCCATGGCGATGACGGCAGCGGTGAAGGACGAAATCTCCCGGCTCCCCGTCACCCGGACCTGCTGCCGGAAAGCGGAGGTCTCGGCGATCCTGCGGTTCGCGGGCGGGCTGCACCTGGTCAGCGGGCGCATCGTGATCGAGGCGGAGCTGGACACCGGGATCGCGGCCAGGCGGCTGCGCAAGGACATCCTGGAGATCTTCGGGCACGCCTCCGACCTGGTGGTTATGGCCCCGGGCGGGCTCCGCAGGGGCAGCCGGTACGTGGTGCGGGTGGTGGCGGGCGGTGATCAGCTGGCGCGCCAGACCGGCCTGGTCGACGGCCGCGGCCGGCCGATCCGCGGGCTGCCCCCGCAGGTCGTCTCCGGGGCCACCTGTGACGCCGAGGCCGCCTGGCGCGGTGCCTTCCTGGCCCATGGCTCCCTCACCGAGCCCGGCCGGTCCTCCTCCCTGGAGGTGACCTGCCCCGGCCCGGAGGCGGCGCTGGCGCTGGTCGGGGCGGCCCGCCGGCTCCAGATCGCGGCCAAGGCCCGCGAGGTGCGCGGCGTGGACCGGGTCGTCGTCCGCGACGGCGATGCGATCGGCGCGCTGCTGACCCGGCTCGGCGCCCATGAGTCCGTGCTGGCCTGGGAGGAGCGGCGGATGCGCCGCGAGGTGCGGGCCACCGCCAACCGGCTGGCCAATTTCGACGACGCCAATCTGCGCCGCTCGGCGCGGGCCGCCGTCGCCGCGGGCGCCCGGGTGCAGCGGGCGCTGGAGATCCTCGGCGAGGAGGTCCCCGAGCACCTCGCGGCCGCCGGCCGGCTGCGGATGGAGCACAAGCAGGCCTCCCTGGAGGAGCTCGGCGCGCTCGCCGACCCGCCGCTGACCAAGGACGCCGTCGCCGGCCGGATCCGCCGTCTGCTGGCCATGGCCGACAAGCGCGCCCAGGACCTGGGCATCCCCGGCACCGAGTCGAACCTCTCCGACCTGTCGGACCTGTCCGAGGAGATGGCCGAGGGCATGGTCGGCTGACTCCGCCCCGCCGTCACCTCGACGCCGCCCCGCTCACCCACAAGGGTGGCGGGGCGGTGTGCTGTCCAGGGCCGGACGGAAAGTGAACGGACGGAAGCGAGCGGGCGGAAAACGCATCGTTGACATGATCATGAGGACTCGGAACCCTGGCGTCCGTGTACCGACGTGACAGTCAATGGCAAGGGGGGCTCATGAGGCGCAGAACGAGAACGGCCCTCGCGGCGGCCGCGCTGTTATGCGGCGGCGGCCTGGCGGCGGCACCCTTGGCCCAGGCGGCGCCACCCGCGACCACGGCACCACCCGCGACCACGGCGCCACCCACGACCGTGGCACCGCCCACCGGCCCCGACACCCTGACCGCGTGGACCGCCCAGGTCACCGGCGCCCAGGTCCCACTGCTGCTCCGGGCCGGCGTCGACGGCCACGAGCTGGGCCGACGCGTCACCGACGGCCGGAAGAAGGCGCCCGTCGAGGTCGTCCTCACCGGCAGGCAGGCCGAGGAACTGCGCCGCCAGGGCGTCGACATCACCGAGAAGCGCGTGCGCGACCATCAGGGCCTGGGCGCCCGGGGTGACGGGGTCTTCCGCCCGTACAGCGGGAAGAACGGCCTCCAGCAGGAGATCACCGACACCGCCCGCACCCACCCCGGCCTCACCAAGGTCGTCAGCATCGGCAGGACCGTACGCGGCCAGGACATCCTCGCCCTCAAGGTCGCCAAGGACGCGACCGCGCGCCAGGACGGCGACCGGCCGGCCGTGCTTTACATGTCCAACCAGCACGCCCGCGAGTGGATCACCCCGGAGATGACCCGGCGGCTGATGCACCACTACCTCGACCGCTACGGCAAGGACGACCGGATCACCAGGATCGTGGACTCCACCGAACTGTGGTTCGTCCTCTCCGCCAACCCCGACGGCTACGACTACACCTTCCAGAGCCCCGCCACCCGGCTGTGGCGCAAGAACCTCCGCGACAACGACGGCGACGGAAAGATCACCGCGGCGGACGGCGTCGACCTCAACCGCAACTTCCCCTACAAGTGGGGCTACGACAACGAGGGTTCCTCCCCGCGCCCGTCCTCCGGGACCTACCGCGGACCCGCCGCGGCCTCCGAACCGGAGACCAGGGCGCTGGACTCCTTCGAGAAGGAGCACCGCTTCACCTACGCCGTCAACTACCACTCCGCCGCCGAACTCCTGCTCTACGGCGTCGGTTGGCAGGTGGCCACCCCCACCCCCGACGACGTCCTGTACAAGGCGCTCGCCGGCACCCCCGAGAAGTCCGCGATACCCGGCTACCGGCCCCAGCTCTCCTCGGAGCTCTACACCACCAACGGCGAGGCGGACGGCCACGCGGCCAACGTCAACGGCACCATGATGTTCACCCCGGAGATGTCGACCTGCGAGACCGCCTCCGCGGTCGACCCCAACGACCGCTGGGACCCGGCCGACTGCCGCTCCACCTTCATCTTTCCCGACGACGAGAAGCTGATCCAGCAGGAGTTCGCCAAGAACGTCCCCTTCGCCCTCTCCGTCGCCGAGTCCGCGGGCCACGCCGACCGCCCCTCCTCCTCGGTCGGCCTCGACGCCCCCGACCTCACCCCGCACGCCTTCACCGCGTCCCACGCCCGCGACGGCGAGCAGACCGTCGCCGTCACCGCCCGCAAGAGCCTCACCGAGCTCCGCGCCCACTACAGCGTCGACGGCGAGCCCGAGACCACCGTGCCCGTCAAGGCCTGGGACGGCGGCGACCACTACGGCGGCGAGGACAACCTCCGCTTCGACCAGTACCGCGCCACGCTCCAGGGCGCCCACCCCGGCTCCACCGTCCGCGTCCGGTTCAGCGGCCTGACGCGCGACGCCCACCGGACCGCCGGCGAGCCGTTCACCTTCACCGTGGCCGACACCCCGCGCGCGGACACCCTGGTCGTCGCCGACGAAGGCCCCGGCGGCGCCTCCCGGCACGCCGGGACCTACGTCAAGGCCCTCACCGACAACGGTCGCAAGGCCACCGTCTGGGACGTCGCCACCCAGGGCGCGCCGCCCGCGCTGGGCGTGCTCAGCCACTACGACACGGTCCTGTGGTACTCCGGGGACGCCCGCCCCGACGGCGCGACCCTGCTCGCCGTCCGCGACTTCGTCAACGAGGGCGGCAAACTGATCGCCGCCGGCACCCGGGCGGGCGGCGACTCCCGGGTCGGCGACGCCGACACCGACGACTTCGCCCAGTACTACCTGGGCGCGGACAGCCGCACCGGTCACCCGGCACCCGGACGCTTCACCGGCACCGGAGAGCTCACGGGCACCACGGCGGCCCTCGCCTCCGCCGGCGGGGCCGGCCCCCTGGCGGCGGCCGGCGCGTACCGCCCGATCTCGGACGTGCTGTCGCCCGACACCTTCCCCCGGTTCCGCAGCGCGCCCGCCGGCGACTACACCGGAAAGATCACCCTCCGTGACGGCCCGGACGGCTCCGCCCGGTACGTGGCGGCCGTCACCACCCGTGACACCGCGCTGCTCGGCTTCGGCCTGGAGAACGTCCCCGACGCCCGCGAGCGCGCCGCGCTGACCGGCGCCGCGCTCCGCGCCGTCGGGGGCTGACGCCCAGGTCCCCGGCCCCCGGCCCCGTGGTCCCGCCCGCCCCGGGGGACCACGGGGCCCGTTGCCGCCAATGTCACGTACCTTCCCTGTTAGAGGTAGGGTCGGTGGTGGTCGGGGACATCCCAATACAGCCGCCGGGCAGCCCGGCACACCAACGAGGAGATCGGTTCGTGACGATCCGCGTAGGCATCAACGGCTTTGGCCGTATCGGTCGTAACTACTTCCGTGCGCTCCTGGAGCAGGGTGCGGACATCGAGATCGTCGGTGTCAACGACCTGACCGACAATGCCACCCTTGTGCACCTGCTGAAGTACGACTCCATCCTGGGTCGTCTGAAGCAGGAGGTCAGCCACACCGACGACACGATCACTGTCGGCAACATGACCTTCAAGACGATGGCCGAGCGCGACCCGGCCGCCCTCCCCTGGGGCGAGCTCGGCGCCGACATCGTCATCGAGTCCACCGGCATCTTCACCAAGCGTGAGGACGCGGCCAAGCACCTGGCCGCCGGCGCGAAGAAGGTCCTCATCTCGGCTCCGGCCAAGAACGAGGACATCACCATCGTGATGGGCGTCAACCAGGACAAGTACGACGCGGCCAACCACCACGTCATCTCCAACGCCTCCTGCACCACCAACTGCGTGGCGCCGATGGCCAAGGTTCTCGACGAGAACTTCGGCATCGTCAAGGGCATGATGACCACGGTCCACGCGTACACCAACGACCAGCGCATCCTGGACTTCCCGCACTCCGACCTGCGCCGCGCCCGCGCCGCCGCGGAGAACATCATCCCGACCTCGACCGGTGCCGCCAAGGCCACCGCCCTGGTCCTCCCGCAGCTCAAGGGCAAGCTGGACGGCATCGCCATGCGCGTCCCGGTCCCGACCGGCTCGGTCACCGACCTGGTCCTCGAGCTCGACCGCGAGACCAGCAAGGAAGAGATCAACGCCGCCTTCCAGAAGGCCGCCGAGGGTCAGCTCAAGGGCATCCTCGAGTACACCGAGGACGCGATCGTCTCCTCCGACATCGTCAACTGGCCGGCCTCCTGCACCTTCGACTCCTCCCTGACCATGGTCCAGGGCAACCAGGTCAAGGTCGTCGGCTGGTACGACAACGAGTGGGGCTACTCCAACCGCCTGGTGGACCTGACCGTCTTCGTCGGCGGCCAGCTCTGATCCCTGTCCCGGAATCCCGGCAGCTCACCGCCGCGCCGCCGGAGTAGGGCCAGCGAGATGTGAGGGACGGGGCTCGTACGACGCATCGGAGCGTCGTCCGGGCCCCGTCCCATGACCAATCCTTACGGACGTCACGGAGTCACTGCATGAAGACGATCGATGAACTGATCGAAGGCGGCATCGAGGGGAAGCGGGTCTTCGTCCGCGCCGACCTGAACGTGCCGCTCGACGGCAGCACCATCACCGACGACGGCCGCATCCGCGCCGTCGCCCCGACGATCGCCAAGCTCGCCGCCGCGGGCGCCAAGGTGATCGTCGCCTCCCACCTGGGCCGTCCCCAGGGCGCCCCGGAGCCCCGGTTCTCCCTCGCCCCGGTCGCGAAGCGGCTCGGCGAGATCCTGGGCGAGAACGTCTCGTTCGCCACCGACACGGTCGGCGACAGCGCGAAGGCCACCGTCGCCGCCCTGGCGAACGGCGAGGTCACGCTGCTGGAGAACCTCCGTTTCAACGCGGGCGAGACCAGCAAGGACGATGCCGAGCGCGGCGCCTTCGCCGACGCGCTCGCGTCGCTCGCCGACCTCTACGTCGGCGACGGCTTCGGTGCCGTGCACCGCAAGCACGCCTCGGTCTTCGACCTCCCCGAGCGGCTCCCGCACGCCGCCGGCGACCTGATCGCCACCGAGGTCGGCGTCCTGCGCAAGCTCACCGCCGACGTCCAGCGCCCCTACGTGGTCGTGCTGGGCGGCGCCAAGGTCTCCGACAAGCTGGGTGTCATCGACAACCTGCTGAAGAAGGCGGACCGCATCCTCATCGGCGGCGGCATGTCGTACACCTTCCTGGCCGCCAAGGGCCACGAGGTCGGCATCTCGCTGCTCCAGGCGGACCAGAAGGACAAGTGCCTGGAGTACCTGGCGGAGGCCGAGAAGCGGGGCGTGGAGTTCGTCCTGCCGGTCGACGTCCTGGTCTCGGCCGACTTCCCCGACCTGAAGACCAAGGCCCCGGCCTCCTACGAGGTCGTCGCCACGGACGCCATGCCCGCCGACAAGGAGGGTCTGGACATCGGCCCGAAGACGCGTGAGCTCTACGCGGCCAAGCTGGCCGACGCGGGCACCGTCTTCTGGAACGGTCCGATGGGCGTCTTCGAGCACCCCGACTACGCCAACGGCACCAAGGCCGTCGCCCAGGGCCTGCTGAACTCGGACGGCTTCACCGTCGTCGGCGGTGGCGACTCCGCCGCGGCCGTGCGCATCCTGGGCTTCGACGAGAACGCTTTCGGCCACATTTCGACCGGTGGCGGCGCCAGCCTCGAGTACCTCGAGGGCAAGACGCTCCCCGGCCTCGCCGCACTGGAGGACTGAACCACCGTGAGTGCACGCACCCCGCTGATGGCGGGCAACTGGAAGATGAACCTCAATCACCTTGAGGCCATCGCCCACGTCCAGAAGCTCGCCTTCACCCTCGCGGACAAGGACTACGACGCCGTCGACGTGGCCGTCCTGCCGCCCTTCACCGACCTGCGTTCGGTGCAGACCCTGGTCGACGGCGACAAGCTGAAGATCATGTACGGCGCCCAGGACATCTCGGCGTACGACTCCGGCGCGTACACCGGTGAGATCTCCGGTGGCATGCTCGCCAAGCTCAAGTGCTCCTTCGTCGCGGTGGGCCACTCCGAGCGCCGCCAGTACCACGGCGAGACGGACGAGCTCTGCAACGCCAAGGTGAAGGCCGCCTTCAGCCACGGCATCACCCCGATCCTCTGCGTCGGCGAGGGCCTGGACGTCCGCAAGGCGGGCAACCACGTCGCCTACACCCTGGCGCAGCTCGAGGGCGGCCTCGCGGACGTCCCGGCCGAGCAGGCCGCGACGATCGTGATCGCCTACGAGCCCGTCTGGGCCATCGGCACCGGCGAGGTCGCCACGCCGGAGGACGCCCAGGAGGTCTGCGGTGCCATCCGCGTCCGCCTGGCGGAGCTGTACGACCAGGAGCTGGCCGACAAGGTCCGCATCCAGTACGGCGGCTCCGTGAAGTCCGGCAACATCGCGGCGATCATGGCGCAGCCCGATGTCGACGGCGCCCTGATCGGCGGGGCCTCGCTGGACGCGGACGAGTTCGTCAAGATCGTCCGCTTCGCCGACCAGTAGCAGCTATGACGACGGCCCCCCGCCGTCGTACCCTGTCGGGGCCGGGACCGGCGTAAACGCCGCTGCCCGGCCCCGTAGTGTTTTCCATCCAGTCAGTCCGAGAGAGTTGGTCCAGCCGTGGTCATCGGGTTCTCGATCGCCCTCATCGTCTTCAGCTTGCTGCTGATGATGCTGGTGCTCATGCACAAGGGGAAGGGCGGCGGCCTGTCCGACATGTTCGGCGGTGGCATGCAGTCCTCCGTCGGCGGTTCCTCGGTCGCCGAGCGAAACCTCGACCGGATCACCATCGTGATCGGTCTGCTCTGGTTCGCGTGCATTATCACGCTCGGCCTGCTGATGAAGCTCGACAGCTGACGCTCCGTCGCGGACGCGGCCTATGATTGAGGGCGCGTCCTCGCGGCCGGGCTGTAACTCCTGCCACTGGACGCGCGTTGGGCCTTACGTAGACTGAGGCGCCCGCAGCGGAGCGGACTGTCGACCCCGCGGCGCAGCCGCTGTTCGGCACAGTGCAGCACCATCACGCAGGGAGTTACGACCGTGGCAAGTGGCAACGCGATCCGAGGAAGCCGGGTCGGGGCGGGGCCCATGGGAGAGGCGGAGCGGGGCGAATCAGCACCCCGACTGCGGATCTCCTTCTGGTGTTCCAACGGGCACGAGACGCAGCCGAGCTTCGCCAGCGACGCCCAGGTGCCCGACACCTGGGACTGCCCCCGCTGCGGGTTCCCGGCCGGTCAGGACCGGGACAACCCACCGGACCCGCCGCGTACGGAGCCGTACAAGACCCATCTCGCCTATGTGCGCGAACGGCGCAGCGACGCCGACGGCGAGGCGATCCTCGCCGAGGCGCTCGCCAAGCTCCGTGGGGAGATCTAGAACGACCGAGCGGCCCGGCCGGACACCTGGGAAGGTGTCCGGCCGGGCCGCTTCCGTTTGCACCGGGAATCGACGGCTGATCAATTAGGTTGGGGAGAGCGGGGAAATCACGAGGAGAAGTGGACTGATGTCCGAGATGAACGCAGAGAGCCGCACCAGGCTGGACCGCACTCCCGAGTGGAACGCGCTCGCCAAGCACCGTGACGAGCTGGGGGAGGTGCATCTGCGGGAGCTCTTCGCCGACGACCCGAGCCGGGCCGACAAGTACACCGTCTCCGTCGGCGACCTCCACCTCGACTACTCGAAGCACCTGGTCACCGACGAGACCCTGCGGCTGCTGCGCGAGCTGGCGGCGTCGGCCGACGTCGCCGGGCTGCGGGACGCGATGTTCCGCGGCGAGCGGATCAACACCACCGAGGACCGCGCGGTGCTCCACACCGCCCTGCGCGCCCCGGAGTCGGCCGTCGTCGAGGTCGACGGCGAGAACGTCGTACCCGCCGTCCACGCGGTCCTGCGGAAGATGCAGATCTTCACCGACCGGGTCCGTTCGGGTGAGTGGAAGGGCCACACCGGCAAGCGCATCAAGAACGTCGTCAACATCGGCATCGGTGGATCCGACCTCGGTCCGGCGATGGCGTTCGAGGCGCTGCGCGCCTACACCGCCCGCGACATGACGTTCCGTTTCGTCTCCAACGTGGACGGCGCCGACCTCCACGAGGCGGTCCACGACCTCGACGCCGCCGAGACGCTCTTCGTCGTGGCGTCCAAGACCTTCACCACGATCGAGACCATCACCAACGCCACCTCCGCGCGGAACTGGCTCCTCACCGAGCTGCGCGCCGACGAGGGCGCGGTCGCCAAGCACTTCGTCGCGCTGTCCACGAACGCCGAGAAGGTCGCCGACTTCGGCATCGACACCGCCAACATGTTCGAGTTCTGGGACTGGGTCGGTGGTCGTTACTCGTACGACTCCGCCATCGGCCTCTCCCTGATGATCGCCATCGGCGGCGACCGCTTCCGCGAGATGCTGGCCGGCTTCCACCTGGTCGACGAGCACTTCCGGTGCGCGCCGCCGGAGGAGAACGCGCCGCTGCTGCTGGGCCTGCTGGGCGTCTGGTACGGCAACTTCCACGGCGCGCAGTCGCACGCCGTGCTGCCCTACAGCCACTACCTGTCGAAGTTCGCGGCCTACCTCCAGCAGCTGGACATGGAGTCCAACGGCAAGTCGGTGGACCGTGACGGCCGGCCGGTGAGCTGGGAGACCGGCCCGGTGGTCTGGGGCACCCCGGGCACCAACGGCCAGCACGCGTATTACCAGTTGATCCACCAGGGCACGAAGCTCATCCCGGCGGACCTCATCGGCTTCGCCCGCCCGGTGGAGGACCTCCAGCCCGGACTGGTCGCCCAGCACGACCTGCTGATGGCCAACCTCTTCGCCCAGGGCCAGGCCCTCGCCTTCGGCAAGACCCCCGAGGAGGTCGCGGCGGAGGGCGTCCCGGCGGAGCTCGTCCCCCACAAGACGTTCAAGGGCAACCACCCGACGACGACGATCCTCGCGACCGAGCTGACGCCGTCGGTGCTCGGTCAGCTGATCGCGCTGTACGAGCACAAGGTCTTCGTCCAGGGCGCGATCTGGAACATCGACTCCTTCGACCAGTGGGGCGTCGAACTCGGCAAGGTCCTCGCGAAGCGGGTGGAGCCGGCGCTGACGGAGGGCGCGGACGTACCGGGGTTGGACGCGTCGACGGCGGCGCTCGTGGGGCGGTACCGCGAGCTTCGGGGGCGCTAGGCCCCGGGCCCGTTCGGCGGGGGGTCCGGCACCGCCGGACCGCCCCCAGGGGGCTGCCCGCCGTCGCGGCGGAGAAGTGCCCCGATGGCGATGGCCCGCTCCCCTTCTCAGGGGAGCGGGCCATCGCCATATCCGTGTGCGTGCGTCAGGGCGACGCAGGCGGGTACAGGTCCCGCGGCAGTCGCGCCGCCGCGGCCTGGTCCAGCAGCCACAGCGTGCGGCGCGTGCCGTACGCCCCGGCGGCCGGGGCCTGGACCTCGCCCGCACCGCTCAGCGCGAGCGCCACCGCCCCGGCCTTGTCCTCGCCCGCCGCCAGCAGCCAGACCTCCCGGGCCGCCCGGATCGCCGGGAGGGTCAGGGAGACCCGCGTCGGCGGGGGCTTCGGCGCGCCGTGGACGCCGACGACCGTGCGCTCCGTCTCCCGTACGCCCGGAAGCTCCGGGAAGAGGGAGGCGACGTGGGTGTCCGGGCCGACGCCCAGCAGCAGGACGTCGAAGGCCGGCACGGGGCCATGGTCCTCGGGACGGGCCGCGGCGGCCAGTTCGGCCGCGTAGGCCTCCGCCGCCGCGTCCGCGTCGTCGTACGTGCCGTCCGCCGCGGGCATGACGTGCACCCGCTTCGGGTCCAGCGGCACCGCGTCCAGCAGGGCCTCGCGGGCCTGCGTGGCGTTGCGGTCGGCGTCGCCCTCCGGGAGGAAGCGCTCGTCGCCCCACCACAGGTCGAGCCGGGACCAGTCGACCGCGTCCCGGGCGGGCGCCGCGGCGAGGGCCGCGAGCAGCCCGTTGCCGTTGCGCCCACCGGTGAGGACGACGGACGCGGAGCCGCGGGCGGCCTGGGCGTCCACGATCTTCGTGATCAGCCGGGCCGCCGCGGCCTGGGCCATCAGCTCCTTGTCCCGGTGCACGACGATCTGGGGCGTGCTCACTTCTTCGCCGCCTTCTTGGCCGGAGCCGGGGAAGGGGCGGGCTTCGCCGGGGCGGACTCCTCGGCAGGGGACTCGGCCTCCGCCTTCGGCGCGGCCGGCGCCACGTTCAGCCGGTCCACGCCGTACTTGACCGAGGACGCGTAGATGTCGTCCGGGTCCAGCCGGCGCAGCTCCTCCGCGAGGAGCTCGGCCGTGTCGCGGCGCTTGAGCGCCACGGCCCGGTCGGGCTGGCCACGCATGGAGAGCGTGGCCAGGGCGCCGTCGGGGCGGTCCAGGGTGACGACGCCGCTCTTGGTCTCCAGGCGGACGGCCGTGAGGCCGGGGCCGCCCGAGACCGAACGCGTCACCGGCACCCCGAGGCGATCGCCGAGCCACATGGCCAGCAGCTCACCGCTGGGGTTGTAGGGCTCGCCCTCCACCTCGGCCGAGGTGATCTCGATGCCGGGCTGCTGGTCCAGGGCGGCCGCGAGCATGGAGCGCCACGGCGTGATCCGGGTCCAGGCCAGGTCGGTGTCGCCGGGCGCGTAGTGCGCGGCGCGGGCCGACAGCTCGGCGACGGGCTCCTCGGCGGTGTAGGTGTCGGTGACCCGGCGCTGGCCGAGCGCGCCGAGGGGGTCCCTGGCCGGGTCGCTCGGGGAGTTGACCGGCCACCAGACCACCACGGGGGCGTCCGGCAGCAGCAGCGGCAGCACGACCGACTGGGCGTGGTCTATGACGTCGCCGTAGAGCCGCAGCACCACCGTCTCGCCGGCGCCGGCGTCCGCGCCCACCCGCACCTCGGCATCGAGGCGGGCCTGGGCGCGGTCGCGCGGCGAGCGGCTGACGCGCTTGATGACGACGAGCTTGCGCGAGGGGTGCTCGCGGGAGGCGTTGTTGGCCGCCTTGAGCGCGTCGTAGGCGTGCTCCTCGTCGGTGACGATGACCAGGGTCAGCACCATGCCGATGGCGGGGGTGCCGATGGCCCGGCGGCCCTGGATCAGCGCGTTGTTGATCTTGCTGGCAGTGGTGTCCGTAAGGTCGATCTTCATGGCCGACGCCAGCTCCGTCCGTCTCGTGCGAGCATCTCGTCCGCCTCGACCGGACCCCAGGTGCCGGCCGGGTACTGCGCGGGCTTGCCGTGCTTGTCCCAGTACTCCTCGATCGGGTCGAGGATCTCCCAGGAGAGCTCGACCTCCTTCAGGCGCGGGAAGAGGTTCGACTCGCCGAGCAGGACGTCGAGGATGAGCCGCTCGTACGCCTCGGGGCTGGACTCGGTGAAGGACTCGCCGTAGGCGAAGTCCATCGAGACGTCCCGGACCTCCATCGAGGTGCCCGGCACCTTCGAGCCGAAGCGCACGGTCACGCCCTCGTCCGGCTGCACCCGGATGACCAGGGCGTTCTGCCCCAGCTCCTCGGTGGCGGTCCGGTCGAAGGGGGAGTAGGGGGCGCGCTGGAAGACGACCGCGATCTCGGTGACACGGCGGCCCAGCCGCTTGCCGGTGCGCAGGTAGAAGGGGACGCCCGCCCAGCGGCGGTTGTCGATCTCCAGCTTGATCGCGGCGTAGGTGTCGGTCTTCGACTTGGGGTCGGTGCCGTCCTCCTCGAGGTAGCCGACGACCTCCTCGCCACCCTGCCAGCCGTGGGTGTACTGGCCCCGCACGGTCTCGCTGCCGAGGTCCTTCGGCAGCGAGACGGCGCCCAGCACCTTGGTCTTCTCCGCGGCCACCGCGTCGGCGTCGAAGGAGGCGGGCTCCTCCATCGCGGTCAGCGCCAGCAGCTGGAGCAGGTGGTTCTGGATGACGTCACGGGCGGCGCCGATGCCGTCGTAGTAGCCGGCGCGGCCGCCGATGCCGATGTCCTCGGCCATGGTGATCTGCACGTGGTCGACGAACGACCGGTTCCAGATCGGCTCGAAGAGGGTGTTGGCGAACCGCAGCGCCAGGATGTTCTGGACCGTCTCCTTGCCGAGGTAGTGGTCGATGCGGAAGACCGCCTCGGCCGGGAACACCTCGTGGACGATCCGGTTGAGCTCCTGGGCGCTCTTCAGGTCGTGACCGAAGGGCTTCTCGATGACGGCGCGCCGCCAGGAGCCCGCCTTCTGGTCGGCCAGGCCGTGCTTCTTCAGCTGCTGGACGACCTTGGGGAAGAACTTCGGCGGTACGGACAGGTAGAAGGCGAAGTTGCCGCCCGTGCCCTGCGCCTTGTCGAGCTCCTCGATGGTGGTGCGCAGCGTGTCGAAGGCGTCGTCGTCGTCGAAGTCGCCCGAGACGAACCGGCAGCCCTGGACCAGCTGCTGCCAGACCTCCTCGCGGAAGGGGGTGCGCGCGTGCTCCTTGACGGCGTCGTGCACCACCTGCGCGAAGTCCTCGTCCGCCCACTGCCGGCGGGCGAAGCCGATCAGGGAGAAGCCCGGCGGCAGCAGGCCGCGGTTGGCCAGGTCGTACACCGCGGGCATCAGCTTTTTGCGGGACAAATCGCCCGTGACGCCAAAGATGACCAGGCCCGACGGCCCCGCGATGCGCGGGAGCCGTCGGTCCAGAGCGTCACGCAGCGGATTGCTGCTGCTCAATTTCATGCCTCCGGAGCGAGGCGCTTGAGCTCCGCCTCAGTGGACTTCAGCAGGTCGTTCCACGACGCCTCGAACTTCTCGACGCCCTCGTCCTCCAGCAGCTGGACGACCTCGTCGTACGAGATGCCCAGCTTCGCGAGCGCGTCGAGCTCGGCCTTGGCCTGCTCGTACGTGCCGCGCACCGTGTCACCGGTGATCTGACCGTGGTCGGCGGTGGCCTCCAGGGTGGCCTCCGGCATGGTGTTCACCGTGTTCGGCGCCACCAGGTCGTCCACGTACAGCGTGTCCTTGTAGGCCGGGTCCTTGACGCCGGTCGAGGCCCACAGGGCGCGCTGCTTGTTGGCGCCGGACTTCTCCAGGGCCAGCCAGCGGTCCGAGGAGAAGACCTCCTCGTAGGCCTGGTAGGCCAGGCGGGCGTTGGCCAGGGCGGCCTTGCCGCGCAGCTCCTTGGCCTCGGCGGTGCCCAGCGCGTCCAGCCGCTTGTCGATCTCGGTGTCCACGCGGGACACGAAGAAGGAGGCGACCGAGTGGATCAGGGACAGGTCCTGGCCCTGGGCCTTGGCCTTCTCCAGACCGGTCAGGTAGGCGTCCATGACCGCGCGGTAGCGCTCCAGGGAGAAGATCAGCGTGACATTGACGCTGATGCCCTTGCCGATCACCTCGGCGATGGCCGGCAGGCCCGCCTTGGTGGCCGGGATCTTGATCAGGGTGTTGGGGCGGTCCACCAGCCAGGCCAGCTGCTTGGCCTCGGCGACCGTGGCGGTGGTGTTGTGCGCCAGACGGGGGTCGACCTCGATGGAGACCCGGCCGTCCTGGCCGCCGGTGGCGTCGAAGACCGGGCGCAGGATGTCGGCGGCGTCGCGGACGTCCGCCGTCGTGATCATGCGGATGGCCTCGTCGACGGTGACCTTGCGGGCGGCGAGGTCGGTGAGCTGCTGCTCGTAGCCCTCGCCACCGGAGATCGCCTTCTGGAAGATCGACGGGTTGGTCGTCACACCCACCACGTGGCTCTGGTCGATGAGCTCGGCCAGGTTGCCGGACGTGATGCGCTTGCGGGACAGGTCGTCCAGCCAGATCGCGACGCCTTCGTCGGAGAGGCGCTTGAGTGCGTCTGTCATGGGTTCTGCATCTCCTACAGGTTGTGTGCGGGCGCCGTCAGCGACGGGCGGCGTCGGCGATCGACTCGCGGGCGGCCTCGACCACGGCGTCCGAGGTCAGGCCGAACTCGCGGTAGAGCACCTTGTAGTCGGCGGAGGCGCCGAAGTGCTCCAGCGAGACGATCCGGCCGGCCTCGCCGACGTAGCGGTACCAGGTCAGGCCGATGCCGGCCTCGACGGCCACCCGGGCCTTGACGTCCGGCAGCAGCACGCCGTCGCGGTACGCCTGGTCCTGCTCCTCGAACCACTCGACGGACGGCATCGAGACCACGCGGGTCGGCACGCCGTCGGCCTGGAGCGCCTCGCGGGCCTCGACGGCCAGCTGGACCTCGGAACCGGTGGCGATCAGGATCACCTGCGGGCGGCCGCCCTCGGCGTCGAACAGGACGTAGCCGCCCTTGGCCGCGCCCTCGTTGGCCTCGTACGTCGGGACGTTCTGGCGGGTGAGGGCCAGACCGTGCGGCGCGGGCTTGGCGGTGTGCCGCTTGACGATCTCGCGCCAGGCGATGGCCGTCTCGTTGGCGTCGGCCGGGCGGACCATGTTCAGGCCCGGGATGGCGCGCAGCGCGGCCATGTGCTCGACCGGCTGGTGGGTCGGGCCGTCCTCGCCGAGACCGATGGAGTCGTGCGTCCAGACGTAGGTGACCGGCAGCTTCATCAGCGCGGCCAGGCGCACGGCCGGGCGCATGTAGTCGGAGAACACCAGGAAGGTGCCGCCGTAGACGCGGGTGTTGCCGTGCAGCGCGATGCCGTTCATGGTCGAGCCCATGGCGTGCTCGCGGATCCCGAAGTGGATCGTGCGGCCGTACGGGTTCGCCTCCGGGAGGGGGTTGCCCTCGGGGAGGAAGGACGACGACGGGTCGATCGTGGTGTTGTTCGAGCCGGCGAGGTCGGCGGAGCCGCCCCACAGCTCGGGGATCACGCCGCCCAGCGCCTTGAGGACCTCGCCGGACGCCTTGCGGGTCGCGACGTCCTTGCCGGCCGGGAAGACCGGGAGGGCCTTCTCCCAGCCGTCGGGCAGCTCGCCTGCGGTGATGCGGTCGAGGTCGGCGGCGCGCTCCGGGTTGGCCTCGCGCCAGATCTGGACCTGCTTGTCCCAGGCGGCACGGGCCGCGCGGCCGCGGTCGACGACCTGGCGGGCGTGGGCGAGGACATCGTCATCGACCTGGAAGTGCTGCTCGGGGTCGAAGCCCATGACCTTCTTGGTCGCGACGATCTCGGCCTCGCCGAGCGCCGAGCCGTGCGAGGCCTCGGTGTTCTGGGCGTTCGGGGCGGGCCAGGCGATGATCGTGCGGGCCGCGATGATCGACGGGCGCTCGGTCTCGGCCTTGGCGGCCTGGAAGGCCGCGTACAGCGCCTGGACGTCGAAGTCGCCGTTGGGGGCCTGCTCGATGCGCTGGACGTGCCAGCCGTAGGCCTCGTAGCGCTTGAGGACGTCCTCGGAGAAGGCGGTCTCGGTGTCGCCCTCGATCGAGATGTGGTTGTCGTCGTACAGGGCGACGAGGTTGCCCAGCTTCTGGTGACCGGCCAGCGAGGACGCCTCGGCGGAGATGCCCTCCTCCAGGTCGCCGTCGGAGACGATCGCCCAGACGGTGTGGTCGAAGGGGGACTCGCCCTTCGGGGCCTCCGGGTCGAACAGGCCGCGCTCGTAGCGGGCGGCCATGGCCATGCCCACGGCGTTGGCGATGCCCTGGCCCAGCGGGCCGGTGGTGGTCTCCACACCGACGGTGTGGCCGTGCTCCGGGTGCCCCGGGGTCTTGCTGTCCCAGGTGCGGAAGGCCTTGAGGTCCGCGAGCTCCAGCCCGTAACCCGCCAGGAAGAGCTGGGTGTACAGGGTCAGGCTGGTGTGGCCCGGGGAGAGGACGAATCGGTCCCGGCCGAGCCAGTCGGCGTCACTCGGGTCGTGCCGCATCAGCTTCTGGAAAAGCAGGTAGGCGGCGGGAGCCAGACTCATGGCCGTGCCGGGATGGCCGTTGCCGACCTTCTGCACGGAGTCCATGGCCAGGACGCGGGCGGTATCGACGGCCCTCTGGTCCAGTTCGGTCCATTCGAGGTCTGTGGTGGTCGGCTTGGTGCTCACCCTCGGATCAGGGCTCCTCTCCACATATGCGATCTGCCGGGGGCGGTATGTTCCGCCACGACGCGGCGCTGACGAGCCTACCCCCGCCTGGACGGGCGTTTTTTCGACTCACAGTCGGGCCGCACGGCTCTCATTTGATCGTCGAGTTCGCGTCGAGCGATCCTCGATCATCTGATCGCCGACCCGGGCAACCGCACCCGGAGGGGATTCATTCCCTCCCCGGTGCGGGGGCCTCCACTCCAGCCTGCCGGGCCCGGCGCCCGCCCGCCTCCCGGAGGGGACCGTTCTGCCGGGGTTCGGCCCCGTTCGGCCCGGTGGACCCGGCGCCTCAACACGACCCCACCCCGGCGGAGGCCCCGCTGTCCCCTGCGTCTAGAGTGGCGTAGTACGCGCAAGCCTTTACCCGGGATTTCACGCCCGGACGAGCTTGCTGGCCTTATCTCTCTCAGGGGTGTGCGTGACGGCCGTCGAATCCCGTCCTGCGGGGGTGCTCGTCGAGAGCCCTGGTCACCGGCCGTTCGGGGCCCGGGTCAAGGGTTTCGTGGCACTGACGAAGCCGCGCGTCATCGAGCTGCTGCTGATGACGACGGTGCCGGTGATGTTCCTCGCGGCCGAGGGCGTCCCGGACCTGTGGCTGGTGCTGGCCACCTGCGTCGGCGGTTACCTGTCCGCCGGTGGCGCGGGTGCGTTCAACATGTACTACGACCGTGACATCGACGCGATGATGGACCGTACGTCCCAGCGTCCGCTGGTCACGGGCATGGTCTCCCCCCGCGAGTGCCTGGTCTTCGCCTCCGCGCTGACCGTCGGCTCGACGGTGTGGTTCTGGTTCCTGGTCAACCCCCTGTCGGCGATGCTCTCGCTCGGCGCCAACGCGTTCTACGTCGTCGTCTACACGATGATCCTCAAGCGGCGTACCGCGCAGAACATCGTCTGGGGCGGCATCGCGGGCTGCCTGCCGGTCATCATCGGCTGGTCCGCGGTGAAGAACGAGGTCTCCTGGGCCTCCCTGATCCTCTTCCTCGTCATCTTCTTCTGGACGCCGCCGCACTACTGGCCGCTGTCGATGAAGGTGAAGGACGACTACGAGCGCGTCGGCGTGCCGATGCTGCCGGTCATCGCGGGCAACAAGGCCGTGGCCAAGCAGATCGTCCTCTACAGCTGGGTGATGGTCGGCGTCTCGCTGCTGCTCCAGCCGCTGGGCTACACCGGCTGGTTCTACACGGCCGTCGCCGTGCTGTGCGGCGCCTTCTGGCTGAAGGAGGCCCACGCCCTCCAGTCCCGCGCCAACGCCGGCGTCACGGGCGCGAAGCTCAAGGAGATGCGGCTGTTCCACTGGTCGATCACCTATGTGTCGCTGCTGTTCACGGCGGTCGCGATCGACCCGTTCCTGCGCTAGGACCGCGGACCGTCCGATGGGCGGCGGGGGTGGCCAAAGCCACCCGCGCCGCCCATCGCCGTTTGTGCTACCCGTCGGTAGCATCCTGGCCATGGCAGACACCAAGCAGGCAGCCACCAAGCAGGCTGCGAAACTGGCGAAGCAGATCACCGCTTTCGCCAAGAGCCACGGCGGTGGCGCGGAGGGCCAGCTCGCGCACATCGCCCGCGGCACCACCCGGATCGCCCTCGTCGGCGCCAACGGCGAATGGGGCAACCTCGTCGCCCGCGACTTCGAGACCGCGCGGCAGGCGGCCGAGCTCGCCGGGATCACCCTCCACGACGACTTCGACGGGGAGATGGCCGCCAAGGTGCGCACGGGCCCCTACGAGTGGTCCCGTATGGCCGGCATCCAGATCGGCGGGCCGAGGAACCCCGGCGATAACTGACGGCCCCCTCGTCCGTTAGACCCACCGGGAGCGGCGCCCCGGCGCCGCGCGGTGGGGACCGGCGAGGAGGGGGCGCGATGGACGGCAGGATGGACGGCGGCATACCGCCGCTCGTCGACCAGCACAGCCACGGCGCCGTCCACGCGGATCTGGGGCTGGGGGAGTTCGAGACCCATCTGGCCGAGGCCGCCGGGTCCACCGGGCCCGCGCCGCCCGGCACCACCTTCTTCGACAGCCGCGCGGGCCTGGCCGTACGCCGCTGGTGCCCGCCCCTGCTGGGGCTGGAGCCGCACTGCGCGCCCGTGAGCTATCTGGCCCGCCGCCGCGAACTGGGCGCCTACCGCGCCGGCCGGCTGCTGCTGCGCGGCGCGGGCATCGGGACGTTCCTGCTGGAGGCGGGCGCGACGGGCGCCCTCACCTCGCCGGACGAGCTGGCCCGCGCCGCCGAGGGCCGCGCCCACGAGGTCGTCCGGCTCGAACCGCTGGCCGCGCGGATCGCCGACACGACCGGAGGTTTGGACGCCTTCCTCGCGTATACGGCCGAAGCCCTCTACACGGCCTCCGGCAGCGCCACCGCCTTCGCCACCGGCGTCGCCTTCTGCGACGACAGCCCACCGGACGCGGCCGAGGTGCGCGAGGCCGCCGGACGGTGGCTGCGCACGCGTCGCACCGGCGACACGCCGGACGACCCCGTGCTGATCCGCCACCTGCTGTGGAGCGCGGTCGCCACGGGCCTGCCCGTCCAGCTGCACTGCGCGCGGCCGCAGCGGCTGACCGGCTTCCTGCGGGCCACCGCGAGCCGGGGCGTGGACCTGGTGCTGCTCGCGGACCCCTGGCACCGGCGGCAGGCGGCCCAGCTGGCCGCCGCCTTCCCGCACGTCTACGCGGACGTCGGGGCCCGGCCGGAGGAGACGCTGCGCGAGGCGCCGTTCGGCAAACTGCTGTTCTCGACCGGGGCACGGGCCCTGGCGGAGCTGTACGTGGTGGCCGCCCGGCTGTTCACCCGCGCCATGGAGCGGCTGATGCGCGACTGGGTGGCCGACGGGTGGTGCCGGGCGGCGGAGGCGGTACGGATCGCCTCCCTCGTCGCGGCCGGCACCGCGCGCAGGGTCTACCGGCTGGACGCGGCGGCCGTCTGAAGCGCCTCGTGCTCACCGGCGGGAGCGGGCAGCACCGGCGCCTCGCCGCGCTCGCGCAGCGACAGGAAGACCCGCAGCACGGCGACCCACATCAGGCAGGAGCCGAGCATATGGGCGCCGACGATCACCTCGGGCGAGTCGTTGAAGTACTGCACATAGCCGATCATGCCCTGGAGCATGATCACGACGAACAGCTCGACGACCTTGCGGCGCGGCCCCTCGGGGGACTTCACGGCCCGCAGCGCGAACCACAGCGCCACGGTGAGACCGACGACGATGTAGACGAAGTCGACGTGCAGCTGGGTGACCTCGTGCCAGTCCAGCGGGATGCGGTGGACGTCCTTGGAGGCGTCGCCCGCGTGCCGGCCCGAGCCGGTGACCACCGTGCCCGCCACGATCAGCAGGGCGCTCGCGACGACCAGCACCCAGCCGAGCTGGCGCACCGGACGGGCCACCACGTCGCGCGGCTCGTCGTCGCCCTCGCGGGTCCGCAGCCACATGACGGTGGCCACCGTCAGCAGCGAGGTGGCCGCCAGGAAGTGCGCGGCGACGATGTACGGGT
Source organism: Streptomyces sp. NPDC037389 (assembly GCF_040636475.1). NCBI lineage: Bacteria > Bacillati > Actinomycetota > Actinomycetes > Kitasatosporales > Streptomycetaceae > Streptomyces > Streptomyces sp. NPDC037389. The sequence continues at coordinate 669,027 of NZ_JBEZUS010000001.1, forward strand.
TGAGGCCCGTCAGCACCGTGATGCCGCCGATGATGCCGTTGCTCGCGACGATCCAGAACTGGGCCCAGCCGAGCTTCGTCAGGCTGCGGCGGCGCGGGGCACGCGCGCGTGCCGCCACGATCGCCACACCGACCACCGCGCACAGCACGTACGTCAGCATGCGGTTGGTGAACTCGATGACGCCGTTGATGCCCATCGCGGGCGTGGGCGTCAGGCTGTCCTCGGTACAGGTCGGCCAGGTGGGGCAGCCGAGCCCGGACTGGGTGAGCCGCACCGCGCCGCCCGTCACGACGATGATCACGGACATGACCACGCAGGCGAGCGCGGCCCGCTCGACGAAGCGGGCGGAGGGCTGCCAGCGGTCGGCGACGAGCTGGAGGGGGTTCAGCGTTTTCGGCACGGAAGTCATCGTAAGGGGATGCTTGTGCACGGATTCACGAGGGTCCCGATGTGCCCCGGGCGCGTCCTACTCCCAGCGGAAGAACCGCGCGGCCGCGCCCAGGCCCAGGACGGCCCAGACGGTGAGGATGCCGAGGTCGGCCCAGGGCATGCCCGCGCCGTCGCGCAGCACGTCGCGCAGGCCGCCGGAGAGCGCGGAGATGGGCAGCGCCTCCAGCGCCGTGCGCACGGCGCCCGGGAACTTCTCCAGCGGGACGATCACGCCGCCGCCGACCAGCAGGAGCAGGAAGACCAGATTGGCCGCCGCGAGCGTCGCCTCGGCCTTGAGCGTCCCGGCCATCAGCAGGCCCAGCCCGGAGAACGCGGCCGTCCCCAGGACGAGCAGCAGGACGACGGCGAGCGGGTTGCCGTGCGGCGACCAGCCGAGCGCGAACGCGATGACCGTCAGCAGCGTGATCTGAAGGACCTCGGTGACCAGCACCGAAGCCGTCTTCGCGGTCATCAGCCCCCAGCGCGGCAGCGGGGAGGCGCCGAGCCGCTTGAGCACGCCGTAGCGGCGCTCGAAGCCCGTCGCGATGGCCTGCCCGGTGAAGGCCGTGGACATCACGGCGAGCGCCAGGACGCCCGGTGTCAGGAAGTCGACGGCCTTGCCCTCGCCCGTGTCCACAATGTCGACGGCGCTGAAGAGGACCAGCAGGAGCGTGGGGATGACCACGGTCAGCAGCAACTGCTCGCCGTTGCGCAGCAGCATCCGGGTCTCCAGCGCGGCCTGCGCGCGGATCATCCGCGACAGCGGCGCGGCCCCGGGCCGGGGGACGAAAGTGCCGGTGGCCGTCATGCGCGCAGCTCCCTACCCGTGAGTTCCAAGAAGACGTCCTCGAGCGTGTGCCGCTCGACCGTTATGCGGTCCGGCATGACCCCGTGCTGGGCGCACCACGACGTCACCGTCGCGAGCAGCTGCGGGTCGACCGTGCCGTTGACGCGGTACGAGCCGGGGACCGGCTCGGCGGCGGCGGAGTCGGCGGGCAGCGCCTTGAGGAGCGAGGCGAGGTCCAGGCCGGGCCGGCCGCTGAAGCGCAGGGTGTTCTCGGCGCCGCCCTTGCAGAGCTCCTCCGGGCTGCCCTGGGCGATGACCTTGCCGCCGTCGATGATGGCGACGTCGTCGGCGAGCTGTTCCGCCTCGTCCATGTAGTGCGTGGTCAGGACGACCGTGACGCCGTCGGCGCGCAGCTCGCGCACCAGGTTCCAGGTGGCGCGGCGGGCCTGCGGGTCCAGGCCGGCCGTCGGCTCGTCGAGGAAGACCAGCTCGGGGCGGCCGACGACGGCCATGGCGAGCGAGAGGCGCTGCTGCTGGCCGCCGGAGAGCCTGCGGTACGTCGTACGGCCGCAGTCGCCCAGCCCGAGCCGCTCGATCAGCATGCCCACGTCCAGGGGGTGGGCGTGGAGGGACGCGGTGTGGCGCAGCATCTCCTCGGCGCGCGCGCCCGCGTGGACGCCGCCGCTCTGGAGCATCACTCCGACACGTGGGCGCAGGTCGGCGGCGTCGGCGAGGGGGTCCAGGCCGAGAACGCGTACGGTGCCGGCGTCGGGCCGCCGGTAGCCCTCGCAGGTCTCGATGGTGGTGGTCTTTCCGGCGCCGTTGGGGCCGAGGACGGCGGTCACGCCGCCGCGCGCGACGGTCAGGTCGAGACCGTTCACCGCGTTTTTCGTCCCGTACCGCTTGACCAGGCCGTGGACCTCGACCGCGGGCTCTTCATGCATGCGGGGAAGTGTACGGAGGGCGGGGCGGAACGGACCCCGGCGGGGGGCGCGGTTAGGTGACCCTAAGTGATCAAAGCCACCGTTCCGTGACCCGGTGGAGCTTGTCGCCCTTCGGGCAATTACGCAACAATGGTGTTGTGAAATACGCGGGCGAGGCTTCACAGAGCCCCGTGGCCGAGGTGGCCGCCGGGCCGCGCCCGGCCCTGCCCGCACCGTCGCGGGAGGTGCCGGCTCCCGAGCAGCGCGCTCATGACGAGCAGCACGGCACCCGCAATCGCGTCGCCCGGTCCATCCTCGACCACGGGCCCTCCACCGCCGCCGAGCTGGCCGTGCGGCTGGAGCTGACCTCCGCCGCCGTCCGCCGGCACCTCGACACCCTCGTCGCCGACGGCGTCGTCGAAGCCCGCGAGAAGCGCGTCTACGGGGCGCGCGGCCGCGGCCGGCCCGCCAAGGTCTTCGCCCTCACCGACTGCGGCCGGGACGCTTTCGACCAGGCCTACGACAAGCTCGCCCAGGACGCCCTGCGCTGGATCGCCCAGTCCGCCGGGGGCGGCGAGATGGGCGAGGCCGCCGTCGCGGCGTTCGCCCGGGCCCGGATGGCCGCCCAGGCCGAGGGATATCGCGAGGCCCTGGAGGCCGTCGCCCCCGAGAGCCGCGCAGAGGCTCTCGCCCGGGCATTGACCGCGGACGGGTACGCTGCTACGGCGCGTAGCGCACCGGTCGGCGAACAGCTTTGCCAGCACCACTGCCCGGTCGCCCATGTCGCCGAGCAGTTCCCGCAGCTGTGCGAGGCGGAGACCGAGGTCTTCTCCCGCCTGCTCGGGACACATGTGCAGCGTCTTGCCACCATCGCCCACGGCGACGGAGTGTGCACGACGTTCATCCCCAAAAAGACCACCACCGCATCCACCAGCACGGCCGGGAGGAACCCCGCATGACTCTCCCCACGGAGACTGCCCACCCTGAGCTCGAGGGCCTGGGCACGTACGAATACGGCTGGGCCGACTCCGACGAGGCCGGTGCCGCGGCCAAGCGCGGCCTCTCCGAGGAGGTCGTCCGCGATATCTCGGCGAAGAAGTCCGAGCCCGAGTGGATGCTCAAGCTCCGCCTGAAGGGCCTGCGGCTCTTCGACAAGAAGCCCATGCCGACCTGGGGCTCGGACCTGACCGGTATCGACTTCGACAACATCAAGTACTTCGTGCGCTCGACCGAGAAGCAGGCCGCTTCCTGGGAGGACCTGCCGGAGGACATCAAGAACACCTACGACAAGCTGGGCATCCCCGAGGCGGAGAAGCAGCGCCTGGTCGCGGGTGTGGCCGCCCAGTACGAGTCCGAGGTCGTGTACCACCAGATCCGTGAGGACCTGGAGGAGCAGGGTGTCATCTTCCTGGACACCGACACGGCGCTGAAGGAGCACCCGGAGCTGTTCCAGGAGTACTTCGGCACGGTCATCCCGGTGGGTGACAACAAGTTCGCCTCGCTGAACACGGCTGTGTGGTCGGGTGGCTCGTTCATCTACGTCCCCAAGGGTGTCCGCGTCGACATCCCGCTCCAGGCCTACTTCCGGATCAACACGGAGAACATGGGCCAGTTCGAGCGGACGCTGATCATCGTCGACGAGGACGCCTACGTCCACTACGTCGAGGGCTGCACCGCCCCGATCTACTCCTCGGACTCGCTGCACAGCGCGGTGGTGGAGATCATCGTGAAGAAGGGCGGCCGCTGCCGCTACACGACGATCCAGAACTGGTCGAACAACGTCTACAACCTGGTCACCAAGCGCGCCGTGGCCTATGAGGGCGCGACCATGGAGTGGGTCGACGGCAACATCGGCTCGAAGGTGACGATGAAGTACCCGGCCGTCTACCTGATGGGCGAGCACGCCAAGGGAGAGACCCTCTCGATCGCCTTCTCGGGTGAGGGCCAGCACCAGGACGCCGGCGCGAAGATGGTCCACATGGCGCCGAACACCTCCTCCAACATCGTCTCCAAGTCGGTGGCGCGAGGCGGCGGCCGTACCTCCTACCGCGGTCTGATCGAGATCGGCGAGGGTGCGCACGGCTCGAAGTCGAACGTTCTGTGTGACGCGCTGCTGGTGGACACGATCTCCCGCTCGGACACCTACCCGTATGTCGACGTCCGTGAGGACGACGTCTCCATGGGTCACGAGGCGACGGTCTCCAAGGTCAGTGACGATCAGCTCTTCTACCTGATGAGCCGTGGTCTGTCCGAGGACGAGGCCATGGCGATGATCGTGCGTGGTTTCGTCGAGCCGATCGCCCGCGAGCTGCCCATGGAGTACGCGCTGGAGCTCAACCGGCTGATCGAGCTGCAGATGGAAGGCTCCGTCGGCTGACCGCCGCCCCCGCCCCATCGCAGCGAACCCTTTGTGACAGGAAGAGAGCACGACGACAGCCATGGCTGACAACACTCCCGCCGGCAGCACGACCGACGGCGCCATCCAGGTGGGCGGCCCCCGGCAGCCCATCGACGCGCGAGTGAGCGCGCCCGCCTCGTACGACGTCGCCGATTTCCCCGTGCCCCACGGCCGCGAGGAGGAGTGGCGGTTCACCCCGCTCCAGCGTCTGCGCGGTCTGCACGACGGCACGGCGGTCACGGACGGCGCCGGCGTCAAGGTCGAGGTCGAGGCCCCCGAGGGCGTGACCGTGGAGACCGTCGGCCGGGACGACGCCCGGCTGGGCCGGTCCGGCAAGCCGGTCGACCGGGTCGCCGCCCAGGCGTACAGCTCCTTCGAGAAGGCCTCGGTCGTCTCGATCCCCAAGGACACCGTGCTCTCCGAGCCCGTGCGGATCTCCGTGCGCGGCCAGGGCGGCGTGGCCTTCGGCCACCAGGTCGTCGAGATCGGCGCCTTCGCCGAGGCCGTCGTCGTCATCGACCACACCGGTGACGCCACCCTCGCCGCCAACGTCGAGTACCTCATCGGCGACGGCGCCAAGCTCACCGTCGTCTCCGTCCAGGACTGGGACGGCACCGCCGTCCACGTCGCCCAGCACACCGCGCTGGTCGGCCGTGACGCCTCCTTCAAGTCCGTGATCGTCACCTTCGGCGGCGACCTGGTCCGCCTCCACCCCCGGGTCGTCTACGGCGCCCCCGGCGGCGAGGCCGAGCTCTACGGCCTGTACTTCACCGACAACGGCCAGCACCAGGAGCACCGGCTCTTCGTCGACCACGACACTCCGCACTGCCGCAGCAACGTCGTCTACAAGGGCGCGCTGCAGGGCAAGGACGCCCACGCGGTCTGGATCGGCGACGTCCTCATCCGTGCGGAGGCCGAGGGCACCGACACCTACGAGCTCAACCGCAACCTCGTCCTCACCGACGGCGCCCGCGTCGACTCGGTCCCCAACCTGGAGATCGAGACCGGTGAGATCGTCGGCGCCGGCCACGCCTCGGCGACCGGCCGCTTCGACGACGAGCAGCTCTTCTACCTGATGGCCCGCGGCATCCCGGAGCACGAGGCCCGCCGCCTGGTCGTCCGTGGCTTCTTCGCCGAGCTCGTCCAGCAGATCGGCATTCCCGAGCTGGAGGAGCGCCTCATCGCCAAGATCGAGGAAGAGCTGAAGGCGGCGGTCGCATGAGCGATTTCGTGAAGGTGGCCTCCCTCGGCGAGCTCGAGGAGGACACGCCCAAGCGCGTCGAGGTCGACGGCACCCCGGTGTCCATCGTCCGCACCGAGGGCGAGGTGTTCGCGATCAACGACATCTGCTCGCACGCGAACGTCTCCCTCTCCGAGGGCGAGGTGGAGAACTGCCACATCGAGTGCTGGCTGCACGGCTCCAGCTTCGACCTGCGCACCGGCAAGCCCGACTGCCTCCCCGCGACGCAGCCCGTCCCCGTTTACCCCGTCAAGATCGAAGGGGACGATGTGCTCGTCTCCGTCACCCAGGAGTCCTGAGTTCCCCATGGCTACGCTTGAGATTCACGACCTGCACGTTTCCGTCGAGGCCGAGAACGGCTCCCGGGAGATCCTCAAGGGCGTCGACCTGACCGTGAAGCAGGGCGAGACCCACGCCATCATGGGCCCCAACGGCTCCGGCAAGTCCACCCTGGCCTACTCCCTGGCCGGTCACCCCAAGTACACGATCACCGGCGGCACCGTCACCCTCGACGGTGAGGACGTCCTGGAGATGTCCGTCGACGAGCGCGCCCGCGCCGGTGTCTTCCTCGCCATGCAGTACCCGGTCGAGGTCCCCGGTGTCTCGGTCTCCAACTTCCTGCGCACCTCCGCCACCGCCGTCCGCGGCGAGGCCCCCAAGCTGCGCACCTGGGTGAAGGAGGTCAAGTCCGCCATGGAGCAGCTCCAGATGGACCCGGCCTTCGCCGAGCGCAACGTCAACGAGGGCTTCTCCGGCGGTGAGAAGAAGCGTCACGAGATCCTTCAGCTGGAGCTCCTGAAGCCGAAGATCGCGATCCTCGACGAGACGGACTCCGGCCTGGACGTCGACGCGCTGCGCATCGTCTCCGAGGGCGTGAACCGTGTCCGCGAGACGGGCGAGGTGGGCACGCTGCTGATCACCCACTACACGCGCATCCTGCGCTACATCAAGCCCGACTTCGTGCACGTCTTCGCGAACGGCCGCGTCGTCGAGTCCGGCGGTGCCGAGCTGGCCGACAAGCTGGAGAACGAGGGCTACGAGGCGTACGTGAAGGGTGGCGTAACGGCGTGACGATACTGCTGCCGGGCCTGCTGGACACCGACGCGATCCGTAAGGACTTCCCGATCCTGGACCGTGTGGTCCATGGCGACAAGAAGCTCATCTACCTGGACAACGCGGCGACCTCGCAGAAGCCGCGCCAGGTCCTGGACGTGATCAACGCCCACTACGAGCGGCACAACGCCAATGTCCACCGTGGCGTGCACGTGCTCGCCGAGGAGGCCACGGCCCTCTACGAAGGCGCCCGCGACAAGGTCGCGGCCTTCATCAACGCCCCGAGCCGCGATGAGGTGATCTTCACCAAGAACGCCTCCGAGTCGCTCAACCTCGTGGCGAACATGCTCGGCTGGGCGGATGAGCCCTACCGGGTGGATCACGACACCGAGATCGTCATCACGGAGATGGAACACCACTCCAACATCGTCCCGTGGCAGCTGCTCTCGCAGCGCACCGGCGCGAAGCTGAAGTGGTTCGGCCTCACCGACGACGGCCGCCTCGATCTGTCGAACATCGACCAGGTCATCACGGAGAAGACCAAGGTCGTCTCCTTCGTCCTGGTCTCCAACATCCTGGGCACCCTCAACCCGGTCGAGGCGATCGTCCGCCGCGCCCAGGAGGTCGGTGCGCTCGTCGTCATCGACGCCTCCCAGGCCGCCCCCCACATGCCCCTCGACGTCCAGGCCCTCCAGGCGGACTTCGTGGCCTTCACCGGTCACAAGATGTGCGCTCCGGACGGCATCGGCGTGCTGTGGGGCCGCCAGGAACTGCTGGAGGACCTCCCGCCGTTCCTCGGCGGCGGCGAGATGATCGAGACCGTCTCGATGCACTCCTCCACCTACGCCCCCGCGCCGCATAAGTTCGAGGCCGGTACGCCCCCGATCGCCCAGGCCGTGGGCCTGGGTGCCGCGGTGGACTACCTCACCTCCATCGGCATGGAGAACATCGCCCGTCACGAGCACGTGATCACGGAGTATGCGATCCGTCGGCTCCAGGAGGTGCCCGATCTGCGGATCATCGGCCCCACCACGGCCGAGGACCGCGGCGCCGCCGTCTCCTTCACCCTCGGCGACATCCACCCGCACGACGTGGGCCAGGTCCTCGACGAGCAGGGCATCGCGGTCCGGGTCGGCCACCACTGCGCCCGCCCCGTCTGCCTGCGCTACGGAATTCCGGCGACCACGCGAGCGTCGTTCTACCTGTACTCCACGCCCGGCGAGGTCGACGCGCTGATCGAGGGCCTGGAGCACGTACGGAACTTCTTCGGGTGACAAGGGCTGACTGTGAAGCTTGATTCGATGTACCAGGACGTGATCCTGGACCACTACAAGAATCCCCATGGGCGCGGCCTGCGGGACGGCGACGCCGAGGTCCACCACGTCAACCCCACCTGCGGCGACGAGATCACGCTGCGTGTGCGGATGTCCGGTGAGACGATCGAGGACGTCTCCTACGAGGGTCAGGGCTGCTCCATCAGCCAGGCGAGCGCCTCGGTGCTCAACGAGCTGCTGGTCGGCAAGGACCTCGACGAGGCCCGCCGGATCCAGGAGACCTTCCTGGAACTGATGCAGTCCAAGGGCCGGATCGAGCCGGACGACGCGATGGAGGAGGTGCTGGAGGACGCGGTCGCGTTCGCCGGCGTCTCCAAGTACCCCGCACGCGTCAAGTGTGCTCTGCTGAGCTGGATGGCGTGGAAGGACGCGACCGCCCAGGCACTGGGCGAGGGCGCTGAGAGGAAGACCGCATGAGCGACAACGCAGACGCGACCACGGAGGCGGCCGGCGAGGTGACCACCAAGCCGGCCACCGAGGAGGAGGTCCGCGAGGCCCTCTACGACGTGGTCGACCCCGAGCTGGGCATCGACGTCGTCAACCTCGGCCTGATCTACGGCATCCACATCGACGACGCCAACATCGCCACCCTCGACATGACCCTGACGTCCGCGGCCTGCCCGCTGACCGACGTCATCGAGGACCAGGCGAAGTCGGTGACCGACGGCATCGTCAACGAGCTCCGGATCAACTGGGTCTGGATGCCGCCGTGGGGCCCCGACAAGATCACCGACGAGGGTCGCGAGCAGCTTCGCGCGCTGGGCTTCAACGTCTGAGCGACACGCCTTCGACAGCGGCCGGCCCGCCTCCTGAACCGTCAGGAGGCGGGCCGCTGCTGTGTGGCGCAGTGGATGCCGCCGCCGCCCTCGGCGAGCGTGGGGATGGCGACGGCGCGCACCTCGCGGCCCGGGTGGAGGGAGCCGATGATCGAGGCCGCCTCCTCGTCGGCGTCGCGGTCGCCGAAGCGCGGGACGACCACCGCGCCGTTCGCCACGTAGTAGTTGACGTAGGAGCCCAGGAAGTCCTCGCCCCGCTCGCCCAGGGCGGCCGGGTCGGGCTCCGGGAGCTCGATGATCTCCAGGGCGCGGCCCCGGGCGTCGGTGGCCGACTCCAGGGCGGCGCGGGCCTCTTCGTACACGCGTGTCCACACATCGGGCGCCGTGCCCGCGGGCGGGCGGCTGAGGAGCACGGTGGCGGGCCCGGCGAAGCGGGCGAGGGCGTCGACGTGGCAGTCGGTGATGTCCTCGCCGCACACACCCGGAAGCCAGATGACCTTCCGGACGCCGAGCAGCCGGGACAGGGCTTGTTCGATGTCGTCGCGGGTCCGGCCCGGGTTGCGGTTGTCGTTGACCAGCGAGCTCTCCGTGACGAGCAACGTGCCGTCGCTGTCGGTCTCCAGGGAGCCGCCCTCGGCCACCAGGGGCGCCTCGATCCGCGGGACGCCGAGCAGCTCCAGCAGACGGCGGGCCACCAGACCATCCCGGGAGTGCTCCTGCTTCCCGCCCCAGCCGTTGAAGCCGAAGTCGACGCCGGAGACCGTCCCGTCCTCGCCGGTGACGAACACCGGCCCGGAATCGCGCAGCCAGAGGTCGTCCACCGGCACCTCCACGACCTCCACCGCGCCGCCGCACGCCCTCCGGGCGTCCGCCGCGTCCTTCGGCGACGCGAGCATCACCACCGGCTCGTAGTCGGCGACCGTCCGGGCGATCGCGGCGACGTCCTCGCGCACGGCGGCCGTCCACTCGCCCCAGACCGGGCCGACCGGGGGCCAGCCCATGAAGGTCGCCGCGTGCGGCCGTGCCTCGGACGGCAGATGATTCATCGTCGGATTCCCTCGCGCTGACGGCATGGTTCCCCACGATTGTCCCCGGCGCCCGCCGGGGACCGGGACCGTCAGAGGCCGCCCGTGTACAGCAGCCGGTTCGGCGTGCCCGGCTTCACATCCGTCACCACGTCCTTGGTGGACTGCGAGATGAGCCAGTTGACGACCGTCGCCGAGCTCGCGGCCGGGTTCTGCGCCTTGTACAGGGCCGCGACGCCCGTGACGAACGGGGTGGCCTGCGAGGTGCCGCTCTTGGTGGTGGTGCCGCCGCCCACCCGCAGCGAGAGGATCTCCTCGCCCGGGGCGAGGATCCGTGCGCACGGGCCGTAGCTGGTGAAGTCCGTCATCTGGTCCATGCGGTTGGTCGCGCCCACGGCCAGGGCCTGGAGGGCGGCGGCCGGGGAGTGGTTGCAGGCGCCGTCGTTGGAATTGCCGGCCGCGACCAGCGCCGGCGTCCCCTTGGCGGCGACGCTGTTCGCGGCGTTGTCCATGGCCTGCGACACCGGGCCGACGAGGGACGCGTTGAGGACCGAGGCGGGCGGCGCGCTCGTGGCCACATACTCGAAGCCGGACACGATGGCCGACGTCGTACCCCGCCCGGCGCAGTCCAGCACCCGCACACTGACCAGGGACGCCCGGCGCGCCACGCCGTACGTCGCGCTGCCCACCACCCCCGCCACATGCGTGCCGTGGCCGCTGCCGCTCGCGCAGTCCCGGCCGTCGCCGCCCGGGGTCACCTCGTCGACGCCCTTGCGGGCCCGGCCGCCGAAGTCGGGATGGGAGTAGTCGATGCCGGTGTCCATGATGTAGGCGGTGACGCCCTCACCTGTGCCGTTGACGGTGAACCGGCCGTCCAGGGGGAGGTTGCGCTGGTCCACGCGGTCCAGGCCCCAGGAGTCCGTCGCCGCCCGGGAGCGTATGGACGGGGGGCCCTCGGCCGCCTGGGCGTAGACCGCGTCCTCCTCGACGGCCTCGACCTCCGGGGAGCTGCGCACGGCCTCCAGCTGCTGCGGGGTGAGCCGGGCGGCGAAGCCGGTCAGGGTGTGGGTGTAGATGCGGTCCGGGACGACGCCCAGCACGCTCGTCAGCGTGCGCGGGCTGGCGCCCTTGCGCAGGGTGACGATGTAGTGCGCGGGCACCGGCTCGCCGGCCGTCCTGCGCAGCGGCGCCCGGTGGTGCCCCGAGCGCCCGGGGCCGTGGTCGGCCGCCGCGAACGGGGCGGCGGTGAGCGGGAGGGCCAGGACCAGGGCCGTGGTCAGGCAGCGTCGGAGCTGTCTCATGCGGCATCCGTTCACGACGGGACAGTGGAGTGGGCGGGACCGCCCACTCCACTGGATATGCCGGTTCATCCGCGCGGGCGACGCGAGCGCGGCCGACCGGCTGGCGGGGCTGCGCCATCCGTGTGAGCGGGGCGCGCAGCGGCCGGTAAGGGGTGGGGAGGGGCGGCCGGTTCGCCTTGGACGGGCCGGTCCGGTTAGGTTTCCGGACATGACCGATGCTGTTGCCACCGCTTCCCGTACCACCGGCGCCGTCGCCGCCGGCCTCGCCACCCTCGCCGCGGACGGTACCGTCCTCGACACCTGGTTCCCGGCCCCCGAGCTGGCCGACGCGCCCGGCCCGGCCGGCACCGAGCGGCTGACCGCCGAGCGGGCCGCGGAGCTGCTCGGCGAGGGCGCTCTCAAGGCCGTGGGCCCGGACCCGCGTCGCGGGGTCGAGGTCGTCGCCGTCCGCACGGTCATCGCCTCGCTGGAGGACAAGCCGTCCGACGCGCACGACGCCTACCTGCGGCTGCACCTGCTCTCCCACCGTCTGGTCAAGCCGCACGGCCAGAACCTCGACGGCGTCTTCGGCCTGCTCGCCAACGTCGCCTGGACCTCGCTGGGCCCGGTCCCCGTCGACCGGGTCGAGGCCGCGCGCCTCGCCGCCCGCGCCGAGGGCCTCCACCTCCAGGTCACCAGCGTCGACAAGTTCCCGCGCATGACCGACTACGTGGTCCCCTCGGGCGTCCGCATCGCCGACGCCGACCGGGTCCGCCTGGGCGCCCACCTGGGCTCCGGCACCACCGTCATGCACGAGGGCTTCGTCAACTTCAACGCCGGTACGCTCGGTACCTCCATGGTCGAGGGCCGGATCAGCGCGGGCGTCGTCGTCGGCGACGGTACCGACATCGGCGGCGGCGCCTCCACCATGGGCACCCTTTCCGGTGGCGGCAAGCAGATCATCTCCATCGGCGAGCGCTGCCTGCTCGGCGCGGAGTCGGGCATCGGCATCGCGCTGGGCGACGAGTGCGTCGTCGAGGCGGGCCTCTACGTCACCGCCGGCACCCGGGTCACCATGCCGGACGGCGAGATCGTCAAGGCCCTGACCCTCTCGGGCGCCGACAACATCCTCTTCCGCCGCAACTCCACCACTGGCGCCGTCGAGGCCCGCCCGTACAAGAGCACGTGGGGCGGGCTCAACGAGATCCTCCACAGCAACGACTGAGGCGGCCGGGGCGGGGTTCGCACCCCGCCCCACTCTGCCCCGTCCCTTCCCGGACGGGCGGGATCACCGCCTGCCCAAGGCCCTCGTACACCTTCAACAGCGCCTCGGTGCGCTCCTTCGAAGCCTCACGCAGCGGCGCCCGCACGGGCCCGCCCGGGAGGCCCAGCGCTCCCAGCAGGGCCTTCGCCGTGACCGTGCCGGGGAGGCCCGCGGCCATCATCTGTTCCGCCAGGGGCAGGACGCGCTGGTGGAGCCGGGTGGCCTCCGCGTTCTCGCCGCGGTCGAACGCGTCCAGCACGGCGGCCAGCGCCGGGCCGGCGACGTTGGCCACGGTGCTGACATAGCCCGTCCCTCCCACCGCACGCAGCGGAAGGTTGAGCTCCTCGCAGCCGGAGTAGTAGGCGAGGCCCGTCGCCGCGATCACCTTCGAGCTGCCGAGCAGGTCGTAGGCGCAGTCCTTGACCCCGGCGACGCGCGGGTGCTCGGCCAGCCGCAGCATGGTGTCGGGCTCGATGCGGGTGCCCGTGCGGCCCGGGATGTCGTAGAGCATCACCGGGACGCCCACCGCGTCGGCCACCGTGCGGAAGTGCTCCGCGATGTCCTCCTGCGGCGGCCTGCTGTAGTACGGGGTGACGACCAGGACGCCGTGGGCGCCGGCCCGTTCGGCGGCCCGGGCCAGTCCGGCGGTGTGCCGGGTGTCGGCCGACCCCACCCCGGCCGTGATCCGGGCGCGGTCGCCCACGGCCTCGACGACGGCCGTGACGAGAGCGCTCTTCTCCGCGTCGGTGGTGGTCGGCGACTCGCCGGTGGTGCCGCTGAGGACGAGGCCGTCGCAGCCGCCCTCCGTGACGAGGCGGTCGGCGAGCCGTTGCGCGCCGTCGAGGTCGAGTGCGCCGTCGGCGGTGAACGGCGTCACCATCGCACAGACGGTACGGCCGAAGGGCTTGGTGGGTGGCATGGCGTCACGCTCCGGGTTCGGGTGCCTCCCCCGGATTCTGGGCCCTTCGACCGTACAGGTCCATTTAAATGTTCTGAGCGAATTACCTAAGCACTGCTACGGCTTCCAGCGCAGCACCTGCGGGTCGTGGTCGCTCGCCTGGTCGGCGAACTCGGCGTTGATGTGGACGATGTCGTAGTCCACGCGGCTCACATGACGGCTGGTGAGGATGTGGTCCAGCACCTGGGAGTTGCCCTGGAAGACATAGCCGTACCGCTCCTTCGCGGGGAGCCGGGTGACCTGGTCCGTCAGGGCGCCGCCGGCGGTGAGGGCCTTGAGGGCGGGGGAGAACTGGTAGTCGTTGAGGTCGCCCGCGACGATCACGTCGGCGTTCCGGTCGGCGGCGAGGAGCTGCTTGACGAAGCCGTTGACGAGCTTCGCCTGCTGGAGCCGCTGGGTCTCGGACGTCCGGGCCGGGGACTGGAAGCGGCTGTCGAGGCCCTGGTCGCCGCCCTTGGAGTTGAAGTGGTTGGCGACGACGAAGACGTCCTTGCCCCGGAAGGAGAACTGGCCGGCCAGCGGCTTGCGGCTGTTGGTCCAGGCGGCGTCGCCCGGCTCGATGCGACCGGGGGAGGCGGAGAGCACGGCCTTGCCGCCCGCGCGGCCGACCTTCACGGCCGTGGTGGAGTCGCCGCCCGGGATGTCCTTGAAGGAGACCCGGGCGGGGTTGAAGAGGAAGGCGGTACGGATGTTGCCGCCGGGCTGGCCGCCGTCCTTGCCGTCGACGGGGTCGATCTGCCGCCACTGATAGGCGGGGCCGCCCGCGGCGGCGATGGCGTCCGTGAGCTTCTTCAGCGTCTGCGTGGCATCCACGACACCGCCGTTCGTCGTGCCGTCGTTGTCCTGGACCTCCTCCAGGGCCACGACGTCGGGCGAGGCGAGGTTGGTCACCAGGGCCCCGGCGAGGCGGTCGAACTTCGCCTGCGGGGTCTTGGGGGAGAGGTTCTCCACGTTGTACGTGGCGACGGCCAGCTCGTCGCCGCGCTGCTTGCGCGTGGTCTCGCGCTGGAGCTTGTGGTCGGCGAGCGCGCCCAGTTCGGTGGCCTGGATGGTGTAGCCGCCGTGGTTGTCGTAGTCGAGTGGGCCGGCCGTGACCCCGGAGAGCTCGTCACCGACGTTCGCGACCGGGAAGGGGTGCTGGGCGTAGGGGAGGAGGGAGGCGACCTTCACCCGGCCGGCGTTGGGGTCGTCGTAGGAGCCGTAGAGGGTGCCGCCGCGCCCGGTGCGGTTGTGGCGGGGCGCCGCGGTGACCCACAGGTCCTTGTACTCGCTGGTGGCGCCGACGACGGGGGCGTCGACGACCTCGACCCGCATGCCCTCCAGGGACTCCAGCCGGTCGAGCGCGTAGCGGCGGGGCTTCAGCGGCAGCTTCTCGATGGAACCGCCGTGCGCGTCGGGCGCGTAGCGGGACGGAACGGCGGCCGCGTTCAGCCGGACGGCGGCGGGCAGGGCGTTGCCGGAGGACCGCACGGTCACGGTGGGCTTGGTCAGCTGGGTGACCGACTGGCCGCCCGCCGCCTCGCCGCCGGGGTAGTACTCGGTGACGGTGCCGGAGACGAGCACGGAGTCGCCGACGGCGACGGCCGGGGCGGTCGCGCCGGTGAAGACGAAGATCGCCTCGCTGGTGGCCTCGTCGCGGTCCGGGTGGGGGTCCTGGACCCAGAAGCCGCGCGCCGGGCCGAAGTTCTTCACGGCCGTGACGATGCCCGGTACGTCCGTGACCTGCTTGCCGGCGAACGGCGAGATACGCGTGGTGCCCTGGATGTCGTGGACGCGGACACCGGCGTCGGCGGCGCTCGCGGACTGGGCCGGGGCGATCAGCCCGGCCGCGAGCGCGCCGGCTATGAGGGAGCCGACGGTCGCGGCACGGCGGCGGTGGGACAGCACAAAGTCCTCCGGTGGGAACGATGAGGGGGCGACCGGGATGCCGATCGGATGAGATCACCCGCCGTCATCCGAGCAACAGATGATCTACGCGCGTCAATGTCCGCTGAATTCCGGCCAGTTGTCAAGGGTCCGCGGGTAACCCGTGGACGAACCGCCGGTAACGGGCCCCGCGACGCGCGAGCCGGCGCGGAAAACCCGTCTAAGGTGGGGCACTGCGCGCCCGGGACCGCGGCGCGGCCGTCACGACGAGGAGATGCCCCCCTGATGTCAGGAGACCGCCCGACCATGCCGCCGGTGCGGCTCCCCTCCGACGCCGAGCTCGCGCGCGACGCGCTGTCCGCGCCGCTGTTCGTCCGCGCCGCGAAGCTCGCCCGCTGGGCCGGCGAGGGCACCCCGGTCGGCGCGGGCGGCGAGCTGCTCGCCGGGCAGCTGAAGACGGCGACCGGACTGCTCGGCCTGGAGGACGACGAGGACGGCCCGGCGTACGCGGCCGAGGCCTGGCAGCTGGCGCTGGACACGGGCCTGGTCGAATTCACCGAGTCCGCCGACGAGCCCGCCGACGCCTCCTCCGACGAGCCCCACGGCACGGCCGTCGCCGGGGAAGAGCTGGCCACGCTCACCTCCGGCAGCCCCCAGGACATCCTGGACCTGTGGCTCGGCGGCCTGGAGACCGTCCTGGCCGACGCCGCCGCGCCCGACCTGGGCGACCTCGTCGAGCAGCTCTCCGAGAGCGGCGACGGCGACCTCGACCTCGACGCGATCGACTGGAACCCCGAGGAGGAGGCCGACTTCCTCGATGGCGTCCTCGGCAACCTCTACCTGCTGACCGCGCTCGACGAGGGCTCGCCCGACCGGCCCGTCCCGCTGCCCGCGCTCGCCGCCTCCATGATCGTCCCGGATGACATGGACGAGCCCACGGACGACGTCCTGGAAGAGGTCTCCGACGCGATGATGCGCCTGGACGACCAGTTCCGGATCCTCGCGCCGACCGGCCTGGTGCGCTACCAGCCGGTGGACGAGTCCCTGATCGAGGTCGTCGACGGCGAGGGCCACATCCGGGAGTCCGTCGACGGCGTGACCTCCGACCTCCCCGAGGAGGAGGACGTCAGCCGCTACGGCATGGTGGCCCTCACCCCGCTCGGCCTCTTCGCCGTACGGTCCCGCATGCTCGACGCCGGCATCGACGCCCCGGCCGTCGGCGACCTCGCCGAGTCCTCCGCCACCGACCTCCTCGCGGCGCTCCCCGGTCACCCCGGCTTCGCCGTGCGCGCCGAGGCCGAGCTGTGGCTCGCCCGCCGCACGCCGCTCGACGCGGCCCGCGAGCTGCTCGCCGCCGCGCGCGGCGCGGACGAGGAGGCGCCGGGGCGCCGCCTCGTCTGCCAGCAGACGCTGTCCCTCGTCGGCCCCGAGGCCGAGCCCGCCCTCCGCGAGGTCCTCGACGACCCGCAGCTCGGCGGCCTCGCCCGCGTCTGGCTCGCCGAGCAGGGCGCGACGGACGTGCCGCCGCCCGGCGAGGACATGGTCTTCTGGCTGACCGTCGACACGATCGCCGCCCGGCTGGACACGGAGGCGGACGACCCGGAGGAGCTGCGCGAGCTCGTCGAGGGCCTCGTGAGCGGGCACAGCGGCTTCTTCGACGCGGTCTGGCGGGTGGAGCACCCGGCGACGGCGGACGTCCTGGAGGCGATGGGGAGGCTGCACCCGGACAAGGCGACGGCGAAGGCGGCCCGTAAGGCCGCCTTCAAGGCGCGATCGCGGGGTTAGCCCCTGCCGGGTTCCGTGGACTTCCGGCTCGCCGCCGTGGGGGTGCCCGCGCCTTCGGCGCGGGTTTCGCCCGTCCACCCCGCCCCCGCCCCACCCACCGGCGGGAATCCCCCGCACCCCACCGCGTTGACCCATACGTGACGTTCAAGCTCTCCGTACTCGACCGTTCCCGCACCCGCCGGCACGAGGAGCCCGGTGACGCGCTGCGGAACACCGTGGCCTTCGCCCAGCAGGTCGAGGCACTCGGCTACCACCGCTTCTGGGTGTCGGAACACCACGGCGTCCCCGGCGTCGCCGGCTCCGCCCCCACCGTGCTCGCCGCGGCCGTCGCCGCCGCGACCTCCCGCATCCGCGTCGGCACCGGCGGCGTGATGCTGCCCAACCACCGCCCCCTGGTGGTCGCCGAGCAGTTCGGGGTGCTCGCCTCCCTCTTCCCCGGCCGGATCGACATGGGCCTCGGCCGCTCGGTCGGTTTCACGGACGGCATCCGGCGGGCCCTGGGCGTGGAGAAGGACGCGATGGACGGCTTCGCGGACCGGCTGGCGGAACTGGCCGGCTGGTTCACGGGCGAGCCCGCCCCGCACCCCGGGGTACACGCGCTCCCCGCCGAGGGCCTGCGCCCACCGCTGTTCGTGCTCGCCAACAACGCGGGAGCAGACACGGCCGCCCGCGCCGGAGCCGCACTGGTCATCGGAGGCCTCAACGGCGAGGAGGCGATGACGGCCGCCATAAACCGCTACCGGGCGGCCTTCACGCCCTCCCCGTGGTGGCACGAGCCCTACGTAATGGTCGCCGGGAACGTGGCCGTGGCCGAGACCCGCGAGGCGGCCCGGCGCCTGCTCGTCCCCGAGGCATGGGCCCTGGCCCACTCGCGCACGCACGGCGTGTTCCCGCCCCTGCGCCCCGCCGAGGAGGTCGAGGAGACGCTGGTCCCGGCGATGACGGAACGGGAGCGCGGGTTCTACGAGGCCGGGCTGCGCGGCCACGTCCACGGGACCGAGGACGACGTGGCGACAGCGCTCGACTCCCTCGTGGCCCGCACCGGGGCGGACGAGGTGCTGGTCACGACCAGTTCGTACGACAGGGACGCGCTGCTGGACTCGTACCGGCGGCTGGCCACGGTGGCGGCGGGCAGGATCCCCGCCTGATCCGGGCCCGCCCGTTCGCCCCGGCGGGGCGAACGGCTACAGCGCCTGCGCCGCCGGCTTCACCAGATCCCGTACCGTCTTGGCCTTGACGAAGTCGCCCAAGGCCGTCATCTCCCACTCGCCCGAGAACTGGCGGATGAACTTGCACATCAGGACGCCGGTCTGGGACTCGGCGCCGGTGAGGTCGAAGCGGACCAGCTCCTCGCCGGTCTGGGCGTCCAGCAGGCGGCAGTACGCCTTGGCGACCTCGGTGAACTTCTGGCCGTTGAAGGAGCTGACGGTGAAGACGAGGCCCGTCACCTCGGGCGGCAGGCCGCCCATGTGCACGGTGATGGTCTCGTCGTCGCCGGAGCCCTCGCCGGTGAGGTTGTCACCGGAGTGCTGGATGACGCCGTTGAGGATCTGGAGCCGGCCGAAGTAGCAGGCGTCGATCATGTTGCGGTCGGGGCCGTAGGCGATGACCGAGGCGTCGAGGTCGATGGCCCGACCGTTCCAGGCGGGCTCCCAGCCGAGGCCCATCCTGACCGAACGGGTCAGCGGCTGACCGCCCTTGACCAGGGAGACCGTCTCGTTCTTCCGGAGGCTCACCCGGCCCTTGTCCAGGTTGATCTTCCCGGGGACCGCGGGCGGGGCGGCGGGGACCGGCGGCGCGACGGGGGCGACCACGGGCGCGGGCGCGGCCACCGGCGCCGGTACGGGAGCGGCCACCGGCGCGGCCGCCGGGTCCTCCACGCTCACCCCGAAGTCCGTGGCGATGCCCGCCAGACCGTTGGCGTATCCCTGACCGACCGCGCGGAGCTTCCACGCGCCGTTGCGCCGGTAGATCTCCACGACCACCAGTGCCGTCTCCGTGTTCAGCCGGGGCGGGGTGAACGTGGCGATCACCGAGCCGTCGTCGGCGGCGCGCACGGTCGCCGTCGGCTCGGTGCCCGCGAAGGTGGCGCCCTGGGCGTCCGGGCTCGCGGTGACCACGATCTTGTCGATGTCGGCGGGGACGGCCGCCGTGTCGACGATGATCGCGTCGGGCGTGGCGCCGGAGGCGGCGCGGTGCGTCACACCGGGGGCGCCGGGCTGGTTGTAGAAGACGAAGTCGTCGTCGGAGCGCACCTTGCCGTCGGCGGTGAGCAGCAGGCCCGAAACGTCGAGCCGCACGGGGGCGGTGACGTCCACCGTCACACGGGCGACGGAGAGCGGGATGTTCGAGCCGGGTGTCATAGCGGTCATGTACGAGGTAACGAGCCATGGGCCTTTACGGTTCCATGACCCGAGGGTCGAATCAGGCTGGGAATATTCGAACGCGGCCGGAAGCTGTGCAACCCGTCATTCGACTTTGATCATGGGGGAGCACATGTCGGACAACGGCTTGGACAACGGCACGGACAACGGCGACGCACATGTCGCGCAGGGCACCGTCGCCGAGGGCTTCGAGCCCGTGCGCGAGGCGTTCGAGGCCACGCTGGCCGAGGAGCGCGCCGGGCACTCGGCGCAGCTGGCGGCGTACGTGAACGGCAGGCAGGTCGTGGACCTGTGGGGCGGGCCGGAGATCACGGGGGACTCGCTGACCGGCGTGTTCTCGTCCAGCAAGGGCGCGGCGCACCTCGTCGTGGCCCTGCTGGTCCAGGACGGCACGCTGGACCTGGACGAGGAAGTGCGCCACTACTGGCCGGAGTTCGGTTCGGCGGGCAAGGAGCACGTCACCCTGCGCGACCTGCTGGCCCACCGCGCGGGTCTGATGGGCGCCGACGGCGGGTTCACCCCGGAGGAGCTGGCCGACGACCGGCTGATCGCCGAGCGGCTGGCGGGCCAGCGCCCGTACTGGCGCCCGGGCACGGCCTTCGGCTACCACGCGTTCGTGATCGGCGCCCTGACCGGTGAGGTCGTCCGCCGGGTCACCGGGCAGACGCTTCAGGAGGTGTACGAGGACCGGATCCGCGCCCCGTACGGCCTGGACTTCTACCTGGGCCTGCCCGAGGAGCAGGAGCACCGCTGGCTCTCCACCCAGCCGATGGACCCCACGCCCGAGCAGCAGCGGGAGCTGGCCCTGGGCGCCGCCGGGCCCGAGAGCTTCCAGGGCATAGCCTTCAACATCAACCACCCGAAGCACCCGACGAACCTCGAGTCCCTGCCCAACTCCCGCGAGGTGCGCGCCGGCGGTCAGGCCTCCGCCGGCGGTGTGGCCTCCGCCCGGGGGCTGGCCCGGATGTACGCGGCCGCGATCAGCGGGGTCGACGGGAAGACGCCGCTGCTCACCGCCGAGACGGCCGCTCGTGTCGCGGAGGTCCACTCCTTCGGGCCCGACCTGGCCCTGGGCGGCGTGACCCACGCCTTCGGCCTGGGCTTCGCCGTCACGGGCGTGGACTACCCCTTCCTCGGTGCCCGTTCCTTCGGCCACAGCGGCGCCGCGGGCTCGCAGGCCTTCGCCGACCCGAGCGCCGGCCTGGCCTTCGGCTACAACCGCCGCCGGTTCGCCTTCCCGGGCGGCGCGGCCCCGGAGGCGGCCACCCTGGCCAAGGCGGTCCGCGACTGCGCGACGCGCGTCTGACGCGACGGGGGGCCGGGGCGCCCGCCCCGGCCCCGCGCCCCTCGCCGGGGGCTACGGGGGTACCGGGGGCTACCGGGGGCTGACGAACCCGCACTCGTACGCGGCGATGACCGCCTGCGTGCGGTCCCGTACCCCCAGTTTGGCGAGTACGCCCGCCACGTGGGTCTTGATCGTGGCGGGGCCCAGCGTCATCCGGGTGGCGATCTCGGTGTTCGACAGACCGGTCGCCAGCAGGCGCAGGACCTCCGCCTCCCGTTCCGACAGCTGTTCCCGCAGTGCCGCCGCCCTGTCGTCGCTCCTGGGGGCGGCGTGGGCGGCGGCCAGGGCGCGTACGGCGGCGGGGAAGAGCAGCGAGTCGCTCCGGGCCACCAGCTTCACGGCCTGGACGAGTTCGTCGGCGCCCGCGCGCTTGAGGAGGAAGCCCGACGCCCCGGCGCGCAGCGCGTCGTAGACGTAGGCGTCGTTCTCGAAGGTGGTCACGACGACGCGCGGCGGGTCGTCCATGCCGGCCAGGATCCGCTCGGTGGCGCGGATGCCGTCGGCCTCGGGCATCCGGACGTCCATCAGCACGACGTCGGGCCGCAGCGCGCGCACCACCGACACCGCCTCGGCGCCCGTGGTCGCCTCGCCGACGACCTCCACGCCCGGCTCGGCGCCCAGGATGGCCCGCAGGGCGGTGCGGACGAGGTGCTCGTCGTCCGCGAGGACGACACGTATCGGGCCGGCAGCCGGCCCAGGGCCGACGGTCGACACGGCCGGCACCGGTTCGGTCGCGGTCATCGGGCCTCACCCCGCAGCGGCAGCCGGGCCGACAGGCGCCATACGCCGTCGTGTTCGCCGGACTCGCTCGTGCCGCGCAGCAGCCGGGCGCGCTCGGCGATGCCGGTGAGGCCGCGGCCGCCGCCGGGGCGGGGGACGCCGGCCCGGGCGCCGGGCTTCACGGGGTTCTCCATCAGTATCTCCAAAGTGTCGTCGTGCACGGCGACGCGCAGCCGCACGGGCAACCCGCCCGCGTGCCGCAGGGCGTTGCCGAGACCTTCCTGCACGATCCGGTAGGCCTCGCGGGAGGGCACCGGGGGGATCTTCTCCAGGCCGCCGGACGGCAGGACGCACTCGACCGTGCCGCCCGCCGCGCGGGTGCGTTCCAGCAGGCCGCCGACGTCGGCCAGGGTGGGCGCCGGGGCGGTGGGGGAGGAGCCGTCCTCGCGCAGCAGCCCCAGCACGGCGTCGAGTTCGCCGACCGCCTCGCGCGCGGCCTCCTCGATCGCGGCCAGGGCCTGCCGGGCGAACTCGGGGTCGTGGTCCAGGACCCGGCGCGCGGCGCTCGCCTGGAGGCTCACCGCGCTCAGCGCGTGCCCGACCGAGTCGTGCAGCTCGCGTGCCAGCCGGTTGCGCAGGGCCAGCCGGTGCGCGTGCTCCTCGGCCGCCACGAGCCGGTCCGCCGCCGTGGGCCCCAGCAGGACGGGCGCCCAGCGCGCCAGCAGCGAGCCCGCCGCCCAGGAGGTGCCGACGACCAGCGCCAGCAGCGCGCATCCGGCCACGGGCGTGAGCAGCACGCCCGGCCCGGTGAAGACGCGCAGCCAGGCGACCTCGGAGAGCTTGCCCGGCTCCTCCAGGAACGGCAGGGCGATCAGGTACAGCGCCGCCGGCGGCGTGGCCAGCGACATTCCGCTCACGACGGCCCCCGCCGCCAGGTGCAGCGCGCACCACGCGGCGGTCCGGCCCCGGGCGGCCCACGACCGGCCGGGCTCCAGGGCCAGCGCCTCCCCGGGCACCCCGCACAGCACCCGGGCCGCCTCGCCCTCGAAGGGCCGGACGAGCGGATGCAGCGCCGTGACGGCCACCGGGCCCAGCGCGAGGAACAGCACGCCGAACTGCCGGACGAGGGAGGAGGGGAAGAGGATGTTGCCGTCCGGGCGGACCAGTGACACCAGCGTGTTCGTCAGCAAATAGAACGGCATCGACAGGGCGCCGCCGAGCAGCAGGTGCACCCAGCGCAGCCGGGCGCGCCGGCCCAGCACCGCTCCCGCCGGGCGCCGGAGCGCGGCCGTCACCATCACTCGCTCAGCGTAGATCACTTGCGCCCGGCGGCTCCGGCGGGATGCGCCGGAGCCGAATCGACCGTGATTGGCCACACGTGGCGGCGGGCTCGTACAGTGCCTGCGTGACTCCGCTCCCCCACCTGAAGGCGGGGGGCTTCCAACCCGAGGGTTGCGGTCCAGCCCGAACCGACCCCTTGCAGGGCAAGGGGAAACTACCACAGGCCAGGGAAGTGATGGACGACAGCGCGGTGTTGCACATCAAGGGACGGATACTCGTCGGACCGGACCCGCTGGACGGGGTGCGCGACGAGTTGTGGGTGGTGGGCGGGCGGATCACCTTCGACCGGCCGGCCGGGGCGCGGGACGTCACCACTGTCGAGGGCTGGGTGCTCCCCGGCCTGGTGGACGCCCACTGTCATGTGGGACTCGACGCGCACGGCGCGGTCGACGACGCGACCACCGAGAAGCAGGCGCTGACCGAGCGTCACGCGGGCGCGCTGCTGCTGCGCGACGCCGGATCGCCCTCCGACACCCGCTGGATCGACGAGCGCGAGGACCTGCCGCGCATCATCCGCGCGGGCCGGCACATCGCCCGCACCCGCCGTTACATCCGCAACTACGCGCATGAGATCGAGCCCGAGGACCTGGTGGCCTATGTGGCGCGCGAGGCGCGGCGCGGGGACGGCTGGGTGAAGCTGGTGGGCGACTGGATCGACCGCGAGACGGGCGACCTGGGGGCCTGCTGGCCGCGTGGCGAGGTCGAGGCCGCCATCGCCGAGGCCCACCGGCTGGGCGCCCGGGTCACGGCCCACTGCTTCGCCGAGGAGACCCTCGCCCCGCTCGTGGAGGCGGGCATCGACTGCGTCGAACACGCCACGGGGCTGACCGAGGAGACGATCCCGCTCTTCGCCGAGCGCGGCGTGGCCATCGTGCCGACGCTGGTCAACATCGCCACCTTCCCCCGGCTCGCGGAGGGCGGCGAGGGCAAGTTCCCGCGCTGGGCGGACCACATGCGCCGGCTGCACGCGCGCCGCTACGCCACCGTGGGCGCCGCCTACGACGCGGGAATCCCCGTCTACGTGGGTACCGACGCGGGAGGATCGCTGCCGCACGGCCTGGTCGGCCAGGAGGTCGAGGAGCTGGTCAAGGCGGGCATCCCCGCGTCGGCCGCGCTGTCGGCGGCCACGTGGGGAGCGCGGGAGTGGCTGGGACGGCCGGGCCTGGAGGAGGGCGCCCCGGCGGACCTCGTCGTCTACGACGCGGATCCGCGCGCGGACGTACGGGTGCTCGGCGCGCCGAGCAGGGTGGTGCTGCGGGGGCGCGTGGTGGCCTGAGCCGGTGGGCCGAGTGGGTGAGCTGAGTGTGCCGCGCCGGCACTCCTGCGACAGTTGGCTCGAATACGGACGCGAAACCCACCCTTTGGAGTGAACTGGCGGTAGAGCGCTGCCCGTTCACCCTCCGGGCGTCGAACATTGCGGGGTCAAGCCGTCGGCGCGCGATGTCCCCCATTGGCGCGCCGGCGGCTCCTTTCTCCCGTGGGGGTTCCACACACGTGTTCAGCACCACCAGCTCTTCCTTCGGCATGCCCGCGCACCGGTTCACGGCCCTGGCCGCGACGGTCACCGCGACCGCGCTCGCCCTGGGCGCCGCGCCCGCGAGCGCCACCGGATCCGGGACCGGCACCGCCGGCGGGTCCGGCCGGGCCGACGCGACCGTCCTGCGGACCGGGCTCGACGTCTCCCTGCTCGGCAAGGCCGCGCACGTCCCTGTCGAGGCCGCCCTCAACGACGTCAAGGCGCCCGCCGACGCCTCGAAGACCGCGCTCAGCGTCACCCTCGACGGCATCGAGGGCGGCAAGGCCGTCGACATCCTGCGCGCCGACGCCGCCACCGCCCGCGCCACGGCCGACCGCCGGGCCGCCAAGGGCTACGCCAACCTCGCCCACGCCAAGGTGCGCCTCCCCGGCCTGCCCCTGCGCTCGCTCATCGAGATCCAGCAGGTCACCTCCGAGGCCGTCTGCGAGGCGGGCGCGAAGCCGAAGGCCACCGCGAACCTCCTGGGCTCCGTCTCGGTGCTCGGCAAGAAGGTCACGCTCACTCCGAACGGCCCGACCAAGGTGACCGTGCCGGGGGTGGGGGACGTGCGGCTGGACCTGTCGAAGACTGTCACGACCTCCCGTACCGCCGCCGCCACCGCGCTCGACCTCGACGTCTCCGTGGACCCGCTGGCGCTGGGCGTGGCCAAGGTGGTGGGCAAGGTGACGCTGGTACGGGCCTCCTGCGAGTCCCCGGCGGACCGGCCCTCCGACCCGGTGAAGCCCGGGGACGGCCCGGGCGCGCCCGCGAAGAACGGCACCGGCACGGAGGCGAAGCAGGCGGCCGCCGAACGGACCGGCGAACCGGCCGGGCAGGGGCAGGACCTCGCCGAGACCGGCGGCGGCTCCGCCACCCCCTACCTCGCGGCGGCGGCCGGACTGCTGGTCGTCGGGGGAGGCGGCGCGCTCATCGCCGCACGGCGCCGCAAGGAGAACGGACGCGAGGAGAGCTGAGCGGATGGCCGTCCGGCCGGATGGCTGGACGACGGGGAGGCCGGCCGCCCGGGCACTGGGCGGTGAGGCACGAGGCCGGGGCCGGGGCGCGGGCTGACGCCGTGGCCTGGGCGTGAGGCCGAGGCGGGGCGAGCCGGGCCGGGCTGTGCGAGGCGGGGGACCGAGGCCGGTACTGGAGCCAGGGCCAGGGGCCGGGACCGGGATCAGAGCCGGGGACCGGGGCCTGGGGCCGGGGCCAGGCCCCGGTCCCCGGCGGGGCGCTCAGCGCGCCGCCGGTGCCTCGGCCAGGCCGGGGCCTGTGGCCCCGGCAGCCGGGCCGCCGACAGCCCCGCCGTGGCCGGCCCCGCCGCCCGTCTCGTCGTCGGCCCCGGCGGCCCGGCCGCCCAGGTCGTCGAGGGCGGTCCGCAGGGCGGTGGCGAAGCGGTCGGACGTCGCGCGGTCCCGGACCGCGAGGCGGAGGTAGTCCGGCCCCAGCCCCGGGAACGTGTCGCCCCGGCGCACCGCGAAGCCGAGGCCGCGCAGCCGGGACCGTACCGCCGCCGCCCCCGGCAGCCGGACGAGGACGAACGGTCCGGCCGCCGGGCCCTGCACGGTCAGCTCCGGGAACTCCGCGAGCCGGGCCAGCAGATGGGCCCGGTCGGCGGCGGTCACATGCGCCGCGAGCGAGGACTCGGCCACCGCGCGCGGCGCGCTGCACGCCTCCGCCGCCACCAGCGCCGGCGACGACACCGGCCACAGCGGCTGGGCCCGTTCCAGCGTGGCCACGGTGTCGGGCGCGGCGAGCACGTAGCCGACGCGCAGCCCCGCCAGGCCCCAGGTCTTGGTGAGGCTGCGCAGTACGACGAGCCCCGGCAGGTCCGTGCGGGAGGCCAGCGACTCCCGCTCGCCGGGCACCGCGTCCATGAAGGCCTCGTCCACCACGAGGATCCGGCCAGGCCGCGCCAGCCGGGCCAGGGTCGAGGCCGGGTGGAGAACCGAGGTGGGGTTGGTGGGGTTGCCGACGACCACCAGATCCGCGTCCCCGGGTACCGCGCGCGGGTCGAGCCGGAACCCGTCCTCCGGGTCCAGCACCACACGCTCCACCGCGTGCCCGGCGTCCCGCAGGGCCGCCTCCGGCTCGGTGAACTGCGGGTGCACCACCACGGCCCGGCGCACCGGAAGGGCCCGCGCCAGCAGCACGAACGCCTCCGCCGCCCCCGCCGTCAGCAGCACCCGCTCCTCCGGCAGCCCGTGCCGCGCGGCGACGGCCCGCCGGGCCGCCCGCCCGTCCGGGTACGCCGCGAGCGTGCCCAGCGACTCCGCTATCCGCTCCCGCAGCCACTCCGGGGGCGTCCCGGACCGCACATTGACGGCCAGGTCGGTCAACTCGGCGCCCATGCCGCGTACTTCCACGTCCCCGTGATGCCGGAGGTCGGGCTCGGGAGACGACGCGTGAGGCGTGCGCGCGGATTGCGATATGTGCATGAAATCAGACGGTACAGGCGATCGCGCACGTCGCTCGCGCGGACTTCCGCTTCCCGACGAGGAGGACACCGCCGGCCCCGGCCGACAGCAGCGCGGCGGCCTCCGCGACACCGGGCGCGCCCGTCGCCCAGCGGGCCGCTTCGGAGGGGTGGGGCACCGGCTGGGCGGCGAGCGCGTCGGCGCCGTACGCGGTCAGCGGCACGCCCAGGCGGCGGGCCGCCGCGCGCAGCCCGGGCTCGTCCGCCTTGACGTCGACGGTCGCGAGGGCGGTGATCGCGGCGGCGTCGGCGCCCGCCTCCGCGAGGGTCCGCTCGACGAGGGCCATCACCTCATCGGGGGACACGCCGCGGCGGGCGCCGACGCCGACGTGGAGGGGCGTCACCTTGGTCACCCCGTGATGCCCGCTCCCGCGACGAGGCGGGATGCCATGCCGGGGGCGCCCGCCCAGTGGGTGTGCAGGTAGGAGGCGTGCACGCCTCCCTGTACGAAGCCCTCCACCTGGCGGCGGGGGTGCGTGATCCCCCATGCGGGGGTGGCGCCCGCCGTCGGCTCGATCACCGTGCGGTGGAACTCGTGGCCCCGGACGCGGGTGCCCGCGGGGGCGAGCGGGTTGTCCGTGAGCGCGACGGCCTCGCGATAGCCGAGGGTGAGGCGCTCCGACATGCGGGCGTCGGCGTCGAGGACGCCGCACATGGGTTTGCCGTCGAGGGTGCGGGCCAGGTAGAGGAGGCCCGCGCATTCGGCGGCGATCGGGGCGCCGGTGGAGGCCAGCGCCGCCACCGCTTCGCGCAGGGGCTCGTTGGCGGAGAGCTCCGCGGCGTACATTTCGGGGAAGCCGCCGCCGATGACCAGGGCGGCTGTGCCGGCCGGGAGGGTTTCGTCCCGCAACGGGTCGAAGAGCGCGACCTCCGCGCCGGCCGCGGTGAGCAGCTCCGTGTGCTCGGTGTACGCGAACGTGAATGCCGGACCGCCGGCGACGGCCACCACTGGGCGAACCCTGCTCGGGTGCGGGCCGGTGTCATCCAGCCCCTCCGGCGTTCGAGGAGCGGGGTCCGGGGCGGAGCCCCGGTTTCGGGAAGGGGCGGGGCCGGGGCCCGGCTCGCCGCAGGCGCTCCATGCCTCGTCCGCCAGCGGCGGCGCGCTGCGGGCCAGGGCCAGGAGGGCCTCCAGGTCGCAGCCCTGCCGTACCCGGGCGGCGAACTCCGCCACCGCCTCCACCGCGTCCGCCCGTCGTTCCGCCACGGGCACCAGGCCCAGGTGGCGGGACGGCGTGTGCACCTGCCCGGCGCGCCGCACGGCGCCCAGCACCGCCACGCCCGACTCTCCCAGTGCCTCCCGCAGCAGCTCCTCGTGGCGGTCCGAGCCGACCTTGTTGAGGATGACGCCCGCGACCCGTACTTCCGGGTCCCAGGAGGCGAAGCCGTGCACCAGGGCGGCCACCGACCGCGACTGGGACGACGCGTCGACGACGAGTACCACCGGTGCCCGCAGGAGCTTCGCCACATGGGCCGTCGAGGCCAGCTCACCCTGCCCGCCGGCGCCGTCGTAGAGGCCCATGACGCCCTCGACCACCGCGAGGTCGCAGCCCGCCGCCCCGTGGAGGAACAGCGGGGCCACGCGTTCCGGGCCGCACATGTAGGCGTCGAGGTTGCGGCCCGGGCGGCCGGTCGCCAGCGCGTGGTAGCCCGGGTCGATGTAGTCGGGCCCCACCTTGTGGGGGGAGACCGCGAGCCCCGCGTCGGCGAAGGCCCGCATCAGCCCGGTGGCCACCGTGGTCTTGCCGCTGCCGGAGGCCGGCGCGGCGATGACCAGGCGGGGGACGCGCGTACTCACCACTCGATGCCCCGCTGGCCCTTCTGGCCCTCGTCCATCGGGTGCTTGACCTTGGACATGTCCGTCACCAGATCCGCGAAGTCCAGCAGCTTCTCCGGTGCGTTGCGGCCGGTGATGACGACGTGCTGGGTGCCGGGGCGGTCCCGCAGCACCGCGATGACCTCGTCGGTGTCGATCCAGCCCCAGTGCATCGGGTACGCGAACTCGTCCAGCACATACAGCTTGTACGACTCGGCCGCCAGGTCGCGCTTGACCTGCTCCCAGCCCTCGCGCGCCTTCTCCTCGTTGCTGAGTTCGGAATCGCGCTGGATCCAGGACCAGCCCTCGCCCATCTTGTGCCAGTCGACCGTGCCGCCCTCGCCGGAGGCGCCCAGCACCCGCAGTGCGTTCTCCTCGCCGACCTTCCACTTCGCGGACTTCACGAACTGGAACACTCCGATCGGCCAGCCCTGGTTCCAGGCGCGCAGCGCCAGCCCGAAGGCCGCCGTCGACTTGCCCTTGCCGATGCCGGTGTGGACGAGGACCAGCGGCCGGTTGCGGCGCTGACGTGTGGTGAGCCCGTCGTCGGGCACGACGGTCGGCTGTCCCTTGGGCATTACGCGGCCCTCCGTGAGTCGGTGTTCCGTACGGTGCGTACCAGCGCGGAGACATTCTCCGCGCGCAGATCGTCGAGCGTCACGACCGGCCCGCCGAGCGCCCGGCCCAGCTCGCCCGCCAGGCCGAGCCGCACCGGCCCGGCCTCGCAGTCCACGACCACCGACGTGACGCCGGTGCCCGCGAGCAGCCCGGCCGCGCGCGCGGCCCGTGCCAGCGGCTCCACGCCGCCCGTCGCCCGCCCGTCGGTCACGACGACCAGCAGCGGACGGCGCGAAGGATCGCGCATGCGCTCCACGCGCAGCACCTCGTGCGCCTGGAGCAGGCCCGCCGCCAGCGGCGTCCGGCCGCCCGTCGGCAGCTTCTCCAGCCGGGCCGCGCCCGCCTCCACGGACGACGTCGGCGGCAGCGCCACCTCCGCGCCGCTGCCCCGGAACGTCACCATCCCGATCTTGTCGCGGCGCTGGTAGGCGTCCATCAGCAGGGAGAGCACCGCGCCCTTGACCGCGCCCATCCGCTTGCGGGCCGCCATGGAACCGGAGGCGTCCACGACGAACAGCACCAGATTCCCCTCGCGTCCCTCGCGCACGGCCTCGCGCAGGTCGTCGCGCCGGACGACCAGCCCGGGACCGCTACGGCCCCGCGCCCGCTGGTGCGGGGCGGCGGCCTGGACGGTCGCGGCGAGGTGCAGCTTCGACAGCGCGCCCCCGCGCGGCCGGCGCGCTCCCGTCGTCCGGCCGTGCGCCGTGAGCGCGCGCGAACGGCGCCCGTCGGCCCCCTCGCCGAGGCCGGGGACGGTGAATCGCCGGGTCCGGAACGGCTCCGCCGCCGCCACGGCGGGGGCTTCGGGAGCCTCCCCGCCGTCACCGGGCGATGACGCCTCCCGCGGGGCGGGCTCGCGCCCGGGCTCCGGCCGTTGCGGCGGTACGTCCGTGGTGGCGGCCGGTCCGTCGCCCGCGTCCTGCGGGGGCCGCCCACCGCCGTCCGGTCCGCCATCCGGCCCGTCGTCCGGGCCACCACCGGGGTCCTCCGGGCCTTCGGGCCCGTCACCATCCGGCTCGGGCTCCGGCTCCGGCTCCTCGTCCTCGAACCCGGCGAGGATCTCGTCCAGCCTGTCCTCGTCCAGACCGGGCGCGTCGAACGGGTTCCGGCGGCGTCGGTGCGGCAGCGCCAGCAGCGCCGCCTGCCGTACGTCCGCCGTCGTCACATCCGTACGCCCCGCCCAGGCGGCCAGCGCGGCGGAGGTGCGCGCTGTCACGATGTCCGCGCGCATGCCGTCCACCTCGAACCCGGCGCACACCGCCGCGATCCGGCGCAGCGCGCCGTCCCCGAGCCGTACGCCCGGCAGCAGCGCCCGCGCGGCGGCGATGCGCTCGCGCAGTGTGTCCTCCTCCGGCGCCCACTTGGCGGCGAAGGACGCCGGGTCCTCGTCGAAGGCGAGGCGCCGGCGCACGACCTCGACGCGCTCCTCGGTGTCGCGGGAGGCGGCGACCTCGACGGTCAGCCCGAAGCGGTCGAGGAGCTGCGGGCGCAGCTCGCCCTCCTCGGGGTTCATGGTGCCCACGAGGAGGAAGCGGGAGGCATGGCGCACGGAGACGCCCTCGCGCTCGACGGAGGAGACACCGGTCGCCGCCGCGTCCAGCAGGCTGTCCACGAGGTGATCGCCCAGCAGGTTGACCTCGTCGACGTAGAGCACGCCCCGGTGCGCGGCGGCCAGCAGGCCGGGTTCGAACGCCTTGACGCCCTCGCCCAGTGCCCGCTCGATGTCGAGCGAGCCGACGAGGCGGTCCTCGGAGGCGCCGACGGGCAGCTCGACCATCCGGGCGGGACGGACGGCGCTGTCACCGGCGCTGTCACCGGCGCCGGCGCCGGTGACAGCGTGCGGCCCGTCGGGGCAGTTCGGGTCCGGCGCCGCCGGGTCGCAGGAGAACCGGCAGTCCGCGACGGTCACGACCTCGGGCAGCAGTGCGGCCAGGGCCCGGACGGTGGTGGTCTTGGCGGTCCCCTTCTCGCCGCGCACGAGGACACCGCCGATCGATGGCGAGATCGCGTTGAGCAGGAGGCCCAGCCGCATGTCGTCCATGCCGACGATCGCGGTGAAGGGGTAGGTGGACGAGGACATCAGCGGTTACCTCCCTGGTGGGGACGGTTCGGGACGGTACGGGTGCTCACGGCGCCCCCGGCGGGATGAAGGGGGCGCCGGCCGGTACCCCGTCCTCGATCAGGCGCAGCAGCGCGTCCGTGTCCGCGTGCTCCTCGATCAGATCGCCGAGACGGTCGAGCTGTTCCTCCCGCAGCGCCCCGAAGGATGTGTCCGGCGCGGGGACGAACGCCCGTCCAGCCGCCGCCGCGACCCGACGCAGGAACGCCCGGCGGAAGCCGTCGCTCTCCAGCGAGCCGTGCCAGTGCGTGCCCCACACCGCGCCCACCCGGCAACCGTCGAGGAAGGGCTCGTCCCCACCTCTCACATCTGCCACGCCGTGGTGGATCTCGTACCCCTCGACGTGCTCGCCCAGGGCCTCGCCGACCGGCCGGGCCAGGGTCTTCTCGACCGCGAACCGCACACGCACCGGCAGCAGGCCCAGGCCCTCGACCGTGCCGGCCTTCGACTCGACCTCGTCGTCGATCCGCTCGCCCAGCAGCTGGAAGCCGCCGCAGATGCCCAGCACCGGGCGGCCCTCCGCCGCCCGCCGTACGAGCGCGTCGGCGAGCCCGCGTTCGCGCAGCCACGCGAGCGCCCGTACCGTGCCGCGCGTGCCCGGTACGACGACCAGGTCGGCGTCGGCGAGCTCCTCGGGGCGGTCCACGAACCGTACGACGACCCCCGGTTCGGCGGCCAGCGCGTCGACGTCCGTGAAGTTCGACATCAGCGGCACCGCGCACACGGCGACCCGCAGGACGTCCGCGCCGTGCGGCGGGGCGACCACGGACTCGCGGACCGCGCCGCGCAGGGACACGCGCAGGCCGTCCTCCTCGTCGATGCCCAGGCCGTGGGCGAACGGCAGCACGCCGAACGTCCGCCGGCCCGTCAGGTCGCGCAGCATTTCCAGCCCCGGCTCCAGCAGACTCACGTCGCCCCGGAACTTGTTGACCACGTAACCCGCTATCAGCTCCTGGTCCTCGGGGGAGAGCAGCGCTGTCGTACCGAAGAAGGAGGCGAAGACTCCGCCCCGGTCGATGTCGCCGACGACGACCACGGGCAGCCGCGCGGCCCGGGCGATGCCCATGTTGACGATGTCGGAGCGGCGCAGGTTGATCTCGGCGGGGCTGCCGGCCCCCTCGCAGATCACGGCGTCGTGGGTGCGCCGCAGCTCGGCCAGGCACTCCGTCACCGTGCCGAACAGCTGCTCCTGGCGGCCCTGGTGGTAGCCGCGGGCGCTGAGCTCGCCCACCGCCTTGCCCATGAGGACGACCTGGCTGCTGCGGTCGCTTCCCGGCTTGAGCAGCACCGGGTTCATGAGGGCGCTCGGCTCGACGCGGGCGGCGGCGGCCTGCATGGCCTGCGCGCGCCCTATCTCCGCGCCGTCGCGCGTCACGAAGGAGTTGAGGGACATGTTCTGCGCCTTGAACGGCGCGACCTTGACGCCCTCGCGGACCAGCCAGCGGCAGATGCCGGCCGTGACCACGCTCTTGCCCGCGTCCGAGGTGGTCCCGGCCACCAGCAGGCCCCCGCCCGGCGGGCCCGTACGCCCGCTCCTGTCGGCTGTCACCGAGACTGTCACCGATTCCTCCCCGCCTTCCTGAACAGGCTGCCCACCGTACGGGCCGTCACCGCCGTTCCCAGGGCCAGCAGCGACACCCGGCGCGAGAGCCGGACCGCGCGCTCGATGTCGGCCGACCGCACCGGGCGGTTCTCCCCGCCCAGCACGGGACGGTGCTCGACGCGCCCGGCGTAGGCGAGGGTGCCGCCCAGGCGGACGCCCAGGGCCCCGGCGAAGGCGGCCTCGACCGGCCCGGCGTTGGGGCTGGGATGGCGGGCGGCGTCGCGCCGGGCCACGCGCAGAGCGCCGCGCGGATCGGGCCCGGCGAGGACCGTGAGCGCGGCGGTCAGCCGGGCGCCCGGCCAGCCGACGACGTCGTCGAGCCGGGCCGACGCCCAGCCGAACCGCCGGAGCCTGGGCGACTTGTGACCCACCATGGCGTCCAGGGTGTTGACCGCACGGAAGCCCACGAGCCCGGGCACCCCGGCCAGCGCGCCCCAGACCAGGGCGCCCACGACCGCGTCGGAGGTGTTCTCGGCGACGGACTCCACCACGGCCCGGGCGATCTGCTGCGCGTCCAGCGCCTGCGGGTCGCGGCCGCACAGATGCGGCAGCCGCTCCCGGGCGACCTCCAGGTCCCCGGCGGCCAGCGCCCCACCGATGGCCCGGGCCTCCCGGCCCAGGGACGTGCCGCCCAGGACGGACCATGTGACGGCGGCGGTCAGCGCGATCTCGGCAGCGGGGTGACGTCGCGCGGCACGGGTCAGCAGCCCGGCCCCGGCGACCGCGCCACCGGCGCAGACCAGGGTGTGGAGGGTGCCGTAGCCCCGGTGGTCGCGCCACAGCCGCCGTTCGACGGCCTGCGCGGCCCGGCCGAAGGCGGCCACGGGATGCCCGCGGCGGGGGTCGCCGAGGAGCAGGTCGCAGGCGAAGCCCAGGGCGGTGCCGTACGCGAAGGGGCCGTACGCGAAGGAAAAACGGTCGCGGCCGGGCATGGCGAAGCGGTGTCCTCACTCAGGGTCCGCGCCCTGGCTCGACGTGACCGGCGACCAGAGTCTCCTGGCTCCCGGATCCGCGCCGCCCCCGGCCTTCCGGCTCGCGCCGTGGCCATCGGTTGGGGGGACACTCCCCGGTGACAGTGGCGGGACCGCGCCGGATTCGCACCGGCTTCCTCTGCTGTCGCCGTTTGGCTCGGGAAGTCCACCACGGGGCGGGAAGGGGCGTCAACTCGCCCTGACCTGCGCCCCGCCGCTGCGACGCCCCTGTCGTCAGGCAGGTCCCGGCCCGCCCCGGCAGCCCCGGCAGGTCTACTCCCGCGGCACGCCACTCCGCGAGGCAGTCCACGAGGACTTGATGGGTACGGGCGTCGAGGCCGGATCACGGTTCGTCGAGGATCAGCAGCCGGCGGCCGCCGAGCATGGCCTGGGCGAGGGCGACTTTCTGGGCGTTTCCTTTGGACAGCGTGCTGATGGGCGCGTCGATGTCGCCCTCGATGCCCAGCCGGTCCAGCAGTTCACCGCCGCGACGATCGGCGCCCGCGGTGCGGAGTCCTTGGACGCGCCCCATGTGCAGGAGGTACGAGCGCGCGCTGAGCCGCATGCCCGCCGGGAGCCGCTCGGGCACGTAGCCGATCCTGTCCGGGCGCCCGTGAACGGAGCCGGAGCCGGGTCTCCTCAGCCCGGCGGCCACCTTGAGCAGGGTGGACTTGCCCGGCCCGTTCCCGCCGACCACCGCGGTGACCGTCCCGGAGGCCAGGTCGAGGGTGATGCCATCCAGTACGCGCGGTCCTCGGCGTGTGTACCGGACGCCGACCGAATCCAATCGCACCGCTGAGAACCCCGTCCGTCCGTCGAACGCCGTCACAACCGTGCACGCAAGAGCTCACGCAAGAGGTACTGAACGCGCGATCGGCGGCTCGGGTTCCCCGCGTTGACGCACGCCGGCAACGACGGAGGGGCGGGACCGGAAAGCCCGGTCCCGCCCCTCCACGAACGTACGGTGTCGCGTCAGGCGACGATCAGATAGATCCCGTACCCCACCGCCGCCGCGCACAGCGCGAAGCACGCGTACGCGCCGGTGCGGGCCAGTGCGGTGCTGCCGCCCGCGTCGGCCGCGGACGTCGCGCCCGCGGCTTCCGGCTTGCGGGACGTGCCGACGATGCCGAGCGTGAAGACGCCCACGAGGCCGACGGTGACCACGAGGCTCACGCCGAAGACCTGGCCGAGAGCTGCCCAGTCGATGTGCATGGTGGTTCTTCCTCCGTTGCCCGGCGTCAGCCGGTCGTCGCGGCGGCGGGGGCGGCCGGGGTGGCGGGTGCCGGGATGACCTGGGCGGCCGGGGCCGGGGTCAGGGTGCCGGCGGGCGGCGGGGCGACGGCCTGAAGGGCGGCCGTGACCACACCGACGGGCTCCTCGGGGAGGCCCTGCGGCGTATTGAGCTCGTTGACGGTCTCGTGGGTGACCGGCTTGCGGCGCGAGGCCGCCCAGATGGCGCCGGAGACCCCGAGGCCGAGGACGGCGACGGCGGCGACGCCCCAGTCGCCCTGGTCGGCCAGGAGCGCGGCGCCGGCGGCGACGAGGCCCGCGGCCGGGAGGGTCAGGCCCCACGCGGCGACCATGCGGCCGGCGGTCGACCAGCGCACCACGCCGCCCTTGCGGCCCAGGCCGGAGCCCATGATCGAGCCGGAGCAGACCTGGGTGGTGGAGAGCGCGAAGCCGATGTGCGAGGAGGCGAGGATCACGGTCGCGGCACCGGTCTGGGCGGCGAAGCCCTGCGCCGGCTTGATGTCGGCCAGACCCTTGCCGAGCGTCTGGATGATGCGCCAGCCGCCCAGGTACGTACCGAGCGCGATGGCCAGGCCCGCGGAGACGATGACCCACAGCGGCGGGTCGGAGTGCGGGGCGACGACGCCGCCGGCGACCAGGGCCAGGGTGATGACACCCATGGTCTTCTGGGCGTCGTTGGTGCCGTGGGCGAGGGAGACCAGGGCGGCCGAGGCGATCTGGCCCGCGCGGTAGCCCTTCGCGGTGTCCGCCTCGTCGCGGCCCTTGGCCAGGCGGAACGTCAGGCGGGTGGCGACCCAGGCGGCGATGCCCGCCACGATCGGGGCGGCGACCGCGGGGATGAGGACCTTCATGACGACCTTGTCGGCGTTGACCGCGTCGAAGCCGACGGACGCGACGGTGGCGCCGATCAGACCGCCGAAGAGGGCGTGCGAGGAGCTGGAGGGCAGGCCCGCCAGCCACGTCAGGAGATTCCAGACGATCGCGCCGACCAGCCCGGCGAAGATCACCTCTGGTCTGATGCCGGCACTCTCATCGATGATGCCTCCGGAGATCGTCTTCGCGACCTCGACGGACAGGAACGCCCCGACCAGGTTGAGCACGGCCGACATGGCCACTGCGGTCTTGGGCTTGAGCGCTCCGGTCGAGATGGTGGTGGCCATGGCGTTGGCCGTGTCGTGGAAGCCGTTCGTAAAGTCGAACACCAAGGCCGTGACGATCACGATCCCGATGAGAAGCGTGATGTTTTCCATTCACCCAGGCAATCAGTTCGATGGTCAGTACGCGGCGACCGTAGGGACTCCGGGTGAACGGAAGGTGAACTGGTTCGGGATCCCCGATGGCACCACCCGGAGGCGAAGATCATGAAGACCGGAGAACGGACCCCCGCCGCACCCGACGACATCAGCCGGACCTGGGCCGATGTCGTGGCCACGGCCCGCAGGAGCACCGCCGACGGACTGGTCGTCGGCACCTCGGGGAACGTCTCCGCAAGGGTCGGTGACGTGGTCCTTGTCACGCCCAGCGGGGTGCCCTACGACCGGCTCGGCCCCGGCGACGCCGTCGGCGTCGACCTGGCCGGCCGCCAGGTGCTCGGCGAGCTCGCCCCCACCAGCGAACTGCCCATGCACCTCGCCGTCTACCGAGCCACCGACGCCGCCGCGATCGTCCACACCCACGCCGTGCACGCCACCGCCGTCTCCACGCTCGTCGACGAGGTGCCGCTGATCCACTACATGGCCGCCGCCCTCGGCGGACCCGTCCGCGTCGCCCCTTACGCCCTCTACGGCACCGACGAACTGGCCGCCCACACCCTCCGGGCCCTCGACGGCCGCACCGGCTGCCTGCTGCGCAACCACGGCACCCTCACCCACGGCGCCACCCTCGACGCGGCCTACGACCGCACCGCCCAGCTGGAGTGGATGTGCAGGGTCTGGCTCACCGCCTCGTCCGTCCCCGGCCGCACCCCCGCCCTGCTGAGCCCCGACCGGCTGGCCGAGGTCGCCGCCAAGTACCGGGGCTACGGACAGCCCGGCTGAGCCGAGTCGCCCGGCGGCCCGCGCGGGACCAGACTGGAGGTGATGGGCCTGAAAGGAGTGGCGGCCGTCGCCGCCACCACGCTGATCGGTGCCGGGGCCGCCGTCGTGGCGGCCGGACGGTACGCCGGCGACGCCGTCCTCAGGACCGTGCCCGGCCTCCCGCCGCCGGGCGAGCACCGGCTCACCGTGCACGACATCACCCCCGGCAGCGGCGCCACCGCCGGCACGATCACACTCACCCGGGCCCCGGCCACGCTGCGCCCCGGCGTCTACGGGCTGGCCGGCCGGGGCCTCCACGCCGTCGTCGGGGACGTCGTCGCCGACGTCTCGCACCCCCACGACTGCGTGGTCCGGCGCCTGGAGCGCGTCACCCACGGCGCCCCGGCCCCGGGCGACCGGGTCTGGCTCACCCCGCAGACCCACCGGGGCAACCCGCGCGACGCCCTCGGCCTCGACCACGCCGACGTGGAGGTCCCCGGCGAGCTGGGCCCGCTGCCCGCCTGGTTCGTGCCCGGCGCCCGCGACACCTGGGTGCTCGCCGTGCACGGCCTGGGCACCACCCGGGAGCACACCATGGTCGTCCTGCCGTTCCTCCACCGGCAGCGACTCCCCGTCCTCGCCCTCTCCTACCGGGGCGACCCCGGCGCACCCCGCCCGGCGCATGGAATCAGCCACTTCGGCGCCCGGGAGTGGCGGGATCTGGATGCCGCCGTCCGCTACGCCGTCCGCAACGGCGCCCGCCGCGTCGTCCTGTACGGCTGGTCCACGGGCGCGACGATGGCGCTGCTCACCGCCCTGCGGGACACCGGCTCCGCGCTGAGCGACCGCGTCGCGGGCGTCGTCCTGGACGCGCCGCTCCTCGACTGGCCCGCCGCACTGGGCGCCCTGGCCGCCCACCGGCTCCCGGCCGCGCTCATTCCGCTTGCGGTCCGGGCGACGGAAGGACGCACCGGTCTGGCCCCCGAAGGCCTGCTGGCCGCCGCCGACCCCACCCTCCTGGACGTCCCCGCCCTCGTCGTGCACGGCACCGACGACCCCGTCGCACCCCTCCTCCATTCCCGTGAACTCGCCGCCCGGCGACCGGAACTGATCACGCTGCGAACCGTTCGCGGGGCGGGTCACGCGGCCTCCTGGAACGTCGATCCCACGGGCTACGAGGAGGCCCTGCGGCGCTTCCTGACCCCCCTGATGTAGGGCGTGAACAGGGCGCTCGCGCCGCGCACGCACCCCCCGCGTGACGTCCCACCACGGGTCCCCGACGGCTGGATAGTTGATTCCGATTGGGTTTTCGGAGCGTGAACGGCAAGACTGCTCCTGTGACGTCCCGTACTCCGCGCGACTCCCGGCTCAGACTCGTCCCCCGACAGCCGATCACCGCCGCCCGCCGGGCCGTGGCGAACCGGGGCGCACGCCCGGCGCCCCGCCCGCCCGCCGGCACCCCGGCCCGGCCGGAACTCGCCCGTCAGGCGAGAGCCTGGCTGGCCGGCGCGGTCCGCCTGGCCCGCTGGGCGGCCGACGAGTGCTCCCGGGGCACGACCCTGCGGCCGGGCGCCGGCGGCGGCCTCGCCGCCGAGGAGACCGAGCGCGCCACGGCCGCCCTGGACCTGCCCCCCGCCTCGGTGCGCACCGACTGGGACCGGGCCAAGCTCGCCGGGCTGCTGGAACTGCACGGCGGCACCGCCCGCCCCGGCTGGCGGCTCACCGCCTGGGAGCGGGACGACAGCGCCGTGCTGCGCGGCTGGGTCGCGCTCTTCGACGCCTGGTCCCTGGCCCACCCCGAGCCCCCCGGCACCGACTCCACCATCGCGGCCGAGGTCGTCGAGGCCGCCCCCCAGCTGCTGTCCGTCATGCACCTGTCCGCCGGGCCGGTCTCCGTGGCGATGCTCCTCGACCTCCTCCAGCAGCGGGTGGCCGAGATCCGTGCCGAGCGCTGCGAGGTCCCCTACGACGCGCCCGTCACGGCCGCCGCCTGCCCCGCCGTCCCGCCCGCCCCCACCGCCGGCGACCCGCTGCCGGGGCTGCTGGACTGGGCCCTCGAAGGGCTCGCCTCGGTCGGCGCGCTCGTCATGCGCGGCGGCACCGGTCCCCGCGCCGAGGCCCTGCTCACCCCCCTGGGCAACTGGGCGGTGTGGGTCAAGCTCGAGCAGATCTGCGTGGCCGCCCAGAGCCCCGCCGGGAACATCGAGCTGTCCGCCGAGGCCATGCTGCGCGGCTGCGCCGACCTCACCCCGGGCCCCGCCCGCGCCGAGTACCGCGCCTGGCTCGCTGCCCGGCCCGTGCGCAGCGCCGTCACGGAGCTGCTGGACGCGGCCCGGGGCGACGACGCGATGGTGCGCGGCCTGGCCTTCGAGGCCCTGCGTGCGGTGGGCGCCCCCGCCGAGCCGGCGGTCCGCGTCTCGGCCGAGGAGCCGGTGCTGCGCCCGTACGCCCTGCTGTGGCTCGCCGAGCACGAGGGGCACGACCCGGAGGAGGCCGCCGAGGTGCTCAGCCGGGAGGAGGCCACCTGGCTGTGGGTGGACACGGCCGCGGCCGTCGCGGATCACGCCGAGGGGCGGCTGCTGGTGCGGCACCTCGACTCGGCCGTACAGGGCACGGTCCCGGGCCTGCTGGAGGAGGTACGGGCGGTGGGGCACCCCCGGACGGTGCAGGTGCTGGTCGCGCTGGCGGCCGCGCATCCCGACCCCGCCCTGGCGAAGGCGGTGCGCAGGGCCGCGTTCCAGGTGCACACGGGCGGGGCGTAGCCCCTCGGGCCCGGCCCGGGAGCCTCAGCCCGCGGTCCCCGGCCCCTTCGGGGCGTACGTGCCGAAGCTCCAGACGTTGCCCTCGGCGTCCCGGGCCATGTAGTCCCGGGAGCCGTACTCCTGGTCCGTCGGGGGCATCACGATCTCCGCGCCGTGCTCGACGGCCCGGCGGTGGTGGGCGTCGGTGTCCTCGACGACGACGTAGACGCCGGAGGGCCCGCCGCCCGCCATGGCCTCGTCGAAGACGCCGCCCCGGCCCTTGGAGCCGATCATCACGATGCCGTTGCCGTAGACGAGCTCGGCGTGCAGGACGGTGCCGTCCTCGCTCTCGTAGAGCGCGCTCGTGACGAAGCCGAAGGCCTCCGTGAGCAGGCGGATCGCCGCCTTCGCGTCGTGGTAGAGCAGCGCCGGGCTGATGGCCGGCGCCGCGGTGCCCGTGTCTGCCATGGCGGTCCTCCTCGGGGGTCGTCAGATGGTCGGTGGGATCACTCGGTGGGATCAGCGGAAGGTGTCGCAGCGGGCCATGTCGCCCGTGGTGTAGCCGGTCGTGAACCACTGCCGGCGCTGGGCCGCCGAGCCGTGCGTCCAGCTCTCCGGGGTGACCCGCCCCTGGAACTTCTCCTGGATGCGGTCGTCCCCCACCGCGGCCGCCGCGGAGAGCCCGTCGTCGATGTCGGCCTTGGTCAGCTGCTTGACCAGCGGCCGGCCGGTGGACTTCTCCGGGGTGGTCGTCGCGTGCTTGGCCCAGACCCCGGCGTAGCAGTCGGCCTGGAGCTCGACCTTGACCGAGTTGCTGCCGGCCCCGGTGAGCCGGTCCTGGGCGCGGGAGAGCGTGCCCTGGAGGTTCTGGATGTGGTGCCCGTACTCGTGGGCGACGACGTACGCCTGGGCGAAGGGTCCGCCGCTCGCGCCGAACTTCGACTTCAGCTCGTCGAAGAAGCCCAGGTCCAGATAGACCTTGCGGTCACCGGGGCAGTAGAACGGCCCGACCGCCGAGGTGGCGGCCCCGCAGGCGGTGTTCACCCGGCCGGTGAAGAGGACCGTCGAGGCGGGCGTGTACGTCATGGAGCGGCGGGCGAGCTCCTGGCTCCAGAACGACTGGGCGCTGTTGACGATCGCGACGATCCGGCAGTCCTGGCGGGTGTTGGCGTCCTTGCCGGTGCGGCAGGTCCGGGAGACCTGCTGGTCCGTGCTGGGCGACGCCGTGGGGCCCGGCCCCTGGGAGCTCAGCCCCAGTTCGTTCGGCCCGATGCCGAAGAAGAGCCCCAGGGCCAGTGCGATCAGCCCCACGATGCCGCCGCCGATGGTCAGCCCACCGCCCGGAATGCCGCCGCCCCGCTGATCCTGCACCTGGGAGGTGTCCAGATCGGCGTCGTCGTCGAACTGCACGTGCCCACCGCCTCTCGGCTCCACCGCTCACCGGTAAGGGCTGTCCACCCCGAGTATCGGCGAATCGCCCCGGCCCCGCGCTCTCCGGCACGTCCGGCGTGGCGGGCGACCCCGCGAACCGGTTTGCGCGCCCCCGTTAGACTGGTCCGTATGGCATTCCTCCTCGTGCACTAGACGGCGTCATAGCGACCGAGTCCGTCCTTCCGCCGTCCATCACTGCCCAGGAGTAGAACCCCTCGTGATCACCGCATCCGGCATCGAGCTGCGCGCCGGCGCACGCGTCCTCATCGAGTCCGCCTCGTTCCGCATCGCCAAGGGCGACCGCGTCGGCCTGGTCGGCCGCAACGGCGCGGGCAAGACCACCCTCACCAAGTGCCT
Organism: Streptomyces sp. NPDC037389; assembly: GCF_040636475.1. Taxonomy (NCBI): domain Bacteria; kingdom Bacillati; phylum Actinomycetota; class Actinomycetes; order Kitasatosporales; family Streptomycetaceae; genus Streptomyces; species Streptomyces sp. NPDC037389. Next base: position 710,846 of record NZ_JBEZUS010000001.1, read on the forward strand.
CGCCGGTGAGGGCATCCCCGCCGCGGGCACCATCTCCCGCTCCGGCGAGGTCGGCTACCTCCCGCAGGACCCCCGCACCGGCGATCTCGACGTGCTCGCCCGCGACCGCATCCTCTCCGCGCGCGGCCTCGACCTCGTCCTGCGCAAGATGCGGGAGAACGAGGACCGGATGGCGAACGGCCAGGGCGCCACCCGCGAGAAGGCCATGAAGAAGTACGAGCGCCTGGAGACGGAGTTCCTGACCAAGGGCGGTTACGCCGCCGAGGCGGAGGCCGCGACCATCGCCGCCAGCCTCGGCCTGCCCGACCGCATCCTCACCCAGCCGCTGCACACCCTCTCCGGTGGTCAGCGCCGCCGGGTCGAGCTGGCCCGGATCCTCTTCTCGGACGCCGACACCCTGCTCCTGGACGAGCCCACCAACCACCTCGACGCGGACTCCATCGTCTGGCTGCGGGACTACCTCAAGTCCTACCGCGGCGGCTTCATCGTGATCTCCCACGACGTCGACCTCGTGGAGACCGTCGTCAACAAGGTCTTCTACCTGGACGCCAACCGCTCGGCCATCGACGTCTACAACATGGGCTGGAAGCTCTACCAGCAGCAGCGCGAGGCCGACGAGAAGCGCCGCAAGCGAGAGCGGCAGAACGCCGAGAAGAAGGCCGCGGCCCTCAATTCGCAGGCCGACAAGATGCGCGCCAAGGCCACCAAGACCGTCGCCGCGCAGAACATGGCCAAGCGTGCCGAGAAGCTGCTCTCGGGCCTGGACGCGGTGCGCGTCTCCGACAAGGTCGCCAAGCTCCGTTTCCCCGACCCCGCGCCCTGCGGCAAGACCCCGCTCACCGCCGAGGGCCTGTCCAAGTCCTACGGCTCGCTGGAGATCTTCACCGACGTCGACCTGGCCATCGACAAGGGCTCCCGCGTGGTCATCCTCGGCCTCAACGGCGCGGGCAAGACCACCCTGCTGCGGCTGCTCGCGGGCGCCGAGAAGCCCGACACCGGCGGCGTCACCCCCGGCCACGGCCTCAAGCTGGGCTACTACGCCCAGGAGCACGAGACGCTGGACCCGGACCGCACGGTCCTGGAGAACATGCGCTCCTCCGCGCCCGACCTCGACCTCGTCGAGGTCCGCAAGGTGCTGGGCTCCTTCCTGTTCTCCGGCGACGACGTCGACAAGCCCGCGGGCGTGCTCTCCGGCGGTGAGAAGACCCGGCTGGCGCTGGCCACGCTCGTCGTCTCCTCCGCCAACGTCCTCCTCCTCGACGAGCCCACCAACAACCTCGACCCGGCCAGCCGCGAGGAGATCCTCGGCGCGCTGCGCACCTACAAGGGCGCCGTGGTGCTGGTGACGCACGACGAGGGCGCCGTGGACGCCCTGGAGCCGGAGCGGATCATCCTGCTCCCGGACGGCGTCGAGGACCTGTGGGGCCCGGACTACGCGGATCTCGTCGCGCTCGCCTGACCGGCCCGGGACCGCTCTTGATCAGTGCGGTCCCGATCATTCGGCCGAGGCGTGATCCATCATCTGAGTGAGGGCGGCTCGTACCGTGCCGCCCTCCGTCGCTCCGGCGCACGCGCTGTACGGGATGCGGGGCGCCGTTCGCGCCGCGCGGCACAGGGCCCTGTCTGACCTGCCGCTTCACCCCGCCACCCGTACGGCCGTACGAGCCTGATCATGCGGAATTGCCTGCGCCAGGGCCTGCCGTGGCCGGAAAACACGGACGTCCGTTCCCTTGGACTTCTTATGGACCTTGCCGAATGGGTGGCCAGGAGGCCGCCTAGGGGTGATCATGAGAGACAAGAGGCGCATCTCCCATGAGGAGGCACGGGTGGCCGAGACTCTGAAGAAGGGCAGCCGGGTGACCGGCGCCGCGCGCGAAAAGCTCGCGGCAGACCTGAAGAGGAAGTACGACTCCGGTGCGAGCATCAGGGCGCTGGCCGAAGAGACCGGTCGCTCCTATGGCTTCGTCCACCGGATGCTCACCGAATCCGGCGTGGTCCTGCGGGGCCGCGGTGGAGCGACGCGCGGCAAGAAGGCCGCCTCGGTCTGACGTCGCGCACCTTGTGAGAAAAGCGGTCAGGACAGTCCCACCCGGTCGGCCGACCGGCCGTCCGGGTGGTTACTGTGCAGTCAACTAAATGACTGCGGGCAATTCGGAGGCCCCCATGACTGCCAGCGAGACCTTGCTCGACCAGGACGGCGTACGGCTCACCGTCGATGACACGGTGGCCACCGTCACCCTCACCAACCCCACCAAGCGCAACGCCCAGTCGCCCGCGCTCTGGCGGGCGCTGACCGAGGCGGGCCGGCTGCTGCCCGGCACCGTGCGGGTCGTGGTGCTCCAGGGTGAGGGCAAGTCCTTCTCCGCCGGCCTCGACCGGCAGGCGTTCACGCCCGAGGGCTTCGACGGCGAGCCGTCCTTCCTGGACCTGGCCCGCGGCGGCGACGAGGCGCTGGACGCCGAGATCGCCGCGTACCAGGAGGCGTTCACCTGGTGGCGGCGCACCGACATCGTCTCCATAGCCGCCGTCCAGGGCCATGCCATCGGCGCGGGCTTCCAGCTCGCCCTCGCCTGTGACCTGCGCGTCTGTGCCGACGACGCGCAGTTCGCCATGCGCGAGACCAGCCTGGGCCTGGTGCCCGACCTCACCGGCACCCAGCCGCTGGTGTCGCTGGTGGGCTACGCCCGGGCACTGGAGATCTGCGCCACGGGCCGCTTCGTCCACGCCGCCGAGGCCGAGCGCATCGGCCTGGCCAATGCGGTCGTCCCCCTCGCGGAGCTCCCCGCCGCCACCGCCGACCTCACCGCGGCCCTGCTGGCGGCGCCGCGCGACGCGGTCGTCGAGACCAAGGCACTGCTGCGCGGCGCCCTCGACCGTACGTACGAGGAGCAGCGCGTCGCGGAGCGCGCGGCGCAGGCGCGCCGGCTGCGCGACCTCGCGGGCCTGGGGGAGTGACACCGCGCGCCTCCCGCGCCCCCTCCCGCTGACCGGCGCCGGCCGGACTTCCCCCCGATCGCCCAAGCGGGGCGCGGCCACCCCGCCTATGGTGGCAAGGGACGGGAAGAGAGGCGCACACCGATGACCGACACATCGAGTCAGCCCCACCAGACCGGTCAGAAGCCCGGCCCCGCCCCGGGCCGGCACCCCGGCTCCGGCAAGGAGCCGGTAGCCCCCGCCGAGCGGGGCCGCACCACCATCGCCGACGGCGTCGTGGAGAAGATCGCCGGCCTCGCCGCCCGCGATGTCGTCGGCGTCCACGCCCTGGGCAGCGGACTGTCCCGTACCTTCGGGGCGGTCCGCGACCGGGTGCCGGGCGGGAAGTCCGTCGCCCGGGGAGTGAAGGCGGAGGTCGGCGAGGTCCAGACGGCTCTCGATCTGGAGATCGTCGTGGATTACGGCGTCGCCATCGCGGATGTCGCCCGCGCCGTGCGGGAAAACGTCATCACGGCGGTGGAGCGGATGACGGGCCTGGAGGTCGTCGAGGTCAACATCGCCGTGACCGACGTCAAGCTGCCGGACGAGGAAGAAGAGCCGGAGCCCAGGCTCCAGTGAGGAGCGCGTGATGAGCATGGCCGTGGCCGGCATGATCGCCGGCATGGCTCTCGGTTTCGCCGGCTACTTCGGGGGGTTCGGCGCCTTCCTGCTGGTAGCGGCCCTGGGCGCGGTGGGCTTCGTGGGCGGGCGGCTCCTCGACAGCGATCTGGAGCCGGGTGAGTTCTCACGGCTGCTGCGCCCGCGCGACCGCGACCGGCACGGGAGGTAGGGCGTGCGGGGAGGACAAGCGGTGGTGCCCACCGAGCGCGGCGCCACCCGGATCGCCGACCGTGTCGTCGCGAAGATCGCCTCCCGGGCGGCCCTGGAGGCGCTGAGCGGCACGGCACCCCCGGAAGACCATGAGCCCCCGCACGCCTCCGTCGTCGTCCGCGACGGTTCCGCCCGCGTACGCGTCCTCGTCGAGCTGGACTACCCCGCCGACATCGGCGCCCGCTGCCGCGCCGTGCGCGAGCGGATCGCCGAACGGGTCGGGGAACTGACGGGCATGGAGGTGCCCGAAGTGGTCATCACGGTCGAGCGGCTGCACTCCGCGCACACCGGCCGGACCTCGGGGGTGCGGGTGCGATGAGCGGTCCCGTCCCACTGGAGAAGACGGCCGGGGAGGGGGCGCCCCAGGCCGTCGAGGGCGGCCGCGCCCCCCGCTTCCGCTCCGCGCGCAGACTGCCCGCCACCCTGCTCGCGGCCGCGACCCTGACCGTCGCCGGGCTCTTCCTCTACGACATCGCCGCCGTCCGCGCCGGCCGCCCCGCCATGGCCTGGCGCCACCGCCTCGCCCACGAGCTGGCGACCCGTCACCTCGGCGACGGCCTGGTGATCGCCGGCGCCGTGGCGGCCGTCCTCGCCGGTTGCTGGCTGATCGTCCTCGCCGTCGCCCCGGGCCTGCGCGGAGTACTGCCGATGCGCCGCGCCGACGGCACGGGCGACGACGGCGTACGGGCCGGACTGGAACGCCGGGCGGCGGCCCTGGTGCTCCGCGACCGGGTGATGGAGGTCCCCGGCGTCCAGACCGTCCGCGTCGACGTCGGCCGCCGCGTGGTCCGCGCCCGGGCCCGCTCCCACTTCCGGGACCTGGACGAGGTACGGACGGACGTGAACACCGTACTGGCCGAGGGCGTACGCGAGTTGGGGCTCGCCCGGGAGCCGTCCCTGTCCGTGCACGTACGACGCCCGGCGAAGAGGTGAACGGGGTGGGTGGTCCACCGTGCTGAGGACCGTCAACCGGCTGCTGACCGGGCTCGCCGGAGCGCTCCTCCTGGCGCTCGGCGCCGCCGTCCTGATCGGCGCGCTGGACCTGCCGCGTCGCTGGGGCTTCGAACTGCCGTCGTCCTGGCCGTTCGACGGCCCGGACGACGTGCTGCTCCCCACCGCGGACCTGCGGAGATGGCGCGGCAGGGGCTGGTGGTGGCCGGTGGTCATCACCACCCTGGCCGTCATCGTCCTGCTGGCCACATGGTGGCTCTCCGCCCAGGCCCGCCGCCGCCGGCTGCGCGAGGTGGTCGTCCACAGCGGCGGCGGAGAGGTGGCGTCGGTACGGGGACGGGCGCTGGAGGAAGTGATGGAGGCGGAAGCCGAAGGACTGACGGGGGTGGAACGGGCGACCGTCGCGCTCACGGGGCGCCGGACGGCACCCCGCGCACAGGTCGTACTGACCCTGGCCGCGCGCGGGGCCCCGGGAGCGGCGCTGGCGCGACTGCGGGAGGAAGTCCTCCACCACGCACGGACGTCGGCGGGGCTGGCCCGCCTCCCGGCGGAGGTGCGACTGCGGGCGGTACGGCACCGGGCGGAGCGGGTGGGGTGAGGGCGGCCGCGTGACCCGTCCTCAGAACCCGTGCCGCGCGCCGCCGTCCACCGGCAGCATCACCCCCGTCACATACGACGCCGCCGGCGACAGCAGGAACGCGGCCGTCCGGCCGAACTCGTCCGGCTGCCCGTACCGCCCCAGCGGGATCGTCGCCGAGCGGCGGGCGCGGGCGGTTTCCGGGTCGCCGGAGAGGGAGTCGAGCTCGCGCATGCGGTCCGTCGCGATGCGGCCCGGCAGCAGGCCGACGACGCGGATGCCGTGGGGGGCGACCTCCAGGGAGAGGGACTTGGCGAAGCCCGCGAGGCCCGGGCGGAGGCCGTTGGAGATCGTCAGACCGGGGATCGGCTCGTGGACCGACGCCGAGAGGACGAAGCCGATCACGCCGCCCTCGTCGAGCGCGCCGGCCGCCGCGCGGGCCAGCCGGACGGCGCCGAGGAAGACGGATTCGAAGGCGGCGCGCCACTGGGCGTCGTCGTTGTCGGCGGCCGAGCCGGGCGGTGGGCCGCCGACGCTGATGAGCACGCCGTCCAGGCGGCCGAAGCGCTCCCGGGCGGTGTCCAGGAGCCGCTCGGCCGAGGCGGGGTCGGCGTTGTCGGCGGCCACTCCTACGGCGCCCGCGCCGAGTTCCCCGGCCGCCGCCTCGGCCGTCCTCGCGTCCCGCCCGGAGATCACCACACGGGCCCCGTCGGCGACCAGCGCGCGGGCGGTGGCGAAGCCCAGGCCGCGGCTCGCGCCGGTCAGTACGTACACCCGGTTCTCAAGTCCAAGATCCATGGCGTCAGTCTGCCGTGTCCCGCCCCGTCAGCAGAAGGGCCGTGCCCACCAGGCCGATGTGGCTGAGGGCCTGGGGGAAGTTGCCGAGCTGCCGGCCGGCCTCGGGGTCGTACTCCTCGGCGAGCAGGCCGACGTCGTTGCGCACGGCGAGGAGCCGCTCGAAGAGTTCGTGGGCCTCCTTCGTCCGGCCGGTCAGGAACAGCGCGTCGGCCAGCCAGAACGAGCAGGCAAGGAAGGCGCCCTCACCGCCGGGCACCCCGTCCACCGGCTCGCCCTCGACGCTGTGGCGGCGGACGAGGCCGTGGTGCGTCAGCTCGCGCCGGATCGTGTCGACCGTCGAGACGACGCGGGGGTCGTCCGGCGGCAGGAAACCGGTGCGGGCGATGACCAGCGTGGCCGCGTCGACCTCCCGCGAGCCGTAGTACTGCGTGAACGTGCCGCGCTCGGCGTCGTAGCCCCGCTCGCAGACGTCCCGGTGGATCTCGTCGCGCAGGGCCCGCCAGCCGTCGAGGTCGCCGCGGAGCGAGGGGTCCTCTTCCAGGGTGCGCACCGCGCGGTCGGCGGCGACCCAGGCCATCACCTTGGAGTGGGTGAAGTGGCGGCGCGGGCCGCGCACCTCCCACAGCCCCGAGTCGGGCTCGCGCCAGTGGTTCCCGAGGAACTCCAGGAAGCGGCGCTGGATGTTCCAGGCGTGCGGCCGGCCGCCGAGGCCGCCGCGGCGCGCCGCGTGCAGGGAGCCGATGACCTCGCCGTAGACGTCGAGCCGGCGCCGGCCCGCCGCCTGGTTGCCGACCCGGACGGGGTAGGACCGCTCGTAGCCGGGCAGCCAGTCCAGCTCCGACTCGGGGATCCGGCGCTCGCCCGCCAGGCCGTACACGGTCTGGAGGTCGGCGGGGTCCCCGGCGACCGCGCGCAGCAACCAGTCGTGCCATGCCCGGGCCTCGTCCTCGTAGCCGAGCGCGAGCAGGGTCTCCAGGGTGAGGGCGGAGTCGCGCAGCCGGCAGAACCGGTGGTCCCAGTTGCGTACGCCGCCGATCTCCTCGGGCAGCGAGGTGGTGGGGGCGGCGACGATCCCGCCGGTGGGCGCGTAGATGAGGGCCTTGAGGGTGAGCAGGGAGCGCAGCACGGCCTCGCGGTACGGGCCCCGGAACCGGCAGCGGCCGGCCCACGCGCGCCAGTCGGCCAGGCTGCGGCGCAGGGCGTCATGGGGGTCGGCGAGCGGGGGGCGGGGTTCGTGGGAGGGGTGCCAGGTGAGGACGAAGGCGACCTTCTGCCCGGCCTCGACCGTGAACTCGGAGCGGGTGCTGAAGTCCCGGCCGTAGGTGGTCACGGGCGGCTCGCTGCGCAGCCGGACGGAGTCGGGGCCGGCGACGGCGACGTGGTGGCCGTCGCCGCGGCGCATCCAGGGGACGATCGCGCCGTGGCCGAACCGCAGCCGCAGCACGCCCAGCATCTCGACGGACCCGCTGACGCCCTCGACGATCCGGACGAGGTCGGGGGCGCGGTCGCGCTGCGGCATGAAGTCGGTGACCTTGACGGTGCCGCCGTCGGTCTCCCAGACGGATTCCAGGACGAGGGAGTCGTCGGCGTAGGAGCGGTGGGCGCACTCGCCGGCGCCCACGGGGGCGAGCCGCCAGTGGCCGTGGTTCTCGCCGCCGAGCAGCGCGGCGAAGCAGGCGGCCGAGTCGAAGCGGGGCAGGCAGAGCCAGTCGACGGAGCCGTTCCGGCCGACGAGGGCGGCGGTTTGCAGATCGCCGATGAGCGCGTAGTCCTCGATGAGTGCTGACACGCGGGGCGTCCTTCCCCGGCCCCGCGCGGGCTACTCCGGGGACGCGGCTGTCCGGGCGACCCCGGCGTCGTTCGCCGGCTCCCCGGCTGAAGCGGCCGAAGCGGCCGCCGCGGCGTCGGCGGCGCGGTCGCGGCGCTCGCGGCGGACCAGGATGAACCAGCCGACGGGCACGCCCGCGCTGAACAGCCACCACTGGACGGCGTACGCCATGTGGTTGCCGATGCTGCTGTGGTCCGGGTCGGGTACGGGCTGGGGCTGGTTCTCGCCCGTGGGGGAGATCAGCTCGATATAACCGCCGAGGACGGGGCGGTGCAGCTCCTTGGCCTGGCGCTCACTGTTGATGAGCATGATCATGCGGGGCGGCAGGCCCTTGGTGTCCTTGATGCCGCTGCCCGGCGTCTCGTCGGCGCGCAGCCGGCCCGTGACGGTGACCTTGCCGGAGGGCGCGGCGGGCACGGCCGGGAACGCCAGCTGGCCGCCGTCGGCGGGGATCCAGCCGCGGTTGACGAGGAGCGCCGTACCGTTGTCCAGCACTAGCGGCGTAATCACCATAAAGCCGGACTTGCCCGACTCGTCGGTGCGGTAGCGGACGACGACCTCGCCCTTGGTGTCGAAGGTGCCGGTCGCGGTGACCCTGCGCCAGACGTTCTCCTGCGGGACCTCACGGCCGGGGGCGCTGAGCGTGCCGACGGGCGCGGGGGTGTACGCCAGGCTGTGGGCGATCCGGTCGTTGCGGGCGACCCTCTGCTCGTGGCGGTGGAGCTGCCAGAAGCCCAGTTTGATCATCGCCGGAATGAGGGCGAGCCCCACAAGTGTGAGGATCACCCACTGCCGGGTCAGCAGGAAGCGGTACACGCGTTTGACGGTACCTGGTGGGGTTCGCCCCCCTCGCCACGGGGGCCCGACCCCTCGCTCAGGCGCCGCCCTCCGCCGGGGTGACGTGCGACAGCAGCTGGACGAACGCCGCCTCGTCGATCACGGGCGTACCGAACGAGCCGGCCTTGACGACCTTGGAGGTGGGGGAGCCGGGGTCGTTGGTCACCAGCACACTGGTGAGCCGCGAGATGCTCGTGGCCACATGGAGACCCGCCTCCACGGCCCGGTCCTCCAGCAGCTCCCGGTCGATGGAGGTGTCCCCGGAGAACGCCACCCGCATCCCCTGCTTGAGCTGCCCGCCCGGCGCGTAACGGCCGGGGTTGGGGTAGGGGCACGCCGGGCGCTTGCGGCTGGCCCGCCAGGTGCCGGAGGTGCCGGACCGGTAGGACGGCTGATAACCGACCCTCGCCGAGTACGCGGGCGCGGCCGCCGGGCCGTCGGACCACTCGGTCAGCGGCTGGCAGGCCAGCAGCGGCAGCCGCAGCCCCGCCCCCGCCGCCAGGTGGAGGCTCGGCCGGAACGCCTCGGCCAGCACCCGGGCGTCGTCCAGCGCGTGGTGGGCGCGCTGCTGTACGACGCCGTAGTGCGCGGCGAGCGACTCCAGCTTGTGGTTCGGCAGGGGGAGCTTCAGCTCCTTCGACAGCGCGATGGTGCACAGCCGCTGCCGCACCGGGGCGGCGGTGCCGGCCCGGGCGTACTCCCGGGCGATCATCGACCAGTCGAAGGCCGCGTTGTGCGCGACGAGGACCCGGCCGTCGAGCCGCTTCGCGAACTCGCCGGCGATGTCCTGGAAGAGCGGCGCGTCCGCGAGCACTTCGGACGTCAGCCCGTGGATCCACACCGGGCCCGGATCGCGCTGCGGGTTGACCAGCGTGTACCACTGGTCCTCCACCTGCCCCTGGGCGTCCAGCTGGTAGACCGCGGCCGACACTATCCGGTCGTCCCGGGCGAGCCCGGTGGTCTCCACGTCGACGACCGCGTACCCCTCGGGATACGCGGCCGGCCACGGGGTGGGCGGTGCGGCGGCGGTGCGGTCTTCGAGCATGGTCCAAGAGCTTACGGGCCACCGCTGACAACGCGGGATCCGGCCGGTTCCCGCGCGGCCGGGTTCAGGCCAGCTCCGCCAGCAACCCGCCGGCCGTCACCCGCTCCGGCCCCGCGCACGCGTCGACGGCGCCGGGGAAGAGACGGTAGACCGTGCCGGTCGCGCCGACCGGGGACAGCTCGTCCCCCTCGACGAACGCGAGGAAGACGTGACGGCCGTCGGCCACGTGTGCGGCGGGGCCGCGCGGATGGCCGGTACGGCCGGCACCGTCGGCACTGCCGGCCGGCTCCCGGGAGTCCGGCACGCCCAGCGTGCGCAGCCGCGCCGCGAAGGCGGCGACGTCCTCGCCGCCCCGGCGCCGGTAGCGCCACAACTCGACGCCGGGGTGTACCGGGGCGGGACGGGCCGGACACGCGCCGTCGGCGCGCGAGCCGACCGCACCCGGCCCGTACGTGCCCGCGCCGGAGGCGCACCGCACGACGACGGTCTCGTCGCATCGTGCCGCCGCGTGCCAGCAGGCCACGTCCCACAGGGTCACCCGGGCCCCGCCCGTGAAGTGCCCCCACAGGTCCCGTGCGAGCGCGCCGAGCGCGTCCCCGTGCCGACCGAGGTCGTGTACACCGCTGTCACCCGGAAGGTGGACATCGGTCCACAGCGCACGCCCGTCCGCCAGGTCCACGATCATCGGCGCGCAGATCCGGGACTCCCCGGCGAGGTCGAAGCGCTGCCGTACCGCCCGGGGGTCGTACGACGCGTCCCGCGCCTCGGCGGGGCCGGAGACGGTCATGAACCCCGCGAAGGCGTCCGGCAGCTCGTCGAAGGGCACGTCGTTGAAGCTGAAGACCACCGGCACGGCATAGCGCGCCCCGGCCCCGGCGAGCGCCGTCAGGTCCAGGTCGACGTACTCGGTCGCGCCGTCCGGCGGCGGTGCCGAGGTCAGGTCGCCGGAGTGCACGGCGGCGTCGTCCCGGTACCGCAGCCGCGTGTAGTCGCACAGCCCGACCGCACGCCAGTCCTCGTCGAAGAACGCCACCGACAGGTCGAGGTCCACCCGGGTGCCCTCGGGTTCCATCCAGTGGAGGAACAGCCGCAGCACCCGGCCCTCGGGCAGCCGCAGCTCACTGCCGCGCGGCACCGCGACGAGCGACGTCGCCGAGGACCGCTCGGCGAACGGCGCCGGCAGGGACGCCAGTCCCGGGGCCAGCACGGCGAGCTCGTAGCGGGACGCGGCGCCGAGCCGCCGTACCACCTCGGCTTCCAGCAGCCCGGCGACCCGGGCCACCAGCGGGGCGGGCAGCGGCGGCCGGACGTCGTCCACGCCCTGCGCGCGACCCACCCGGCCCCGGGGGAAGAACACCCGCCGCGACGACGGCAGGTGCCGCCCCCGCAGCGCGCCCAGCGCCCCGAGCAGCGGCCCGGGACCGGCCTTCGGCAGGCCGTGCTCCAGCGCCGCGCCCAGCTCGGGCGCGAGCTCCTCGCCCCCGTACACGCGCAACAACTGGTCCAGCCGCCGCACCAGCTCGCCGGGCCGCTGCGCCAGCAGCGCCACGGCCCCGGCGGCGTCCCCGCGACGCAGCGCCTCCTCGACCCGGCCCGCCCACGTACGCGCGACGATCCGGACACCGCGCGGGGGCGGCACGGGACCGTCGCTCCCCGGCTGCCCCGCCGCACCAGGAGCCCCGCGGGAGCCGGCGCGTACCGCCACCGCCTCCGGCTGCCCCGCCGCCGTCCGCAGCAGCGCCTCGCCCAGCGACCCCGCGCCCGACACCTCCGTGCCCCGCAGCGCCGCGAAGGCCAGTGCCGCTCGCGGGTGCCGCGTGTGTCCCTCGAAGGGATGGAGGAGCTCCGCCGCGCGCTTCCACGCCTCCGGGTGCCGGAGCAGGTCCTCGACGAGCGAGGGCGTCGCGAATCCGTCGAGGACGGCGAGCAGTTCGCGCCGCAGCCCGCGCGGCACCCCGCGCAGCCGGGGCGGCGACAGCAGGTCCGCCTCGCCGCCGGACCACACCCACAGCAGGCGCAGCGCATCCGTGGCGGTCGTCAGCAGCTCCGGCAGTCGCTCCCGCACAGCGGCGACGGTCGCGGGCCCGCCGTCGCGCAGGAGCGTGCCGAGCACCAGTGCCCTGGTCTCGCGGACGGGCATGTCGGCGGGCAGCCAGTCCAGGCCGCCCGGCTCGGCGTGCGCCAGGAGGACCTTGACGTCGTCGCGGTCCTGCGGGGACAGCGGCGTGGCACGGGCCAGCAGCCCGGCCAGCTCGGCGGCCGCGTCCGCCGTCCGCGAGGTGCCCAGCACGAGCAGGCGCAGCGGCCCGTCCGGATACGACCGCGCGACGGCGCCGGCGGGCCGGGCGGGCCGCAGGAAGGGATCCGTACGGTCGACGCGCCGGTGGCACAGCGGGCAGCCCGTGTAGTCCGCGCCGTCCCAGCAGGAGCGGCACACCAGATGCGCGCACGGCGCGACGGGCAGCACGGCGTCCACCGTGCCGCACAGCACGCACGGCTGCTCCGGCCGCTGGAGCAGCAGGCTGAAGACCCGGTCCACGAAGAGGGCGTCCGTGTCCTTCGGCACCGACCGGGGGAAGCCGCGGAAGAGCGGCATGTGCGTACGGTCGGCGCCCAGCTGCGCGTCGATCGCGTGCAGCAGGCCCCGCCCGGTGTCGGCGAGGGCCCGCGCCCCGGCCCCCGCCAGCGCCGTGCGCAGCGGTTCGGTCAGCGCGTGCCCCCGGTCCAGCAACTCGCCCTCCAGTGCGGTCAGTCCGGCCGCGACGGCGGGCGCGCTCACCGCGGCGGGCGGCGACGGCTCATGGTCGACATAGACGGTCCGGGCACGGCGGAGCAGCACGGCGTGGAGTGTGGACACGAAGCGGATCCCCCTGAGAAAAAGCGAAAACGGGGGCGGAGAGTGGGCGCGCTCGGATTCATTATCGGATGAAGAGAAGGAAGCGCTCCGCGGAGCCGCCCCCGCACCCCGATTCTAGGCGGGGGCCGATCACGGCGGCCAACCCTTTTCCCAGCCGCGGTACCCGAGGGTAACAACCTCTAGCGGCACGCCCCGCAGCGCGCTTATGGTGCGGCCATGCCGCACCTACCGGACGTGGTCCTGTGGTCCATACCCGCCTTCATCCTGCTCACCGCACTGGAGTTGGTGAGCTACCGGATGCATCCCGACGACCGCTCCGAGGGCTACGAGGCCAAGGACGCGGCGACCAGCGTCGGCATGGGCCTGGGCAGCCTCCTCTTCGACGCGCTGTGGAAGATCCCGATCGTGGCGGTCTACACGGCCCTCTACGAACTCACCCCCCTGCGCGTGCCCGTGCTGTGGTGGACGCTGCCGCTGATGCTGCTCGCGCAGGACTTCTTCTACTACTGGTCCCACCGGGGCCACCACGTCGTACGGATCCTGTGGGCCTGCCACGTGGTGCACCACTCCAGCCGCAAGTTCAACTTCACCACCGCGCTGCGCCAGCCGTGGACCACGCTGACGGTGTGGCCGTTCTACGTGCCGATGGTGCTGGCCGGGGTGCACCCGGCGGCGGTGGCGTTCTGCTCGTCGGCCAACCTCGTCTACCAGTTCTGGGTGCACACCGAGCGGGTCGGCGAACTGCCCCGGCCCCTTGAGTACGTGCTGAACACGCCCTCGCACCACCGGGTCCACCACGCCTCGCAAGGGGGCTACCTGGACCGCAACTTCGGCGGCATCCTCATCGTCTGGGACCGGATGTTCGGGTCCTTCGTGCCGGAGGGGGAGCGTCCGGTCTACGGCCTGACCAAGAACATCCACACCTACAACCCGCTGCGCGTGGCCACCCACGAGTACGTGGCCATCGGGCGCGACGTGAAGGCGGCGCGGAGCTGGCGGGAGCGGTTCGGGCGGGTCTTCCGGGGCCCCGGCTGGCAGCCGGACCCTCCGGCCGTCACCCGGGCGGACAAGGAACAGCCGGAGGCCGTCCCCGAGCGGGTCGCGTGAGCCGGGACCGCGCCGCGACGACGGCCCTGGCCGTCTTCGGCGCCACGGCGGTGATCCACCTGACCGCCCTGCTCACGGGCGCCACGCTCCTCGCCCACGCCACCAAGCCCGCGCTGATGCCCCTGCTCGCCGCCCACGTGCTGCTGCGCGGCGGACCGCCGCTGCTCGCGGGCGCGCTGCTCCTCGGCTGCGGGGGCGACACCCTGCTCCAGGTGGGCGGGGACACCGTCTTCCTGCTGGGCATGGGGTCCTTCGCCGCCGGGCACGTCTGCTATCTGCTGCTCTTCGCCCGGCACGGGAGCCCCGGCGGCGCCCGGACGTACCGGCTGGCGGCCCTCTACGCCGGCGCCTGGCTCACTGTGGTCGTCCTGCTGTGGCCCGGTCTGGACGAGCGGCTACGGGTGCCGGTCGCGCTCTACAGCCTGCTGCTGACGGCGATGGCGCTGGGCGCCACCCGCGCCCGTCTGTGGGCCGGGGCGGGCGGGGCGCTGTTCCTGCTGTCGGACACGCTCCTCGCGAGCGGACTGGCCAAGTGGCCGCAGGCCCCGGCGCCCCAGTTCTGGGTCATGCTCACCTATATCGCCGCGCAGGGGCTGCTGGCCCACGGGGTGCTGCGGTGCCACGGCGAGCCGGAAGGGCCCGGGCGGCGGACGGAAGGGCCCGGGCGGCGGACGGAAGGGCCCGGGCGGCGGTCGGAAGGGGCCGGCCGGACGGAAGAGGCCGGCCGGACGGAAGAGGCCGGCCGGTCACCGGCCGACCCCTCCACCGGGCCCGGGTCAGATCAGTCCCGGACCGCCGCCAGTGCGTCCACGACGCCGAAGCCGTAGAAGCCGTTCACGTGCTTGGTGCCGGCACAGGTGGCCTTCCACTTGCCGGTGCCGTCGGGGTCGTACACGGCCGTGGGGCAGCCCGGGTTCTTCGCCTGGGCCTTCAGCAGCCACTGGATCTCCTGCGGGCTGGACTTGGGGTGGGCGCTCTTCAGCAGCGCCGCCACACCCGCCACGTGCGGGCTGGCCATCGAGGTCCCCTGGAGGTACGCCCAGTCGCCGCCCGGCATCGTGGAGAGGATGCGGCCGTCCTTGCCGGGCAGCTCGGGCACCTGGAGGCTGTCACCGCCGGGGGCGGCGACGTCGACGGAGTTCAGCCCGTAGCTGGAGTAGAACGACTTCTGCCCCCGCGCGCCGGTGGCGGAGACGGTGACGACGCCCGGCAGCTGCGAGGGGACGTCGAGGCAGACCTTGGGGTCTATCTTCCGGGGCAGCGGCGTGGAGTCGTTCGGACTGGAGGCGTCCGCTATCTCCTTGGCCGACAGGTCGAAGTTGGAGTTGCCCGCGGCGGCGACGTTGACCACGCCCTTGTCCTGGGCGTACTGCGCGGCCCGGCCGACCGCGTCGGCTATCGCCTTCTGGTCCGCGTTGTCGGGGCAGTTGAACATCCACGGGTCCACGTAATAGCTGTTGTTCGTCACCCCGGCGCCGTGGTCGGCGGCGAAGACGAAGGCGCAGACGACGCTCTCCGCGTAGAAGAAGGAGCTGTCGTCCGGGGTGCTCACCTTGATGGCGGAGACCTTCGAGCCGGGAGCGACGCCCGCGACGCCCACGCCGTTGCGGGCCGCGGCGATCGTGCCGGCGACATGGGTGCCGTGGTAGTCCTTGGCCGGATTGTGGGGCCGCCACGCGCCGGGGCTGGTGTCGGCCTTGCCGGTGACGCAGCTGGCCGACTTGTCGGCGGCGAAGTTCGGGGCGAGGTCGGGGTGGGTGTCGTCCACGCCGGTGTCGATGACCGCGACGGTCACCTTCCTGCTGCCCGGGTTGACCTTGGCGGCCTTGTCCGCGCCGATGGCGCCGAGGTCCCACTGGAGGCCCTCCAGCGGCTCCTTGCCGGCCGCCGTGTCGCGGGCCGCGGCCAGCGCGCCCTCCTTGGTGAGCTTCAGCTTCTCCGGCTTGCCGTAGTCGGTCGTGGCGGCCGACCGCAGCGGCGCGGTGCGGGTGGCGCCCACCGAGGCCACACCCGGCACCAGGCGCATCGTCTCCGCGAAGTGCGGGTACTTCGAGTGGACGACGATCACGCCGATCTTGTCGTACGAGGCCACGATCGTGCTTTTGGAACGTTCGATGAGCCTCTTCACCAGCCCCGTCGTGTGGCTGCCCGGGCGGATGTTGACGACGTACGAGAGCAGCGGGCCGTCCGTGGTGACGGCGGCCTTCGCGGGAACGTCCGCCGAGGGGGCGGCCGATGCCGCGCCCGGCAGGAAGCCGAGGGAGGCGGTGAGTGCCAGACCGAGCGGGGCCGCCAGCAGGGCGCGGCGTCGTCTGAGTCGCAGATGAGCCATGGAGTTCTCCACATCATCCGGAAATCCGCCCGTGCGCACGGGCGTGCGGGGGCGGGGTGTGACGAGTGAAGCTAGCGCCGATCAGCGGGCCCGGGCAATGAATTCCTCAAGAATGCCGGTGGAGCCGAGGACTCCGGAGCGTCAACACAACGCTCTCGAACGGCAATCAGCAGGAAGAAGGCCGGGGACTGTCGCATACTGCGGTGTCGCTCTACGATGCGTGATCCCAGTCACAGGCTCGGCTCGCGCCCCCGTATCCACTCGTTCAGGAGAGGCCGTGGACTCAGAAGAGGTCGTGGGTACCCCACCGACCGCATCCAAAGGGCCGGCCGAGCCGGCTCACCCCGCCATCCCCGCCCAGCCGGACAACTTCCTCGACGTGCAGTCGAGCGAGGAGTTCGGCGAACTGCGCCGTGCGCACCGCTCGTTCGCCTTCCCGCTCACCGTCGCCTTCGTCAGCTGGTACCTGCTCTACGTCCTGCTGTCCAACTACGCCGGCGGCTTCATGGACACCATCGTCGTCGGCAACATCAACATCGCCCTCGTGCTCGGGCTGGCGCAGTTCCTGACCACCTTCCTGATCGCCTGGTGGTACGCCCGCCACGCGGAGGCGCAGATCGATCCCAAGGCCGAGGCCCTCAAGGCCCGTCTGGAGGCGGGGGAATGACGCCACGCACCACCGTCCTGACCGCCGCCGCCCACCCGCTGGCGGCCGGCGGCGCGAGCGACCACCGCACCCTGATCATCACGCTCTTCTCGGTCTTCGTCGCCGCCACCCTCGGCATCACCGTCTGGGCCGGCCGGCAGACCAGGGACGCCACCGACTTCTACGCCGGCGGCCGCTCCTTCACCGGCTTCCAGAACGGCCTGGCCATCTCCGGCGACTACATGTCCGCCGCCTCCTTCCTGGGCATCGCCGGGGCCATCTCGCTCTTCGGCTACGACGGGTTCCTCTACTCCATCGGCTTCCTCGTCGCCTGGCTGGTCGCCCTGCTCCTCGTCGCAGAGCCGCTGCGCAACTCCGGCCGCTTCACCATGGCCGACGTCCTCGCCCACCGGCTGAAGCAGCGGCCCGTACGCACCGCCGCCGGCACCTCCACCATCGTCGTGTCGATCTTCTACCTGCTCGCCCAGATGGTCGGCGCGGGCGCGCTGGTGGCCCTGCTGCTGGGCGCCACCGGCGAGGGGGCCCGGCGCTGGATCATCGTCCTGGTCGGCCTGGTGATGGTCCTCTACGTGACCGTCGGCGGGATGAAGGGCACCACCTGGGTGCAGATCGTCAAGGCGGTCATGCTGATCGCGGGCACCCTGCTGATCACCATCCTGGTGCTCAACAAGTTCCACTGGAACCTCTCCACCCTCCTCGGTCACGCCGCCGACGCCAGCGGCAAGGGCCGGGCCTTCCTCGAACCCGGCCTCCAGTACGGCAAGGACGGCACCTCCAAGCTCAACTTCGTCTCCCTCGGCCTGGCGCTCGTCCTCGGCACCGCCGGACTGCCGCACATCCTGATCCGCTTCTACACGGTGCCCACCGCCCGGGCCGCCCGTAAGTCGGTGAACTGGGCCATCGGCATCATCGGCGCGTTCTACCTGATGACCATCGCCCTGGGCTTCGGCGCCGCGGCCCTGGTCGGCCCCAAGGCGATCATCGCCTCCAACGAGTCCGGCAACACCGCGGCGCCGCTGCTCGCCCAGGAGGTCGGCGGGGGAGCGGGCTCCACCGGCGGGGCGATCCTGCTGGCCGTGATCTCCGCGGTCGCCTTCGCGACCATCCTCGCCGTCGTCGCCGGGCTGACCCTGGCCTCCTCGGCCTCCTTCGCCCACGACCTGTGGGCCAACGTCATCCGCAAGGGACGGACGAGCGAGAAGGAGGAGATCCTCACCGCCAAGCTGGCCGCGGTCGTCATCGGCGCCGTCTCCATCGCCCTGGGCATCTTCGCCCACCGGCTCAACGCCGCCGCCCTGGTCGCCCTGGCCTTCGCCGTCGCCGCCTCCGCCAACCTGCCGACGATCCTCTACAGCCTGTTCTGGAAGCGCTTCACCACCCAGGGCGCCCTGTGGTCGATCTACGGCGGACTGATCTCCTCCGTCACCCTGGTGATCCTCTCCCCGGTCGTCTCCGGCAACCCGAAGGCGCTCTTCCCGGGCATGAGCTTCGACTACTTCCCCCTCGGCAACCCCGGCCTGGTCTCCATCCCGCTGGGCTTCGCCCTCGGCTGGCTGGGCTCCCTCCTCTCCAAGCCGGCCCCCGACCAGGAGAAGAAGTACGCCGAACTCGAGGTCCGCTCCCTGACGGGCTACGGGGCGCACTGACCCACAGCCCTTCGAAAGGCCACGGCCCCTCCCGCGCGCGATCGCGTACGCTGCGACCAGCGAACGAACGTTCAAGTCCGGCGGGAGGGGCCGAACCGTGCTCATCGACACCTACGGCCGCACCGCCACCGACCTGCGGGTCTCCCTGACCGACCGGTGCAATCTCCGCTGCGTCTACTGCATGCCCGAAGAGGGCCTGCAGTGGCTCGCCAAGCCCGATCTGCTGACCGACGACGAGATCGTCCGCCTGGTCTCCGTGGCCGTCACCGCCCTCGGCGTCACCGAGGTCCGCTTCACCGGCGGAGAGCCCCTGCTGCGCCCCGGCCTCGTCTCCATCGTCGAACGTTGCGCCGCCCTCGCGCCCCGCCCCCGGCTGTCGCTGACCACCAACGGCATCGGCCTGGCCCGTACCGCACAAGCCCTCAAGGCCGCCGGGCTGGACCGGGTCAACGTCTCCCTGGACACCCTGCGCCCCGAGGTCTTCACCGCCCTGACCCGCCGCAAGCGCCTCCAGGACGTCCTCGACGGCCTGGCCGCCGCCCACACCGCCGGCCTCGCCCCCGTCAAGGTCAACGCCGTGCTGATGCCCGGGCACAACGCCGACGAGGCCCCCGACCTGCTGGCCTGGGCCGTCGAGCACGGCTACGAACTGCGCTTCATCGAGCAGATGCCGCTCGACGCCCAGCACGGCTGGAAGCGCGACGGCATGATCACCGCCGAGGAGATCCTGGCGAGCCTGCGCACCCGCTTCACCCTCACCCCCGAGGCGGAGGACGCCCGCGGCTCCGCCCCCGCCGAGCGCTGGACCGTCGACGGCGGCCCCGCCCGCGTCGGCGTCATCGGCTCGGTGACCCGGCCCTTCTGCGCCGCCTGCGACCGCACCCGGCTGACCGCCGACGGACAGGTGCGCACCTGCCTGTTCGCCACCGAGGAGTCGGACCTGCGCGGGGCGCTGCGCTCGGGCGCCACGGACGAGGAGCTCGCCGGGCTGTGGCGGGCGGCCATGTGGGGCAAGAAGGCCGGCTCGGGCATCGACGACCCGTCCTTCCTCCAGCCCAGCCGCCCCATGTCAGCGATCGGCGGCTGACGCCTCCCACTCCGCCAGCGTCACCACGTCCTTCAGAAAGCCGCGCAGGGACAGGAAGTTGGAGAGGTGCTCACGGTGTTCCTCGCAGGCCAGCCAGGTCTTGCGGCGCTCGGGGGTGTGCAGCTTGGGGTTGTTCCACGCGAGCACCCAGACGGCATCGGCACGACAGCCCTTGGCGGAGCAGATCACGGCATTCTCGGGGGAGTTCACCCCTCGACTCTACGTGGCCGGACACGGCGACGCCGGGCAGCCACGGGGGGAGCCGCCCGGCGTCGGTCTGTCGCTCCGACGGGGGATGCGGAGCGCCTACGAAGTATGTCACGGGGGGCCCGGAACGGGGCACCGATCCACATGATTGATCTGAGGTTTTCTTGAGCTTGTCGCACTGTCCGGCAGGCCTCCGCCCGGAACCGGAGGGTCAGCCGTGACCGTGCCCCTGATCGTGCTGTCCCGGCCGTCCCGCTTCCGCGACGGGTTCCGCGACGGTGTCGGAGGGCCTCTCCGGAGCGCGGCCCAGCGCCGGGCGCGTCGGCGCCGGTACGAACGTACCGGGGAGCGAAGGGGCGTTCTCCCGGCCCGCGTTGGCGATGACGACGGCCACATACGGCAGCAGCGCGCCCAGGACCAGCGTGCCGATCGCCACGTAGCGCTCGATGTTCCACAGGATCACGGTGAGCACCACCGAGAGCGTCCGGATGCCCATCGAGATCACGTACCGGCGCTGCCGCCCGCGCACGTCCTCCGAGAGGCCCTGGCGGGCTCCGGTGATCCGGATGACCTCCGTGCCGCCCAGCTTCCGCATCACGTTCCACCACCCGACTGCCGCACCGACTCGCTCGGTCCCGTACGTACACAACGTTACGCCGCGGCCTTCCGGCGGACGAGACCGGGTCGGTCGTGGGACGGCTCACCGATGGGCGCTCGAAGTGCGCATCCGGCGTACGGGCGGATCCGACGTGCGCCGTAGGAGGGACGGCCCCAGAATGGCGGAGCATCCATGTCGCTCCGCACGAGGAGGCGAGATGAACTGGTTGTGGGCAATCGTCGTCGGACTCGTCCTGGGCCTGATCGCCAAGGCGATCATCCCCGGAAAACAGCAGATCCCCCTCTGGCTCACGATCATTCTCGGCCTGGGCGGCGCCCTGCTCGGCAACTGGCTGGCGGGTGTGCTGGGTGTCCGCCATACCCATGGCATCGACTGGATCCGGCACCTGCTCCAGCTGCTGGGAGCGGTGGTGCTGGTCGCCCTCGGCGAGCGGGTGTGGATCGGCGTCCGCGGCAACAGGCGCAGGACCGGCTGAACGAGCCAAAAGGAAAGGGTGGCCGGGGGGGGGGGGGGCGGCCCCCCCCCCCCCCCCCCCCCCCAAAACCCCCCCCCGGGTTAAGGCCACCAAAACCCCCCCCCGGCCGGGGCGGGAAAGCAAACAACAATAAAAAACACA
>NZ_JBEZUS010000001.1:731833-759931 GCF_040636475.1 Streptomyces sp. NPDC037389
CGGCCGCCCCCTCTCAGGGGTCGTTCCTGGCCTACCCATCTAAACTTTTGGGGGGGGCCTGGGGGGGGCCCCCCCCCCCCCGGCCACCCTCGCTCACTTACATCCGCTTGGATCCGCCTACAGACCGCGCAGCTCGGCGATCTTCCGGCCGGCCTTCAGGTAGACGGTCGCCTCCCGGCCGGCCAGCAGCTCACGGGCCACCTCGCCCAGCGGCCGGATGGCCTCGGCCTCCGGCAGCACCACGGCCTCCTGGCCCTCGGCGGTCTCGAGGACCAGCCGCAGACCGTTCTGCTTGGCCACCCGGCGGGCGGCCGAGGCGCTCGGCTGGAAGCCCAGCACCTTGCTGAGCACGGCCGTGGCGGGCTCCTCGCCGTGCTCGGACAGATCCACCACCGGCGTCTCCACGTCGGTGAAGTTCTTCTTGGAGAACTGCGCGACGAAGCCGGCGCGGGCCGCCATCGCCGCCTCCATGCCGTACAGCGCGGCCACGACCTCACCCGCGAGGATCTTCTTCAGATCCATCGGGTGGAGCGACTTCTCCTCGACACGGGAGAGGACCAGCGCGATCTCCGCGTCCGTCCACTCCGTCCACGCCTTGAGGTACGGCTCCATCAGCCGGTCCGGCACCGACATGATCTTGCCGAAGACATCGTCGGCGGGCGCCGACAGCCCCACGTAGTTGCCCTTGGACTTGGACATCTTGGCGCCGGTGCCGTCGGTGCCCTCGATCAGCGGCATGGTGACGACCAGCTGAGGCTTCTGGCCGTGCACCTCCATCAGCTTCCGGCCCATCTGGAGGTTGAGCAGCTGGTCGGCGCCGCCGAGCTCCACGTCGCAGTCCAGCGCGACCGAGTCCAGGCCCTGCGCGACCGGGTACAGCATCTCCGTCATGGTCAGGCCGGAGCCCGCCGCGAGCCGGTTGCGGAAGTCCTCGCGCTGGAGCAGCTGCGAGACCGGCACCTGCGCGAGCAGACCCAGCAGCTCCGGGAAGGTGTACGGCGCCAGCCACTCGCTGTTCTGCCGGAAGCTGACCCGGTCGAAGTCGAAGAACGGGCGGACCTGCTCGCGGTAGCTCGCCAGGTTGCGCGCGATGTCCTCGTCGGTCAGCGGCGGGCGCTCGGCCGTACGGCCCGTCGGGTCGCCGATCTTGGCCGTGAAGTCACCGATGATCAGCGTGACGTCATGGCCCAGCCGCTGGAACCGGCTGAGGATGATCAGCGGCACGGCGTGCCCCAGGTGGACATCCGTGGCCGTCGGGTCGATGCCCAGCTTGATGTGGAGGCCCTTGCCCTCGCCCTGCCGCGCCTCGATGCGCTCGGCCAGCTTGGCCACGCCCGGCAGCACCTCGACCGTACGCGAGGCGATCAGCTCGGCCTGGTCCTTCGGCGGCAGGTCCGACAGGTCCAGATAGCGCCGCGCCTTCGTCTCCGTGAGCAGCTGCTCCACGGCCGAGTCGGTGGAGAGATCCTGCGCCAGCAGAGCGCTGGCGCGCGCGACGGAGTCGCCGAGGCGTGTCATCGTGGCGTTCCTGTAAGGGGTTGTCGGACAAAGGACAGGACGAAGTCTATTTGCTCGGCGCGAATCACCACCAACGCGATTCCCCGCCGGGCGGCGGGACGGGCGGCGGGACGGACGGCCGCCGGGGCCGCCCGCCCGGGTCACACGCCCCGGCTCACCGAGCTCATGTTGAAGTCCGGGACGCGCAGCGCCGGCATGGCCGCCCGGGTGAAGTAGTCGCCCCACTCGCGCGGCAGCGTCGGCTCGGTGCGTCCCGCCTCGGTCGCCCGGGACAGCAGCCCCACCGGGGACTCGTTGAACCGGAAGTTGTTGACCTCGCCGACGACCTCGCCCTTCTCCACCAGATAGACCCCGTCCCGGGTCAGGCCCGTGAGCAGCAGCGACGCCGGGTCCACCTCGCGGATGTACCACAGGCACGTCAGCAGCAGGGCGGGACCGTCGTGGCCGCTCGCGGCGACCA
Organism: Streptomyces sp. NPDC037389; assembly: GCF_040636475.1. NCBI lineage: Bacteria > Bacillati > Actinomycetota > Actinomycetes > Kitasatosporales > Streptomycetaceae > Streptomyces > Streptomyces sp. NPDC037389. Next base: position 733,812 of record NZ_JBEZUS010000001.1, read on the forward strand.
TCTCCGCCAGCGAGCGGGTGCCGCCCGCGTCCAGGATCAGGTTGTCGGTGTACGGGGTGACGGGCAGGCCCGTCAGCTCCGCGCTGTGCCGCGTGGTGAGCAGATGCTCCAGCACACCCTCGCGGATCCAGTCGGTCGCGGCGATCGGCAGGCCGTTGTCGAAGACCGACGCGTCGTCGCCGGAGCTGCCCGTCAGTACGAACGGGGCGCACTCCAGCCCCGGTGCGTGAGGGTCGCTGCGCAGCGTCAGCGGCAGCCCCGAGAGCTTCTCGCCGATCCGGGTGCCGCCACCGGCCCTGGAGAAGACTGTACGGCCCTCGGCCGCGTCCCGGGCCGCCGAGGACCACTGCTGGTAGACCAGCAGATCGGCCACCGCGGAGGGCGGCAGCAGCGTCTCGTACCGCCCGGCGGGCAGCTCGACCTTGCGGCCCGCCCACGCCAGCCGCTCGGCGAGCTCGGCGTCCAGCGCGCGCGGGTCGACGTCCGTGAAGTCGCGTGTGGCCCGCCCCGCCCACGCCGAGCGGGTCCGGTCCGGGGACTTGGCGTTCAGCTCCAGCGTGCCGGTGGGCTGGTCGTGGCGCAGCCGCAGCCCGGTGGAGGTGCCCAGATAGCTGGAGACGACCTCGTGGTGGGCGAACCCGTAGAGCTCCCGCCCCTCCGCACGGGCCCGCGCGAAGGCCTCCCCGAGAGCGGGGGCGAAGTCGTCGAAGACGGCGGACGACGTCTCCGCGGGCGCCCCGGTGAACTCCGGCGCCCGCGGCACGCCGGCCACCAGCGGTTGCGCGTCCTCCGCGGGCCCGGCCTCCCGCGCCGCGGCCTCGGCCGCCCGCACCAGCGGCTCCAGCTCGGCGGCGGTCACGGCCGACCGGGAGACGACCCCGGACGCGGTGCCCTGGGCGCCGTCGACGGTCGCGATGACCGTGACGTCCCGGCCACGGGTGACCCCATTGGTGGTCAGGGCGTTCCCGGCCCAGCGCAGATTGGCGGTGGAGCGCTCGCCCGCGATGACGACACAGCCGTCGGCGCGGGACAGCTCCAGGGCGCGCTCGACGATCTCGTGGGGCTTGTGCTGGCGAGGACTCATCGACCGGCCTCCTGCGTGGTGTTGAGAACGTTCACGCCCCGGAACAGGGCCGACGGGCAGCCGTGCGAGACCGCGGCGACCTGGCCCGGCTGGGCCTTGCCGCAGTTGAACGCACCGCCCAGGACATAGGTGTCCGGGCCGCCGAGCGCCTCCATGGAGCCCCAGAAGTCGGTGGTGGTCGCCTGGTAGGCGACGTCCTTCAGCTGCCCGGCCAGCCGGCCGTTCTCGATCCTGAAGAATCGCTGACCCGTGAACTGGAAGTTGTGCCTCTGCATGTCGATCGACCACGACCGGTCGCCCACCACGTAGACGCCCCGCTCCACCCCGGAGATGAGCTCCTCCGTCGACGGCCCGTCCGCCGCCGGGCGCAGCGAGACGTTCGCCATGCGCTGCACGGGCACGTGCTCGGGCGAGTCCGCGTACGCGCAGCCGTTGGAGCGGTCGAGGCCGGTGAGGTGGGCGGTGCGGCGGTCGGTCTGGTAGCCGGTCAGGACGCCGTCCTTGACCAGGTCCCAGGACTGGGCGGCCACGCCCTCGTCGTCGTAGCCGATGGTGGCCAGGCCGTGCTCGGCGGTCCGGTCGCCGGTCACGTTCATGATCTCGGAGCCGTACTTCAGGGTGCCCAGCAGATCGGGGGTGGCGAAGGACGTGCCCGCGTACGCGGCCTCGTAGCCCAGCGCGCGGTCCAGCTCGGTGGCGTGGCCGATGGACTCGTGGATGGTCAGCCACAGGTTGCTCGGGTCGACCACCAGGTCGTACGTCCCCGCCGTGACGCCCGGCGCGCGCATCTTCTCGGCCAGCAGTGCGGGGATCCCGGCGATCTCGGCGTCCCAGTCCCAGCCGCCGGCGCCCGTCAGATACTCCCAGCCGCGCCCGGCAGGCGGGGCCAGGGTGCGCATGGAGTCGAAGCCGCCGGTCTTGGGGTCCACGGCCACGGCGGTCAGCTGGGGGTGCAGCCGCACCCGCTGCTGGGTGGTCGTGGTGCCGGCGGTGTCCGCGTAGAACTTGTTCTCGTGCACGGTCACCAGCGACGCGTCCGCGTGCGCCACGCCCTCCGCCGCCAGCAGCCGCTCGCTCCACTCGGCGAGCAGCCCGGTCTTCTCCGCGTCCGGCACGGCGAAGGGGTCGATCTCATACGACGACACCCACGTCCGCTCCGCGTGCACCGGCTCGTCGGCGAGCTCGACCCGCTCGTCCGACCCCGCCGCCGCGATCACCTTCGCGGACAGCTTCGCCATCGCCACCGCCTGCGAGGCCACCCGTGCCGCGGCGTCCATCGTCAGCTCCACACCGGAGGCGAAACCCCACGTACCGCCGTGCACCACGCGCACCGCGTAGCCGAGGTCGGTGGCGTCCGAGGAACCGGCGGGCCGTGCGTCCCGCAACCGCCACGAGGCGCTGCGCACCCGCTCGAAGCGGAAGTCCGCGTGCCCGGCGCCCAGGGCCCGTGCCCGCGCGAGGGCCGCGTCGGCGAGGGGGCGCAGCGGCAGCGCGAGGAATGACGGATCGATCTCATGCGGCACGGTCCACGCTCCTTGTCGGTGTGCCTCGCAGTGAACCATGCCGTTAAGGTGTCGTGGCCTGCCACCTCGTTACCCACCGGCAGCACCCGCCATGCGAGAGGAACCCCACGCGCAGTGTCCGCCATACCTGAAGACGCCACCCCCGGCGCGGACCGAACCGCGCTCAAGGGCGACTGCGGGAACTGCTTCGGGCTGTGCTGCGTGGCCCTGCCCTTCGCGCGCTCGGCGGACTTCGCCCGCGACAAGGACGCCGGCACGCCCTGCGCCAACCTCCGGCAGGACTTCGGCTGCGGCATCCACGCCCGGCTGCGCGACAAGGGCTACCAGGGCTGCACCGTCTACGACTGCTTCGGCGCCGGGCAGAAGGTCTCCCAGGTCACCTTCGTCGGCCGGGACTGGCGCGCCGCACCGGAGACCTCACGGACGATGTTCGAGGTCTTCCCGGTGATGCGGCACCTCCACGAGCTGCTGTGGTACCTCACCGAGGCACTCACTCTGAAGGACGCCCGCCCCGTCCACACCGACCTGCGGCGCCTGCTGGCGGAGACCGAGCGTCTCACCGAGGGCGACGCCACGTCGCTGGCCGCCCTGGACGTGGGGGCGCACCGCCAGAAGGTGAACGTCCTGCTGCTGCGCACCAGCGAACTCGTCCGGGCCAAGGGCGGGCGCAAGGCGAAGAACCACCGGGGCGCGGACCTCATGGGCCGCCGGCTGCGCCGCGCGGACCTGCGCTGCGCCAATCTGCGCGGGGCCTATCTCATCGCCGCCGACCTCTCCGGCGCCGACCTGCGGGGCGCCGACCTGATCGGCGCGGACCTCCGCGACGCGGACCTGTCCGGCGCCGACCTCACTGATGCCTTCTTCCTCACCCAGCCGCAGCTCAACGCGGCCCGCGGCGACGCCGCCACCAGGCTGCCCGAGGGCCTCACCCGGCCGGCCCACTGGGTGGCGTAGCACGACAGGGGACTGTAGAGATCCAACAGGGACCGCCTGTCGCCGCTGTCGCAGGTCGCTTCTCACTTCCATGGCCTCTAACGCTACGTTCGGTGTAGTCCGGCAGATCCATGGATACGACATCGGAAGGGTGATCCTTTGAGCCGCTCGGTTCTCGTCACCGGAGGTAACCGGGGCATCGGCCTCGCCATCGCGCGCGCCTTCGCCGAAGCGGGCGACAAGGTCGCCATCACCTACCGCTCGGGCGAGCCGCCCACCGGCTTCCTTGCCGTGAAGTGCGACATCACCGACCCCGAGCAGGTCGAGCAGGCGTACAAGGAGATCGAGGAGAAGCAGGGCGCGGTCGAGGTGCTGGTGGCCAACGCCGGCGTCACCCGCGACCAGCTGCTGCTGCGGATGTCCGAGGAGGACTTCACCTCGGTGGTGGAGACCAACCTCACCGGCACCTTCCGGGTCGTCAAGCGCGCCTCGAAGGCCATGCTGCGCGCCCGCAAGGGCCGCGTCGTCCTGATCTCGTCGGTCGTGGGCCTGATGGGCTCGCCGGGCCAGGCGAACTACGCCGCCTCCAAGGCCGGCCTCGTCGGCTTCGCCCGCTCGCTCGCCCGTGAGCTGGGCTCCCGCAACATCACCGTCAACGTCGTCGCGCCCGGTTTCGTGGACACCGACATGACCCGTGTGCTCACCGACGAGCAGCGCGCGGGCATCGTCGGCAACGTCCCGCTGGGCCGCTACGCGCAGCCCGAGGAGATCGCCGCCTCGGTCCGCTTCCTCGCCTCCGAGGACGCCGCATACATCACCGGAGCCGTCATTCCCGTCGACGGCGGATTGGGCATGGGTCACTGATCACATGAGTGGAATCCTCGCAGGCAAGCGCATTCTCGTCACCGGAGTCCTCACCGAGTCGTCGATCGCCTTCCAGGCCGCGAAGGTCGCCCAGAACGAGGGCGCCGAGGTCATCCTCACCGGCTTCGGCCGCCTCTCGCTCGTCGAGCGCATCGCCAAGCGCCTGCCGAAGCCCGCGCCGGTCATCGAGCTGGACGTCACCAACCAGGAGCACCTGGACGGCCTGGCCGACAAGGTGCGCGAGCACCTGGGCGAGGGCGCGCCGCTGGACGGCATCGTCCACTCCATCGCCTTCGGCCCGCAGGGCGCCTTCAACTTCCTGGAGGGCACCTGGGAGGACGTCTCCACGGCCGTCCAGGTCTCGGCGTACTCCTACAAGTCGCTGACCATGGCCCTGCTGCCGCTGATGCGCGAGGGCTCCTCGGTCGTGGGCCTGACCTTCGACGCGCAGATCGCCTGGCCGAAGTACGACTGGATGGGCGTGGCCAAGGCCGCCCTGGAGTCCACCAACCGCTACCTGGCGCGCGACCTCGGCCCCAAGGGCATCCGCTGCAACCTGGTCTCGGCCGGCCCGATCAAGTCGATGGCCGCCAAGTCCATCCCGGGCTTCGAGGAGCTCGCGGACGTGTGGAACCACCGCGCCCCCATCGGCTGGGACCTGGCCGACCCGGAGCCGGCCGGCCGCGGCGTCGTCGGCCTGCTGTCGGACTTCTTCCCGCGCACCACGGGCGAGATCGTGCACGTCGATGGTGGCGTGCACATGATGGGTGCCTAGCACCCCACTCGCCGGACGGAGTCCGGCGCAGCCGTCCGAAGCCTGTGAGGCCCCCCGGGGCCGATCAGTGCGAGGGCGGCGTGCGGGAGGGGGCTGCGGCGTGCACATGATGGGTGCCTAGCACCCCACTCGCCGGACGCCCCGTAGCTCATGGGCGCCCGACGCCCCCGTAGTCCCACGATGCCCGTCCCGGCCCACCGCCGGGGCGGGCATCGCGCGTGCTTCGGGTGTTCGGCGCGTCCGGGTCGTGCGCCGCGGCGCACGACCGCACACTGGGGGAGGAGGGAGGTGGACGGGCATGAGCCCCCCGATACGGCGTACGGCGGTGCTGCTGTTCGCCACCCTCGCCCTGCTGGGCACCACGGCGACCGCCCCCGCGCCGCCGGCGCATCACGAGGCCGAGTGCCACACCCGCCTCCACGGCTCCCACGCCGTCACCCACTGCTTCAACGGCAACGCCACCTCCGACCGCGTCCAGCTGCACGTCGAGTGCGTCCACTGGTGGGACCCGGGGATGGACACCGCCCCCGTCACCGTCGGGCCCGCCCGCCACGTCGCCCTCGCCCAGCGCTGCTGGCTGGGCATCCGCAGGGCCTGGGTCACCCACGCACCCGGGTGACCGGGGGTCCGGCGCGGGTGGGAGACTGTCCCCATGCCGGTCCTCGAAGAGAACCCCAATCCCAAGAACGGCCAGAAGGCCCTGCTGACGATCCTCGGCGTGATGCTCGGCATCACCGTCGTCATCAGCGTGATAGCCACCCTCGCCTCCCCCTGACACCACCGGCCCGCCCGCCCGGGGGTGGGGCTGGCCCCACCGTCCCCTAGGGGGTGGAGGTCAGGGTCGATTGGGTGGAAGGCCGGATGGGGGAAGGTGGCGGGTCTCCGTAGGTTCGTAGTACGCCGCGACGCCGCGGCGCACCGACCTCCTGAAGGAGACCCCATGCCCGCCGGCCCGCAGGCCCCCGCCGCCGTGTCCCGGCGGACCCAGACCCGGCTGACCTGGTGGGCCATGGCCCTGCCCGCCGCCGCGTTCGGGGTCTTCCTCTTCCTGCTGACCACCCTGCTGACCGCCTCGCCCGCCTCGGCGGACGGCGCCTCCGAAGCCGGCGCGTCCGGGGGCGGTACGGTCGCGCAGGTGGTGCGCTTCGCGTGGTACGCCGTGGAGCGTCTGGCGCCGTGAGCACCCGCGCGCCCATGACCGCCGCCCGGAGGGGTCGAGCCCGTCAACACCCCGCGCCTCGCCACGCGTTTCATGCGAAGCTGGACGGCATGAGCTCCGACCCGACCCGCAGGATCGTCATCCTCCGGCATGCCAAGGCCGAGTGGTCCGACGGCGACGACCACGAGCGTCCCCTGGCGGACCGCGGCCGCAAGGACGCCCCGGTCGCCGGCCGCTGGCTCGCCGGCTCCGGCGTCACTCCCGACCTGGCCCTCTGCTCGACCGCCACGCGCACCCGCGAGACCTGGAAGCTCGCCGTCTCCGAGCTGCCCGAACGCCCCCGTACGGTCTACGAGGACCGGATGTACGAGGCGTCCCTCGGGGAGCTGATCGCCCTGCTCAACGAGGTCTCCGACGAGGTGGCCGACCTGGTGCTCATCGGGCACAACCCCGGTATGCACGCGCTGGCCGACGCCCTCGCCGGCGAGGCCGACGGCGATCTGCTCGCCCGGATGAACCGTTCCGGCTTCCCCACCGCCGCGGTCGCGGTGCTGACCTTCACCGGGTCCTGGAAGTCCGTCGAACACGGTGTGGGACGGCTCGTCGCCTTCTGGGCGCCGCACTCCTGACGACCGCCCGAGCGGGCGGGGCGGCCATCGGCCGGGCGGTCATCACTCGTGGGTGTTGGCCGCCTCGACCTCTTCCCGGGTGACGCCCAGCAGATACAGCACCGTGTCCAGGAACGGCACGTTCACTGCCGTGTGCGCCGCCTCCCGCACCACGGGCTTGGCGTTGAACGCCACTCCCAGCCCGGCCGCGTTGAGCATGTCCAGGTCGTTGGCGCCGTCGCCGACCGCGACCGTCTGCGCCAGCGGCACCCCGGCCTCCGCCGCGAACCGGCGCAGCAGCCGGGCCTTGCCCGCCCGGTCCACGATCTCCCCGGTGACCCGGCCGGTCAGCTTGCCGTCGACGATCTCCAGAGTGTTGGCGGAGGCGAAGTCCAGCCCCAGCCGCTCCCGCAGATCGTCCGTGACCTGGGTGAAACCGCCCGAGACCACGCCCACCTGGAAGCCCAGCCGCTTCAGCGTCCTGATCAGGGTCCGGGCGCCCGGCGTCAGCCGGACCTCCGCCCGCACCTTCTCCACCACCGACTCGTCCAGCCCCGCCAGCAACGCCACCCGCTCGTGGAGGGACTGCTCGAAGTCCAGCTCGCCCCGCATCGCCCGCGCGGTCACCTCGGCCACCTCGGCCTCACAGCCCGCGTGCGCCGCGAACAGCTCGATGACCTCGTCCTGGATGAGGGTGGAGTCCACGTCCATCACGACCAGCCGCTGCGCCCGCCGCTGAAGGCCGGCCGCCACCACGGCGACGTCCACGCCGAGCGCCGCCGACTCGGTGGCCAGCGTGGTGCGCAGCTTCTCCGTGTCCGTGCCCGAGACAGCGAACTCCACTGCTGTCACGGGGTACTTGGCGAGCCGGAAGATACGGTCGATGTTGCCGCCGGTGTCGGTGATACGGGCCGCGATGGCGGCGGTCGACTCGGCGGTCAGCGGGTGACCGAGGACGGTGACATGGGAACGGCCCACACCACGCGGCCTGTTGTCGCCCCGGCCGGAGATGATCTCGGTCTGGAGGTGCATCGAGTCCGCCCAGCTGTGCACGGTGGACCGCAGCGAGCCCTCGGTCGCCCAGCCGCCGACAGGGGCGGTGACCAGGGCGCACAGCGTGATCCGCCCCCGGGTGACGACCTGCTCGATGTCTATGACGTCGACGGCGAAGGCGGCGAGGGTGTCGAAGAGCCCGGCCGTGATGCCCGGCCGGTCCTTCCCGAAGATCTTCACAAGGAGAGTGGGGACCTCATCGCCGGTGGCGACGGCGGCAGCGGGGATCTGCGATGCGCTCATGGTGGTCCTACGGTATCCGCACACCTGTCCCGGCTGACAACTCAGCCCGCCCCCGGCGCCCCCGCGACGACGACCCGGCGGGCCCCTACCGCCGCCACGGCGCGGGCGGCGGCTCGTCCGGCGGCGGCACCGGCGAGGACCCGTACCGGTACGGCGTCCCCGGCCGCCGCCGGGGCGGAGGCGGCACCGGCGGACGGCTCGTCTGCGTCGGCGCGGTGAAGGGATCCTGGCCGGAGGAGCCCCCGGAAGGGTCCCGCGCGCCACGTTCCTCGCCGGCAGGGGCCCCGCCGGGAGGGGGCCCGCCGGGAGGAGCCTCTCCGGGCGGCCTCAGATACGGATTGGTGTCCGTGCGCGAGGGCCGGTACCCCGGCGAGGGGGCGTACGGCCCGGGCGCGTACGCCAGGTCGGGGTAGCTGCGCCCCTCGTCCGGACGTCGGCCGCGCGCGTAAACCGAGGCCCGCCGCCCCGCCGCCCCCGTCGCGTACGTCAGCAGCCCGCCGAACGCCCCCGCGGCCAGCCCCCACACGGCCCCCAGGGCCAGCGCCAGGGGCACGCTGCCGGCCAGCTCCAGCCCCGCCCCCAGGGCGTCGACGCCCAGCACCGACAGACTCGCGTCCGCCTTCACCCGCGTCGCCAGCGCCAGCAGCGGCAGCGCCACCGCCGTGGCCACCCCCAGCGACAGCCCGCACCGCCACGCGTACGCCCCCGGCCCGGCCCCGTCCCGGGGCGTACGGGCCCCCGTCAGCACCCCGGCCGTGAGCATCAGCAGCACACAGCCCACCGGCAGCAGCCACACCAGCGGCTCCAGGTCGGCGATCCGGCCCACCGTCACCGTCTGGTCCGTCCCGGCGCGCAGCAGCTCGTCGAGCGGATGCGGCAGCACCTGGAGCAGGGAACCGCTCGCCGAGCCCCGCAGGGGGACGAACAGCCCCAGCGGCAGCCCCAGCCACACCCCGTTCGGCGCCCCGAGCACGGCCGCGCCCAGCACCCGCCGGGGATGGCCGTCGCCCGCCGCCGCGTACCCGGCGGCCGCCAGGCCCGCGACGACCGCCAGCACCAACACCGTGCGCAGCGCCGAGGCCGCCGGGCGGACCGTGCGGTGGGCGGCCTGCCAGCGGCGGGGGAGCGGGGCCCGGCGGGCGGACAGCAGCGTGACCAGCAGGACGCCCAGCACCCACACCAGACCGCCGAGCAGCGACGCCCCGGGCCGCACGGAGAAGCCCACCGACGCCTTGGCCTGCGCCAGGTCCCCGAGCCGGCCCGGCAGGCCGCCCCCGATGTCCCCGATGTCGCCCAGCCCCGGGATCCGCGTGGTGCCGCCCGTGGAGCCGAGGCCCAGACCGCCGCCGTCGAAGGTGACGGTGGAGGAGGCCGCCCACGCGAGGCCGCCCAGGACCAGGAGGAACAGCAGGGCGACCGCGGCCGCCCGCGTGACGAGCTCGGCCCCCCGCACCGCGGGCCCCAGCGGCCGCAGCGACCGCGCGAACACCATGCCCAGCAGCAGCGCCCCCACCAGGCTGACGCCCAGTGGCGCGATGTCGATGGTGGTGTGCGCCCCGGCGCCCGTGAGCCCGAATGCTTCGACCGAGCCCGAGGGAGTGAGGGACCCACCCACCGCGAGGGCGACCACCGCCGCCGTCAGCGGGCCCAGCGACCCGGCCGCGTCGGCGCCCAGTAGATGCAGGCCCACCGCCGCGACCCCGGCCATCGCGAGAAAGGCCCAGCTCACCGCGGCTATCGCGGTGAGTACGAGATCCACGCCGCGCGCCGCGCGGCTGCCGCTGGTCAAGGTCATCACGGCCCCCCCGGTCCCTACCAGTCGCCCCGGAAGCGGACGATCCGCGACGATCCCGCGCATCCCTGGGCGGTTACTACTGTCAGGGCGCGTTTCGCATCGGTCAACGGTGCCTGTTACAGGCCCGGTACACGGTCGTGGGGCTCCCGACTTTTGGTTGAGGGACTGCGCCTGAAATAGTTCCTCCCGATGTTCGCCATCCCTAGACTCCCCCGTGCAGGGGGCTCATCGGGGGACAAATAGTGGGGCATGGAGTGCCGGAACTCGTACTGGAATTGAACGGACAGACCTGGACGTTGGACCCGTCCCGGTCGTACACCCTCGGGCGCGACCCGCAGGGTGACATGGTCCTGGAGGACGCCCGCGTCTCCTGGCGGCACGCCACCATCCGGTGGGGCGGTCACGGCTGGCTCATCGAGGACCACGGCAGTACCAACGGCACCTATGTGCAGGGCCAGCGGATCCACCAGATGGAAATCGGCCCCGGTTCGGCCGTCCACCTGGGCAACGCGACGGACGGCCCGCGGGTGAACCTCTCCGCTGCCGCCGCCGCTGCCCCGGCCGCCGACCTCTACAGCGCGCAGACGGCGATGGCCCCGGCGGTCCAGCCGGGCCAGCCGGCCCCGCAGCAGTACCAGCAGCCGGGCGCCCAGGGGTGGGGACAGCAGCCTCCGCAGCAGTACCAGCAGGTACCGCAGCAGGGCGGCTGGCAGCAGCCGTACGCGCCGCCGCAGCAGCAGGCCGCCCAGCCGCAGGGCCAGGCGTCCGGCAGCGGCGACGGTAGCCCGACCCGCTTCCACCAGATGGCCGTCGGCCGGGTGATGCGCATCGGTCGTGCCCTCGACAACGACCTGGTCGTCTCCGACCTCCAGGTCTCGCGTCACCACGCGGAGTTCCGGGCCACCCCCGGCGGCTTCGAGATCGTCGACCTCGGCTCCCACAACGGCACGTACGTCAACGGTCAGCCGGTCCGTCAGCAGCTCATCGGACCCCAGGACACCGTCGGTGTCGGTCACTCGACCTTCCGGCTGGTCGGCGACCGCCTCGAGGAGTTCGTCGACACCGGTGACGTCTCCTTCTCGGCCCGCCATCTGACGGTGACGGTCGAGGGCGGCAAGCAGATCCTCAAGGACGTCTCCTTCGGCGTCCCCGAGAAGTCGCTGATCGCCGTCATCGGTCCCTCCGGCTCCGGAAAGTCCACCCTCCTCAAGGCGCTCACCGGCTACCGGCCCGCCAACCAGGGTGACGTCCTCTACGACAACCGGAACCTGTACAAGCAGTTCGCCGAGCTCCGCCAGCGCATCGGTCTGGTCCCGCAGGACGACATCCTGCACAAGGAGCTCACGGTCCGTAAGGCGCTGCGCTACGCGGCCAAGCTCCGCTTCCCCGGCGACACCGCGGCCTCCGAGCGCGAGGCGCGCATCGAGGAGGTGCTGCGCGAGCTCAAGCTCGACATCCACAAGGACAAGAAGGTCACCGCCCTCTCCGGCGGCCAGCGCAAGCGCGTCTCGGTCGCCCTGGAGCTGCTGACCAAGCCGTCGCTGATCTTCCTCGACGAGCCCACGTCGGGCCTCGACCCGGGCATGGACCGCGACGTCATGCAGCTGCTGCGCGGCCTCGCCGACGACGGCCGCACGGTCCTGGTGGTCACCCACTCCGTGGCCGAGCTGGCGCTCTGCGACAAGCTGCTGGTGATGGCGCCGGGCGGTGCCGTGGCCTACTTCGGTCCGCCGGAGGAGGCGCTCAACTTCTTCGGCTACGACACCTGGGCCGACGTCTTCTCCGCGTTCGAGAACTACCGCGACTACGACTGGGCGGGCCGCTGGAAGGGCTCGCAGCACTACCAGATGTACGCGGCCGACATCGACGCCGTCGCCCCGCAGTCCGTGCACGTCCAGCCGCAGATGGTCCGCCCGCCGGTGCCGCAGAGCTGGGGCTCCCAGCTGTGGACGCTGATGCGCCGCTACGTCTCGGTCATCGCCTCCGACCGCGGCTTCCTGGCCCTGATGCTCCTCCTCCCCGCAGTCCTCGGCGGCGTGAGCACGGTCATCCCGTCCGACTACGGACTGGGCGCCCCCGCGCCGCGCCACTTCAACCAGGACGCCGGCACGATCATGCTGATCCTCGCGGTCGGCATGTGCTTCTCCGGCGCCGCCAACTCGGTCCGTGAGCTGATCAAGGAACGGGTCATCTACGAACGGGAACGCGCCGTCGGCCTGTCCCGGTCCGCGTATCTGATGTCCAAGGTGATCGTCCTCAGCCTCATCACCGTGGTGCAGGGCATCCTCACCTGCGCCATCGGCTTCTCGGTCCGCAAGCTGCCGGAGCAGGGCCTCATCCTGAAGAATCTGCCGGCCGTCGAGCTCTGTGTCATGATCATCGGCCTGGGCTTCACCTGCATGATGATCGGCCTGGTCATCTCCTCCCTGGTGAAGACCACCGAGAAGACCATGCCGCTGCTGGTCATGTTCGCCATCGTCCAGGTCGTGTTCACCGGCATCCTGTTCAAGCTGTACGACTCGCCCGGTATCGAGCAGGTCGCCTGGCTGATGCCGGCCCGCTGGGCCATCGCCGGCGTCGGCACCACGCTGGACCTCTCGCACATCATGGCGCCGATGGACAAGAGCGACCCGAAGAACCTCGACCCGCTCTGGGCGCACACCGCCGGCCAGTGGGGCATCGACCTGATCGCCCTCCTCGCCATCGGCGTCGTGTGCGGATTCGCGGTCATCCGCCTGCTGCGCCGCCACGAGCCCGAGGTCATGCGCAAGTGACGGCCTGTCCGTGAACACGCCGAAGGGCGGCACCCCCACGGGGGGTGCCGCCCTTCGGCGTGCGCTGTCCTCCGGCCGTCAGTAGGCGGAGTTCACGTTGTCCATCGAGCCGTACACCTTGGCCGCGTAGTTGCAGGCGGCGGTGATGTTGGCGACCGGGTCGTAGATGTTCCAGGACGTGCCCGCGACGTGGTACGCCTTGAAGGTCGGGTCGATCACCTGGAGCAGGCCCTTGGAGGGGATACCGGCGGCGGCGTTGGAGTCCCAGTTGTTGATGGCGTTGGGGTTGCCCGTGGACTCCCGCATGATGTTGCGGTAGATGCCGTTGTAGCTGCCCGGGATGCCCTTGGACTTCATGATGTCCAGGGATTCCTTGATCCAGCCGTCCAGGTTGTTGGCGTAGGCCTTGGGGGCGGGCGCGGCGGGCGCGGCGGGAGCGGCGGCGGCCGCGACCGGCTTGCGCTCCTCGGACCGGCTGGCGGCCTCCTTCTCGGCGCGCTCCTTGTCGGCCTTCGCCTTGGCCTCGGCCTCGGCCTTCTTCTTGTTCTCGGCGTCCTTCTTGGCCTGCTCGGCCGCGTGGTCCGCCTGCTTGTTCAGCTCGGCCTGCTGGGTCTCGCCAAAGGCGGAGGCGTTCCACGCCACCGGCTTCACTGCCTGGGACTGCTCGGCGTCGGCGGAACCGCCCGGCACGACCGCGAACGCCAGAGCGGCGACACCGGCCGCGGCGATTCCGGCCGCGGAGAACGTGTGGACCTTGGTCAGGCGGGTATAGCCAGAGATGGGGGAACGCATACTGAGCTGAGCCTCTTCCGATCGATGAGTCGCACTGGCCCGTCCTGGCGCGCCGGGAGCGCCGTTCCTCGGTTCGCGGCGCCATGCGACGGAGCAAATTCTTAGCGGTCGCAAAATGCGGTGGCAAAGGTGTGACCTACTACGCCGCTTCGTTGCGACGTCCTTCGCACGGCTCGGGCGAAAGGTGCGTCACCTGCTCCAACCGCTCCTTATGGGCGTCTTATCCGTCCACTAGGCCGCTTCGTACGTGATGTGCGTCCCATGAGCGGGCTCACACCGGGGGCCCTTGCGTCTCACCCGGTGTGGCCACGCCCCTGCGGAGAGTTTGCGATCAGAAACGTTCCTTTGAGGTACTCGGAACCGGGCCGGGGATCAGACCTCCACCAGCACCTGATCCAGGCTCTTGCGCACCAGGTCCGGCACCTCGCAGTCCGCCGCCGGATAGCCCACGGGGATCACCGCGAACGCCTTCTCGTTCACCGGCCGCCCCAGCACCTCCGACAGGAACCGCATCGGACTCGGCGTGTGCACCAGCGCCGCCAGCCCCGACAGGTGCAGCGCGGACAGCAGCATCCCGACCGCGATGCCGACCGACTCGTCCACGTAGTAGTGCTTGCGCCGGCTGCCGTCCTCGCCGAGCCAGTAGCGCTGCTGGAAGACCACGATCAGCGCGGGCGCGTCCGTCAGATGCGGCTTGACCTCGTCCGTGCCCAGCGGCCGCAGCGCCGCCAGCCACTCCTCGCCCAGCCGCCCCGCATAGGAGAGGCGCTCCTCTTCCTCCGCCGCCTCCCGGATGCGCCGCCGCACCTCCGGGTCCTTCACCAGGACGAACGTCCACGGCTGCTGATGCGCCCCGGAGGGCGCGGTGGCCGCGCACGCGATCGCGTCCCTGACCACCTGCTCCGGCACGGGATCGGCCGAGAACCGCCGCACGGTCCGCCGCTCCGCCATCCGCTCCCGCAACTCGGCCGCCCGGGCGACCGACTCCTCGACCGGCATCCGCCCGGGCCGATAGGGCGCGGGCCGATACGGATCACCATGGGTGGGGGTCCACCGTATTGGTATAGACATGAGGGAAGCGTGCCCAGACTGCGCTGTGGGCACTCGCGCGCCCGTTCGCGGGCAGGCGTTCCGCAAGGCGATGGGGGCACCTCCCAGCGGTAGCTGGGGGAGGGCGGGCGCAAACGGGCCCACCGGCCTAAGGCTTACGAACGACGCCCGCCCCCACCGGCAGCCCGATCCAGGGGCACCGCACCCGTGGATACCGTGACCCCATGACGCAAGCCCCCCGCTCCGGCCTCACGGCAGTGAGCACCGCCCTGCTCGCCATGAGCCGCCACCTGGAGGTGCGCGACGTCCTCAAGACGATCGTCGTCTCCGCCCGGGAGCTCCTCGACGCCGAGTACGCCGCCCTCGGCGTCCCCGACGACCACGGAGGCTTCGCCCAGTTCGTCGTCGACGGCGTCAGCGACGAGCAGTGGAAGGCCATCGGACCGCTGCCCCGCCAGCACGGCATCCTCGCCGCCATGCTCAAGGACGCCACCCCGCAGCGCCTCGCCGACGTCCGTCTGGACCACCGCTTCGAGGGCTGGCCCGACGCCCACCCCGACATGAGCGACTTCATCGGGATGCCCGTCGCCGACGGCGACGAGATCCTCGGCGCTCTCTTCCTCGCCGACAAGAAGTGCCCCAAGCCCGCCGGCGGCTGCGGCTTCACCGCCGAGGACGAGGAACTGCTGAGCGTCCTCGCCCAGCACGCCGCCATAGCCCTCACCAACGCCCGTCTCTACGAGCGCAGCCGTGAGCTGACCATCGCCGGGGAGCGGGCCCGCCTCGCCCACGAGCTCCACGACGCCGTCTCCCAGAAGCTCTTCTCCCTGCGGCTGACCGCCCAGGCCGCGGCCGCCCTCGTCGACCGCGACCCCGCCCGCGCCAAGGGCGAGCTCCACCAGGTCGCCCGGCTCGCCGCCGAGGCCGCCGACGAGCTGCGCGCCGCCGTCGTGGAGCTGCGCCCCGCCGGGCTCGACGAGGACGGCCTCGTCGCGACCCTGCGTACCCAGGTCAAGGTCCTCGACCGGGCCCAGTCCGCCGCCCGGGTCACCTTCGCCGCCCATGGCGTACGGGCCCTGCCGGCCGCCCAGGAGGAGGCGCTGCTCCGGGTGGCCCAGGAGGCCCTCCACAACGCCCTGCGCCACTCCGGGGCACGGGCCGTGGACGTCACCCTCACCCGCCGGGGCCACGGCGCCGCCCTGCGCGTGGCCGACGACGGACAGGGCTTCGATCCCTCCGCCGTGCGCAGGGCCGGCCGGCACCTGGGCCTGGTCTCCATGCGGGACCGGGCGAACGGGGTCGGCGGCGGCCTGACCGTAGTCTCCGCGCCCGGGAAGGGCACGACGATCGAAATGGAGGTGCCCGGTGGGTGAGAACCGAGTCGTCCGGGTGCTGCTGGTGGACGACCACCAGGTGGTCCGCAGGGGGCTGCGCACCTTTCTGGAGGTCCAGGACGACATCGAGGTCGTCGGAGAGGCAGGGGACGGCGTCGAGGGCGTCGAGCGGGCCGAGGAGCTGCGACCGGACGTCGTCCTCATGGACGTGAAGATGCCCGGCATGGACGGGATCGAGGCGCTGCGCAGGCTCCGGGAGCTCGACAACCCCGCCAGGGTGCTGGTCGTCACCAGCTTCACCGAGCAGCGCACCGTCATCCCCGCCCTGCGGGCGGGCGCGGCGGGCTATGTCTACAAGGACGTGGACCCGGACGCCCTCGCCGGTGCCATCCGGTCCGTGCACGCCGGGCACGTCCTGCTCCAGCAGGAGGTGGCGGACGTCCTGCTGTCGCAGGACGAGGGCGGCTCGGGGAGCCAGGGGAGAGGCAACGGGCTCACCGAGCGGGAGCGCGAGGTGCTGGCCCTGATCGCGGACGGGCGGTCCAACCGGGAGATCGCCCGGGCGCTGGTCCTGTCCGAGAAGACCGTCAAGACCCACGTGTCGAACATCCTGATGAAGCTGGACCTCGCCGACCGGACCCAGGCGGCGCTATGGGCCGTCCGACATGGGATCGGAGCCTGAGGAGCGCCCGGTCCCGGGCAGTAGCGGAACGTCGCGTTCTGATCAGAGATTCATGCGGTCGTGTGATAACCCATCCGCCCCAGCAACCCGAATGGCCCTGGCCCGTTTTCCATGGCGTAACCGCGGCGGGAGCCGTGGCGACGCTCTGGCAAAACACTCAGGAAGGTCACAGTAAGAGTGAACAACATCAAGAAGGCCGCTGCTGTCACGCTCGCCGTCGGCGGTCTCGCCCTCGCCGGTGCCGGTGCCGCCTCCGCCCACGGGGCTCACGGCGCGCACGGCGTGGCGGAGAAGTCGCCCGGCGTCGTCTCCGGCAACGTCATCCAGGTTCCGGTCGAGGTCCCGGTCAACGTCTGCGGCAACAGCATCAGCGTCGTCGGCGTTCTGAACCCGGCCGCGGGCAACCTCTGCGTCAACGAGTAATCAGCTCGTCGCACCACCCTCGCCACCTCGTAGGCAGGTCGGCTCCGCATCCGGCGGAGCCGACATCCGGGTAGCGGTCAATCGTCCGAAAGAGGGCAAACACCGTCGATGGCCGTGCCATCGGCGGTGCATTGGCGTTCATAGGTGCAGGGCCCCGTGGCAGGGGCCGATCAGGTCAGTCATCAGAAGGAAGAGCACCTATGAACAGTGCCAAGAAGGCCGCCCTCGCCCTGGCCGCGGCCGGCGTCGCTCTCGGCGCCTCCGTCGTCCCCGCCGCCGCCACTGACGACGGTTTCGGCGGAGCGCTGGCCTCCGGTGTCGCCAAGGGGTCACCGGGTGTCATCTCGGGCAACGTCATCCAGATTCCGATCCAGGTCCCGATCAACCTCTGCGGCAACACCATCGACATCATCGGGCTCCTGAACCCGACGTTCGGCAACACCTGCATCAACGGTGACATCCGCGAGCACCACATGGAAGAGCACCACGTGACCGAGCACCACCACCACGGCCGTGAGGGTCGCGAGGGCCACGGGCACGACCGAGGCCGCGAGGGCCGCGAGGGCAATGGCTCCGGTCGCGAGGGCCGCGAGTAGGGTTCACGCCCCGCCCGACCACCGGCGACGCCGAAGCGCATACGGCGAGGCCCCGCGGACCCTTCCGTCCGCGGGGCCTCGCCGTTGTCCGGCGCTTGAATCGGCGCGCGGGTGGATCAGTGCCGTCGGCGGTCGCGCTCCTCCACCATCGCGTTGTACGCGGCCACCCGCGCCCGCCTGGCCGTACGCTCCACCGGCCGCAGCGCCGCCGCCCGCGCCGCGATCTCCGACGCGCTCACCGCGCCGCCGTGCTCACGCCCCTCGCGGTCCCCGGGCGCGTACGCGATGTCGATCAGCGCCCCGACCCGCTGCGCCAGCTCCAGCACCCGCGCCGCCCGCGGCGGATACCCCGGCGCCAGCACCTCACGGCTCCGCTCGGCCCGCGCCCGGTACGCCTCCAGGGCCGCCTGGGCCGCCGGTCCCGAGCCGGCCACGTCCAGTCCGGTCAGCACCTCGGTCGCCTCGCGCAGCGCCTCCGCCAGCTCCCGTTCGGCCTCCGACAGCGACGGCACATCGGCCGGCGGCGCGTCCCGTACGGCCAGGCAGTGCCACACCACCTCGACGTGCACATCGCCCTCGGGACCCGCCTCGTACACCTCCGGCACCAGCCCCAGCGCCGTCCCCGGGACGACGACGGCCTCCTCGGCCTCCATGGCGCGGGCATTGAACTCCGGCGGACCGCTCAGCCCCAGCGGATGCCCCGGAGCCGGCAGCGCCAGCCGCAGCCCCGTCGCCCCCAGCGCCCTCAGCCGTCCCAGTGCCAGCGTGAGTCCCACCGGCCCGGACTCGCCGGGCAAACCGGTGACACGGTGGACCGCGTCACTTCCGGTGATGTGGTGTGCGGCGTCATCTGGGGCGGCAAATCCGGCAAGGAGGGCATTTCCCCATGCGGTGAGCCGTCCTGAGCGATTCTCATCGAGCATGGCCCCCAGCCTAGGGACTGCCATCGGTAACCGGTGGCGTAGGTTTTTCCCAGGGGGCTGCGCCGACAGGCGCAAGCGACGAAGCGACTGCAATGGGAGACAACGCGCTCATGAGCGATGTGCTGGAACTGGTGGACGTATCCGTGGTCCGCGAGGGCCGGGCTCTGGTGGACCAGGTCTCCTGGTCGGTGAAGGAGGGCGAGCGCTGGGTGATCCTCGGCCCCAACGGCGCCGGCAAGACCACCCTTCTCAATGTCGCCTCCAGCTACCTCTTCCCCACCAAGGGCACCGCCCGGATCCTCGGTGAGAAGCTCGGCTCGGTCGACGTCTTCGAGCTCCGCCCGCGCATCGGCATGGCCGGCATCGCCCTGGCCGACAAGCTGCCGCGCAGCCAGACCGTCCTCCAGACGGTCCTCACCGCCGCCTACGGCATGACCGCCGGCTGGCACGAGAACTACGAGGAGGTCGACGAGCAGCGCGCCCGTGCCTTCCTCGACGTCCTCGGCATGACCGAGTTCCTCGACCGCAAGTTCGGCACCCTCTCCGAGGGCGAGCGCAAGCGCACCCTGATCGCCCGCGCGATGATGACCGACCCCGAGCTGCTGATGCTCGACGAGCCCGCCGCCGGCCTGGACCTCGGCGGCCGCGAGGACCTCGTCCGCCGCCTGGGCCGGCTCGCCCGCGACCCGCTCGCCCCCTCGATGGTCATGGTCACCCACCACGTCGAGGAGATCGCCCCCGGCTTCACCCATGTCCTGATGATCCGCCAGGGCAAGGTGCTCGCCGCCGGCCCCATCGAGCTCGAGCTGACCTCCCGCAACCTCTCCCACTGCTTCGGCCTGCCGCTGGTCGTCGAGCAGCGCGGCGACCGCTGGACGGCCCAGGGTCTCCCGATGGCCTAAGGGAGCCCGAGCCCCCTCCGCACGCCCTGTCCGCCGGGCGGCCACCACCCCTACCATGACCATGTGGACACTTGGGTGTGGTGGCTCGTGGCCGCCGTCGGACTGGGAATTCCACTGGTCGTGACCGCCATGCCGGAGTTCGGCATGCTCGCGGCCGGGGCCGTCGCCGCCGCGGTCACCGCGGCCGTCTTCCACGCGGGCACGGTGGCCCAATTCGTGGTCTTCGCCGTCGTCTCCGTCGCCCTCATCGCCGTCGTCCGCCCGATCGCCAACCGCCAGCGCGGCCGGCGCGGCGAGCCGGCGATGGGCATCGAGGCGCTCAGGGGCCGTCAGGCCGTCGTCCTCGAACGGGTCGACGGCGGTGGCGGCCGCATCAAGCTGGCGGGCGAGATCTGGTCCGCCCGCTCCCTCCACGCCGACCGCTCCTACGAGGTGGGCCAGCAGGTCGACGTCGTCGAGATCGACGGCGCCACGGCGGTCGTCATCTGACCCCGTCGGCCGGACGACCCCGTCGGCCAGAACCGGCCGCATCCCGACGAGCTGGGCCCAACGCCTGCACGGTGGCATCCGGTTCTGTAAGACTGATCAAGACCACCGCGCCGGTCAGGACCACCGCACCGGCGCACCGGTCATGACCCACGAGACCCACGAACCTACGACAGCGGCACGGGGAGCTGAGCCACGATGGAACCGATCATCATCGTCCTGATCATCCTGGTGGTGCTCGTCTTCATCGCCCTCATGAAGACGGTGCAGGTCATCCCGCAGGCCAGCGCCGCCATCGTGGAGCGCTTCGGCCGCTACACCCGCACCCTCAACGCGGGGCTGAACATCGTCGTCCCGTTCATCGACTCGATCCGCAACCGCATCGACCTCCGCGAACAGGTCGTCCCGTTCCCGCCGCAGCCGGTGATCACCCAGGACAACCTCGTCGTCAACATCGACACGGTCATCTACTACCAGGTGACCGACGCCCGCGCCGCGACCTACGAGGTCTCCAGCTTCATCCAGGCCATCGAACAGCTCACCGTCACCACCCTGCGCAACATCATCGGCGGCATGGACCTGGAGCGCACCCTCACCTCCCGCGAGGAGATCAACGCCGCCCTGCGCGGCGTCCTCGACGAGGCCACCGGCAAGTGGGGCATCCGCGTCAACCGAGTCGAGCTCAAGGCCATCGAGCCCCCCACCTCCATCCAGGACTCGATGGAGAAGCAGATGCGCGCCGACCGGGACAAGCGCGCCGCGATCCTCACCGCCGAGGGCATCCGGCAGTCGCAGATCCTCACGGCGGAGGGTGAGAAGCAGTCCGCGATCCTGCGCGCCGAGGGCGAGGCCCGGGCGGCTGCCCTCCGCGCCGAGGGCGAGGCCCAGGCGATCCGCACCGTCTTCGAGTCCATCCACGCCGGTGACGCCGACGAGAAGCTGCTCGCCTACCAGTACCTCCAGATGCTCCCGAAGATCGCCGAGGGCGACGCCAACAAGCTCTGGATCGTGCCCAGCGAGATCGGCGACGCCCTCAAGGGCCTCAGCGGCGCCGTCGGCAGCTTCGGCGCCCCGGGCGTCGGAGGCGGCGGTGCCCCCAAGGTCACCAAGGAGAGCCCGCGCCGCGAGCAGCCCCCGATCGACTGAACGATCAAGAACGATCAACTGCCACGATCGACCGGGACTCTCCCTCCCCATGCGTGATCGATTCATGCATGATCAGTGCGGCCCCCCGACCCTCTCAAGGCGGGGAGGCGACACACTGAAGCGAAGGAGATGGCCTTGTCCATCTGGGAAGCAATCGCGATTCTCGCCGCCGGCGTCGGCGCGGGCACCATCAACGCCATCGTCGGCAGCGGCACCCTCTTCACCTTTCCGGTGCTCCTCGCCGCCGGACTGCCACCCGTCACCGCCAACGTCTCGAACACCCTGGGCCTCGTCACCGGCAACATCAGCGGCGCCGTCGGCTACCGCCGAGAACTCCGCGGCCAGCGCGGCCGCGTCATCCGCTTCGGCATCACCGCACTGATCGGCGGCCTCACCGGAGCCATCCTCCTGCTCGCCCTGCCGTCGAAGGCCTTCGACACGATCGTCCCCGCGCTCATCGCCCTCGCCCTGCTGCTCGTCGTGCTCCAGCCCCGGCTCGCCCGGGCCCTCGCCCGCCGCCGGGAGCGCAACGGCACCGAGGCCCCCACCGACGGCGGCCCCGCCCTCCTGGCCGGACTGCTCCTGGCCAGCGCCTACGGCGGCTACTTCGGTGCGGCCCAGGGCGTCATGTACCTCTCCCTCATGGGCCTGCTGCTCCACGACGACCTCCAGCGCGTCAACGCCCTCAAGAACACCATCGGCGTCGTCGTCAACGGTGTCGCCGCGCTCTTCTTCGTCTTCGTCGCCGACGTCGACTGGACGGCCGTCCTCCTGATCGCCGTCGGCTCCACCATCGGCGGCCTGATAGGCGCGAAGGTAGGCCGCAGGCTCTCGCCCACGGTCCTGCGCGGCGTCATCGTCGTCGTCGGCAGCGTCGCGATCGCACAGATGCTGCTCAGGTAAGGACGAGAGTTCAAGCAGGGACGAGAAAAGAGAACGCTCCGGGCCCTTCCCCCGTGAAATCCCCGGGCCCGGAGCGTTACAGCAGCAGGCGCGGCCGCCCGGCTCACGAGCCGGACTCCGGCAGACGGCCGGCGCACCAGCGCCCCACCGCCCCCGCACTGCGGTACCTGCTACCCGACGGCCGCATGCGAAGCCGCCAGTCAGGCACCACTACTGTGCGATCCCCGCCCGCCCGGCGCAACGGAATTTCCGGCCGCCCACCCGAGCATGACGGGGCGTGGGAACATCAGCCGGCCGCCGGCACCTCGTACTCACCGATCAGCTGCGCCCGCCCCAGCGCGTGGAAGCGCAGGTGGAAGCCGACCACGGCGGGCGAGGCGGCCTCGTCCGGCCCCAGCTGCTCCCGGTCCACCGCGTACACCGTGAAGACGTACCGGTGCGGACCGTCCCCGGGCGGCGGCGCGGCACCGCCGAAGTCACGGGTGCCGTAGTCGTTGCGCACATGCACGGCGCCCGCGGGCAGCCCCTTCATCTCGGCGCTGCCCGCACCGGCCGGCAGCTCGGTGACGCCTGCCGGGATGTCGAAGACGACCCAGTGCCAGAAACCGCTGCCGGTCGGCGCGTCCGGGTCGTAGCACGTCACCGCGAAGCTCTTCGTCCCCTCGGGTGCGCCCTCCCAGCGCAGGTGCGGCGACACATTGCCACCGGAGAGGACCTGATCGCTCTTCAGTCTCGCCCCGGGCGTCACGTCATCGCTCACCACGGGGAACGAAGGCACCGGCGGATGAAAATCGTGGGGGAGCGGCCGACGCTTCTGCTCGGACACCAGGACACCTCCAGTACACGCGGACAGCTGAAAGCGCCAGCCTAGCGACGCCTGGACCACCGGCACTGCGACCATATGGAGTGTGCTTCATGTACTTCGAAACTTCGGACGCGGGCAGAGCCGCCTTATGCGCGCCCTGACCCTGCTGCTGGCAGCCCTGCCGCTGCTGTTGCTCCCCGCCTGCTCCTCGTCGGGGAGCCAGAAGGCGGAGAAACCCCGGACCCCGGCCGTCACGACGACGCCACCGCCGGGCTCGGTGCCCTCCTGGGCGAAGGGCATGAAGACCGTCGCCGAGGACAAGCTGCCGCCCGAGGCACGCCGTACCCTCGAACTCATCGCCAAGGGCGGCCCCTTCCCGTACGACAAGGACGGCACCGTCTTCGGCAACTACGAGAACCGGCTTCCCAAGCAGGCCCGCGGCTACTACCACGAGTACACCGTCCCCACCCCCGGAGCCCGCACCCGCGGCGCCCGACGCGTCATCACCGGCGAGCACTCCGAGCGCTACTACACCGGCGACCACTACCAGACCTTCGAAGCGGTGGTGCACCCATGACCCGCCCGCTGCCCGCCCCAGGGCTCCCCGGCATCCTCAACGGATCGATCCCCCCGGGCATCTACCATCTGCCCCCCACGAACGCCCCCGCCGGCGTCCCCACTGACGCCCCGGTGGACACCCCCTCGGACGTCATGGCCCGCGCCGCCGAGGCCGACTGGCGGGGCGCCAGGCTCCGGCTCACCGGGGTCCACGACAAGGCCGGCTTCCTGGACCGCTGCGCGACGGACCTGGAGTTCCCCGAGTGGTTCGGCCGCAACTGGGACGCCCTCGCCGACTGCCTCACGGACCTGTCGTGGTGGGGCTCCGGCAAGTTCCGCGGCTATCTGCTGCTCGCCGAGGACTGGGAGACCTTCCGCAAGGCGGCCCCGGGCGACGCCCGGACGGCGGAGGCGGTCCTCCACGACGCCGTCGGCCACTGGGCGAGCACGGACTCGCCCCTGGTCGTCCTGCTGGGCTGACCGACGGCCGGGGCCCGGTTCCCCGGCGGCCGTCGGCCGCCCCCCGGCTCAGAGCCAGTTCCGCTTGCCGCCCACCTCCGCGAGCCACTGGTGGAGGTAGGCCGCCCAGTCGGTCTGCTCGTACGTGCGCAGATCCACGGTGAACGAGCGGTAGGTGTCGCTGCCCGAGCTGAACAGCCCCGGCTTCTTGTCCATCTCCAGTACGACGTCCATCTCGCGGTCGTCCGCGACGAACGACAGCTCCACCTCGTTCAGCCCCCGGTACTGGGCCGGCGCGTGGAACTCGATCTCCTGGTAGAAGGGCAGCCGCTGCCGCGTGCCACTGATACGGCCGCGTTCGAGATCGGCGGACTTGAAGGAGAAACCGAGCCGGCCGAAGGCGTCGAGGATCGCCTGCTGGGCGGGGAGCGGATGCACGTTCACCGGATCGAGGTCGCTCGAGTCCACCGCGCGGGCGATGGCGAGGTGGGTGGTCACCCCCACGTTCATCCCGGTGAGGTGCCGGCCCAGGAACATGGTGACCGGCGTCTCCCAGGGGATCTCCAGCCCGAACGGCACCACGTGCGCCGCCCCCGCCTCCACCTCGAAGGCCCCGCCCAGCTGGACGCGGGTGAACTCCACGTCCTGCTTGTACTCGCCGTCGTTCCCCTCGACCTCGACCCGAGCCTGGAGCCCCACCGACAGCCCCTCGATCCGCTGCGGCACCGAACCGCCCTGGATGCGCACCTCGCCCTGCACGACCCCGCCGGGTACGACGTTCTCCTCGAACAGCACCGTCTCCACCGAGGCCCCGCCCGCGCCCAGGCTCGCCATCAGTTTCTTGAACACCATCGCGCTCATCCTCCCCGGACCCGGCCGCCGGGTCCTTCCACTACGCTCGGCCGGCATGACTGCCGCGCCCGACCGTATGCCACTCGACCGGGAATTCTTCGACCGTCCCGTACTGGAGGTCGCCCCCGAACTCCTGGGCCGCACCCTCGTCCGGACGACCCCCGAGGGCCCGATCGAACTGCGCATCACCGAGGTCGAGGCATACGCAGGAGAGAGGGACCCCGGCTCGCACGCCTTCCGTGGCCGCACGGAGCGGAACGCGTCGATGTTCGGTCCGCCCGGGCACGCGTACGTCTACTTCATCTACGGCATGTGGTTCAGCCTCAACCTGGTCTGCGGCCCCGAGGGCACGGCCAGCGGCGTCCTGCTGCGCGGCGGCGAAGTGATCAAGGGCGCCGACCTGGCCCGGACCCGCCGCCCGAAGGCCCGCCACAACCGCGAGCTGGCCCAGGGCCCGGCCCGCCTCGCGACCGCCCTCGACGTGGACCGCTCACTCAACGGCACGGACATCTGCGCCGGCCGGGGCGCGCCCCTCTCCGTCCTTCGGGGCACTCCCGTCCCCACCGGCCAGGTGCGCAACGGCCCCCGCACGGGCGTGGGCGGCGAGGGCGCCGTCCACCCCTGGCGCTTCTGGGCGGACGGCGACCCGACGGTCAGCCGGTACCGGGCCCATGTGCCGCGTGACAGGAGTAAGAGAGGACAGCAGGCGGGTGCTTGACTCCTGCGCCGAGAGGGCCTAACGTAGGCGAGCCGCTTGAGACGGGCAGCGCCCTGGGCGCGTCCGAGACGAGCGGCGACCACCACTACTGCGAGGACATCCCTGATCGGGGTCTATTTCGGCGTGCCGAAATATTCTGCGATCGGCTCGATTAGGAGCCGAAAGGGAAATCCGCTAAAGTAGTGACCACGCCGGAAGCCGCAAGGCCGAAAGCGAGAAACCCCGCTCCAACAGGGGGCCGGAAACGGAATTCGAACCGACTGCTTCGATTGAGAAGCGGGAGGAACGGAAAACGGATCTGGTAAGGTTGGAAACACCGAAGGGAAGCCCGGAGGAAAGCCCGAGAGGGTGAGTACAAAGGAAGCGTCCGTTCCTTGAGAACTCAACAGCGTGCCAAAAGTCAACGCCAGATATGTTGACACCCCGTCCATCATCATGGTGGATGAGGTTCCTTTAAAAAAGTCCTTCCGGTCCTTGCGGCTGGGAGGCGCACACAGCGAGGACGCTGTGAACGACCGGGCCTATTCCGCCTGGTTGTTCCGCTCAACGCGAGTGTTTCACCGGCAGTTTTTAATTAAACGCAGCCCGGTAATCATTCACGGAGAGTTTGATCCTGGCTCAGGACGAACGCTGGCGGCGTGCTTAACACATGCAAGTCGAACGATGAAGCCTTTCGGGGT
>NZ_JBEZUS010000002.1:0-205030 GCF_040636475.1 Streptomyces sp. NPDC037389
CCGGAACGCCTTCCCCCGGTGGCTGATCGCGTTCTTCTCCTCCGCCGTCAGCTCCGCGCACGTGCGCGTCTCGCCCAGCGGCTGGAGGATCGGGTACGACCCGATGCCCGCCGCACCGCCGACGTGCCAGGCTACTTCCCCCGGCACGGCTCCCACGGCCACCGCACCCTCGCCTACGACCTCCGGCTGGGCTACGACCCAGGCCGGGCCTGGCTGGACGGCCACGCCCGGATCCACGCGGTCGCCAACGACCGTACGCGCGTGGTGGCGCTGGACCTGGCCCGGCTGGCGGTGAGCTCGGCGCACCTCGACGGGGAGCCCGTCGCGGTCCACCGCCGCGACGGCAAGCTCCTCCTGACCGCCGCCCGGGCCCTCGTGCCCGGGCGGCCGTTCGTCCTCGACATCCGCTACGCGGGCCGGCCGAAGCCCGTCACCACGCCCTTCGGCGGCGTCGGCTGGGACCGCACCGGCGACGACCACGACGGGACGCTCGTCGCCTCCCAGCCCGTGGGCGCCCCCTCCTGGTTCCCCTGCAACGACCGCCCCGACGACAAGGCCGCCTACACCTTCACCGTCACCGTGCCCCGGGGCCACCACGCCCTGGCCAACGGCACGCTGCGCGAGCACGTGCCCGTGGGCGACGGCGCCACGGAGCGCTGGACGTACCACCACCCCGGCCCCATGTCCTCCTACCTCGCCGCCCTCTACACCGGCCGCTTCACCCACGAGGAGCGCGGCGGCGTCCGCAACTCCTACCCGCCCCACCTGGCCGAACGGGCCCGCCACGACCTGGCCCGCCAGCCGGAGATGCTGCGCGCCTTCGCCGGGCTCTTCGGCGACTACCCCTTCGAGTCCTACGGGGCGGTCGTCGTCGACGCGGAGCTGGCGGCGCCGGTGGAGAACCAGACGCTGTCCGTCTTCGGCGGCAACCACATGGACGGGCGGCGCGGCTGGGAGACGCTCGTGGCCCACGAGATCGCCCACCAGTGGTACGGCAACAGCGTCGGCCTCGCCGACTGGCGGCACATCTGGCTCAACGAGGGCTTCGCCACGTACGCGGAGTGGCTGTGGTCGGAACACCTCGGCGAGGACGACGCCGACACCCTGGCCCGGCAGGCGTGGCAGGACCTCTCCGGCCGCCGCCAGAACCTCCGCATCGCCGACCCGGGCCGGCGCAGCCTCTTCGACGACCGGGTGTACGTCCGGGGGGCCTGCACGCTCCACGCGCTGCGGCTGGCCGTGGGGGACGACGACTTCTTCCGCGTCCTGCGCACGTGGCACGACACCCACCGGGGAGGCAGCGCGGACACGGACATGTTCCTGGCCCACGCCGAGCGGGTGACGGGCCGTGAGCTGGGCACGGTGCTCCACCCCTGGCTCTACGACAAGCGGTTGCCGGCCTTCCCGGCGTGAGTGGGCCCCGGGAGACGGGAAGGGGCGGGATCGGGGATCATCTCCCCACAGACCCCACAGACCCTGCAGATCCCACAGACCCCCAGCGACTCCCGGAGGCACCACCCCATGCCCACCCTCAAAGTCCGCGACCGCGTCCGCACGTTCGCCCTCTCCCTTCCCGGTGCCTTCGAGGACTTCCCCTGGGACGAGAGCGCGGTCGTCAAGGTCAACAAGAAGATCTTCGTCTTCCTCGGCGCCGAGGGGGACGCCGAGTCCGCCGGCATCGGTCTCAAGCTCATGGACGAGGCGTCCCACGGCCACGCCCTCACCGTCCCCGGCGCCGCGCCCATGGGCTACGGGCTGGGCCGCTCGGGCTGGGTGACCATCCCGCTGACCGGCACCGACGTACCCGTCGAGCTGCTCCGCGACTGGGTGGAGGAGAGCTACCGGACCATCGCCCCCAAGCGGCTCGTAGCCGAGCTCGACACGGACTGACGTCGATCTACTTGGAACAGCTCTGGTCGCGTGAGGGCAACTCGCCGGTGGCGAGGTAGTCGTTGACCTTGTCGTCGACACACGCGTTCTGGTAAAGGCCGTAAATCGCGTGCCGGTTGGCGCCCTCCAGGGTGAGCAGCTTGGAGCTCGGCAGCATTCCGTGGAGGGCGACGGCGCCCTTGTGCGGCGTGCGCGGGTCACCGGTGGCCGACACGATCAGCGCCTTGGCGTCCTGGGTCACCTGGGTGGGTTCCTCCCGGGGCCGGTCCCAGAACGCGCACGGGCCGATGTTGTCGACCAGCGCGCCGAAGCGCGGGTACGCGGCGCGGCCGCGCTCGATGTCCCGCCAGTAGACCTCGGGGTCGCGCGGGGCCGCCCGGTCCCCGCAGATGACCGCGGACTGCACGCTGCCGTGGGGCGACTGCTCGCCGGTCGTCGCGAGCCGCAGGATCCCCGCGAACTGGGGCGACAGCCGGGTCGGTCGCCCGGCCGCGGCCTTGTTCAGCACGGACACCTGCTCGCCGAGCGCCGCCCGGGACACATCGGTGTCGCTGTCGAGCCCGGCGAGCAGGATGAACGGGATATGGGTGTCGTCCAGCCGGAAGACCTCCGGGGCGGTGCCGACGGTCAGCGGACCGCGCGCGGACGCCCTGATGACGCGGTCGACAGTCGCGAGTACCTGGGCACGAGTACGCCCGAGGCCGTACGTCTCGTCGCGGGCGGCGGCCCATCCGGCCCAGTCGGCGAGCGCCCGCTCGTTCGCGCCGACGGCCTTCCGGAGCAGCCGGGGGCCGAACTCGCGCGGGTCGACGGCCCCGTCGAGGACCACGCGGTCGGTGCGTCCGGGGAACATCTGGGTGTAGACGGTGCCCAGGTAGGTGCCGTACGAGTAGCCGAAGTAGGAGATCTTCCTCTCGCCGAGCGCACCGCGGATGACATCCATGTCACGGGCCGTGTTGCGCGTGGTGACGTGCGGCAGCACGGAGGCGTCGGTGGCACGGCACTTGGCGGCCAGGTCCTTCTGGAGAGCGACCTGCCGCTCGAAGCCCGCCCGGCCGAGACCGGCCGAGAAGAGATTGGTGCCGACCGGCCAGCCGCAGTCCAGCGGGGTGCTCCGACCGACGAAGCGCGGGTCGAAGCCGACGATGTCGTACCGCGGGCCCGCCTTCTTCATCCACGCGCGGAACTCGGGCGGGGACTCGACGGCGGAGCCTCCGGGACCGCCGTTGTTGAGCAGGATCGAGCCGATGCGGTGGCGGGTGTCGGTGGCCTTGAGCCGGGATAACGCGACGGTGAGCGTACGGCCCCGCGGGTCGGCGTAGTCGAGCGGCACGACGACGTCCGCGCACTGCGCACCGGCCTTGTCCAGGCCGACGCCCACAGTGTCGCCCGGACCCTTGGCGCAGCGGCCCCAGCCCAGGCTCTGGTCGTAGTAACGGTCGAGCCCGGCCCCGGGTTCGGAGGCGGTGGGGGCCGCGGCGGCCGTCGCGGTGGGGGCCGAGCCGAGGCAGGCGGCGAGGGCGAGGCCGATGATGGAGTTCCGTGGATATCTCACACCGTCAGACGCTAGGCGGAACAGCCGTTCCCACTCATTACGACTGTCCCCCCACCCCCAGTGGGGGTATCCCTACCGGCGAACCCGCACGGACGGTCCGCAAGACCCTTGTGGTCGGTAGAACACGTTCTTAACATCACGAGTGTTACAGCGGTTGTGTCACAAGGACGTGGGGGCCGTATGGATGACGGGACAGGGACGGCAGTGAGCGGGCCGCTCGCCGGAGTGCGGGTGGTCGAGCTGGCGGGCATCGGGCCCGGCCCGTTCGCCGCCATGCTTCTCGGCGATCTCGGCGCCGACGTGGTGCGTGTCGAGCGGCCCGGTGGGCCCGGGCTGGCCATCGATCCGGCCCACGACATCACCAACCGCAACAAACGCTCCGTCCTCGTGGACCTCAAGTCCGAGGACGGCGCGCGTACCGTCCTCGACCTGGCCGCCCGCGCGGACGTCCTGATCGAGGGCTACCGCCCCGGCGTCGCCGAACGCCTGGGCGTGGGTCCCGACGCCGCGCTGGCCCGCAATCCCGCGCTCGTCTACGGGCGGATGACCGGCTGGGGCCAGGACGGGCCGCTCGCGCCCAGCGCCGGGCACGACATCGGCTATATCGCCGTCACGGGTGCCCTGGGTCTGACCGGGCCCGCCGACGGCCCGCCCTACGCCGCCGCCAATCTCCTCGGCGACTACGCGGGCGGCTCCCTCTACCTGGTCATCGGGGTCCTCGCCGCCCTCCAGCACGTCCGCGCCGGCGGCCCGGGGCAGGTCGTGGACGCCGCGATCGTCGACGGCACCGCCCATCTCACCGTGATGCTCCACGGCATGCTCGCGGCCGGCCGCTGGCAGGACCGGCGCGGCGCCAACCTCCTCGACGGCGGGGTGCCCTTCTACGGCACGTACGAGACGGCCGACGGCGGGTACATGGCGGTGGGCGCGCTCGAGCCGCGCTTCTACGCCGAGTTCACCCGCCTCCTCGGCCTCGACCAGGAAGTACCTCCCCGAGAGGACCCCGCCCGCTGGGGCGAGCTGCGCGCCGCCATCGCCGAGCGCTTCCGGCAGCGCTCCCGTGCGGAGTGGACGGAGGTTTTCGAAGGCTCGGACGCCTGCGTGGCGCCCGTCCTGTCGTTGCGCGAGGCACCGAACCACCCGCACCTCGCCGCGCGCGCCACCTTCACCGGCCACGGCGGCATCACCCAGCCCGCGCCCGCCCCCCGTTTCTCCGCCACCCCCGGCTCCGTGCGCCGGCCGCCCGCGCGGCCGGGGGCGGACACCGCCGAGGTGGCCCGTGACTGGGACGTCCCCGGTCTCGGACGGCAGGCCGAACGGTACGTCGAACGGCACGAACCGCACGCGCCGGGCGCCGGCGCGGCAGAGAAAGGCAGTCAGAACCGATGAAGCGTCAGCTCTTCACCGCCGACCACGAAGCCTTCCGCGAGACCGTGCGCACCTTCCTCGCCAAGGAGGTGGCCCCGCACCAGGAGCGGTGGGAGAAGGACGGCATCGTCTCCCGTGACGCCTGGCGGGCCGCCGGGCGTCAGGGGCTGCTGGGCCTCGCCGTGCCCGAGGAGTACGGCGGCGGGGGCAATCCGGACTTCCGCTACAGCGCCGTGCTCTCCGAGGAGTTCGCCCGCGCCGGCGCGGCCGGCCTCGCCGTCCAGCTCCACAACGACATGGTCGGCCCGTATCTGGCGGGCCTGGCGACCGAGGAGCAGAAGCGGCGCTGGCTGCCGGGGTTCTGCTCGGGCGAGACGATCAGCGCCATCGCCATGACCGAGCCCGGCGCGGGCTCCGACCTCCAGGGCATCCGCACCACCGCCGAGGACCGCGGCGACCACTGGCTGCTCAACGGCGCCAAGACGTTCATCTCCAACGGCATCCTCGCCGACCTGGTCGTCGTCGTGGCCCGGACGACGCCGGAGGGCGGCGCCAGGGGGCTGAGCCTGCTGGTCGTCGAGCGGGGCATGCCGGGCTTCGAGCGCGGCCGCAACCTCGACAAGATCGGGCAGAAGGCGCAGGACACCGCCGAGCTGTTCTTCGACGACGTCCGCGTCCCCAAGGAGAACCTGCTGGGCGAACCGCAGGGCGCGTTCGGCCATCTGATGGCCAATCTGCCGCAGGAGCGGCTGAGCATCGCCGTCTCCGCGATCGCCGCGGCCGAGCACCTGCTGGAGATCACCACCCGCTACGTCAAGGAGCGCGAGGCGTTCGGCCGGCCGCTGGCCGGGCTCCAGCACATCCGCTTCGAGATCGCCGAGATGGCCACCGAGTGCGCGGTCACCCGCACCTTCATCGACCGCTGTGTCACCGACCACGACCGGGGCGAGCTCGACGCCGTCCACGCCTCCATGGCCAAGTGGTGGGCGACCGAGCTCCAGAAGCGCGTCGCCGACCGGTGTCTGCAACTGCACGGCGGGTACGGCTACATGGCCGAGTTCCCGGTGGCGAAGGCGTTCACCGACGGGCGGATCCAGACGATCTACGGCGGTACGACCGAGATCATGAAGGAGATCATCGGCCGCTCCCTGCTCTCCTGACCCCTTCCCCTCCCCGACCCTCCCCAACCCCCTGAAAGGCCCACGCCCTTGAGCACCGAAGCGTACGTTTACGAGGCGATCCGCACCCCGCGCGGCCGTGGCAAGGCCAATGGCGCCCTCCACGGCACCAAGCCCATCGACCTCGTCGTCGGGCTGATCCACGAGCTCCGGCGGCGCTTCCCGGACCTCGACCCCGCCGCGATCGACGACATCGTGCTCGGCGTCGTCAGCCCCATCGGCGACCAGGGCTCCGACATCGCCCGGATCGCCGCCATCGCCGCCGGGCTGCCCGACACCGTGGCGGGCGTCCAGGAGAACCGCTTCTGCGCCTCGGGCCTGGAGGCCGTCAACCTCGCCGCCGCCAAGGTCCGCTCCGGCTGGGAGGACCTGGTCCTCGCGGGCGGTGTGGAGTCGATGTCGCGGGTGCCCATCGCCTCCGACGGCGGCGCGTGGTTCGCGGACCCGATGACCAACCTGGACGTCGACTTCGTGCCCCAGGGCATCGGCGCCGACCTGATCGCCACGCTCGGCGGCTTCTCCCGCCGTGACGTGGACGCCTTCGCCGCGCGGTCGCAGGAGCTGGCCGCCGCCGCGTGGAAGGACGGCCGCTTCGACCGTTCCGTGGTGCCCGTACGCGACCGCAACGGCCTCGTCGTCCTCGACCGCGACGAGCATCCCCGCCCCGGCACCACGGTCGACTCCCTCGCCGCCCTCAGGCCCTCCTTCGCGGCCCTGGGCGAGCAGGGCGGCTTCGATGCGGTGGCCCTCCAGAAGTACCACTGGGTGGAGAAGATCGACCACGTCCACCACGCGGGCAACTCCTCGGGCATCGTCGACGGCGCGTCGCTCGTGGCCATCGGCAACCGCGAGGTCGGCGAGCGCTACGGACTGCGGCCCCGGGCCCGTATCGTCTCGGCCGCCGTCTCCGGCTCCGAGCCGACCATCATGCTCACCGGCCCGGCCCCCGCCACGCGCAAGGCGCTCGCCAAGGCGGGGCTGACCATCGACGACATGGACCTGATCGAGGTCAACGAGGCGTTCGCGGCGGTCGTGCTGCGATTCGTGGAGGAAATGGGCGCGGACCTGGAGAAGGTCAACGTCAACGGCGGCGCCATCGCGCTCGGGCATCCGCTGGGGGCGACGGGCGCGATGCTGCTCGGCACGGTCGTCGACGAGCTGGAGCGGCGGGACGGACGGTACGGGCTGATCACGCTGTGCGTCGGGGGCGGGATGGGGATCGCGACGGTGGTGGAA
Source organism: Streptomyces sp. NPDC037389 (assembly GCF_040636475.1). Taxonomy (NCBI): domain Bacteria; kingdom Bacillati; phylum Actinomycetota; class Actinomycetes; order Kitasatosporales; family Streptomycetaceae; genus Streptomyces; species Streptomyces sp. NPDC037389. The sequence goes on from NZ_JBEZUS010000002.1 coordinate 7,228, forward strand.
CGGGTGTGAATTTCCGCCCCTGGGGGCACCTCCCAGCGGTAGCTGGGGGAGCTTGAGGACCGGGGTCTGGGGCGGAGCCCCAGGAAACGGTGAAGGGGCGGGACCGGGGCCCCACAACCATCGGCCACCACACACCACGGAGACCCGAACAATGACCGAAACCACCATCCGCTACGACCGCGACGCGGACAATGTCGTCACCCTCACCCTCAACGACCCCGCCCAGTCCGCCAACACCATGAACGACGCCTTCAAGGCCTCCCTCACCGCGGTCGCCGACCGCCTGGAGGCCGAGAAGGCGGAGATCCGCGGCGTGATCTTCGCCTCCGCGAAGAAGACCTTCTTCGCGGGCGGCGACCTCCGCGAGCTGATCAAGGCCACTCCCGCCGACGCCCGACGCGTCTTCGACGCCGGCATGGCCGTCAAACGCGACCTGCGCCGCATCGAGACCCTCGGCGTCCCCGTCGTCGCCGCGATCAACGGCGCCGCCCTCGGCGGCGGTTACGAGATCGCCCTCGCCTGCCACCACCGCGTCGCCCTCGACGCGCCCGGCACGAAGATCGGCCTGCCCGAGGTCACTCTCGGCCTGCTGCCGGGAGGCGGCGGCGTCGCCCGTACCGTACGGCTGCTCGGCATCACCGACGCCCTCCTCAAGGTCCTGCTCCAGGGCACCCGGTACGACCCCCGCCGCGCCCTGGAGGCGGGCCTGATCCACGAGGTCGCCTCCGACCCCGAGGACCTGCTGGCCAAGGCCCGCGCCTTCATCGACGCCCACCCCGACTCCCGTCAGCCCTGGGACGAGAAGGGCTACAAGATCCCCGGCGGCACCCCCGCCAGCCCGCGCTTCGCCGCGAACCTCCCCGCCTTCCCCGCCACCCTGCGCAAGCAGACCGGCGGCGCCCCCTACCCCGCGCCCCGCGACATCCTCGCGGCCGCCGTCGAGGGCTCGCAGGTCGACTTCGAGACCGCGCAGGTCATCGAGGCCCGTTACTTCACCGAGCTGGTCACCGGGCAGACCGCCAAGAACATGATCCAGGCGTTCTTCTTCGATCTCCAGGCCGTCAACTCCGGCCGCAGCCGCCCGCAGGGCATCGCCCCGCGCACCGTCGGCAAGGTCGCCGTCCTCGGAGCGGGCATGATGGGCGCGGGCATCGCCTACGCCTGCGCCAAGGCCGGCCTCGACGTCGTCCTCAAGGACGTCTCCGCCGAGAACGCCGCCAAGGGCAAGGCGTACTCGCAGCGCATCCTCGACAAGGCCGTGGCCAGGGGCCGGACGACCGAGGCCGAGCGGGACGCGGTGCTCGCCCGGATCACCCCCACCGCCGGCGTCGCCGACCTCGCGGGCTGCGATGTCGTCATCGAGGCGGTCTTCGAGGACCCGGCGCTCAAGCACAAGGTCTTCCAGGAGATCCAGCAGGTCGTCGCCCCCGACGCGCTGCTGTGCTCCAACACCTCCACGCTGCCCATCACCCTGCTCGCGGAGGGCGTGGATCGGCCCGTCGACTTCGTCGGGCTGCACTTCTTCTCGCCCGTCGACAAGATGCCGCTGGTGGAGATCATCAAGGGTGAGCGCACCGGCGACGAGGCCCTGGCCCGCGCCTTCGACCTGGTCCGGCGGATCCGCAAGACGCCCATCGTCGTCAACGACTCCCGGGGCTTCTTCACCTCGCGCGTCATCGGCCGGTTCATCAACGAGGGCGTGGCGATGATCGGCGAGGGCCTCCCCGCCGCGTCCGTCGAGCAGGCGGCGGCCCAGGCGGGCTACCCGGCGAAGGTGCTCTCGCTGATGGACGAGCTGACCCTCACTCTGCCCCGCAAAATCCGCGAGGAGACCCGGCGAGCCGTGGAGGAAACCGGTGGCACGTGGGCGCCGCACCCGGCCGACGCGGTCATCGACCGGATGGTGGAGGAGTTCGGGCGCACCGGCCGGAGCGGCGGCGCCGGGTTCTACGACTACGTGGACGGCGAGCGCGCCGGGCTGTGGCCGGGGCTGGCGGAGCACTTCGGCCGACCGGACACCGGGGCGGACGCCGGGCCGGAGGCCGGGATCCCCTTCGCCGACATGGTGGAGCGGATGCTCTTCTCCGAGGCCCTGGACACCGTCCGCTGTCTGGAGGAAGGCGTGCTGACGTCGGTCGCCGACGCCAACATCGGCTCGGTGATGGGCATCGGCTTCCCCGGCTGGACCGGCGGCGCCCTCCAGTACGTCAACGGCTACGAGGGCGGGCTGCCGGGCTTCCTGGCCCGCGCCCGCGAGCTCCAGGAGGCGTACGGCGAGCGGTTCGCGCCGCCCGCGCTGCTGGTGGAGAAGGCGGAGAAGGGCGAGACCTTCACGGACGCCTAGGCGTGCCGGGCGGCGGGTCGGGTGCCCCCTGGGGGCACCCGGCTGTCACTCGTCCGCGAACGTCGCCTTCAGCTCCTCGTGCATGGACCGCTGAAATGCCGTGACCAGGGCCTGCACCACCAGTGGCTGCATGTGCGCGGACAGCTGGCGCATCGACTCCACCTGGTCCGGGTCGTTCTCCCGCCGCCGGTACGGTCCCCACACCTGCGACTGGAAGAGACGCGTCAGCTCCTTGGCCGTCGCTCGTGTGTGCTCCAGGACCACGGCCCTGGCCTGGCGCAGCGTCTCCAGTGAGACGGGGACGTCGAGCAGCCGGACGCCCAGGTGGAGGATGGTCGGGTCGACCTTGTACGTCGACGGCGGAAGGCCCTCCCCGCGCTCCAGGACGTTCATGGCGGCCAGCCGGTCGAGGTCGTCCTCGGTCAGCGGCCGGCCCGCCCGGCGCTCCAGCTGCTCCCGGGTCGCCTCCTCCGCGCGATCCGGGGCCCAGGAGGCCACGAGGGCGCGGTGCAGGGCCAGGTCGTGGGCGTTCAGGTCCGGCGGGAGGCGGTGGAGATAGCGCTCGATGGCGGCGAGCGTGAGGCCCTGGTGCTGGAGTTCCTCGATCAGCGCGAGCCGGGACAGGTGGCCGGAGCCGTAGCGTCCGACGCGGCGGGGGCCTATCTCGGGCGGGGGCAGCAGGCCCCGGGTGCTGTAGAAGCGGACCGTCCGGACGGTGACGCCGGCACGCGCGGCCAACTCGTCGACGGTGAGGGAGGGTTCCTCGGTCCCGGTGGCCATGTGGTGCCTCGCTCTCTGTCGCGCCCTCGCGTCCTGCGCCCTGCGGGTTCAACAGTATTGCTGTGCCACCACTGCCGCGAAAGCCCCGGCCGTACGAACGGCACAGGGCCCGTCGTCCGTGACGACGGGCCCTGTGCCATTGCGGTACGGGTGGATCAGTGCTGGTGGCCGTTCTGCGCTGCCTGGATCTTCTTCCAGGACTTGGGCTCGGCGGCCTTGGCCGGCGCCGCGAGCGACTTGCCGGACTTGGCGGCCTTGGGGGCGGCCTTGCCGGCCTTGCCGATGCCGTCCTTGGCGGCGACGGCGGCGCTCGGCTTGCCGTCCGTGAAGAGCCAGGTGTCGAAGAGGCTCTTCAGCTGCTTGCCGGAGGCCTTCTCGGCGTACGCCACGAAGTCCTGCACCGAGCCGTTGCCGAACTTGTTGTCGGTCTGCCAGCCCTTGAGGATGGCGAAGAACACCTTGTCGCCGACGTTGTTGCGGAGCGCCTGGAGGGCGATCGCGCCACGCTGGTAGACGGCGGCGTGGAACTGGTTGTCGGCGCCCGGGTCGCCCGGCTTGACCTTCCAGAAGGCGTTGTCGGCCGGGATGCCGTCGTAGGCGTAGTCGGCGAGCTCCTGCGTGGTGCCCTCGCCCTCCTTGTCCGACCACAGCCACTGCGCGTAGGTGGCGAAGCCCTCGTTGACCCAGATGTCGCGCCAGTTCTTCACCGACACGTTGTCGCCGAACCACTGGTGGGCGAGCTCGTGCACGACGAGGGAGGTGTTGGCGCCGTTGGCGAAGCCGGAGGGGCTGTAGTACGGGCGGGTCTGGGTCTCCAGCGCGTAGCCCGTCTTGACGTTCGGGACGTAGCCGCCGATCGCGTTGAACGGGTACGGGCCGAAGATCTTGCTCTCCCACTCGATGATCTCGGCGGAGCGCTCGACGCTGGCCTTGGCCGGGGCGAGGTTGTCGCCCAGGTCCTTGCTGTAGGCGTTGAGGACCGGAAGGCCGTCCGCCGTCTTGTCGGTGGTGATGTCGAACTTGCCGATGGCCAGCGTCGTCAGGTACGAGGCCTGCGGCTTGGTGGCGCGCCAGTTGTAGCGAGTCCAGCCCAGCTTGGACGACTGCGACTTGAGCTCGCCGTTGCTGACGGTCTGGAGGCCGTCCGGCACCGCGATGGAGATGTCGTAGGTGGCCTTGTCGCGCGGGTGGTCGTTGCTGGGGAACCACCAGGCCGCGGCCTCCGGCTCGTTGGCCACGACCGCGCCGTCGGGGGTGCGCTGCCAGGCGGAGTACCCGCCGATCTTCACCTGCGAGGGGGTGCCGCTGTAGCGGACCACGACGGTGATCTGCTTGCCCTCGGGCAGCGGCGCGGAGGGAGTGATCTCCAGCTCGTGGTCGCCCGACTTGGCGAAGAAGGTCGGCTTGCCGTTGACCGTCACCTCGCTCACGTCCAGGGCGAAGTCCAGGTTGAAGCGGGACAGCGCCTGGGTGGTGGTGGCGGTGAGGGTGGCCGTGCCCTCCAGCTTGTCCGTCTGCGGCTGGTACTTCAGCCGGAGGTCGTAATGGGAGACGTGATAACCGCCGTTCCCGGCCGTCGGGTAGTACGAGTCGCCGACGCCCGGAGCGCCCGGCGTGGGCTCGGCCGCCGATGCCGGGATCGCCAGCAGCAGGGAGGCGGCGGCCGCGGCCGGAACGATCAGTCTGTGACGCACGAGGCACTCCAACTCGTAGGGGGCGAGAGATCAATCGCAGCCTATGTACTCATTGGCGGGGCGGGTATGTCCATGGTGGTTTCTGTCATGTGATCGACACACCGGTGACACCGTAGACCCCGCAAACCCCCTTCTGCACAGCGGTTTTCCCGCGCTACCGTCCGCACCATGCCGATACGCACGCGGAACTCCCGCGTTCCCTGGACGAAATCCCTTCCCACGGCCCTGACGGCCCTGATCGCCCTGCTGGCCGTGCTCCTGCCGACCCCGGCGCTCGCCGCGACCTCGGCGAACGGCGGGAAACCAACGGGCGAGAGCAGACCCGTCTACTCCTACGACCGGGCCGTCCGCGAGTCCGTGTGGGTGGACATCCGCGTCGACGGCGACCGCGACGGCCGCTCCGACCGGGTGGCCGTCGACATCGTCCGCCCCCGCGAGGCCGCCGAGCGGGGCCGCAAGGTGCCGGTCGTCATGGACGCCAGCCCGTACTACTCCTGCTGCGGACGCGGCAACGAGAGCCAGAAGAAGACGTACGACGCCCAGGGGAACCCGTCCCAGTTCCCCCTGTTCTACGACAACTACTTCGTCCCGCGCGGCTATGCCGTCGCCCTGGTCGACCTCACCGGAACCAACCGTTCCGATGGCTGCGTGGACATCGGCGGCCGCTCCGACGTCCAGTCCGCCAAGGCCGTCGTCGACTGGCTGAACGGCCGCGCCCGCGGCTACTCCACACGTACGGGGACCACCGCCGTCACGGCCGACTGGACCACCGGCGCGGTGGGCATGATCGGCAAGAGCTACGACGGCACGATCGCCAACGCCGTCGCCGCCACCGGCGTCAAGGGCCTCAAGACGATCGTCCCCATCGGGGCCATCAGCTCCTGGTACGACTACTACTTCGCCAAGGGCGCCGCCCTCTACGACGGCGGCCCCGACGGCCTGGCCGACGGCATCGAGAGCCCCGAGGCGCGCGGCCGCTGCCAGGCCGTCCAGCGCGAACTCGTCGAGGGCGCGCCCCGCACCGGCGACTGGACGCGGCTGTGGAGCGAGCGCGACTACGTGAAGGACGCCGGCAAGGTGCGCGCCAGCGTCTTCGCCGTGCACGGCATGCAGGACCTCAACGTCCGCTCCAAGCACTTCGGCCAGTGGTGGGACGCGCTCGCCGCGCACGGCGTCGAGCGGAAGGTGTGGCTCTCCCAGGCGGGCCACGTCGACCCGTTCGACCTCCGCCGTGAGACGTGGGTGACCACCCTCCACCGCTGGTTCGACCACTACCTCCTCGGCTACGACAACGGCGTCGAGCGCGAGCCGATGGCCGACGTCGAGCGGGCCCCCGACCAGTGGTCCACCGACCGCGTCTGGCCGCCGACCGGGACGCGCACGGCCGTCCTGCGGCCGGGTACGGGCGCGGTGCCCGGTGTGGGCACGCTGGGCGCGGACCCGGCTCCGCGCGGCGCGACGGCGGAGTTCACGGACGACCCGAAGCTGAGTGAGACCGACTGGGCGACGAAGATCGACACGCCCACCGGCGACAAGGCGGGCTTCGTCACCCGCCCGCTCTCCCAGGACCTGCGACTGGCAGGCTCCTCGACGGTCCGGCTGACGGTCACGCCGTCGACGTCCTCGGCGCACCTCTCCGCCGTCCTCGTCGACCTCGGCCCGGCCACGATCCGCAACTACGCGGGGGACGGGGAGGGCATCCTCACCCTCCCGGACAGCGACTGCTGGGGGGCCGGGACGCCGGCCGACACCGGCTGCTTCAAGCGGACGGCGGCGGACCGGACCTCGGTCGGCCACACGGTCCTCAGCCGCGGCTGGGCCGACCTGGGCCACTACGCGAACCTCGCCCAGGGCCGTCCCCTGACCCCCGGCAAGCCCTACACCATCACCCTCGACCTCGCCGCCACCGACCACGTCGTCCCGGCGGGCCACCGCCTGGCCCTGATCGTGGCCGGCACGGACGCGGGCCTGATCGTCCCGGCGAGCACGACGCCGCGCGTGACGGTGGACCTCCACCGGGCGTCGGCCCAGCTGCCGCTGGTGGGCGGCGCGGCGGCGTTCGTACGGGCGACGCGGGGTGATGTCCCGGCGGGCGTCGCTCCCGTGGCGCCGCCGCACGGGCTGCGGGTGCCGGAGCTGACGCACCGGCCGTAGCCCTGGGGGCGGTTGTCCGGTTCAGGCGGTCCATTTCACCGAGAGGTGAAAGTTAAGGTCCTCGCCTGGAAACAACCAGAGGAGGATGCGGAGGGGCCGTTCCCCTCCGCCATCCAACGGGCCCGGATTTGTGAACGGAACGGCTCCTACCTGTCGAGATGCGGCGGCTGGAAGTACTTCCAGTCGCTGACGCCCCGGTCCGTAATTCGCTGGCCCCCACCCCGGCCCGGCGGGATGATGGCGTGCTGTCGGCGCGGCATCCCTGACCGCGTTCTCCCCGCACGGGAAGGGACTGCGATGACAATTCCCGCGTCCGGACCACCGACGGACTCCGAGCCCGAGGTCCGCACAGCGGCCGGGGTGCTGCGCGGCCGTACGGAAGGGGACGTGGCTGTCTTCCGTGGCGTCCCGTTCGCCGAACCGCCGGTGGACGCGCTCCGGTTCGCCGCGCCGCAGCCGGTGAAGGGCTGGGACGGCGTGCGCACGGCCGTGTCGTACGGGCCGCCACCTCCGCAGGCCGGTTTCTTCGGCATGGACGCGCTGGCGCGGGACGCGGCGGGCACCGACTGGCTGACGGTCAACGTCTGGTCGCCCGAGCCGTACCCGGGAACGGGACTTCCCGTGATGGTGTGGATCCACGGCGGCGGCTACAGCTTCGGCACGGCACGTCTCCCGGAGTACGACGGGGCCCGCCTCGCGCGGGACGGCGGCGTCGTCGTGGTGACGTTCAACTACCGCGTGGGCATCGAGGGCTTCGTGTCCATCGACGGGGCACCCGCCAACCGGGGCCTGCTCGATCAGGTGGCCGCACTGGAGTGGGTGCGCGACAACATCCGGGCGTTCGGCGGTGCCCCGGACCGGGTCACGGTCTTCGGCCAGTCGGCGGGGGCGGGGTCGGTCGCCGCGCTGCTGGCGATGCCACGTGCGGCCGGGCTCTTCCGCCGGGCGGTCGCGCAGAGCGTGCAGGGAACGTTCTTCTCACCCGCCCTCGCCGCCGACATCGCCGCCACCTGCGCGGCCGAGCTGGGGCTGCGACCCACCGTGGCCGATCTGTCGGACGTGGACCCCTACCGCCTGTCCGCCGCCGGTGACGCGGTCGCCGCCAAGTTGGCGTCGTTCGCGGAACGCTGGGGCCGGCCTGCGTGCAGGTCGATCCCGTTCTCGCCCGTCGTCGACGGCGATGTCCTGCCCGTCACCCCCTGGCAGGCGCTTGCCGAGGGCGCGGGCCGGGACGTCGGCCTTCTGGTCGGGCACACCCGGGACGAGCAGCGGCTGTTCGGCGCACTCGACGGCACGCTCGGCCGGGTGACGGACGAGCAGGCGGCGACCGCTCTCCGGCTCTTCGCCCCCGGCCCCGACGGCGCGCGCCGGTACGGTGACGGCTTCCCGGACGCGGGCCCGGAGAAGCTGTACGAACTGATCCACTCGGACTGGCTGTTCCGCATGCCGAGCCTCCACCTCGCCGAGGCGCGGATCAGCGGCGGCGGACGCGCCCATGTGTACGAGCTGACCTGGCCCGCGCCGGGAATGGGCGGTGCCCTCGGCGCCTGTCACGGCCTCGACGTCCCTCTCGTGTTCGGCAATCTGGACAGCGGCGGGCCCGCCGCGCTCTTCGGCGAGAGCCCCTCCCCCGCCGCGGAGGAGCTGTCCGCGTCCATGCGCGCCGCGTGGACGGCCTTCGCCGCCCACGGCGACCCCGGCTGGCCCGCGTACGACGCCGAGCGGCGCCTCACACGGATCTTCGACACACGACCGGCCGTCATCGCCTATCCCGAGGAGACCTCCCGCCTCCTCTGGCAGGACCACACCTTCCCGGCACTGCCGCTGATCAACGGATAGCCGTCCCCGCTCAGGCGCCCAGCGCGCCCAGGAGTGCGCGGAGTTCCTCCCGCTCCCCGGCGGGCAGCGGCAGCAAGGGTGGGCGGGGCGGGCCCACGGGGCGGCCCTGGAGGTCCAGTCCGGCCTTGACCGCGCGGGGCAGTCCGTGGCCGACGATGAACTTCAGCAGGGGCAGCAGCTCGGCCAGCAGCGCGTCGGCCGACGGCGCGTCGCCGGCCCGGGAGGCCTCGTAGAGGTCCAGGCAGCGGCGGGGCAGCAGGCAGGGCGCCGCCGTGCACCAGCCGACGGCTCCGGAGCGGAACGCGTCGAGGGCGACCGGATTGCTGCCGTTGTAGACGGACAGGGCGCCCTCGGATCGCTCCAGGATCTCGCGGAAGCGTGCGACCTGCCCCGAACTCTCCTTCACCATCGTCAGGTTCGGGATCTTCTCGGCGAGCGCGACGATCGTCTCGGGTGACAGATCGACGCCACTCGTGCCCGGGTTGTTGTAGAGCATCACGGGGAGGTCGGTGGCCGCCGCGACGGTGGTGAAGTGGTGGCGGAGCTCGTCCGGGGTCAGCTTCCAGTACGTCTGGGCCAGCACCATGATCGCGCTCGCGCCGTGGCGAGCGGCCGTCCGGGCCCGGCGCACGGTCGTCTCCGTGCTCCAGTGCGAGACGCCGACCAGCGTCGGAACCCGGGCGGCCACGGTCTCCAGGGTGGTCGCGCAGACGGCGTCCCACTCGGCGTCCGTCAGATAGGCGCTCTCGCCGGTGCTGCCCAGCGGCGCGACGGCGTGGCTGCCCGCGTCCACCAGATCGGCGGTCAGCCGGCGCAGGGCTTCGAGGTCCAGCTCCCCCGTTTCCGGGGAGAACGGGGTGACGGGGTACGCGATGATCCCGGCGAGCGGCGGCGGTACGGACATCACAGGGCCTTCCCTTCGGTCGTTCCGGTGGTGAGGCAGTCGGGGTGGTTGCGCAGCGCGCGACGCGCGTAGTACGCGAAGTTCGCCTGGCTGCGCCGGTCGGCGGATGTCCAGTCGTGCGCCTCTTTGGCGAGCTCGTGCGGCAGGGGCCGGACGGTGCCGGCGGCCATCGCCAGCAGCTGGAGCCGGGCGGCGCGCTCGATGAGCATCCCCAGGTTGCATGCTTCCTCCACACTCGCGCCTGTGACGAGCTGGCCGTGATGGGCGAGGAGAATGGCCCGCTTCGGGCCAAGGGCGGTGGTGATGATCTCACCCTCCTCGTTGCCGACGGGCACACCGGGCCAGTCCTTCAGGAAGGCGCAGTCGTCGTAGAGGGGGGTGGTGTCCATCTGGGAGATCACCAGGGGGACTTCGAGCATGGCGAGGGCGGAGGTGTGGAGGGAGTGGGTGTGGACGATGCAGTTCACGTCCTCGCGGGCCCGGTAGATCCAGGAGTGGAAGCGGTTGGCCGGGTTGGCCATGCCGTCGCCTTCGAGAACGTTGAGGTCCTCGTCCACCAGCAGGAGGTTGTCCTCGGTGATCTCGTCGAAGCCGAGCCCGAGCCGCTGGGTGTAGTACGTGCCCGGGGCCTCGGCGCGGGCGGTGATCTGCCCGGCGAGCCCCGAGTCGTGGCCGCCGTCGAACAGGATGCGGCAGGTGAGGGCCAGTTTCTGGCGGGTGGTCAGAGCGGATTCGCCGAAGTGCTCGCGCATCTGCCGCTGGGCGCGCTCGACGAGGGATCCCTTCGTGTCGCGCAGGGTCGTTGCCATGTGCGGTGCTCCAATCTCGGGAAACCTCGATCACGATATGACACAAAGTGTCATGCGGGAAGAGGGGCGTACTAGGATTTCCACCGGTCGAGAGGGAGATGAGCACGGTGATCAATCGGGTGCGGCAGCTACGCAAGGAACGGCTGATGACCCTGGAGGTCCTCGCCGAGCGCGCCGGCGTCACCAAGAGCTATCTGTCGAAGGTCGAACGGGGCCAGAGCACGCCCTCCATCGCCGTCGCCGCCGCCCTCGCCCGAGCCCTGGACGTCCACCTCGACAGCCTGTTCACGGAGGCCGAGCAGCTGACGGATGTCACGGTGACCCGGGCCGGGGAACGCAGCCTCCTCACCCCCGAGCAGGAGCCCGGCTCCCACTACGAGGGCATCGCCCTCCAGGCCAGCACGAAACGGATGACACCATTCATGCTGTATCCGCCGCACGACGCGGACGGGGTGCCCTTCCGGGACCACCCGGGCGAGGAATTCCTCTTCGTCCACACGGGACGGGCGGAACTCCTCTTCCCCTCACGCTCCGTCGAGCTGGGCCCGGGCGACTCCGTCTACTTCAAGGCCACCGTCCCGCACAAGGCACGCTCCCTGAGCGCGGAGCGAGCGGCACTGCTCCTGATGGTCTGCGACGACCACGACGCACCGGAGACGCCGCACCCGCACCTCCCTTGAGGTGCGGGTGCGGGGTGGGCGCCGCCCGGGGGTTTACTGCCCGGGGGTGTAGGTCACGACGACGCAGCCGTTGTGACCGTTCGCGGCCTTGGCGCGGGCGGTGTTGCCCACCCAATTGCCCTTGCCTCCGTGCGAGCCCAGGCCGGTGCGGCCCTTGGGGCAACCGTCGGGCACGTTGACGGCCTGGCCTCCCGCTCCGCCCAGTCCGGCCTTGTTGCCGGCGCCGGACGTTCCGGGGCTCCCGTCACCACCCGCGGCCGTGGCCAACGTTGCCGCCGGATCGCCCGCATCATCGGACCTTCCAGAGCTCGACGTAATGCACCTCGCCACTTGCCCGCCCTTGTTGGTGGCGGGAAGCCGGGGCGGCTGCCCACGGTGTGCTGCCGACTGGCCGCCGTAGCCACCCTGGGCCTTTGCGCGGAAGGTCATCCGTTGCGGACCCACGGCAGTATTGCCAATGGAGGATTCCCCTGCCAGTCCGCCGTCATCGTCGGTGAACCCGTAACCGCCACTGCCTACTTTGACGAGCAGCGGGTACTTCCCTGTCTTCTCGTCCCTCGGCGGCGCGGGGAACCGGCAGCGGACACTGGCCCCGCCTCCTCCGCCATTTCCGCCCCAGGCGGTCGTGGAGTCACTGGTCGCCGCAAGCCCGGCCCCGCCCGCACCCCCACCCCCGACCAGTTCGACGGTGATCGTGGTGACACCGGCCGGCACATTGAACACGATGCCCGTGCCGGGCTTGTCGAAGACCTTTCTGACCGGCTTTGGCGCCCGTGACGGGCCCGCGACAGCGGGCCCGGGCGCCGACAGCGCGCCGACCACCAGCCCCACGACGACCGGCCCGGCCACGAGCGTGCGAAACGACCTCAACGCTATGGTCTCCCGCCGGGCTAGTTGTCACACACCGGGGGAACGACCTGGTCGCTGACGTCACCGAGGGCTCCGCAGATGATCTGCTGCACCGGACCGTCGGCGTGGGCCGGTGCGGCCATGGCCACACCGGCGAGAGCGAGCGCGACACCTGCTGCGGCAGCGGCAATGACACGACGGATACTGTTGATGGCTGGCCTCCTTGGAGATGGCGGCGATCGCCGCGTTACACCTGCGGAGGCTGCCCTTCCATGCGTCAGCTGATACGCCCGCCCACGGGTGCGCGAGCGCTCGACAGGGCGCACCGGGGTGCCGTGGGACTACACGGCGGGCCGCCGCGCCCTGTCCTTGACTCCCGTCACGAACGCGGACCAGGAGGCGGCGGGCAGGGCGAGCACGGGCCCGTCAGGGCACCGCTTACTGTCCCGGACGGGAACGACGCCGGTAGGGACGAGTGCGGGGGCCCATTCGACGCACGTTCCGCCGTTCCCATCGCTGTAGCTGGACTTCACCCATATCGCGTGGGAGAGGTCGAGGGTGGTGCTCATGAGCGTATGCCTCCATAACGTGCCGGATGAGACAGAGAGAATCCGGCAGGGACAGGGCATTGGCGCGTAGCCGCTCATACGTCGCGCGCGCTTCGTCGACTACTTCCGGCGAGTCATGCACTTGCCCCCGCACGTAGCTCTCCGCGTACAGGACTTCGGTCCCGTCCTGCTGCCTCAGCAAGATAAACGGCGTTCCCCTCGCTGGCATGCCGCCGAAGGGGAGCATCTGAACCGTGATGTTCGGATGCTCGGACACCGCCACCAAGTGTTGGAGTTGCCTCCACATAACGTCAGCTCCACCCAGACCGGACCACAACACGGCCTCTTGAAGGATGACCCAGAAGGACGGCGGGTTGGGCGCGTCGAACACTTCGCGGCGTCGCATGCGGTCTTCGACGCACTGCTTGATGCGAGGTGCGGAGTCACCCGGGCGGACCGATCGGTAGACGGCTTCGGCGTACTCGGGTGTCTGCAAGATCCCCGCAACCAGCACGGGCGAGTAGTCGCAGACGCCAGCCGCTTGGCGCTCCAGCTGGAGATACGGGAGCATCCATGCTGGATTCCCCGCATCCGCCGTCCGTTGCCGCATCCGCGCGTAGACACCCGGCGTACCGAACACCTGGTCGCACATCTCCGCAAACTGCGGCGACGCGAGCTGCTGGCCGCTCTCGACCTTGCTCACGTACGGTTGCCGACACCACAGCTTGTCGGCCAGCTGGGTCTGCGTCCACCCGGCGTGCTTCGCGGGCGTGCTTGATCTCCTTGCCGAACATCACCGCGGGCGTTTCGACCGCCTCTTCCTCGTTCACGCGTTCAATCCCCTGCATTCCAGAGCTTCCTGGAATGCCAAACTGTCTGGTCAGCCACATGTCACGGGTGGAGTCTGAGCCTCGACTTAATTCCCGCTCAACCAGCGTGGAACACACGGAGGTTCAAACAAATGACAACACCGACGGCGATCACCTACCGCCCCGGCGTATGGCTGATCGACACCCGTCTCAACCGGCTCGGCCGCCTCATGGCCACCGAAGGCGGCCGCGCTCAGCTCCGCCCGCCGCGCGGCGGGCGCGAGTGGGACGCCGGCCCCGTCGCGCTGCGGCTGGCCACCCCCGTCGAGAAGCGCGCGGCAGGTGTCCGGTGACGATCCCTCTCCCCCACACCGGCGGGGCGCCCGGAACGTCCGGCGCGCCATGCCCGCGATGCGCGCTCTTCGCCCGCGCGAAGGCCGGAGCCAAGGAGCGGTGCGACCCGATGGCCCTCGCGCAGTACGAGGCGGCGGAGAAGGCCCACCGGGCCCAGGCGCACCCAGGCCATCCGGTGAACTCCCTGGCTTGATCGCCACCTTGCGGCCCGCTCCACGGGATTCCTAGCGTGGTCGCGTCCCTGGCACAGGCCAGTGGCGCGACCACACGACCCCACAGGAGACCGTCGTATGCCCGGCGCCTTGGAGCCCATCGAGCCCTCCCCGTTCGTCGCGAACAAGAACCGCGCGGTCGCCGGCGGCCTGCCGGCGTCGAGCGGGGCGGAACTCGGCAACGCACTTCGCAACCGCATCGCCCCGCCGCCCGCCGACCTGCCGGTCATCACGTCCCGTACGGACCCGGCGAAGGTGGTGTGGACCTTCTCCGGCTACGACTTCCTCACCGACGACCCGACCGCCCCGGCCCCGGACACCGTCAACCCCAAGCTGTGGCGGCAGGGTCAGCTCACGGCCATCGCGGGCCTGTTCAGGGTGACGAACGAGGGCGACGCCCGGCAGATCTACCAGGTGCGCGGCTACGACCTCTCCAACATGACGATCATCGACGGCGACACGGGCCCGGTCGTCATCGACCCGCTGGTGTCGTTCGAGACCGCCGAGGCCGCGCTCAGCCTGTACCGCACGCAGACCGGCGACCAGCGGCCCGTCTCCGCGCTGATCTATACGCACAGCCACGTCGACCACTTCGGCGGCTCCCGGGGCCTCTTCGGCGGCGCCGAGGCGCCCTCGACCTTGCCCGTCTACGCACCCACCGGCTTCCTTGAGCACGCCATCAGCGAGAACGTGTACGCGGGCCCGGCCATGGCCCGGCGCGCCGAGTACATGTACGCGGCCGGTCTGGGCAAGGGGCCGCAGGGGCAGGTCGGCACCGGGCTGGGGCTGACCTCCTCCACGGGTGAGGTGACGCTCATCCCGCCCACCCACAGCGTCGGCGAGGGCCCGGCCACCCCACGCGAGGAGTGGTCGGACGACTACGTGATCCCGTGGCGGAAGGGTCTGTACGCCCGGAAGATCGACGGCGTCACCATGATCTTCCAGCTCACGCCGGGCACCGAGGCCCCGGCGGAGATGAACTTCTACTTCCCCGAGATCCGCACGCTGTGCATGGCGGAGAACGCCACCCACAACCTCCATAACATCTTGAGCCTGCGCGGCGCCCAGGTCCGCGACGCGCACGCCTGGTCGACGTACCTCACCGAGGCGATCCAGGCGTTCGGCCCGTACACCGACATCGAGTTCGCCTCCCACCACTGGCCGCGCTGGGGCAACGCGGAGATCCTCGAATACCTCGGCAACCAGCGGGACATGTACGGCTACCTCAACGACCAGGCCCTGCGGCTGATCAACGCCGGGTACACGGGCATCGAGATCGCGGAGAAGCTCCAGGAGCTGCCTCCCAAGCTCGCCGACCTCTGGTATACCCAGGGCTTCTACGGCTCCCTCAGCCACAACTTCAAGGCCGTCTACCAGCGCTACATGGGCTGGTTCGACGGCAACCCGGCCCACCTGTGGAACCTCCCTCCGACCGAGGCCGGGGTGAAGTACCTGGAGGCCATGGGCGGGCCCGAGGCCGTCGTGGACATCGCGCGGCGGGCGGTCGAGTCGGCCGAGCCCGACTACCGCTGGGCCACCGAGCTGCTCAATCACGTCATCTTCGCCTCCGGCGACCCCGACGGCTACCGGGTCCCGCCGGAGGTCCTCCAGCAGGCCAAGGCCCTCCAGGCCGAGGTCATGACCCAGCTCGGCTACGGCGCCGAGAACGGCCCCTGGCGCAACTTCTACCTCTCCGGTGCCGACGAACTCCGCATGGGCCACGCACAGAAGCCCCAGGTGAGCGGTGCCTCGGACTTGGTGCACAGCGTGACCCTGGAACAGTTCTTCACCTCGATGGCCAAGAGCGTCGACGGCCCCAGGGCCGGTGCGGAGCAGACCGGGCCCATCGTGCTGCGCTGGACCGTCACCCACGGCGGGCAGGGCTCCGGCACGAAGCCCGAGCAGCCGCCCGCCCGGGTGCCCGAGACGTGTACGACGACCCTGCGCAACGGAGTGCTGGTGTACGTGGCCGGCGAGGACGTCATGGCCGACCTGTCCGGCAACGGGACCAAGGTGACCGAGGCGAGGATCTCCCTCAGCCGCGAGATGCTCGACGAGCTGGTGCTCGCCGGGCCCCGGTTCACCGAGCACTTCGACAACGCCGTCGGCCACGGCATCACGGTCGAGGGTGACCTGTCCGCACCCGACACGGTCTTCGGCTATCTGACCTTCCCCGACGTGGTCTTCCCCATCGTCACCCCCCGGCCGAGCAAGTCCGGCAACTAGGGCGCGCCGAAAAACACAGTGTCCCCCTGCCGATCTCAGGCAGGGGGACGCTTCGTTCAGGTGGTCAGGTCACTTGTTTCTGCACTCTACGACGCCCTTGGCGATGCCCTTGAACGCGCCGGTCATCATACCGATGGCAAGTCCTTCGGGGCCACCTGTCAAGGCGCCCAAGGCACCGCCCTTGACGATGCTGCCGCCGATTTTCATGGCCATGCACTTGTCGTGCTCGTCGCTGCTGCTGGCGGCGGGAGCGGCCATGAGGGACTTCGCCGCCGTCATCGTCTTCACGGTCTTCATCGCGGCGGCGGGAGTGCCGCTGCCCAGGGAGAAGGTCGGGGGCGTGATCGTGCCGGTGACGGTGTCACCGGTGACGCCTTCGATGGTCTGGGTGACGGTGTTGCCGTCCACCGCGAGACTGACCTTGTGGCTCGTACCGTTGGTGTCCGTGACGGTTCCGGGCTGTACCGCCGCGATCGTGCTGCCGTCGGCGGCGTCGACCTGGACACCGCCCTTGTAGGCGGTCAGCTTGCCGCCTTCGGGCACGTCCACGGTGGCCGTCGCGGTCTTCGCGAGAGCGGCGGGCTTGACGTCGGGGCTGCCGGTGCCGGCGCTGGTGCCCGGCGGGGTCGCGCTGGTGCGGGCGACGTACATCGTGGAGCCGGCCGCCGAGTTGATGACGGGGACGGTCACGCTCGCGTCGGTGGTCCACGGCTGGTTGTCGGTGTCGAAGGTCCACGTGCCGGTGACCTTCTTGCCGATGGCGGCGAAGTCGACCCAACCGTAGTTCTTGGCCGGGACGTCGATCGCGATGCCGTTCACGGTGCTCTCGTCGGACTGGTAGGTCTGCGTCGCGGTGAGCTGGCTGGAGATCATCGCCTGGACCGGGGTGGTGACACCGACGGAGGTCGACACGCCCGCGGAGTACGACTGCGCCCAGCCGGAGTGGTAGATCGTGGTGAAGACCTGCTTCATGCTGCCGCTGGTGTCGTTGTACCAGACCGACGAAGCGGGCTGACGCGGCAGGACTTCGGGCTGCCCTTCGGACTTCTGCGTCCACGAGCAGGTGGAGGTCTTCTTCGCGCACAGGTCGGAGTAGAAGTCGAGAGCGAGCTTCCTCGCCTCGGCCGCCTTCGACGCGGGGACCGTCCATTCCTGGCTCGCGCTGCCGTTGCAGACGTTGGGCTGGGCGAGGATCCCCCACAGGTGGAGGCCACCCCGGTTGTCCATGCACCACTCGGTGCCGCTGCGCTCGTCGCGGCGGACGACGCCGAACGTGTTGGGCTTCCCGTCGACAGGGCGGAAGTTCCACTGCTCGCCGTCCTTGCCACAGGACTGCTGTACGGCGGGCTGGGTGGCGTAGATGCACTTCCCGGAGGAGGTGCTGGCGATGTTGAACGTGCCGGGGGCGCCGAGCTTGATCAGCCGCCAGTTCCTGTAGTTGGTGCCGTCGGGGGTGACGGAGATCTGGTTTCCGTCGTTGTTGCCCGTAGCGTTGAGGGTGCCGTCGGTGTTGGTGAACGTCCAGGAATCGGCGTCCGCGGCCTGCGCCGTGGTGGCGGTGGCGACGACGCCGGAGGTGACCATGAGCAGGGCGAGGACCGGGGCCGATATGAGGCGTCTGACGCGTCTGAGGCCCTTGAGGTGTCTAGACATGTGACCTTCCGTGGTGAGTCCGTGCAATCGCCAGTCGTCACTCCTGAGTTTGCAGGGGCTGATGAAATCGGAGTGAAACACGGGAGTTCACGGGGAAGTGGCCCAGCACCTCTCACCCGGCACCTCTCAGCCGGTTCCCTCCGCCCCCAGCGCCCGCCGGCAGAGCGAGTCGGCCGCGCGGGTGGTCTCCGGGAGGCGGAAACGCGGGGACAGCGCCAGCGACCACGCGCAGGCGTGATCGAGGCTCACCCGGTGGCCGACCGAGACGAAGACGGGCTTGACGCCCCGCTGGGTGCGCAGGGCCCGGCCCACCTCCTCCGTGCCGTCCAGCAGGGGGGAGGTGTCGCCGCGCTCCGCACCCGGCGCGTCGTACGTGAACGTGAAGGGGTTCTTCGCGACGCCGATCGTGGGCAGGCCCGTCAGGACGCCGAGGTGGCTGGCGAGGCCGAAGCGGCGGGGGTGGGCCAGGCCGTAGCCGTCGCAGACAACGAGGCCGGGGGTGACCGTGAGGCGGTCGAGGACCGCGAGGACGGTGGGGATCTCCCGGAAGGCGAGCAGCCCCGGTACGTAGGGGAAGGCGACCCGGCCCACGGCCGTCGCCTCCTCGACGACATCGAAAGTCGCGGCGTCGAGCGCCACGGCCGCCGCGACGACGACGTCCCGCTCGTCGTCGTACGCGACGTCCACACCCACCGCGATCAGCGGAGCACCCGGCTCCGGGCCCGGCTCGTCGAGGATCACCCGACCGCGCAACTCGTCCTGCACGGCGGTCGCTTCCGCCTCGTTCGTCGGCCAGCCGGTGGGCAGGGGGCGGGGTGCGTCGATCATGGTGGCCCACGGTACCGGGAGGGCACCCCGCCACCGGGGCGGGGGTGCCGTCCCGGGCGGCTGGGCGTAGCCTGTCGATCATGTTCGTACTGGAACTTACCTACATCGCTCCCATCGAGCGCATCGACGCCGCTCTGGCGGAGCACGTGGCCTGGCTGGAGGCCCACTACGAGACGGGCGTCTTCATCGCCTCCGGCCGCAAGGTGCCGCGCGACGGCGGGATCATCCTCGCGGTGGGCGAGGACCGGGCGAAGATCGAGGAGATCACGCGCAGCGACCCGTTCACGGTGGCCGGCGTGGCCGAGTACACCGTCACCGAGTTCATCCCGACGAAGACGTCCCAGGCCATGGAGCCGTACCGCCAGGAGCTGCCCTCCTAATCCTTCCGGAGCACCAGCCGGGCTATCCGTCCCTTCTCCCCCGCCGCCCAGCACCCCGCGCCAGGCGTGGCGGCGGGGACGCAGTCGACCGTGTCGTACGAGCCGGTGTCGAAGGTGCGCCAGGTGCGGCCGCCGTCGGTGGTGAAGTCGCTGCCGGTGGGGCCTACGGCGAGGGCCGTGGTGCGGGTGTGCGGGAGCCAGGCGACCCCGGAGCGGTAGGCGGCCGGGGGCGCGGTGGCGACGTGCCAGGTCCTGCCGCCGTTGCCGCTGGCGGCGGCGGCCCGGGGCGACGGCCGGCCGGCGCGGTAGTCACCGCCGACGGCCAGGCCGTGGGAGCGGTCGCGGAAGGCGAGGCCGAAGACGCCGCGGGCGGCGTCGCCCGCAGGCAGGGGCGCCTCGGTGGCGGTCCAGGTGCGGCCCCGGTCGGTGGAGTGCAGGACGCGGGAGACGGTCGCGCCGCCGGTGGCGATCCAGGCGTCGCGGGGGCCGGAGCCGACCACGCACTGGCCGCTCGCGGCGAAGGCCGCCTCGCCGCTCAGGGCGGCGGGCAGTCCGGCGGTGGGCAGGGGTCGCCAGGCGCGGCCGCCGTCGTCCGTGGCCAGGAGGCGGAACCTGCCGTCGACGGGGTCGCCGAGCGCGAGGCCGTGGCGGCGGTCGAAGAAGGTCACGCAGTCGTAGAAGGCCTTGGGGTCGGTGTTGCGGAAGGCCTCCGTCCAGGTGGTGCCGCCGTCTTCCGTCCGCAGGATTCTTGATGCCTCGCCTTCGCCGATGGCGAGGACGACGGCGTTCCGGGCGTCGAAGGCCTCGATGTCGCGGAACTCCAGCCCGCGCTCCCCGGGCGGGGAGACATCTCGCCAGGTGGTGCCGCCGTCCCGGGTGAGCAGGACGGTGCCCTTGGTGCCCGCTGCCCAGGCGGTGGCGCGGCTGACGGCGGCGAGGCCCCGGAAGCGGGCGTCGGTGCCGGTGCTCTTGAGTTCCCAGGCCATAGGACGGTCGGGGGCGGCGGCCCGCGCCGGTGCGCTCGCGCCCAGGGCGAGGGCGGCTCCGCAGGCCCCGGTGAGCAGGGTCCGTAAGGTCTTTCCCATGCGTCTCATGGGGCGGGAAGCTAGCGGAGGCGCGGCGGAACCGTCCATGACAAGGTCCATGACGGCGTCCACGGCGACGAGAACGTCAAAGTTTCATCCTTTTGGCCGGTGACCGGTGGCCGCACGGGCGATCCGGGGCCGGGGGCGCCGTGCCTAGCGTGGAGCGATGACACAGATCCCCCTGCCGTCGCCGCGCCCCCTGTCCTCCCCCGGCTCGTCCCGCGTGGCCGTACGTACGCCGGTCCGGGGCCGGGGCTGGCTGGTGGCCGGGCTCGGCGGGCTGTGGATCCTGGAGGGCCGGGTGCTGAGCAGGGGTGCCGGGCATCCGGAGTACTCCGGCGGGCACCACGCGCATCTGGTGGTGTGGCTGGCCGGACTGCTGGTGGCGGCCTGCCTGCTGCCCTGGGCGGCGCTGGCCGGGCGGGCGGCGGCGGCCGTGGCCGTGTCGTGGTCGGCGACCGGCTATCTGCTGACGGCGGGGCAGCCCATGCCGGTCTGGGGGATCACCGAGAGCGCCGCCCTGCTGGCGCTGCTGGGCGCGGTCGCCTGGCGCACCCCGGTACGGCCGGCCGTGCCGCTGGGGATCGCGCTGGCCGCCGGGGTCCTCGCGGCGCCGGTGCGGGACGCGGACGCGCTGAGCACCACTGTCGTCGCGTACGCCCTGGTCGTAGCCGGGGTGACGGCGCTGGGGCTGTGCCTGCGCTGCCGGGACGCCGAGCGCGCCCGGGCGGTGGCCGCCGCGCGCGAGGCCGAGCGGCTGGAGCTGGCGGGCGAGCTGCACGACTGCGTCGCCCACCACGTGGCCGCGATGACCCTGCTGGCCAAGGCCACCGGGTCGCTGGCGGACGACGAGCGGGTCGCCGCGTCGCTGCGCGACATCCAGGAGGCCGGTGACGAGGCCATGACGACGGCCCGGCGGCTGCTGAAGGTGCTCCAGCAGGACCAGGCGCACCGCGATCCGCTGCCCGGGCTGGACCGTACGGCCGAGCTGGTGGCGGCGTTCCGCGAGGTGCACCCGCAGGCGCGGGTCACGCTGAGCGTCGACCCCCGCTTCGACGAGGGGCTGGCCCCCGGACTGGGCGCCTCCGTCCACCGCATCGTCGGCGAGGGCCTGGCCAATGTGGCGAAGCACAGCCCGGACGCCTCCGCCGTGGGGGTGTCGCTGCGGCGCTCCGGGGAGCGGTTGTTCGTGTCCGTGCGGGACGACGGCGGGCCGGCGCGCACGCCTTCCGCGCCCCGCGCGCCGGAGGACAGCGGGGGGCTCGGGCTCGTGGGCGTCGGCGAGCGCGCGGACGCCATAGGCGGCTCGCTGACGGCCGGGCCCGTGCCGGACGGGGGATGGGAGCTGCTGGCGGTCCTGCCGGCGCGGCTGTGAGGGGACCGGATACGGCTCGGGGTGGTCCGGGTCCGCCCATCCTTGGCCGTATTCCTTGAAGTTCATTGCCATCAATGACAAATGTCTTCTTTTTCAAGGGCCGTGACGCAGCTCACGCTTGATTCATGTGCACGACCACGATCGTTCCGCCGTCTCACTGTGTAAAGCAGAGGAAGTCACAACGGCACGGAAGCGCACCACCGGGAAACCAACGCAAGGGAGCCGGCATTGTCCACTGTCATCGAACAGGCTGTCCAGGCACGCATCATCGCGTCGGCTCCGCCTTCCCGGACGGTGCCCGCGCTCCTGCGCTACGAGAGCGCCGATCCGTTCGCCGTGCGCGTCGTCTTCCCGCCCACGGCCTCCCTCGACGGCGACGAGGTCGAGTGGGCCTTCGCCCGGGAGCTGCTGGCCCGGGGCCTGCTGCGCTCGGCGGGCGGCGGGGACGTACGGGTGTGGCCGTGCGGACCGCACCGCACGGTGCTGGAGTTCCACGCGCTGGAGGGGGTGGCCATGGTGCAGGTCGACACCCCGGAGCTGCGGGCCTTCCTGGCGCACACCTACGCCCAGGTGCCGGCGGGCGCCGAGGCCGGGCACCTCGACGTGGACAGCGACCTGGCCGCCCTGCTGGCCTGAGCACGTCAGGGGACGTACGCGAGCCAGTCGGTGCCCGGCAGCGGGTGGGAGTGCCACCGGCGCGCGTACGGGGGGAGGTAGGGGTGACGCGTGTCGTACAGCAGCGCGGTGGGGATCCGGGTGGCGGTGCGGACGATGTCGTCGGTGGTGTGGGAGAGGTTGTTGCCCATGGTCTGGGCGGAGGCGCAGCCCGCCTCGTAGGCGATGGGCTGGGCCCGGGGGCCGGTGACGAGGCAGGGGGCCGTGACACCGAGGCGGCCGAGTTCATTGGCGGCCCGGCGGTAGCGGACGGTGGTGTCGCGCGCGTCGGCGGTGTTCACCCGGAGCTCCTCGGTCTGCACGGCGAGGTGGGCGGCGAGGACGGCACACAGCAGGGCGACGGTACCGAGCCGGGCCCGTCGGCCGCCGGCCGCCCCCGAGGCCCGTACGGCGTGCACGGCGAGAGCGGCGACGGGGAGCGCGAGCAGCGCGTAGACGGGCAGCAGGAAGCGGGGCGCCGCGTAGTCGAGCAGGAGCAGATAGGGCGCGGCCAGGGCCAGGGCGCAGACGACGGGCAGAAGGGTGGCGGCGGCCGCCTCCGGCTGCCGGTGGCGGGCGCGCAGCGCGAGGGCGCAGGCGGCCGCGATGAGGACGGGGAGCAGCAGCCACCACAGGGAGTGGGTGATGGAGGGGCCCGCGATACGGCAGGGGCGGCAGAGCTGGGGGCCGTTGAGGGTGCGGTAGGAGGCGCGGAGGCCGGCGCCGAGGTGGGCGCCCATGCCGCCCTCGGTGTCGCTGGAGAGGGCGAGCCGCCGGCCGATGCCGCCGAAGCGCGTGTACGCCTCGACCGCCCACTGCGCGCCGCCGGCCGCGAGCCCGCCGAGGACGGCGGCGGTGGTGCCGGGCGTCCGCCAGGCCCTCAGTCCGGCGCAGGCGGCGAGCAGGGGCAGGGCGAGCCAGACGGCGTCGGGGGCGCGCAGGAGCGCGGCGGCGGCGAGGGCGACGGCGAGACCCGTACGGGCCCGGCGCGGGCCGGGGGCGTCGCGGCGGGCGCGCAGGAACCAGCCGACGGCGGCGACGGCGGCCAGTGCCAGCCAGAGGTTGGGCATGGCCTCCGGGCCGTAGAGCACGGTGATCCACAGTCCGGCGAAGAGCAGCGCGGCGAGCGCGACGCGCCCCTTGCCCAGCAGCGGCTCCCACACCCGGAACGCGGCGAACAGCGCGAGCGAGGAGAGCAGTACCAGCGTGACCCTCAGTACGGGGACGGAGGGGGTGAGGGCGATGACGGGTGCGACGAGGAAACTGATGCCTCGTGAGCGCGGGGCGCTGAAGAAGGCGGCGGGGTTGCGGGGGTCCACCTGAGAGAGGTAGACGCTTTCGTCCCAGCCGAGGTCCATATGGGCGACGGCGTAGCACAGTTGCAGTACGGCGAAGGAGACGGCGACCGTCGCCAGGCGTACGTCGTGGTGCGGACCGTTTCCCTCCATGGCGGCGGAAGCGGCGGAAGCGGGCTCGGCGCGCCGGTCGGTGGTGGCCATGCCCCCTTCTTCTACCGCATCGCCGCCGCCCTTGGCTCGGTTACCAGGGCGAGCCGGCCCCGGCCGCCTTGGCCCGGGCGCGGGCGGCGCTGATCTCGGCCTCGGCGGCGACCCGGCCCGCCCAGCAGGCGGCCTCGGCGGACTTGCCCGGCTCGAGCTCCTTGTAGACCTCGAAGAAGTGCTGGATCTCCAGCCGGTCGAACTCGGGCAGATGCCGGAGGTCGCGCACGTGCTCGTGCCGGGGGTCACCGGAGGGCACGCACAACACCTTGTCGTCCTCGCCCTGTTCGTCCCGCATCCGGAACATCCCGATCGCACGACACCGGATGACTATGCCGGGGAAGGTGGGATCCCCGGCGAGCACGAGCGCGTCGAGGGGCTCGCCGTCGGCGCCGAGGGTCTCGTCGATGTAGCCGTAGTCGGCGGGATAGCGGGTGGAGGTGAACAGCATCCGGTCGAGGCGGATGCGGCCGGTCTCGTGGTCCATCTCGTACTTGTTGCGGCTGCCTTGGGGGATCTCCACGACGACATCGAAATCCACGGGCTCTCCTCCGGAGGGGTTCGGCGAGGGCACCATGGTGGCGCGTTCCGTGCTTCGCGCGCCACGGGGCGTTCGCCGTCGCACGGTGCGGCCCGGTGGGCGGTTTGTTCCCGCCCCTCCCCCGGCTACCGCTGGGAGGTGCCCCCAGCCCTGCGGAACGCCTGCCCGCAAACCGGGGGTGCCAGGGGGCGCAGCCCCCTGGGAAGCGGTGAAAGGGCGGGACCGGGGCACCCTCCAGGCGTCAGCCCTGGTCGGGGTCCGCGCCGGCCGGGACGAGGCCACGGTCGGGGCGGCGCGCCCGGGGCAGGGTGAAGCTGTCCGCAGGACGCTTCGGCTTCGCGTCCTGGAGCGTCAGCGTCACCACCCCCGTCGCCGCCACCGCACCCGCCACGGCCGCCAAGAGGGCACCCGTGGCCCCGTAGCGGAAGACCTCGCCGAGTTCGGCGACGCCGACGGCCGCGGCGACCACGGGGTTGACGACGGTGAGGGTCGCCAGGGGGGCGGCGAGGCCCGCGCCTCGGTAGGAGGCCTGGGACAACAGCATTCCGGCCAGGGCGAGGACCGCGATCGCGGCGAGGCCCGGCAGCAGGGCCGGGATGCCGACGCCACGCGTCGTCCAGTCCTCGGCGACGGCCTTGGTGAAGACCGACGCCATGCCGAACGCCGTGCCCGCCGCGGCGGCCAGCACGACGCCCCGGGCGCCCGGGTGGCGCAGCCGGCGGGCGCCGAGGGCCGCCAGCGTGACGGCGGCGAGGGCCACGACGGCGAGCAAGGGGCGTTCCGCGCGGTCGAGGGTGTCACCGTGCGGCGTCCCGGTGAGGCTCAGCAGCCCCGCCAGCCCCACCGTGGCGAGGAGCGCGCCGCGCCGGCCCGCCGCGCCGACGGGGCGGCGGGCGAACAGCGCGGCCATCGGCAGGGCGAAGACGATCGTCAGCGCGCCCAGCGGCTGAACGAGACTCAGCGGACCGTAGGCCAGGGCCACCACGTGCAGCCCGGCGCCGAGGGTGGTGAGGGCCACCGCACCCCACCAGCCCGCGCGCCGCAGCGGCGCGTACCCCCCGCCGGGGCCGGTGGCGGCGACGCGCTCCTGAGCGATGGCCGCTCCGGCGTAGCAGACGGCGGACACCAGGCACAGCAGCACCGCCACGGCGAGCGCGCTCACCCGCCACCCCCGCTCCCGGCTCTCCGGCCCGTCACCTCGTGCTCCATGCCTCCACGATGCCTGTTCCGGGCGCCCGCGTCGTCGTACTTGAGTACGGGCTTTTCGGTACTCCGCTGGGAGTACGGCCGGATGATCCGAGGGGTTGCCGGGCGTCGTGGGGCCCGCGTCGATCACGTCCGGCAGGGCGAGCGCATGACCCATGGGATCTCCGGACCATCCCCGGCCGCATTTCTCCGTACGGTGTCTACGATTTCGTCGACGCCGGGGAAAAATCCGCTGCCGGATTTCGGGCGTCCTCAAATACCATTGCGTTCTGACGGCTCCGTATGAAATTTGTACGGGTGCCCGAACGGGGAAAGCACGGCATTAACGGGGGGAACCACCAATGTCCGCGAACTCCACAGTCTGGCATGCCCACGCATTCGATAAATTCGAACAGCGGGGGCGCCACGTCACCGTCATCGGCGCCGGTGTCTCCGGCCTGGTGACCGCCTACGAACTGGAGCGCCTCGGCTATCGCGTCGAGGTCCTCGAAGGAAACAACCGCATCGGTGGCCGCATCCTCACCCACCGGTTCGGCCCGGGCCCCGGCGCACCGTCCGTGGAGCTCGGCGCCATGCGCATTCCGGCCCACCACCGCCACACTCTCGAATACATTCGAAAGATGGGGCTGGACGACAAACTCCGCACCTTCGACACACTCCTCTCCGAGGAGAACGCCTATCTCCACACCCGGAACGGCTTCATTCGCATCCGGGACGCCGCCCGCCCGCTCCGCGAGGACTTCCGCGCCGAGCTCGCCCGGCAACGCCCGGACCACCGGTACTCGACGGGCACGATCATCTTCGGCACCTGGCTGACGGCCATCGTCGACGCCATCGCGCCCCCGGACCTGCGGGACGCGCTCCGCGCGGACCTCCACCGCCAACTGCTCGACATGGTCGACCACCTCGACATCACCGAGCACATACGCGGATCGGCGCTGGACCGCGTCGACCTCCACGCGTTCTTCGCCGCGTACCCGGGCATCCGCGCCGGATGCAGCGGACGGCTCAACAGCTTCCTCGACGACATCCTCACCGAGACCAGCCCCGACCTGCTGCGGCTGCACGGCGGCATGGACCAGCTGACCTGCCGTCTGGCGGGCCGCCTCCGGGGCACGGTGGCCCTCGGCCACCGGGTGACCGCGGTCGACGTCCGCGACGACGCCGTCCTGCTCCAGGTCAAGGCGGACGGACGGACGGTCGTCAAGCGCTCGGACCTCGTCGTGTGCACCGCGCCGTTCCCCGCCGTACGGCGGATGCGGCTCAGCGGCCTCGACGCCGACAAGCTGGCCGTACTGCGCGACGTGCAGTACTGCCCCGCCACCAAGGTGGCCTTCCTCTGCCGCACGCCGTTCTGGAGGGAGAGCGGCATCCAGGGCGGCGCCTCCTTCACCGGAGGGCGGATCCGCCAGACCTACTACCCGCCCGTCGACGGCGAACCGGGGCGCGGCGCCACCCTGCTGGCCAGCTACACCATCGGGGACGAGGCCCGGAAGCTGGGCCGGATGTCGGCCTGCCGCCGGCACCGCCTGGTGCTGGACGAGCTCAGCGTGGCCCATCCCGAGCTGCTCTCGCCCGGCATGGTGCTGGAGGCCGTGAGCGTGGCCTGGGGGGACTCCCGCTGGCAGGCCGGCTGCGCCGTGCGCTGGGGCAAGAGCCCCGGCGAGGTCGAGGAGGAGCTGCTGCGCGCCGGCCGCCCGGCGCACCGGCTGTTCTTCGCGGGCGAGCACTGCTCGACGTCGCCCGCCTGGATCGACGGATCGATCGAGTCCGCCCTCCGGGCCGTCGCACAGGTGACGGACTTCGCCACCGACCGCCGCCGCACGGCCGTCTCCGGCCGGGCCAACCCCGCGGGAGCCCTGTGATGAGCGTCTTCGATCTGCCCCGGCTGCACTTCGCCGGCACCGCGACGACCAAACTGCCCACGGGCCCGCGCAACGGGCTCGTCGACCTGGCCACCAACCGCGCCCTCACCGGCGACGGCCGGCCCTTCCCGGCCGACCGGCCGGCCGCCGAGTACCACGACCACCTCCAGCGGCTCGGGCCGCACTTCGACGCCGCCGGGCGCCCCTGCCCGGCGGCGGAGGGCGCCTTCGGCGGGGACGTCTTCAGCGCGGCCAAGGGCCGGCACTTCGACGGCAACGGCCACTTCCTGCTGGACGCCCGGATCGTCTCCGTAGAGGGCCCGGACGCGCCGGCCGGCGCCCCGCCGGTCACCACCGACCCGGTCGTCGGCCGCAGCGTCGACGTGTGGGGCCACTACAACGAGTACCTGCGCACGACCGTCAACCGGGCCCGGGTCTTCGACCTCGACCCGGCCTCCCGGTGGACCACCGCCCTGATGATCGGCCGGTTCGGCCTGGGGCGCCTGGGCCGTTCGCACGACGACGGCTACATGCTCAGCAACGCGGTCGAGGGCTTCCAGCCGCCGCGCTGGGTGGACTTCCGCCGCGTCCTGGACCCGGGCGAGCACGCGCTCGCCCGGGAGCTGGGCTACTGCGCCGTCCACCAGTTCGTCGTCACCCCCGAGGAGGGGGCGGACGGGCTGGGCTGGCTGCCGGACGTCCGGCTCTCCCCCGTCGTGCGCGCGCTGCGCGAGGCGGTGACGGGCGGCGGGGCGGACGGCCTCGTCGTCCAGTTCGCGCTGGACGACGTGACCTCGCCGCTCGCCCCCGACACACCGGCCCTGTGGCGGGTGCGGGGGACGATCGCGCCCTGGCACGCCGACGAGATGCGCGGCTATCCCGCAGGCCGGCTGCTCGCCCCCCTCCCGGGGGCGGGCGGCCCGCTCCACCACATGACGGTGGACGTCGGCCGCGGCCGGGCCGCGTTCAACATGGTCTCCGCCGTGCCGCTCACCGGCCGGGCCCCCGAGGCCGGTCCGGGCCCGCTGCACCGGCTCGGCCCGCCGCTGGACGCCGGCGACCTGGAGCTGCGCTCGGCCCGCTCCGGCCGGCTCCTCGCCCGTCTGCCCGCCGGGTCGTACGACGGGGAGCTCACCTCCGGCATCGTCACCGTGCCCGCCGAGACGGGCTGGGAGGCGGCCCCGGACGAGGCCCTGTGCCTGGTGCGGGCCGCCACCGGGAACGGGGCCGGGAGCGGGGAGCCGACGGTGCTGCTCGCCGAACGGGAGGTCAACGTCCAGAGCGACGAGCCCCTGGTGACGCTCCATCACCGCGACCGGGCGCACGACCGCGACCACTCCGTCGAGATCCCGCTGCGCGTGTTCGTCCGCGGCCGCGCGGCGAACGCCGGGACCGTCCACGCGCGCCAGTACTCCAACCCGCGCGCCCTGCCCGCCGACCCCGTCGCGGGCGGCGCCGGGGCGCGCTGCGGGGACGTGGTCCACCTCGGGATGCGCGGCGGGGACGACGGCTTCACCGCCGAGTGCGCCGTGGAGACCGACGAGAGGGGCCGGGGCCTGCTCACGCTGCGCGGCGAGCGGGCGGGCACCTGCCGGGTCCTGCTGACCGCCGACCCCGCCGACCGGCCCGCCGCCGACCCCACCGCCGAGGGCTCCGCCTGGACGGCCTACGACGACGAGGACGCCCTCGGCTACTGGGCGGGCGCGGGCAGCCTGTCCGTCCGCGTCCTGCCCGACGACTGGCACCTGGACGACGTCCCCCGCGAGGACGTCGACTTCACCCTGCTCCACCGCGAGGTCTTCGCGTTCTACGAGCACATCTCCACCTTCATGCGCTCCGACGTCTTCAGCCTCGCCGACCGCTGCAAGGTGGAGACCTACGCCGAGCTGGCCTGGCAGATGTGCGACCCGCGCAACAAGGCCAGGACGTACTACATGCCGCCCACCCGCGACCTGACCGACCCCAAGGCCCGCCTCCTGCTGGCCTATCTGCGCAACCAGCAGGAACGGCCGCGCCCGCCGCTGACCTCCCCGGCGATCCCCGTGACCGAGCCCGCCATCACCACGCGCGGCGAGCTGTGGACCGTCCTCAAGCAGGCTGCCGCACTGGAGCTCGCGGTGATGCTCCAGTACCTCTACGCGGCGTTCTCGGTGCCCACGCACGGCGCCGGGCGGGAGTACGTACGGCGCGGACAGTGGACGGCGGAACAGCTGGAACTCGCCTGCGGGCACGGCGGCGCCACCGTCGACGACGGGATCCGGGGCACCCTGCTGAACGTGGCCCGCGAGGAGATGATCCACTTCCTGCTGGTCAACAACATCATCACGGCCATGGGCGAGCCCTTCCACATCCCGGACATCGACTTCGGCACGCTCAACGCCGAACTCCCCGTACCGCTGGACTTCGCCCTGGAGGGGCTGAGCGTCGGCAGCGTGCAGCGCTACATCGCCATCGAGCAGCCGGCCGGGCTCACCCCCGAGGTGCGCCGCGAGAACGGCGCCCGGCCCGGGCCCCTCCGGCCGCTCGGCTTCACCTGGAACTCGGTGAGCGAGCTGTACGCGGGCATCCGGGAAGGGCTGCGCCGCGTCCCGGACCTCTTCCTCGTCGAGAAGGGGCGCGGCGGCGGCGAACACCACGTGTTCATGCGCGAATCGGTCAACACCACCCACCCCGACTACCAACTGGAGGTCGACGACCTCTCCAGCGCCCTGTTCGCCGTGGACTTCATCACCGAGCAGGGCGAGGGCGGCGCCCTGGGCGACGCCGGGCCGTCGGACTCCTCGCACTTCCAGAGCTTCCTGCGGATCGGCGAGGCCCTGACCACCGAGCGGGTCCCCGGCCCCTACGGGCGGCTGCTGCCCTGGAGCCCGGCCTACCCGGTGCTGCGCAACCCCACGCTGGGCGTGGGCGACGCGGCGAAGGACCCGATCGCGGACGAGGAGGCACGCGCGGTGGCGCTGCTGTTCAACCGCTCGTACCACGTGATGCTCCAGCTGATGGTCCAGCACTTCGGCGAGAGCCCCGACGGCAGCCTGCGCCGCTCGAAGCTGATGAACGCCTCCATCGACGTGATGACCGGCATGATGCGCCCGCTGGCGGAGCTGCTGGTCACCATGGAGTCCGGCCGCCGCGGCCGCACCGCCGGGCCGACGTTCGAACTGGACACCCCGCCCGCCTTCGTCCCCCGTCCCGACGTGGCGCGCCGCTCGCTGGCGCTGCGCCTCGACCACCTCGCGGCGGCGGCCCGCAAATGCCAGCCGGTGCCGTCCCAGGTCGGCGAGATGGCGGCCTTCCACGCCGACTTCTTCCGCCGGAACGTCCGCCGCGACGGAGGAGGAGCGTCATGAGCCGAATACTGCCCCCGTTCCGACCGGAGGACGTCGATCCGGCGGACCCCTACGCGTCCTACCGGCCCTACCGGGAGCTCGACCCCGTCCACCGCTCCGGCGACACCTGGTACCTCTTCCGCCACGCCGACGTGGCCCGGGTGCTCACCAGCCGGCTCCACGGCCGGGGCGCCCTGCCCGCAGCGCTGCCCGAAGAGTGCCCGCACCTGCGGCGGACGGTCACCAACTGGCTGGTCTTCATGGACCCGCCGGAGCACACCCGGGTGCGGGCGCTGGTCGCGAAGAGCTTCACGCCCCGCATCGTGGAGGCCCTGCGCCCCCGGATCCGGCGGCTGGCGGCGGAGCTCACCGGGGAGCTCGCGGCGGCGGACCCCGCCGATCTGGTGGCGGGCTTCGCCGCGCCCTTCCCGATCCTGGTGATCAGCGAACTGCTGGGGGTGCCACGGACGGACCGCCCCTGGTTCCGCGAGCGGGCCGTGGACCTCCAGCAGGCGACCAGCTCCCGGGCGGCCCGCCGGTCCGACGGGTTCGCCGTGGCCGAGGCGGCCGCGCGGGAGCTCGCCGGGTACTTCCGGGCCG
Organism: Streptomyces sp. NPDC037389; assembly: GCF_040636475.1. Lineage (NCBI taxonomy): Bacteria > Bacillati > Actinomycetota > Actinomycetes > Kitasatosporales > Streptomycetaceae > Streptomyces > Streptomyces sp. NPDC037389. The sequence goes on from NZ_JBEZUS010000002.1 coordinate 38,442, forward strand.
AGCTGGCCGGGCGGCGGGCGGGGCGCAGCCCCAACGCGGCGGACCTGATCGCGGCGATGCTGGCGGCCGAGGAGAGCATTCCGCTGGGGGACGACGTCCTGGTGGGCACCTGCATCCATCTGCTGACGGCGGGCCACGAGACGACCACCAATCTGGTGGCCAAGGGGCTCCTGGCCCTCTTCTCCCACCCGGAGCAACTCGCGGCACTGCGGTCGGATCCGGGGCTGTTGCCGGGCGCGGTGGAGGAACTGGTGCGCTACGACTCCCCCGTACAGATGATCAGCCGGTGGGCCAAGGAGGACGACGAGATCGCGGGGCACGGCGTGCGCCGGGGCGAGAAGGTCGTCCTGGTGCTGGGCTCGGCCAACCGGGACGCCGGGCGCTTCCCCGACGCCGACCGGCTCGACATCCGCCGCGACGCGCTCCGGCACACCGGCTTCGGCATGGGCATCCACTACTGCGTGGGCGCGCCGCTGGCACGAGCCGAGGCGGAGATCGGCCTGACCGAACTACTGAGGCTGCCGGGCCTGTCCCCGGCGGAGGAGCCGGTCCGCTACGCGGACGACCTGATCTTCCACGGCCCGGAGAGGATGATGGTACGAACGGGGGCGCCCCGTAAGGGGCGCGGGGAACTGCGCGACAAGCCCCCACCGGCGCGCGGGTGACGAACCGCTCAGCCCGTGCGGCGGCTGAACCACCGGTTCAGATACGCGTCGAGCGCCCGGACATCCCCCGCCCGGGCGCGCAGCCCGATATGCCCGTCCGGCCGGACGAGCAACAACGTCCCCGGCGCGGGCCCCTCCGCCGCACCCTTCCCCGCCCGGATGCCAAGGACCTCCGCCCGCAGCGCGTAGCGATCAAGCGTGCGGCGCAGCTCGGCCGTGTCGGTTGTCCCCGGCACCGTGCCGGTGGCCGCACCGGCCGCCGCGTCGACCAGCAGCGTCCAGCGGTCGTAGGACAGCAGGTCGTGGAGCCTGCGCTGCCGTCCGCTCTCGGTGACGGGCAGGTCGGGCAGCCGGTCGCCGGCGCGGAGGGCGCCGCGGCCGCCCCGGTCGGCGGCGAGGGGGCCGGTGCGGTAGTGGCGGAAGAGTTCGCTGAGGAGGTTGCGTCCCTGCCGGTTGAAGGCCTCGCTCCGGAGGAGGACGGGGCCGAGGAGCCGCATCGCGGTGAGGGTGGGGACGGAGGGCGGCAGCTCCAGGACGTTGTGCCGCATCTGCCGCATCACTTCCTGGGCGATGGCGCGCTGCTCGGCGGTGTAGGTGTCGAGCAGCGCGTCGTGGGCGTGCCCCTGGTGGACGGCGGCGAGTTTCCAGGCGAGGTTGTGGATCCCGCGCAACCCGGTGTTGAGGCCGCGCCCGCCGATGGGGGCCCACAGATGGGCGCTGTCGCCGGCGAGGAGGGCCGGGCCCACGCGGAAGGTGGCCGCGACGCGGTCGTGGAAGCGGGCCCGGTTGAACCACTCCGGTTCGGTGGGCACCAGGCGGATGTCCGGGTCGTGGGTGGCCCGGGCGACCAGCTCGCGCATCTCCTCGACGTCGGGCGGCGCGGTATTCCCGGGGTCGGGGTCGTCACGGAAGCAGAAGAAGCGGTACCCGCCGCCCGGGCGCGGCGAGACGATGAGGCTCGCGCGCCGCTCGATGAAGAAGTACGTGGTGTCCGGGGCGTAGGGGTGGGCCCACCGGGGCCGGGCGTTGATCTGCACGGCCTGGAGGCCGGTGCGGCGCTCGCCCTCGAAGAGGAGGCCCAGCGTTCTGCGGACGACGCTGTGCGCGCCCTCGCACCCCACGACCCAGCGGCAGTCGAGGGTCTCCACCGTCCCGTCGGGCCCGCGTACGTCCACTTGGGCGGCGCGTTCGCCGGGGCGTACGGCGACCGCCTCGCTGTTCCAGCGGACCTCGGTGCCGAGCTCGGCGAGGCGCTCGGCCAGCAGCGCCTCGATGGCGATCTGCTCGATGGACAGGGGCTGTGGGAAGGCCGTCCCGGGCACGGTCATGGTGTGCCGCCCGATCTCCCGTCCCCGGACGTGGAAGACCGCCTGGCGCAGGGGCAGCCCCTGCTCCAGGAAGCGGTCCGCGCAGCCGAGGTCGCGCAGGACCTCCAGCGCCCGCTGCCAGACGACGCTGGCTCGCACCTGCCGTTTTGTGCCGGGCTCCTTCTCCAGGACGGTCACGCCCAGCCCGTACTGGCGCAGGGCCACGGCCAGGGCCAGGCCGGTGGGCCCGGCCCCGATGATCACGACGTCCCGGCAGAAGCGGCTCATGGGCCTCCCCATCGCTCGCCCTTCATGGTCGGGGATGCGAGGGGGAGGCTTCAATGGGACGGACAGGGGGCATTGGCCCGTTCGGGCGCCCGTTCGACGGCGGTACGGGCGCCGGTACGCCTCAGTGCGCCTCCGCCTCCACGGGCTTGGGGATCAGGAAGGACGTGCCGAGGGCGGCGGCCATGATGACCACGCCGGCGATCATGCTGGTGACATAGCCGCCGGCCGATGCCGGGTCACTGGGCATGGCTGCGGTCTTGACCGCGTAGAGCAGCGCGAAGCTCAGTCCCGCGCCGAGGTTGAAGGCGCCCGCGTTCAGGCCGGGCAGGAAGCCCGGGTTGTCCTTGGGCGACAGCACGATGCCCAGGCCGTTGAGGACGATGTTGGCCACGCCCGCGTAGGTGATGCCGACGAGGACCGAGGTCACCAGCAGCAGGACGCGCGAGTGGGCCGGGATGGTGAAGATCATCAGGATGACGGAGGCGGCGGCGCCGACCAGGCCCAGGCGCAGGATCCGCCCGTAGCCGTAGGTGGCGGCCAGCCGGCCCGCGACCGGGCCCATGGCCAGGCCGGCCAGCGCGTAGGGCGTCAGGGTCCACCAGGCGGAGGCCTCGGCGCTCATGCCGAGGCCGGCCTTGGCGTCCTGGGCGAAGGCGGGGATCAGGCCGTTCATGACGGCGAACACGCCGGTCATGGTGAGCACTGTGGTCAGCAGGGTCGCCCAGGTGCCGCGCTGCTTGAGGTGGCGCGTGGCGACCAGCGGGTGGCGGGTGCGGTCCTCGGTCCGCCAGAACAGGGCGAAGGCGATCGCGGAGAGCACGACGAGCCCGCCGACCAGGCCCCAGTTCGCCGCGTCGAGCTTGCCGGCCTCGTTGAGGGCGATGAGCAGCGACCCGACCGAGACGACGAGGAAGGCGACGCCCGGCCAGTCCATCGAGTGCGCGGAGGGGACCTTGGTCTCGCGGGTCAGGGTGGCGACGAGGGCGGCGGCGATGACGGCCACGACGGCCATGGCCCAGAAGACGGACTGGAAGCCGTGGTTGTCGGCGAGGTATCCGCCGGCCAGGGAGTCGACGCCGGCGATGCCGCCGTTGACGGCGGTGATCGCGCCCAGGAGGGTGCCGTAGCGCTTGGGCTCGGTGACCTCCATCCGCAGCATGATCAGGCACAGCGGCACGGTCGGCCCGGACGCGCCCTGGATGAGCCGGCCGACGAACAGCATGGGAACGCTCTCGGCCAGCGCGGCGACCACACAGCCGACGGCCATCAGCACCAGCATCCCCGCGAGCACCTTGCGCCGTCCGATGACGTCGCCGAGCCGGGGCAGGAACAGCGAGAACAGCGCCGCCGAGGTGAAGAAGGCCGTCTGGGTGAGGCCGATCTCCGCGGAGCTGGCGTGGAGGCTGTCCTCGATGCTCTTCAGCGCGGGGCTGAGCATGCTCGCGTTGAGCTGGAAGGCGACGCAGGCGGCCAGGAGTGCGGTGACCAGCACTCCCACGCGCACGGGACGGTGACCGTCCCAGGCGACGTCGGCCTGGCCCCCGGTGGGGTGATCAGTGTGAGAAACGTTCATGCTTCGGCGTACCAATTCGTTCAAGGCTCGACCGCGACCAGTGTGTGGCAGACGGCGGGGACGGGCGACCTCGGACACGACCGGACCGGCTGCCGCAAAGTGTCCCCAAAAATAGAAAAACCCCAGCTGAGCTGGGGTTTCCTCGGGGCCGCGGACAGCCGGGCGCGCTATAAGGGTACATGCCGACCGAACCGGCCGTTCCGGCCGGTCGGCCGTAGGGCGGCGGCCGGAGCGGCCTGGGCGTGATGATCAGGCCGGGCGGGCCGGGGTGGGAGTGGGGGCGGGTGTGGTCCCGGCTTCCGCGAGGTCCAGGGCGCGGGCGGCCAGCCACAGCTCGTGGCGGTCGCTGGGGGAACGCAGCAGGGAGCGCTCCAGGAGGTCCTCGATACGGGTGAGCCGCTTGCGGACGGCGGTGGGCGACAGCGCCAGCTCGATGGCCGTGGGCCCGAGGCGGGCGTCGTTGCGCAGCCAGACGTCCAGCGTGTGGGCGAGGGCGGCGCCGGGTGGCGCCGTTCGTACGGGCCGGAGCAGGCCGTGGGCCCACGCGACGGTGGTGGGGCGGGCCAGGAGGTCGTCGAGGGAGAGCGACGCCGCCCCGCCCTCTGCCCCGCCCTTCGCGCCGTCGTGGGCCATGGGCCCCGGGCGGCAGGCCGCGGAGAGGCGTTCCGCGCGGAGGGCGAGCGCCAGGACCGACTGGCCGGCGAGCCGGTCGAGGTCGAGGGCGAGCAGCTGCCCGGTCTGCCGGAGCCGGGCCGACAGGGTGTTCCGGTGGATCTTGAGGTGGGCGGTCGCCCGCGCGGAGAAGGCCAGCCATGAGGCGGCCGTGGCCACGAGTTCCGCGCCGCCGGGGTCCTGGGGACGCCGGGGAGAGTGCCCGCGCAGGGGTGCGAGCAGCCCCTCCGCCCAGGCCGCCACCGCCGGCCCGATCACCAGGACCGGGTCGGGGCGGCACGCGAACGTGGCGTACCGCTGGGCACGGCCGCGCGCGGCGGCCAGGGCGTGGAATGCCTGCCCGTACGCGGTGGCCGTCTCCCGCAAGGGCACCGCCTCGCTCACGCCCACCGGATGGCCGCCGGTCACCCGGGCGACCGCCGCGGCGAGGGCCACGGGCTCCCCGGCGGGCTCCCCGGTCGCGACCGGGGCCAGGACGAGGAGGTGGTCGGCGTGGACGGGGCACGGCACCACCCACGCCCCCGGTATCAGCCCGGCGCACCGGCGCGCCAGATCCGGGCGCAGCCGGGACGGGCACTCGACGACGAGGAAGCGCACCACATCGGGCAGGGCCGGCCGCAGGACACCGGCGATCTGGCGGGCGGCGGAGACCTGACCGTTCATCAGCAGGTGGAGGACGGCCTCCCGGTTGTACGCCTCGACGAGCTCCAGCCGGTTCCGCCGGCGTTCGTTGTCCTCGGCCTGCCAGCACGTGCCCAGGGTCGCGGAGGCGTCCGCGAGCAGTTGCGGCAGGCCGTCGGGGCCGGGCCCGGCCAGGACGGCGGCGAGGGCCGGGGCGGCGGTCCGTCGTGCGCAGTCCAGGGAGTAGATCAGCCCCGTGTGCTCCAAGTCGTCGACGACGAGGGAGCCCAGGCCCCGGGAGACGAGCTCCTTCGTACCGCGCCGGGCCAGTTCGGCCGCCCGCTCCCCCTCCACAGCGCCGGTGCCGGTGGCGGTGCCGGTGCCGCAGGAGGCGAGGATCGTCCCGTCCACGCCGACCAGGAAAATCTGCGCCCGTGTGCGCGCCGCCAGCCAGCTCAGCACGGACCGGGTGCCGCCCCTGTGGGCCGACCGCTGCATGGCCAGCACGTCCTCGGCCCGGTGCGCCCGGCGGTCCGGCGCGGATGTCCCCTGTATCCCCTGCGTCCCCTGTGTCAGGACCTGCATGACTACCCCCCAGTAGATCCGCTCGCAGCGTACCGGGGGCCTCGGACACTGTGCGTTCCGGCACCGGAACGACGGCTTCACTGTGCGGGGAGAACCCGGCCCGGGCCGGGGCATCGCCATAGATTCTGCGACGGAAACCCCACCTCCTTCTCAGAACAGGACATCAGCATGGGCTGGGCCAGAAAGGCGATGGTGACGGCGGGCGCCGTCGCGCTCGCGGTCGGCGGTGGCATCGCCACCGGCGGCACCGCTTGGGCCGGGACGAACGGGCAGCAGATCGTCTACCACAAGTCCGGTGACAACCACACCCGTTCGGTACGGGTCTCCGGCACCAATCAGAGCGGTGCCCGGGTCGCCAGGTGCTTCGACACCCCCGGCTCCGGGAACTGGTTCGCCGGCTGGTGGTGGAAGGGCGACGTCACCTTCGACCGCTTCGGCGGTTCCGGCTGCACCGGCTCCCACGTGGACGGCTTCGGCCTGACCGTGCCGGTGTCGCAGTCCGAGGACTGGTACCACGTATGGGACTGACGCCGGGCAGGGCCGTCCCGGTGGCGGCCGCCGGTCTGCTCACCGCCGTCGCGCTCGCCTGTGCCGTACCGGCACCGGCCTTCGCCGGGAGCAACGGGCAGCAGGTCCACTTCATCGACCGGCGTGGGGACGTCCGGTCCGTGAAGCTCGTGGGCCACAACCAGAAGGGCGGCTGGGTCTCCCACTGCTTCTCCGTGGTCCCCGGTTCCGACACCCGGCTCACCGGCTGGTGGTGGAAGGACGACGTGGAGGTCATCGACTACACCGGCGCGCAGTGCAGCGGTGAGGTCGTCTTCCAGGGGATCCACGAGATACCGGCGCGGCAGCCGGACGACTGGTACGAGATCACCGACTAGAACACCGATCGACACGGGGAAAGAACGCTCACCGATGACCATCAAGAACACGATCGTCAAGGGCCTCACCGCCACCGTCCTGGCCACCGGCGCGGTCGCCGCGCTCACCGGCCCGGCCTGGGCCGGCGGCAACGGCCAGCAGATCACCTTCCACGACCGGGCGGGCGTGGCCTCCGTCCGGATCGCGGGCCTCAACCAGAACGGCCAGTACGTCTCCCACTGCTTCCCCGTCGCCCAGGGCGGGGACACCAACCTGGGTGGCTGGTGGTGGAAGGGCCGACTCGACATCAAGGGATACGGCGACGGCGGCTGCGGCGACCTGCTGTGGCAGCCGGACCGGCAGCCGAAGGTCCCCACGTCCCAGAGCGACGACTGGTTCTACATCGCCGACTGACGGCACCCCCACACGCTCTGACACACGCTCCGCCACAGACAAGGACAGCACGCAGACATGAAGCTCAAGAGCAGGATGGCCAAGAGCGCCGGTGCGCTCGCCCTCGCCGTCGCCGGTGTGGCCGGTGCGGCCGGCACCGCGGCCGCCGGGTCCAACGGCCAGCAGATCGAGTTCTTCGACAAGAACCACATCGCCGAGTCCGTCTGGGTCTACGGCACCAACCAGAACGGGCAGATCGCGGCGGGCTGCTGGGACACCCCGGCCTACGACACCCCTCTCACCGGCTGGTGGTGGAAGGGCAAGGTCACCCTCGTCTCCTACGGGAGCAAGGGCTGCAAGGGCCCCGCCACCTGGAGCCGTAACGTCGACATCCCCGCGCAGTGGGGCAGCGACTACTACGGCGTCAGCGACCACATCAAGGGCTGATGCGACGATGAGCACCCGAAGCCTTCTGCGCAAGGTCACCACGACGGCAGCGATCGGCATCGCGGGGGTGGCGATCGCGAGCGGCACGGCGTTCGCCGGATCCGGCGGCCAGCAGATCGAGTTCCACGACAACAAGCACATCGCGAACTCGATATACGTCCGCGGCCACAACCAGGACGACGTGATCGTCGAGCACTGCTTCAACACCCCCGACACCGTCAACAAGCTCCGCGACTGGTGGTGGCAGGGCCAGATCTACATCAAGGCCTACTCGGGCAAGGGCTGCACCGGCAAGGTCAACTGGAGCGCCAGCCCCGCCGTCCCGGCCATCCAGGACGGCGACGACTGGACCGCCATCGGCGACTGACCGCGCCGCATCACAGCCACAACGCCCTCGCCGCCGTCATCCCGGTACCGAACCGGTGACGGCGGCGAGGGCGTTGTGGAGGGCGGAGTCGCCCGGTGGGCGGTCGTGCCAGCGGGCGGCGATGTGGCCGTCGGGCCGGACGAGCAGCGCTCCGTACGGGCCGAGGCCGCACGCGTCGGTGTGCTCGTCGGGAAGGGGCTCGACGCGCAACGGCCACGGCGCGGCGGTCCGGCGCACCCAGCGGGCGGGGTCCGGGGTCAGGAGCGTGAACCACTCACCGCACGCGTCGAGAGTGGAGCGATGCTCCGTGAGCCACAGGTGCGGCAGGCGGCGGCCCGGCTCGGCGGTGGGGAGGTAGTCCGTACGGCTGTCGGAGTCCGTACCGCCGCCGTCGGAGTCCGTACCGCCGCTGTCGGCGAGGACCGCGCCGGAACGGTACGTGACGCCGAGCACGAGGCCGAGCTGGGCGAAGTAACGGTCCGACCAGGGAAGTTCGACCCGGTCCGACGCCGCTTCACCGGCCCGGATCTGCTCGCGGCGGCGTTTTTGCACCCGGAGCATGAGCTGGGTGTTGGCCACCGCCTGCTGGAGCGTCCGGTGGGCGACGGGGTGCCGTTCCGCCTCGTACGTCTCCAACAGGCCGGGTCCGGCCCATCCGTTGAGCACGCCGGCCAGTTTCCAGCACAGGTTGTGCGCGTCGGACAGGCCTGCGTTCATGCCCAGGCCGCCCGTGATGGGCACCGCGTGCGCGGCGTCGCCGGCCAGCAGGATCCGGCCGTGGCGGAAGCGTTCGGCGACGAACGCGTTCATCACCCAGTGCTGGACCCGCGACACGTCGACGCGTTCATCGGCGCCGGGACCGAGGGCGCGTGAGACGAGGCCGGGCCAGTCGGCGCTCGCGGCGTCCTCGGGAGTGGGGACGAACCAGGCCCAGCCCCCTTCGGGGTAGAGCGGGGCGAACATCCCGTGCGTGGTGAAGTAGACGCCGGCCGGCCGCCGGGCGCACCAGCGGTCGAGGTCGGCGTCGAAGACGACGGTGGTGAAGTCCCCCATCGCCCCGGGGCCGGCGGTGCCGATGCCCAGCCGTTGCCGGACGGTGGAGTTCGCGCCGTCGGCGGCGAGGACGTAACGGGCCCGGACGCGGGTCTCCGCACCGACGCCGCGGTCGACGAGCGAAGCCACGACGCCGTCGGCCTCTTCGGTCAGATCGACGAGCTCGGTCCCGAACCGCACCGGCGCGTCCGCCGCGTCCGCAGCCGCGAGCAGCGTGGGTTCGAGGCGGTCCTGGGAAGTGAGCACGCCGGTCACGGGGCTCTCGGGGACCGGGGCGTCGACCCCGGCCATCGCCGCCGTCGCGAAGTCGCGGTCGTGGAGGGTGTCGCGGAAGCGGACGCGGCCGTACTCCGGCGCGAACCCGGCGGCCACGATCGCGCCGGCGAGCCCGAGCCCGCGGAAGATCTCCATCGAGCGCACGTTGACCAGCCGGGACCGGGGGAAGGGCGACAGCTCGCCGCGTTTCTCGACGAGCAGGGTCCGTACGCCCCAGTGCTCCAGGAGCGCCCGGGCGGTGAGCCCGACCGGCCCACCGCCGACGATCAGTACCGGTACCTCGGCTACCTCGGCGTCCGCCATGGGACCCATCATCCGCTCATCCGCGCCGGGCGGCCCGCCGCGACGACACGGCGTGCCGGTCAGGCGCCGGCGTAGGCCGCGAGGTGCTCGCCGGTGAGGGTGGAGCGGGCGGCGACGAGGTCGGCTGGGGTGCCCTCGAAGACGATCCGGCCGCCGTCGTGGCCGGCGCCGGGGCCGAGGTCGATGATCCAGTCGGCGTGCGCCATGACCGCCTGGTGATGCTCGACGACGATCACCGATTTGCCGGAGTCGACGAGGCGGTCGAGCAGGCCGAGCAGCTGCTCGACGTCGGCGAGGTGCAGTCCGGTGGTCGGTTCGTCGAGTACGAAGACGGATCGGCCGCCGCCCTTGTCGGCCATATGGGTGGCCAGCTTCAGCCGCTGCCGCTCACCGCCGGACAGCGTGGTCAGCGGCTGGCCGAGGCTGAGGTAGCCGAGCCCGACATCGGCCAGCCGCCGGAGGATCCGGTGCGCGGCGGGGGTGCGCGCCTCACCGGAGCCGAAGAACTCCTCGGCCTCGGTCACCGGCATCGCGAGCACCTCGCTGATGTCGCGGCCGCCGAGGTGGTGCTCCAGCACCGACGCCTGGAACCGCTTGCCCTCGCAGTCCTCGCAGGTGGTGGCGACGCCCGCCATCATCGCCAGATCGGTGTAGACGACGCCGGCGCCGTTGCAGGTGGGGCAGGCGCCCTCGGAGTTGGCGCTGAACAGCGCGGGCTTGACGTCATTGGCCTTCGCGAACGCCTTGCGGATCGGGTCGAGCAGCCCGGTGTACGTGGCCGGGTTGCTGCGCCGCGAGCCCCGGATGGGCGTCTGGTCGACCGACACCACACCCTCCGAGGCCGGGATGGACCCGTGCACGAGCGAGCTCTTGCCGGAGCCGGCGACGCCGGTGACGGCGACGAGCACCCCGAGCGGGATATCGACGTCGACACCGCGCAGGTTGTGCGCCGTAGCGCCGCGCACCGGCAACGTACCCGTGGGCTTGCGTACCGTCTCCTTGACGGCGGTCCGGTCGTCGAGGTGCCGGCCGGTGATGGTGCCGCCGGCTCGCAGCCCCTCGACGGTGCCCTCGAAGCAGACGGTGCCGCCCTCCGTACCGGCGCCGGGGCCGAGGTCGACGACGTGGTCGGCGATCGCGATCGTCTCCGGCTCGTGCTCCACGACGAGCACCGTGTTGCCCTTGTCGCGCAGCCGCAGCAGCAGGTCGTTCATCCGCCGGATGTCATGGGGGTGCAGGCCCGTGGTGGGCTCGTCGAAGACATAGGTGACATCGGTGAGCGAGGAGCCGAGATGGCGGATCATCTTGACGCGCTGCGCCTCGCCGCCCGACAGGGTGCCCGCCGGCCGGTCGAGCGCGAGATAGCCCAGGCCGATCTCCGAGAACGCGTCGAGGCTGTGCCGAAGCTTGCCGAGCAGCGGCCCCACCGACGGCTCGTCGAGGCCGCGTGCCCACTCGGCCAGGTCGCTGATCTGCATCGCGCACGCGTCGGCGATGCTGATCCCCGCGACCTTCGACGACCGGGCCCCCTCGCTCAGCCGGGTGCCGTCGCAGTCGGGGCAGGTGGTGAAGGTGACCGCCCGGTCCACGAACTCCCGGATGTGCGGCTGCATCCCCTCCCGGTCCTTGGCGAGCATCGACTTCTGGATCCTCGGGATCAGCCCCTCGTAGGTCATGTTGATACCCGCGATCTTCATTCTGGTCGGCTCGCGGTGGAGGAAGTCGTGCAGCTCCCGCTTGGTGTACTCGCGGATCGGCTTGTCCGCGTCGTAGAAACCCGACTCGCTGTAGAGCCGGTGATTCCAGCCGCCCGCCTTGTAACCGGGGACGGTCAACGCGCCCTCGGAAAGCGACTTGGAGTCGTCGTAGAGCTGGGTGAGGTCCAGATCGGTGACCGCACCCCGGCCCTCGCAGCGCGGACACATACCGCCGGTGCGACTGAACGTCGCCTTCACCGCCTTCCTGGCCCCGCGCTCCACCGTGATCGCCCCACTCGCCCGCACCGAGGGCACGTTGAAGGCGTACGCGCTGGGCGGCCCGATGTGCGGCTTCCCGAGCCGGCTGAAGAGGATGCGCAGCATCGCGTTGGCGTCGGTGGCGGTCCCCACCGTGGAACGGGGGTCGCCGCCCATCCGCTGCTGGTCGACGCCGATCACGGTGGTCAGCCCGTCGAGGACGTCGACCTCGGGCCGCGCCGGGGTGGGCATGAAGCCCTGGACGAAGGCGCTGTAGGTCTCATTGATCAGCCGCTGCGACTCCGCGGCGATCGTGTCGAACACCAGCGAGCTCTTCCCCGAGCCGGAGACACCGGTGAACACGGTCAGCCGGCGCTTGGGGATCTCGATGCCGACGTCCTTGAGATTGTTCTCGCGCGCTCCGTACACACGGATCAGATCGTGACTGTCGGCGACGTGCGGAGCGGGCGCCCGCGTGTCCGTCCTCTTGGCCCTGGCCATCGTGTTTCCCTCCGTCAGACGTCCCGTCCGTACCAGGAAAACAGAAAAACCCCAGCTCAGCTGGGGTTTTCATTGTGTCCGAGGGGGACTTGAACTCTCCTCTCGGGCACCAGCCCGCATGCCATCTGACCTGCGGAAACATCAGCTTGAAGGGGCTTGGCTGCCGCCCATGACGCCTGGTTTTTCCTGCGTGTTTCCGGATACTCCTGGGGGCTACTGGTCACGCGCTGGTCACGTGGGCGCCAGCGCGCGATCCTCGTCTGGAACGACCGCCGCCAAGACGCGTCGCCCGTTCGTGGTCCGTATCCACGCTTGGTGCATGGCGCTGGGGCGGAGGGGGGAACCTCCTGCGACTGGAGGCGGAGAGGCACCTCGCGCCTGGGCCTCGGTGGCCTGGACCGCGGTGCGGGGTGTGCGACTGAGAGGAGCTCGCATGGCTGTCGGTGACCCGATCCGGACGGACGTCTTTGCCGTGGAACTGGGCAAGTTCAGGGTAGCGACCTATCAGGCAGTCGAGGGCCTGCCGTTTGGACAGGATGCCCCCGACGCACAGTCAGTCACACCATCGGGAAAGCTCCTCACCGGGAGGCTCCCCGGCAACAGGCAGCTCCCCGACCTCACCTTGTCCCGGCCCACGGATGCTTCCAAGCAGTGGATCGACTGGGTCACCCAGACGGCAGCTCAGCAGGGTGCCGACCCTGAGCGGGCGAACATCTCGATTTCGGCGCTTGACGGGGCGAAGAAGCCGGTTCTTCGCTTCACCCTGCTTAACGCTTGGGCCTCGTCGTGGGAGGGGCCGGCCATGCAGGCGGGCAACACCGACCCGTCGATCGAGAAGATCACGATCGTCTATGAAGACATGACCGTCGACAAGTAGTCACTGCCCTCCTGTGCCGTGATCGCAAAGAAACCCCCGCTGGCTAGGCCGGCGGGGGGCTGTGTGCGCAGTTCTTCAGTTTGTGGAGGGCCTCGAGGTAGGGGCGGGGCAGGTGTGCCGCGACTTGATCACGATGCCGGGGCCGCTAGGGCCTGTGCGGAGTCGTGATCACGGGATGGGGCTGAAGTCCGCCGATGAGAGGCCGGTTAGGGTCTGAGCCATGTCTGCTGTCACTGAGCCTCTGCCTGCTCATACCCTGCGTCCCGCGACCCGTGCCGACCTGCCTGCGGTACTGGCCCTGCTCGCCGACGAAGACCAGGTGGTAGACCCGGCGACCGTTGTGGTGACGGAGGCGTATGAGCGCGCCTTCGTGGCGATCGACACGGACCCACGCAACGAGATGCTGGTCCTGGTGGAGGACGGCGGCACGGTGGTGGGGTGCCTGCAGGCGACTTACATTCCGGGACTTGGCAAGGGCGGTGCCGAGCGCGCCCTGGTCGAGGCGGTGCGAATCCGCGCGGACCGGCGTGCGGACGGGCTCGGCCGGACCTTGATGGCGCACGCGATCACGAGAGCACGCTCGCGTGGCTGCGCGCTGGTGCAGCTGACCAGTAACAAGCAGCGTGAGGCCGCACACCGCTTCTATGCCGCACTGGGATTCGCACGCAGCCATGAAGGGTTCAAGCTCGCGCTTTAGGAGCGGTCGCGTGTCACCATGCGGACCGGAGACTGCGGAGCCAGATGATCGCGCCGCGGAGGTGGAGTGCTGCGAGGTAGCTCTCGGGGGTCTTGTCGTAGCGGGTGGCGATGCCGCGCCAGGCCTTGAGCTTGTTGATCAGGCGCTCGACGGTATTTCCTCTCTTTGTAGAGGTCGGCGTCGTGGCTGACGGGCCGACCGCCCCCGGATCCCTTCCTCTTCCGGTTGGCGGCCTGGTCCTTCTTCTCCGGGATCACCGCCTTGATGCCGCGTTGGCGCAGGTGGGCTCGGTTGCGGCGGGACGAGTATGTACGCGGGCTAACTACAGCGACAGCTTGACACTTATCCGCGTGGGATGTCTTGTCGCCCGCGACCGCGTCGGGCCGGGTGCGGGGACGGCCTACGGACCCGCGCACGCGGATCTTGCGCACGACGGGGACGAACTGCGGGCTGTCCGCTGCCTGCCCCGCGGTCAACACGAACGACAGCGGGCGGCACCTGCGGTCCGCGAAGAGATGAATCTTGCTGGTCAGCCCGCCCCGCGAGCGCCCGAGGGCGGCAGCCTGCAGCCGCGCGCGGCGCCGTCGACGGACCCGGCGCCGCTCGGCGCGAGCGGGGTCGGCCGCACCAGCGACTTCCGCACCGTCTTGAACCTTTTGTGCCTTTCTGCGGCCCCCTTTGACTGCTCGGCGGCGTTCTCCAGGGCGGTCAGGACGTCCTCACCCACCCGTGCGCCCGCCGCGTCGTGATGCGCAGGGACGGTCGTGGAGTCCACGCTGACCAGCGACAGGTCCACCTCTGCCCGCGCCGCGCGGCCTCGGCGGTCATGCCCTCCATCAGGGCCTGGAACACCCCCGGCATCGCGCCATTGACGGAACCGGACGTAGACCGTGGACCAGGACCCGAACTCCTCCGGCATCTCCCGCCACTGGCTCCCGGTACGAAACCGCCAGATCACGCCCTCGAACTGGTCCCGTAACCGGTGGGGATACGGCCCGTACTCGCCTATCGGCAGCAACGGCTCCACCAACACCCACTCGTCATCGCTCAGCTCGCGTCTCACCACACGAATGTTCTACCGACACGCCGATCACGACTCCGCACAGGCCCTAGCGCGCTCGACGTACCTCTCCAGCGCGGCACCGCAGCGGGGGCATCTCATACCTGCTCCCGTGCGGTCCAGGCCCTTGCGGGCGTGATCGCCGTGTCGGGGCTGAGGTACAGCATCCGCCCTGTCGGCAGATCGCGGCGTATCTGATCCAGGACATCGAGGCCGGCTTGCTGACGCCGGGCAGTCCACTCCCGTCCGAAAACGAACTCGTTCAGCAGTACGGCGTGGCCCGCAACACTGCGCCGAACGCCGTCGCACATCCGCGCGACCTGGGGTACGTCTACACGGTTCCGAAGCGGGGAACGTACGTGAAGGACCGTGAGGCAACGGACGAATAGGGGCGCAACCCGCGGACTCCCCCGTTCGGGTCCTGCAAGTAGCCGCCCGTCGAGGTGCGGGGTCCCTAGACTCGGGGCACCCCCGAGAGAGCGGATCACGTTGATGACGCGTGTCATGAGCCAGGGCCAGCGGGTCGTTCGCGTCAAGAACCCGGAGAAGCCCAGACTGGCGAGCTCTCTCCGGTCGGCGAACGAGGCGCCTGACGCGCTGAAAGACGACGCGATCATCAAGGGCGTCCGATACGTCGGTACGGTCTTCGCTGGCCTGTCTGCCGAAGCCGTGGAGATGGAAGGGTGCCGGTTCGAGGGCTCCCGGTTCACGGGCACTGAACTTCGTAACAGCCAGATTTCCGATGCCGAGTTCGATACCTGTGACTTCGCTCAGTTCCGCGGGCTCGATGTGTCCCTCATCCGATGCCGCGTCACCGGGAGCCGGATCACTGGCTCGTCCTGGCGCTCGGCAACCCTGCGCGACGTTCACTTTGAGAACTGCCCGAGCGGTCCCGCGATGTTCCGGCAGTCGAAGGTGTATGCGGTCCGATTCACCGACTGCAAAATGCCCGGGGTGGACTTCCAGGGTGCGCATCTGCACAACGTGCTCTTCGAACGCTGCGACCTCACGGGTGCACAGTTCGCCAACGTGCAGGTGGGGAGTGTCCGCTTCGAGAACTGCACTCTGATCGACGTGGGAGGCTCCGCGAGCCTGAAGGGCGCGGTCGTGCAAGGCCCGGGGTCCATGGAACTCGCCCTGAGCCTTGCACGTGAAGCCGGGCTGATCTTCGAGTGACGAATCCGCTCAGGCGGCGGCCGGCCGGTAGCCCGCGAAGCCGGAGCTGCTGAGGGCGTGGGCCACCTGGTCGAGATCGATCGGGTCCGTCTTGGCCCACGCGGACATCTCGTCCAGCAGCATCTGACTGTACGGCGTGCAGACCTCGCGCAAGGTCTGCATGTCCTCGCAGGCGTCGCGGAGTGAGGCCGTGTACTTGAGCACGAGGTCGTTCTTGCCCTGGCTGTACTCCATGAACATGAGCGGCACAGCGGCGGCCGCCGCGTGGAAGGCAGCGTGCAGCGGGCGTTTCTGCCCGATCTTGACGGCGGATAGGGCCCGGTACTGCTCCTCTTCGAGGGTCTCGGGCGGGAGCCTGAACATGCGGTTGACCGCGTCCAGGATGAAGAGGGCGGTGTGTAGGCCTTCGTGCACGAGGCACATGGCGTAGTCCAGGACCTGCCAGTTGGCGGCCGGGCTCATGAGTACCACGCCGGGCATCCTGTTGGCGCTCCCCCCGCCGTCCACGCCGCTGTTGAACACGACGACGTCGGTCACTACGAGGTCGACCAGTCGGGCGAGGTCCGGGTGAATGCCGCGGATGAGCTCTACGGCCTCCCGGATGGAGCTGTCCCAGGCTTCGCGGGTCGGGCCAGCCGACGGGGTCGACGGGCCCACGATGTTCGCGAAGACACCGTTGTCCCGGCAGTGAGCGGCCCACCCGCCATCTTCGTAGGAGATGGCGAATCCTTCGGGCTTGGCCGGGAGCGCTTCGGGGCGGAGGGTGTTGATCGCTGCCACGTACGCGTTGCGAAGGTCATCCGCGCCGTTGGGGTACCTGCCGTTAATCGCGTGGGCGAAGCGGGCGGTGCTCTCGTAGAGATGGCCCACGTTGAGCAGATGCATGGCCTCTTCCTTCCGTGCGGGTTAATGACGTGCGCCCGGAGCGGCAATACCACTCCGGGCGCACTGGGACTCAGCGGGGAGCGGGCCGACTACTGGTTGGAGTCGGTCCAGCCGCCCATCATCACGACGTGCCCGGACTGCTGGGACGCCTCGATGCGCTGACGAACGGCGGACGCCACGTCGGCCGGGTCGGCCTGGACGGCCGACACGAGGTCGGTCAAGGCTCCGCTGGAGGTGGCCGCCTGGGCCAGGATTTCACTCATCGTGCTCTCCTCATCTGTTGGGGTGACGCACTTGCTGACCCGTCTGATCGCAAATCCGTACCTTCATACGACCGGACGGGCGCGATTCCCGCTTCTGCCGGGGGATATGTAAGAGGCACGTCACCCGTGGCCATCCGGCGAGGCGGAGCTTTTTGGGGGGCTGGCTGGGCTGTCCTTACGGCGAGCGGAAGTCCTCTCGGGCTTTCTCTCGACGAGCCACGGCTTCCTTGAGGCGCTGTAGGCCGCGCTCAGCGAACTCGGGGGTGTACTGCTCAGGCCAACATGTCGCCTGGTGCGGGGCGCGAAGGCTGTCGAGCCGCCGGTACAGCTCCCGGTTCCGCACATGGCGGTGCCAGGCTTCTTCGATCGCGTATGCGGCCCGTCGCAATTGCTGACCGAGTGTCGGCCGAGGCGGGAAGAGGATCCTCTGCATGTTGCGCTCGTAGTTCGACAGCGGCTCGCGGGGGCGCCGCCGTCCGATCAGGCGCGGCTGTCTCACCAGGCCGTCACGCACCCTAGGCTTCCTCACGGCGCGTTCTGCTACCGCTTGGCTTCGGCGGCCCTCTGGACCGACGTTGTGGCCGACCCATAACGGTGCTGCTCGGTGATCCCTCCGAAACTGGTGACGAAGACACGCCGGCCCATCACATCGGCCTCAGAGGAGTGCCGCAGCGACGAAGTGGTCAGGGGTGCGCCCTGGTGGAGGGTGCGCCTCTCGAGGAGCCGGCACAGGCCCATGTACGCCAGGTCGAGCTTCACCACTTTGCGCATGTAGTTGACGATCTTCCGGTGCGTGGCCAGGGGATCCAGTGGTGTGAGGCCAAGGACGGTGCACGCCGTACCGCTGTCCTCGACGACCTTCCGCCAGTCGGCATGAACAGGGGGGGACATGCACGCGCAGGTGTGTCCCGTCGAGGTTGAGCATGGGCCTGCTGGTCCTTTTACCCAGAAGTAGCCGGGGTCCGGCGTCCTGGAGCGTTTCCCGGGCCGGGTGCAGGCCCAGGGCGGTTCCCAGCTCTCGCATGTCGTGGGCGATGGTGTCCGGCCACTTGCCAATATGAGGGCCGGGGCCTTTCTGGACCTGAAACGGCGCTTACCGGTTCTCGGAGCAGACCGGGACGTCGCCCGGCTCCTTCGAGCTGCGATGGACGCTGACCGCATCGTCGGCGCGGCCCTGGACCCGCCTCAGCGCGCTGACCGACATCCCCTCGCGGAATGGGTCCACACCCGCACAACCGCCCACATGATCGCTTGGGCAGTAAACGGAACGCCTCCGCCGTTAATCGGAAGCAGGCCTTTGCCCACCCGTCGCGGTGCGGTTCCAGCAGCCCCTCGACTACCTGTCCGAGAGAGAGCCGTCCTGTTCGCCCAGCTTCGCGACACCGCCGAGGCCGCGCACAGAGCGGGAGACAGTGCCCCACTACTACGCCGTCAGGCGCTCTATCTCACCTCGTACGACCGCAGCCTTGACGCCCCTGCCTGGACATCTCACGCCCTGCACAGTCGGCGTGGCGTGCTGGCTGTCCGAGGGTGGTCCCAGCACTGGGCGGAGGCCCGCTCCATCGCCGCCGCCCTCGCTCGACAGGGCGACCAACAGCCGCTACTCGACTTCATCGACCGTTCCCTAGTGGACGACGACGCAGCCGAGGCTGCGAACTTGAACTACTGGGCTTACTGGCTTGGCGCTGCCCACGGACCGCAGACGGACGATGGCTTCATGCTTGATCGCAGGCTGACCGACTGGGACCCTCTGACACTTCTGCGTCTCCTCGTTCAAGGGCTTGATGAAGCCCCAACATACGTCGAGCTATACGCGCACTCGCTGTGGGCACTCTTTACGGCCTGTCCTTGGCTGCCGCAGGCCGCGCCAACGCTCGCCGCCGGCCTACACGAGCGCACCGAACGCATCCTTGACGGTGGTGGTGTTTCGGCAAGATCTCGACAGGAGCTCGGAGCCGTGACATACCGTCTACGCGAATACGGCAACTGACGAACCGGAGGGCACCACATGGCCGACGAGACCGAGCACGCCAAGGGCACCGCAGGCTTCCTGCTGGAGATGGGCATGCTGAAGCGGGCCAAGAGGAGCGGGTGGTGGATCGCCGGAGTCAAGGACCCGGAGACCATCGCCGAACACAGCTTCCGGGTCGCCCTCATCGGCTCGGTCCTGGCCATGATGGAAGGGGCCGACCCGGCGAAGACGGCCCTCCTGGGCCTGTGGCACGACACGCAGGAGACTCGGGTAGGGGACATCCCGCACATCGGCCGGCGGTACCTCGATGCGGCGTCGAACGAGAAGGTCACCGCAGACCAAGTTTCCGCGGCACACCCCGCCGTCCGGGCTGCTGCGCAACGCATCGTAAGCGAGTATGAAAACGGCGACTCGCTGGAAGTGGTTTGCGCGCACGACGCCGACAAGCTTGAGTGCCTTATCCAGGCTGTCGAGTATCGCGAGCAGGGGTACAAGAACGTTGGACCCTGGATCGACAGCAGCATCTCGAAGCTCAAGACCGCGTCGGCCCAGGCCCTTGCTGAAGAAGCCCTGCGAATGACTTCCGTGGAGTGGCAGCAGACCTATCTCCCTGGACAAGTCGACATCTGAGAGGTCCACGAGAAGGCCAAGTAGTCCGAACCCATCAACAGACCCCTCCTTGAAGAGGGGGCTTTCTCATGCCTTGATTAGTTATATAGGACCGCCTCACAAATAACGTAGGTGTGACCCGGGCGGCTTGGTGACACCCATGGGTCGATCTGTGGCCGAGGTCACCAACCTGTGGTCGTTTTGCAGCCCTCGACTGGCTCGCCGGCCCAGGATCCCCGGCGAAACTGCCGCAAGCTTCCCCACCTCAAGTGCCTCTCATGCCCGTGTCGACGTGAAATACTCCCGGGAATTTTCGAAGTAGGGAATCTTCATACCCGTACACGGCCGGAAAGAGGCACCCCGAGGGCCCGGGAGACGCGCCGTCAATGGCTTCGTTCGCGATGGTGGACGATCTCAACCGCCCCAACCTCGTATGCGGCGACTTCAAACCGTCGCAGCGAGACTTTGGGGTGGATGTGGCCGCTCATCAACTGGAACGAGAGTTCGATCAAGCTCAGGTATGTCGTGATCGAAGAGGGCAACTCGTACCGATCGCGGAAGCTGACCAAGGATGGTGAGGCCGACGCGATCATCTACGTGGATCAGACCCTGCTGAACGTCCTGTGGTGGCTGCATGAGCGCCAGCGGTACGAGAAGGAGAACCCCGTGGAGGCGAGCGCGAACGCAAGGCACCACTCGGCGGGCTACACCCTCACTCACTACGGCAGGCGTCGCAAGGAGGGGGCCAAGAAGCTGGCCGCCTCAAGCACCAGCCGGATCGGCCTTGCTGATCCTCGGGTCGTCGGGCTCATGGGTCACGTCACTGATCCAAGGGTCGCCAGCCTCATGGAACAGACTGCCTGATGCAGGCCCCTCGTCCGGTCTGGTCCCGTGGACAGTCACGCCGCCGGTCACGAGAAGTCCCGAATCCTACTGGTCACGCACTGGTCGCGCCGACGCGTCAACCGATCCAGGAAAACAGAAAAACCCCAGGTCAACTGGGGTCTCTGCTGGTGTCCGAGGGGGGACTTGAACCCCCACGCCCGATAAAGGGCACTAGCACCTCAAGCTAGCGCGTCTGCCATTCCGCCACCCGGACCAGGTGTTTGTCTCTGCGGGGCGTTCCCCGCGGCGACATGGATAACTCTATCAAGGTTTCGGAGTGCCTTTCACCAGGGATTTCGTCCGGAGCATAGGGTCCGTACATGGGCAATCCGGGACACCCTCCCCGCTTCCCCGCGCCCGGTGGCGCTTCCCGGCGCTCGCCGCGGCCGTTGTCGCCGTTGCGGGAGCATCTGCGGGACACCTTCTGGTTCGCCCCGACCGCGGGGCTGGTGGGGGCCGTCCTGCTCGGCATGGGTGTGCTGGAGCTGGACAGGCTGCTCGTCGACGCCCTGCGGGAACAGCAGGCGTACGACGACATCGCCTCGCTGATCGCGGTCGCCGACGACCTGAAGACGATCATCACGACGGTGGGCTCGGCGATGCTCACCTTCATCGGTGTGGTCTTCTCGATCTCGCTGGTCGCCCTCCAGATGGCCAGTGGCCAGATGACGCCCCGCGTCGTGCGGCTGTATGTCCGCAGCCGGATCACCAAGTGCACGTTCACGGTGTTCCTGGCGACGTTCCTGTTCTCGCTGCTGGTGCAGGCGGCGTACGAGTCGAATGACGATCCCCGGACGATCACCACGGTGCCGGTGATCTCCGCCTCGGTGTGCGGGCTGCTGGTGCTGCTGAGCCTGGCGCTGTTCGTCGCCTATGTGAACTCCACGCTGCGGCTGATGCGGGTGAGCCATGTCATCGACCGGATCACCCGGGAGTCGTTCCGGGTGGTCGACAGGCACGCGGTGGCGGAGGCCGGGCCGCCGGAGCTGCCGGCGGCCGGGGGTGAGGTGGTGCACCGGGGACGGGCGGGGGTGCTGCGGGACGTGCACATCGCGCGGCTGGTGCGGGTGGCACGGCGGCACGGGGTGGTGCTGCGGCTGATCCCGCGCATCGGGGACTTCGTGGTGCCCGGGACGCCGCTGCTGACCGTGCACGGGGGTGCGCCGCCGCCCGCGCGGGCGCTGCGGTACACGGTGTCGGTCGGGGTGGAGCGCACGTTTCACCAGGACCTGGGGTTCGGGCTGCGGCAGCTGTCGGACATCGCCCAGCGGGCCCTGTCCCCCGCCGTCAACGACCCGACGACCGCCGTCGCCTGCCTGGACCGGATCACCCAGTTCCTGGCCGCCGTCGCCGTGCGGCCGCTGGGGGCACTGCACCACCGCGACCGCCGGGGCCGGGTGCGGCTGGTGCGGGACCTGCCGGGGTGGACGGACCTCGTCGACCTCGGCTTCGCCGAGATCCGCGGCTGCGCCACCCGCAGCCCACAGGTCACCCGCCGTCTCATGGCCGCCCTCGACGACCTGCGGCTGCTGGCCCCCGAGGGCCGGCGGACGCCGCTGGAGCGGCACCGTACGCTCCTGATCCACGCCGTGGAGCGCACGGTGCTGGAATCGGCGGACCGGGCGTTCGCGCTGCGGCCCGACCGGCAGGGGGTCGGCAGGTCGGCGCCCGGCGACGCGTGAGAGCGTTGCCCGGGACTGTTGACATCGCCGTATCCGACCGTGGGGGCTGATCGATTTGGGACGGGTGACCGCACGCCGCCGCGTGGTACGGGTCCGCGACGGGGCCGTGAACACCCGCCCGGACACCCTGGTGGCGGAGGAGCCGCTGGAGATCCGGCTGAACGGCAAACCGCTGGCCATCACCATGCGCACCCCGGGCGACGACTTCGACCTCGCCGCCGGCTTCCTCGTCAGCGAGGGCGTCCTGGGCCGTGCGGACGAGCTGGCGAACATCGTCTACTGCGCCGGGGCGACCGCCGACGGCGGCAACACCTACAACGTCGTGGACGTCCGGCTGGCCCCCGGCGTCCCCGTCCCCGACATCGCCCTCGAACGCAACGTCTACACCACCTCCTCCTGCGGCCTGTGCGGCAAGGCCAGCCTGGACGCGGTGCGCACCACCGCCCGCTGGCCGGTCACCGACGGCCCGGCGCCGCTGCGGCTCGCGCCGGAACTGCTCTTCGCGCTCCCCGACCGGTTGCGCGAGACCCAGCGCGTCTTCGACCGCACCGGCGGGCTGCACGCGGCGGCCCTCTTCTCGCCCGACGGCGATCTCCTGGACGTCCGCGAGGACGTGGGCCGGCACAACGCCGTCGACAAGCTCGTGGGTGCCGCGCTGCGCCAGGGGCTGCTGCCACTGGCCGGGAACGTGCTGATGGTCTCCGGGCGCGCATCCTTCGAGCTGGCGCAAAAGGCCGTCATGGCCGGGATACCGGTCCTGGCGGCGGTCTCGGCGCCGTCGTCGCTCGCCGTGGACCTGGCGGCCGAGACGGGGATGACGCTGATCGGGTTCCTGCGGGGCTCGTCGATGAACATCTACGCCGGGGAGCAGCGCGTGGCGCTGTGAGGGTTATCGGAGGGCCGTCCGCTTCGGGCGGCGTTCGTTCCCGCTAGGCGCGGGGCGGGCGGGCCCGCCAGCGGCCGCTGAGTCTGCCGAGCACCCCGAAGCGGTCCCACTCGTGGAACATCTCCGCCCACGGGCCGCCGACCTGCCGCAGACAGCGGCGGATCTCCTCGACGTCCTCGGTGGACATCCTGCGCACCTCGGGCCGCAGCACCGAGTTGAGCAGCTCGGCGCGGATCTCGTCCCAGACCGGGCTGACGTCGGGGGCGGTGTGCCAGGCGACGAAGCAGACGGCGGCGTAGGTGGGGGTGCGGCGCAGCAGGTCGCGCACCTCGTCGCCCTGGGCCTCGCGGGCGTAGGCGTACAGCAGGTACTCGTCCTCGGCGAGGACGAGGTCGGGCAGCTCGCCGGGGGCCGGGGGCGGGTCCATGCACAGCAGGTGGCGCGCGAGGACGTCGCCGAGCCGTTCCTCGATGCCGGCCTCGAGCGGCTCGGCCTGCCGGCGCAGGCTCACCACGCGCGCGGCGCAGCCGGGCAGGGCGGCGCCGCCGATCAGGTCCCCGGCCTGTTCGAGGAGGAGCAGGGCGGCGTGCTCGCGCGGCGGGAGCTCGGTGCCGTCGCCGAGGACGCTCTTGAGGAGGGTCTTGGCCAGGCGCGGCGCCACGGGGTCGTCGGGGGTGCCGGTGAGCGCCGCCCGGACGAAGGGCCCGTCCAGGCCCGCAGCGTGGACGGCGCCCGGTGCGATGCCCTCCAGCAGGACGACGGCCTCCAGGGTGCCGAGCGGTTCGTCGCCCCAGACCAGGCGGTAGGCCGTGCGCAGGACGGACGGCGTGCCCTGGTGCTCGGGCCCGGCGGTCTTCACCAGGGCGTGCAGCAGGGCCGGGCGGTCCTCGTAGTCGGCGTACTGGCTGGTGGGGTCGTCGGCCTCGTACCCGCCCGGCGGGCCGTCCTCGGGCCCGCCGTCGTGGGCGGTGCCGCCGCCCGCTGCGCGCTCGGACCGCCGCAGGGCGCACATCGGCATGGCGGCGGCCATCCGGAGGTGGGGGCGCCCGGCGAGGTCGGCGCGGGGGAGCTCGGCGGCGAGGAGGCGGGTGATGGGGCGGGGGTCGTCGGTGGCGGCGGTGTGGTCGAGGGAGTCGAGCACGGCGGTGCGCAGCCGGGGGTGGGTGTCGAGGGCGGCCCGTACGACCTTGCGGTCCGGGGAGGTCTCGTCGAGCAGGGCGGCGGTCAGCCGGGCGGTGAGCACGGGCAGGACGGCCTCGTGCTCGACGCGCAGGGCCTCGGCGAGGCGCAGGAGCGTGAGGAAGCGGACGAGGGGGGTGTCGGGCGAGTCGGCCGCTCGTGCCAGCTCCGACCGCAGGTCGCGTCTGAGGGGGGCGGTGGCCGACCGGCAGGAGGGCGCGGAGAACTCCTCGGTGAGGGAGGCGAGGACCGTCCACTCCTCGGGCGTGCGGTCGGTGCCCCCGGCGGCGAGGGTGGCGAGCAGCCGGGCCCGCAGGGCGGTGTCGAGGCTGTCGCCGGGCGCGTGGCCACGGGCCCAGCGGGCGGCGGCCGTACGGCCGTGCGAGTCGAGGGGGATGCCCTCGCGGGCCGCGAGGGCGGCGAGCCGGTCGGACTCGTCGCCGGGGCCGCGCCCGCCCCCGAGGCCCAGGGGGACGCCCGTACGGCGCGTGGCCTCGGCGAACAGCGCGGGCTGGCCCGCCAGCCAGATCCGGGCCGCGACGGACGCCCACAGGTCCCGCTCCGCGCGAGCGGGGCTGGAGGGGCCGCCGGTGCAGTCGTGGACACGGTAGCGGTGCTGGGCGGAGGCGGAGACGTGGTCGAAGTCGGCGTCGGGGAAGGCGCAGACGATCTGCTGCCGGGCGAGCATGGGGTGCCGGGTGTAGGTGGTGAAGGTGAGCCGGTCGGCGAGGTCGCGCGGCAGCACGGCGCTGGCGACGGCGACCCAGTACGCCGTGGCGGCGCTGTCCCGCTCGATGACGAGGAGCTGCTGGGCGTCGGGGGTGCGGAAGAGGGTCCGGACGTCGGCGAGGAAGGGTTCGAGGCGGTCGGCGCGGGCGCGGACGAAGTCGAGCAGCCCTTGTTTGTCGATGCGCCGGGCGGGGACGAAGCCGGCCAGCGGCTCGGGGGAGCCGCCCTCGGGGGTGCGGTCGGACCAGGAGGGGGACTCCCAGGCCTCGATGGGCAGCAGGCCGCCGGGTAGCCGGGCGCCCTCGGGCAGCCGCACGGCGTGGGCGTGGAAATTGCCGTGCCGGCCGCCGCGCCCGGGGCCGGTGCGTACGGTGCGGCAGAGCAGCCGGCTGCCGTCGGAGAGACGGTTGTGGCTGAACGCCACGGGGAAGTCGGCGAGTTCCTCGGTGGAGGGGCAGTCGGGGGCGTCGTGGGGCGGTTCGTAGCCGATGAGCTGCTCCGCCTCCCCCAGCAGGGTGATGGGCAGTTCGGGGCTGGCGGCGGTGAAGCGGAAGCCGGAGCCGTCGGGGGCCGTGGTGGCGGTGGAGGTGTAGTGCAGCTGCTGGAGATTCACCTGACACCTCGTCTCGCCTCGGCCCACTTGTATATGTTCTCCAGCCCTGTGTAACGGGTGGTCGGCCCGGACGGGCCGTCGCCACGCCTCTGACTTCCCACCGTCGCCCCACTTGCGGGTGACATCCCACCAGATCCGGGGCGTCGGCGCCCGGGCTTTGGCGGGAAGTTCAGCCGGCGCCTCATCCGCTGCCTCAGCCGCTGCCTCAGCCGACGTCCGGCGGGGAGCCCGGCGGGGTGTCCGCCACGACGCGGGAGAGGAGGGCCAGGAAGAGCTCGCGCTCGGCGGGGGTGAGGGCGGCGAGAAGGGCCTCGTTCGCCTCGTCGCCGAGTCTGGTGAGGCGGGCGAGCCGACGGCGGCCGGCGGGGGTGAGCGCGATGGCGTTCTTCCGGCGGTCGGCGGGGTCGGGGGCCCGGGTGATCAGCTCTTGGGCCTGGAGGTCGTTGAGGATGCCGACCATGTCCTTGGGGTCGAAGCCGGTGGTGCGGCCGAGCTCGGCCTGGGCGACGGGGCCGAGGTCGGCGACGGCGGAGAGCACGGCGTGGTGCGGCATGCGCATGCCGTCCTGGGCGAGCGCCTCGGCCACGAGGCGGCGGCCGCGCGCCGAGGCGCGGTTGAGCAGCCAGCTGGGGAGGGCCTGGATACGGGGGAGGGCGGGCTCGTCGCCTGCCGTGCCTGCCGCGTCTGCCATGTCTGCCATGGGACGAGCCTAACCGAAACCGTTGGACTTCCCAATGAAGTCGTGTAACGTAGGGACCACCAACGTTGGGGGTTCCAATGAATTCCCCGGCCTGACTGTGCGGAGGTGCGTCATGCGACGTGTCCGGTATGCCGAGACCGGTGGCCCCGAGGTCCTGCGGGTCGAGGAGATGGCCGTGCCCGTCCCGGGGCCCGGCGAGGTGCTGGTGCGCACCGAGGCGATCGGCCTCACACTGCCCGTCGTCCGCAAGGTCCGCGAGGGCGGGCTGCCGCTGCCGACGGGCCCGGGCGGCGAGGTGGCCGGGGAGATCGCGGCCGTCGGCGCGGGGGTGACCGGCTTCGCCGTCGGCGACCGGGTGACGGGGCTGTGCTTCACCGACGCCTTCGCCGATTTCGCCCTCGTCCATGCGGCGATGCTCTCGTCCGTCCCCGAGGGCGCGAGCGCGGCCGATGCCGTCGCGCTGGTGCGGTGCGGGCTGGTCGCCCTGGGGGCGTACGAGGCGGCGCGGCCGGCGGCCGGCGAGTCGGTGCTGGTGACGGCGGCGGCCGGGGGCTCCGGGCACCTGGCGGTGCAGATCGCCAAGGCGCGCGGGGCCGGCCGGGTGGTCGCGGCGGTGAGCTCGGCCGACAAGGCGGAGTTCGCGCGGTCGCTGGGCGCGGACGAGGTGGTGACGTACGGGGACGAGTCCTGGGGCGACCCGGTGGACATCGTGCTGGACGCGGTCGGCGGCGAGCTGCTCTCCCCCGCCATCGCCGCCCTCGCGCCGGGCGGCCGGATCGTAGCCTACAGCTCGGGCGGCGGGACGATCGAGGCGTACGACCTGCTGGTGGGGGCGAAATCGGCCATCGGCTTCCAGATGGCCCTCATAGCCCGTGGACGGCCCGAGCTGATGGAGCGATGGCGGCGGGAGCTGTGGGAGCTGTTCGCGGCGGGGCGGATCCGGCCCCGGGTGGACTCCGTGCTGCCCCTGGAGGACGTGGCGAAGGCTTTCGGGATCATCGAATCGCGCGCCAATCGCGGCAAGGTGATTCTGCGACCCGTGTGAGCGTATATGCCGTCCGGTCCTTGTGAGAGGAAGGCCCGCCCCGTACGTTGACCCACCGGACACGTGGGGCCTCGACGGCCTTGACGCGAAAGGGACGGGCCATGGCGGCGCATCCTTCCTCCCCCGGCGACAGACCCCCGGCGACCGCCCCGGCCGCCTCCCCCTCCCCTTTCCGTTTCCGCTCCCCTTTCCGATTCCGCTTCCGTGCCGCTGCCGTGTTCGTCCTCTCCGGCGCGTTGCTCGCTCTCGCCCTGGGGCCCGGGGCGGCCGGGGCGACGGAGGATCCGGTCGGCCCGGGGCGAGCCGGGTTCGACGAGCGGGTTCTCTTCCGGGCCGACCAGGACCCCGGCTACGCCTGCTACCGCATCCCGGCCATCGTCACCACCACCCGTGGCACCCTCCTCGCCTTCGCCGAAGGGAGAAAGGACAACTGCGGTGACGCCACCGACATCGATCTCGTGCTCAAACGGTCCACCGACGGGGGCCGCAGCTGGGGGCCGCTCCAGATCGTCGACCCGGGCCTGGGCGACACCCATGGCAACCCCGCCCCGGTCGTGGACCGCCGGACCGGCCGGATCGTCCTGGCCACCACCTACAACGAGGGCCGTGAGGACGCCGCGAACTGCGATGTGCCCTGCGACCGCACCCCCCACCTCCAGTACAGCGACGACGACGGCGCCGGCTGGTCGTGGCCGCGCGACCTCACCGAGGAGATCCGGCCCCCCGGCTGGAACTCCTGGTACGCCACCGGCCCCGGGCACGGCGTCCAGCTCGGCCACGGTCCCCACGAAGGGCGGCTGGTCATCGGCCTCAACGCGGAGAGCCACGACGGCACGCGTACCTCCGCCAACCACGCGGCGCTCGCCCTCAGCGACGACGGCGGGGCCCACTGGCGGCTGGGGGCGGTCGACACCTACCCCGTCGCGGCCGACCGGACGTACCGTCAGAAGCCCTCCGAGCTGACGCTCGCCGAGCGGAGCGACGGCGCGGTCTACGCCGGCGGGCGCGAGCAGGACGGCACGGAGCCGGGCAACCGGGACGACGCCGTGAGCGGGGACGGCGGGGAGAGCTTCGACGCGCCGTTCCGGCCCCTGCCCGACCTCTACTCCCCCATGGTGCAGGGGGCGGTGATCCCGCTGCGGCCCGGGCGCTGGCTGTTCTCGGCACCGGCCGACCCCGACCGCCGCCGCACGATGACCATCCGCTCCTCCTACGACGAGGGACGCACCTGGGAGAGCGCCGAACGGGGGCGGCGGGTCACCTCCGACTGGTCCGGCTACTCCGACATGACGGTCATCGGGCAGGACACGACCGGTCTGCTCTACGAGGCGGGCAAGGCCGACGCACACCAGGAGATCCGCTTCGCGCGGTTCACCGAGGAGTGGCTCGGCCCCCGGCGCGGCCCGGACCCGACGACACCGGACCGGGCACCCGGCGGCACCGGCGCGTACGTCCTCGGGGGCGCCCGTCCGGTGGGGGGCCGGTTCGGGGGCGGGCTGGGCTTCGACGGGACGGACTCCGCCGTGCGCCTGCCCTACCGGACCGCACTGCCCCTGGGCACCCGGGACTTCACGGCGACCCTGTGGTTCCGCTACCGGGCGGCGGCGGTCAAGGGCGAGCAACCCCTGCTGTGGATGGGCGGGGTCGGCGGGGCACCCCAGGTGGCGCTGCGCGGGGAGCCCGGCACCGGCCGGATCGTCGGCCAGGTGACGGCGCTGCCGCCCGGCCCGGGCCCGTCCCGTACGGCGACGGTGCGGTCGACGGGCGCGTACGGCGACGGGCGCTGGCACCACGCGGCCCTGCGGCGGGCGAGCGGCCTGCTGGCCCTCACCGTGGACGGCGTGTCGGTATCGGTGCCGGACGTCCCGGGATCGGTGAGCCGCAACTCGACGTTCGGGGTGCACCTGGGGCAGAAGCCGGACGCCCGCGCGTTCCTGACGGGTGATCTGGACGAGGTCCGGGTCTACCGCAGGGCCCTGACCGACGGAGAGCTGGCGGCCGTACGCGGCCGCAACGCTCCGGTCGGCCACCGGGACGCGGTGCTATGGCTGCCGCTGGACCGGATCGACCGCGCCCCGTAAGGGGCGCGGGGAACTGCGCGACCAGCCCCCACCGGCCCGCAGCGGAACGCTCAGGCCCCGCCCCGCGCGGTGGCCGATTCGGTCGCCGACCCCGCCGACCCCGCCGACCCCGGCGACCGGGTGAGCGCCGGTTCCGCCGGATGGGCAACCGGCCGGCGGGCGAACCGCTTCGCCAGCACCGCGCCCACCATCAGCTGAAGCTGGTGGAAGAGCATCAGCGGCAGGACGGCCAGGCTCGCCTGGACGCCGAAGAGGACGGTGGCCATCGGCAGCCCGCTCGCGAGGCTCTTCTTCGAGCCGGCGAAGGTGATGGCGATCCGGTCCTCGCGGCCGAAGCCGAGCCCCCGCGAGCCGAAGGTGGTGAGGATCAGCATCACGGCCAGCAGGACGGCCTCGACGCCCACCAGCACCACCAGCCGCCACGGCGACACCTGCTGCCAGACGCCACGCACCATGCCCGCGCTGAAGGCCACATAGACCACGAGGAGGATGGAGCCCCGGTCGACCAGCCCCAGCACCTGGCGGTGCCGGGTCAGGAAGCCGCCGATCCAGCGGCGCAGCAGCTGCCCGGCCAGGAAGGGCACCAGCAGGCGCAGCACCACCGACAGCAGCGAGTCCAGTGAGACCCCGGCGCCGCTGCCGCCCAGCAGCAGGGCCGCCAGCAGCGGTGTGAGGACGATGCCGGCGAGGCTGGAGAAGGTGCCCGCGCAGATCGCCGCCGCCACATTGCCGCGCGCCAGCGAGGTGAAGGCGATCGAGGACTGGACGGTGGAAGGTGTCAGGCACAGGAAGAGCAGCCCGGTGTAGAGCTCCGGGGGCAGGACGTGCGGGACGAGTCCCCGGGCGGCGAGGCCCAGCAGCGGGAAGGCCAGGAACGTACAGGCGAGGACCGTCAGGTGCAGCCGCCAGTGGCGCAGCCCGTCCATCGCCTCACGGGTGGAGAGCTTGGCGCCGTAGAGGAAGAACAGCAGCGCCACAGCGCCCGTGGAGGCCTCGCCGGCGAAGGTCGCGGCCGGGCCGCGCACCGGCAGGAGCATCGCGAGCAGCACCGTGCCCAGCAGCGCGGCTATATAGGGGTCGACGGGGAGGCGGGAGAGAAGACGGCGCATGCGTCCACCCTGTCCCGCCCCATGCCCATCGGGAACCCCGTACACCACTCTGACTGTTATCACGAATGCCGATAAGCTCAGATGCCATGTTCGATCCCGCGCAGTTGCGTACGTTCCTGGCCGTTGCCCAGACCCTGAGCTTCACCCAGGCCGCGCAGCGGCTGGGGGTGCGGCAGTCGACGGTCAGCCAGCAGGTGCGCCGGCTGGAGGACGCCGCCGGGCGGCAGCTGTTCTCCCGGGACACCCACAGCGTGCGGCTCACCGAGGACGGCGAGGCGATGCTCGGTTTCGCCCGGACGATCCTGGAGGCCCACGAGCGCGCCGCGCACTGGTTCGCGGGGGCGCGGCCCCGGGGGCGGCTGCGCTTCGGGGCGTCGGAGGACTTCGTGCTGACCCGGCTGCCCGAGCTCCTGGAGGGTTTCCGGCGCCACCATCCCGAGGTGGACCTGGAGCTGACCGTGGATCTGTCCGGGCATCTGATGAAGCGGCTCGCGGCCGGGCGTCTCGATCTCGTCCTGGCCAAACGGCACCCGGCCGACGAGCCCATGCCGGCGGGCCCCGGGGCCGACGGGCCCGGCACCGGCCCGGACCCCGACGAGCCTCCCGGCCGGCTGGTCTGGCGCGACCGGCTCGTGTGGATCGGCGCCGAGGGCACCCGCCCCGACCCGCGCCGCCCACTGCCGCTGGTGCTCCTCCCGCCCCCGGCGGTGACCCGCGCCCGGGCCCTGGAGGTGCTGGAGCGGCACGGTCGAGCCTGGCGGGTGACCTGCACCAGCGGCAGTCTCAACGGTCTGGTGGCCGCCACCCGGGCCGGGCTCGGGGTGATGGCCCACGCCCAGGGGATGATCCCGCCGGGGCTCGTCCGTCTCCCGGCCGGCGCCGGGCTGCCGGATCTCGGCGCGATGGACATCGTCCTGCTGCACGGCGCGGGCGCCCGGCGGGACGGGCCGGTGCGCGACAGCGCGGAGGCCCTCGCGGACGCGATCCTGGCGGCGGGCGACCGGCTGCACTCGGGGTGACCGGAACCGCTGACGACCGGCTGCACTCCGGGTGACCGGAACCGCTCCGGAATGGTTCATGCCGGTACGGGACCGGGTACGGTCACGGCGCTGTGCCACGTCCGCGAGGACTGTGCCACGTCCGCGAGGAGCGAGAGGTTGCGCGAGTTCACCGTGCCGTCCCTGGTGACGGCGCCCCCTGTCGGAGGGCTGGCGGACGTCGTCTTCGACCATGCCGCCGAGGATCCGGACCGGGTGGCGCTGAGCCGGGCCGAGGGCGGCGCGTGGCGGGACGTGACCGCGGCCGCCTTCCGGGACGAGGTGCTGGCGCTGGCCAAGGGCCTGCTCGCCCAGGGCGTCCGGTTCGGCGACCGGGTGGCCGTCATGTCCCGCACCCGCTACGAGTGGACGCTGTTCGACTTCGCGCTGTGGAGCGTCGGTGCCCAGCCCGTGCCGGTGTATCCCACCTCCTCCCCCGACCAGGTCCTCGGGATGCTGTACGACGCGGAGGTCACCGCCTGCGTCGTCGAGCACGAGGACCACGCGATGACCATCGGCTCCGTCATCGACCGCCTCCCCCGGCTCACCCGCCTCTGGCAGCTCGACGCGGGCGCGGTCGACGAGCTCACCGAGGCCGGGGCCCGTATCCGCGACGAGGTCGTCCACCGGCACCGGATGGCGCTCACCCCCCGCTCCCCCGCGACGGTCGTCTACACCTCGGGCTCCACCGGCCGCCCCCGGGGCTGTGTGCTCACCCACGGCAATTTCATGGCCGAGAGCGACAACGTCCTCCGCCGCTACGAACGGGTCTTCCGCTCCCGCCCCGGCGAGCAGGCGTCCACCCTCCTCTTCCTCCCCCTCGCCCATGTCTTCGGCCGTATGGCGCAGGTCGCCGCGGTCCGCGGCCGGGTCAGGCTGGGCCATCAGCCCCGGCTGACCGCCGCCGCCCTCCTGCCCGACCTCCGGGCCTTCCGCCCGACGTTCGTGCTCGCCGTGCCCTATGTCTTCGAGAGCCTCTTCGCCGCCGCCCGGCGCGCCGCCGAGCGGGAGGGCCGGAGCGGGCCGTTCGAGAAGGCCGTCGACGTCGCGGTGCGCTACGCGCGGGCGGTGGAGGCCCGGGCCTTCGGCACCGGGCCGGGTCCCGGCACCGCGCTGCGCGTCCAGCACCAGGTCTTCGACAGGCTCGTCTACTCCAGGCTGCGCGAGCAGCTCGGCGGCCGGGTGCGGTACGCGATGTCGGGCGGCTCGGCGCTGGAGCGGCGCCTGGGGCTGTTCTTCGCCGGGGCCGGGATGACCGTGCTGGAGGGGTACGGGCTGACGGAGACCACCGGCGCCGCCGTCGCCAACCCACCCGAGCGGGCCCGATTCGGGACCGTGGGCCGGCCCGTGCCCGGCACGAGCGTGCGGATAGCCGACGACGGCGAGGTGCTGCTCCGCGGCGAGCAGGTGTTCGCGGGCTATCTGGGGGACGAGCGCGCCACCGTCTCCGTACTCCGGGACGGCTGGCTGGCCACCGGCGACCTGGGGGCGCTGGACGAGGACGGCTATCTGACGATCACCGGACGGAAGAAGGAGATCCTGGTGACCTCCGGGGGCAAGAGCGTCTCGCCCCTCGCCCTGGAGGAGCGGGTGCGCGCCCACCCGCTGGTCGCCCAGTGCGTCGTGGTCGGCAACGACCGCCCGTACGTCGGCGCGCTCGTCACCCTGGACCGGGAGGGGGTGGCGCACTGGCTGGCCATGCGGGAGCCGCCCCGGCCCACCACCCTGGCCGAACTGGTGCACGATCCCGAGCTGGAGGCCGAGATCCGGCGGGCCGTGGTGGCCGCCAACACCCTCGTCTCCCAGGCCGAGTCCATCCGCGCCTTCCGGATCCTGCCCGGCCTCTTCACCGAGGAGCAGGGGCTGCTGACACCGACCCGCAAGCTGCGGCGCAAGGCCATAGAGAAGACCTACGCCGGCGAGGTGGAGGCGCTCTACTCCCCCTGACGCCTCGATCCGCTCCCCCCTCGACGCGTTGATGACGTCCCCTTGATGGCGGGAGCGGGAATGCGGCCGACGACGTTCCGGTTGACCCTGGAGCAAGTGCATTCGCGAACGTAAGGATCGACTGCTGTGAGCAAGGTCCCCACCATCACCCTGAACAACGGCGTCGAGATGCCCCAGCTGGGCTTCGGCGTGTGGCAGGTCGCCGACGACGAGGCGACCGCCGCCGTCTCGACCGCCCTCGAAGCGGGGTACCGCAGCATCGACACCGCCGCCATCTACGAGAACGAGACGGGCACCGGCAAGGCGCTCGCCACCTCCGGCATCGCCCGTGACGAGCTGTTCGTCACCACCAAGCTGTGGAACAGCGCGAACGAGACGTGGACGCGCGACAGCGTGCTGCGGGAGTTCGACGCCTCCCTGGCCAAGCTGGGCCTCGACTACGTCGACCTCTACCTCATCCACTGGCCCCGGGCCATGCGCGAGGACTATGTGACGATCTGGCGCGCCTTCGCGGAGATCGCCGAGAGCGGCCGCGCCAAGGCGGTCGGCGTGTCCAACTTCCACGCGCCCCAGCTGGAGCGCGTCATCGCCGAGACCTCGCTGGTCCCGGCCGTCAACCAGGTCGAGCTGCACCCCAACTTCCCGCAGACCGAGCTGCGTGCCGTCCACGCGCGCCACGGCATCGCCACCGAGGCCTGGTCCCCGCTGGGCCAGGGCCGTGGCCTGCTGGAGGAGCCGGTCCTCGCCCGGATCGGCGCCAAGCACGGCAAGTCGGCCGCCCAGGTCGTGCTGCGCTGGCACCTCCAGGTGGGCAACGTCGCCATCCCGAAGTCGGTGACGCCGTCCCGCATCCAGGAGAACTTCGACGTCTTCGGCTTTGAACTGGACGCCGACGACCTCGCGGCGATCTCCGGCCTCGACACCGGCACCCGGCTCGGCCCCAACCCGGACGAGTTCGACTGGAGCTGACCCGTCCGTCCGGTCCCGCGGGGCGCGCGAGCCCCGCGGGACCGGTCGTCAGCGCGCCCCGTGCCCCGGGGCGACCGCCTCGATCCTGCGGGCCAGCTCCACGTCCAGTCCGGTGACCTTGCCGCCCACGCTGTGGGTGTTGACCGCGACGGTCACGGTGTTGTAGCCGAGCGTCAGATCGGAGTGGTGGTTCAACTCCTCCTGGATCTGGGCGATGTGAACGACCATCGCCGCCGCCTGGAAGTGCCCGTCGAAGGAGTAGCGGCGGGTGATCCGGTCACCGTCCGTGGACCAGCCGGGGAGCTCCTGGAGGCGAACCTCCACGTCCTTCTGCGAGAGCGGTTCGACTGCCATCGCACATCCCTTCGTCCTCGTCGTCCCACCAGCGTCCCACGAGGCGGCAGCGCTTTCACGCCAATGTGCGGCGGATGGCACGGACGCGTCGGCGGCACCCTTCCGGGACCCGAGGGACTCTCTTATGCTCCTGCGCCGGACATGACACGTTACCGGGGTGGCAGGGGGCTGTGGCATGGCGGAACACGCACGCAATCGCACACGCAGAGGGTTCATCGGCGGCGCGGCGGCCGTCACGGCGACGGCGGCGCTCACCGGGACGGCCCACGCCGCGCCCCGGCCGACCGACGGAACCGTCCGCAGGGGGAGCGCGGGGCGGCGCGTCGCCGTCCTCGGGGGCGGTGTCGCCGGGCTCACGGCCGCCCATGAACTGGCCGAGCGCGGCTTCGAAGTAACGGTCTACGAGCGCAAGTCCGCGCTCGGCGGCAAGGCGCGCAGCATGGACGTGCCCGACAGTGCGAAGGGCGGGCGCAAGCCCCTGCCCGGCGAGCACGGCTTCCGTTTCATCCCGGGCTTCTACCGCAATCTCCCCGACACCCTGCGCCGCATCCCGTTCAAGGGCAACAAGAACGGCTGCCACGACAACCTCGTGCCCTCCAGCGAGGTCATGCTGGCGCGCACGGGCGGCCGTGAGGACATCCGCATCCCCTTCGCCACCGTCGGCACCCTCCCCCCGGTCCTCACCCCGGACGCGCTGCTGCGCGCGCTGACGGCCTACTGCGAGACGTTGTCCCGGCTGCGAGCGCATGAGATCGCGTATTTCGCGAACCGGCTGCTGGTCTGGTTCACCAGCAGCGAGCGCCGCCGGCTGGAGTCCTGGGAGCGCGTCCCGTGGCTGGAGTTCACCGGGGCCGCGCGGATGTCGGCCGACTACCGGCAGCTGCTGGCCATCGGCATCACCCGCAACATCGTCGCGACCAAGGCCGAGATCGCCAGCACCCGGACCGTCGCGACCTGCGTCGAGGCCTTCCTCTACAACGCGCTGGGCCGGGGCGCCGACGGCGAGCCCGACCGGGTCCTCGACGCACCCACCAACGAGGCGTGGATCGACCCGTGGATCGCCCATCTGCGCTCGCTGGGCGTCGTGTTCCACACCGGCCGGTCCGTGCGGGACCTGCGGCTGGAGGGCGGGCGGATCACCGAGGCCCTGGTCGAGGACGCGAGCGGCGCCCGGCAGGCGGTGACCGCCGACCACTTCGTCTCCGCGATGCCGGTCGAGCACGCCCGGCTGACCTGGAACGAGAGCGTCCGGGCGGCCGACCCCCGGCTGGCGCACTGCGACAGGCTCAAGACGGACTGGATGACGGGCATCCAGTTCTATCTCACCGAACCCACCCCGATCGTCCACGGCCACATCAACCACATCGACACGCCCTGGTCGATCACATCCGTCAGCCAGGCCCAGTACTGGCGCGGCCGGGACTTCCGGGCCGACTACGGGGACGGCACGGTCGCGGACTGCCTCTCCGTGGACGTCTCCGAATGGGAGCGGCCCGGCATCCTCTACGGCAAGCCCGCCAAGCGCTGTACCCGCGAGGAGGTCGCCCGCGAGGTCTGGGCCCAGATGAAGGCCGGGCTCAACGACACCGGGCGCACGGTGCTGCGCGACGCGACGCTCCACTCGTGGTTCCTGGACCCGGCCGTGGAGCTGGACGGCACCCACGCGAACAACGACGAACAGCTCTTCATCCACCCCACCGGCACCTGGTACGACCGCCCGGAGGCCCGCACCGCCATCCCCAATCTCTTCCTCGCCGGGGACTACGTGGCCGTCGACATCGACCTGGCCACCATGGAGGGCGCCAACACCGCCGCGCGCACCGCCGTCAACGCCCTCCTCGACGAGACCGGCTCCCGCGCCGAGCGCTGCTCCGTCATCCCCCTCTACCGGGCGCCGGAGCTGGAGCCGCTCCGGCGGCAGGACGAGCTCCGGCACCGGCTGGGCCTGCGCAACGTCTTCGACCTGGGCTGACGGTTCTCACACCCTTGCTTCTCGCACTCTCGGTTCTTACACGCTCGGTTCTTACACGCTTTTGCCGTCGCTCTGCCGTGGCCGCGAAATACGCCCGGCAACGTTGTGCCCGCACCCGATACAGAGGAGAGGGCGATGACGTACAAGAGCACGGCCCGGCGCGTGGGTCTGGCGGTGAGCACGACGGCGGTGCTGGCCTCGGTGCTGCCGACGGCGGCCGCCACCGCCTCCGCACCCGAGGGCGGCCGGGCGGCCGCGCCGACATCCGGCTGGTGCCCGGCCGTGGACGGGCACCAGGTCGACTGCGGCCGGCTGGACCGTCCGCTCGTCGCGGGGAAGCCGGAGCTCGGCGAGGTCGGGGTGAGTTACGCGGTCGTACGCCACAGTGCGCTCGGTCCCGCCAAGGGCACCGTCGCCGTCAACCCGGGCGGCCCCGGCGAGACCGCCATCGAAAAGGCCGAGGCGTTCGCCGGGGGCCTGGAGGGCCTGCTGAAGGACCACGACCTGCTGCTCGTCGACCCGCGCGGCACCGGGGCCTCGGAGCCGGTCCCGTGCGGTGTCACGGACGCCGAGTACCGCTTCGGCACACGAACCCAGCAGCGGGCGGCGGTCGAGCGGTGTGCGAAGAACCTCGGCCCCAAGATCGCCGGTTACACCTCGGCGGCCACCGCCGACGACATCGACGCGATCCGCGACCGCCTCGGAGTGGAGAAGCTCAGCCTGTACGGGCTGTCCTACGGCACCTACCTGATGCCGGTGTACGCCTCCCGCCACCCCGAGCACGTACGCGACATCGTCCTGTCCGGGGACGAGCCGCGCGGACGTCGTCGTCTCCGGTACCGAGTACGGCACCCTGACCAGGCCCCTGCCCGGAGGCGGGGCGGTCATGGTCGGCCAGAGCTACGAGGGCGCCGCGCGCGTCGACGGCCGGTTCCTGTGGCGGATCTCCTGGACGACCGCGGCCGCCATCGGCCTCGCGGCGCTCCTCGGCTGGCTCGTCCTGGGGCGGATCCTGCGGCCGGTCCGCCGGCTGGCCGACGCCACCGCGCGCATCACCACCACGCGGGACCTCGCCACACCGCTGCCGCCCGCCGGATCGGACGAGATCGGCCGGCTGACGCGCAGCTTCGAGCACATGCTCGCCGCGCTGCGCCGCTCCCGCGCCCAGCAGCAGCGGCTGGTCCAGGACGCCAGCCACGAGCTGCGGACGCCGCTCACCTCGGTGCGCGGGAGCGCCGAGCTGCTCCAACGGGCGCGCGGCAGGCTCGCCCCCGAGGACGAGGAGCAGATCCTCACCACCCTGGTCACCGAGACCACGGCCCTCGACGACCTGGTGCGCGAGCTCGTCGAGCTGGCCACCGACCGCCACACGGACGAGGAGCCCGAGGCCGTCGACCTGGCCGTGGTCGCGGAGGACAGCGCGCGGCGCTGCCGCCTGCGGACCGGGCGGGTCGTCCTCGTCGTCGAGGACGACGCGAACCCCCCGGTGCCGGTGCGCGCCCGGCCGCGCGCCCTCCAGCGGTGCGTCGACAACCTGCTGAGCAACGCGGTGAGGTTCAGCCCCGAGGGCACGCCGGTCGCCGTGCGCGTCGGCGGGGGCAGGCTGGCCGTACGGGACCGGGGCCCGGGCATCGCGCCCGGCGAGGAGCACGCCGTCTTCGACCGCTTCTACCGCGGCCCCCGCACCCAGGCCACGCCCGGCTCCGGCCTGGGTCTGGCCATCGTGCACGACATCGTCACGGCGGACGCCGGAACGGTCTTCGCCGCCACGGCGGACGGCGGCGGCGCGGAGGTCGGCTTCGTTCTTCCGCCCCACGATCAGGACGGCGCGAACGGCCCGTCGGCACGCGGGCGTTCCCGCGGAGCCGCGCGGGTCGTGGCCAGGCCGTGACGCAACGGTCTCCCGGACCCGAGTGCGCGGGTCCGGGAGACCGTCCGTCCTCACCTTGCCCCAGGAGGGGCGGGGTCCGCGACGACCTCGGAGGTCATGGGCGCGTCGGCGGACCCGGAAGGGGTCTCAGGGCCGCAGCGGGCCCTCGCAGGTGAAGCCGGCGGTGCCCGCCGTGCCGTCGGACCAGATGTCGACGGAACCGAAGGAGCAGTTCATGTCGGCGAGGTTGTTGGCGGCCGGGGCCGCGCGGCCGAGGATGAAGTAGTCCACGGTGCCGGACATGTCCCTGAAGACCCGGTCGGGGCTGCCGGAGTCCGAGAGGTTGGCGGTGATCCGGCCCGTGCAGGTGAAGCGCGGCTTGCCGGTGGTGTCGCCGTTCCCGGCGCAGTCCGGGGTGATCCCGGTGGCGCTCGCGAAGGCCGCGCCGACCCGGTCGGCGGCGGCGTGGGTCAGCGAGCCCACGGGGGTGTAGTGGGTGTCGGGGACGTAGAGGTGGTCGACGTCGCGGATCTGCTCGTCGAGGAAGGCGTCGTACTCGCGCTGGATCGCGGCGTCCCGGCCCATGCGGGTGCGCCAGGCGTCGAAGCCCTTGGGGTCGTCGGCGCGCTCGTATCCGTACATCTCCCGCAGCAGTGCGGGGTGTTCGCGCCACAGGAACTCGAAGAACGTGCCCGCGT
Organism: Streptomyces sp. NPDC037389; assembly: GCF_040636475.1. Classification (NCBI taxonomy): domain Bacteria; kingdom Bacillati; phylum Actinomycetota; class Actinomycetes; order Kitasatosporales; family Streptomycetaceae; genus Streptomyces; species Streptomyces sp. NPDC037389. The sequence goes on from NZ_JBEZUS010000002.1 coordinate 77,607, forward strand.
AGTTGTAGAAGCGGAAGCCGTCGCCGTCGTAGGTGGCGTGGAGGAACCGGTCGACGGTCATCCGGGGCTTGCCGCCGGCGGTGTCGGCGATGATGCCCTTGACCAGGGACTTGCGGACCTTGATGCCCTCGTCCCGGGTGGCTCCGTCGAAGAACTCGGCGGTGCCCTCGTCCATGGCGGTGGTCAGGTCGCCCTGGTACCAGGGACCTTCGCCGAACATGCCGGGGACGGCCCAGCGGCCGTTGAGGTAGTGGGTGTACTCGTGACGGAAGAGCTCCTCAAGGGTGAGAGAGGAGTCCTGGGGGACGCGGCGCTGGTAGGTGTAGAAGGTGGCGCCCTGTTCGATGTAGACGCCGCCGTTGTTGGTGCCCATGCCGGTCAGGAGGGGGTGCAGCACCTCGTAGTCGGCGCGTGAGGCGTAGAGGTGGATGTGGAGGGTGGCGTTGGGGTCGCCGGTCAGCGGGACGTCGGTGCCGAGCACCCGGAAGAACTGGGCCTTGACCTGCTTGCTGGCGTAGTAGAGCTGGTCGACGGTGGCCTGGTCGAGGGCGGTGCGGACCTCGATGCCGCCCTTGTCGTAGGTGTAGGTGCGCGGGAAGACCCGGGCCTCTATCTGGGGCTTGCAGACGTTGTAGGGCGCGCACGCCTCATAGGTGTTGAGCCAGGAGGCGAGGGAGGCCCAGGGAGCGCTGAGGTCGCCGAAGTCGGTCTCGGCGGTCTTCAGCAGCGCGCCGAGGTCGGCGGTGATCGCGGGGCGCAGGCCGTCGATCTGGCCGAAGCGCCCGTACTCGCTCAGGGCGTCGCGGACGGTCCAGGCGTTGGCCGTGCCCTTGAGGTGGGTGTGGCCGGAGAAGGCGCGGAAGGCGGCGCGGTAGCCGGGGGCGGCGGCCACGGCCTGGTGGAAAGCGGTGTCCTTGTTGCCGGGGTAGACGCCGAGGTAGTTGACGGTGAGGGCGGCGAGGGCGGCGCCGCCCCAGGCGGGGTCGGCGGCGGTGGTCCGGCCGGGGCCCATGGTGGCCAGCACCTTGGGGACGAGGCCGAGTTGATGCCGGCGCAGGCCGGGCGCACTGCCGGCGGTGAGGGCCTCGCGCAGGGTCTCGGCGTTCTGCCGGGTGGGGTCGAAGGTGCGGTCGGCGGTGCCGTACGCGTCCGTGGCGCGGCGCATGGCGTCGACGGTCGCGGGGTCGGTGAGGTCGATCTCGTCGTGGGAGAAGTCGTGGTAGACGGCGGCGTGGAGGTAGGTGAAGAGCTCCAGGAGGTGGCTCGCGTCGTCGCCGGTGTGCCGGGGGGCGAGCTCGGCGGCGCGCCGGGCGACGGCCTGGACGTGGGCGCGGGAGAGGACGGGCACGAGGCGGGCGTCCCAGGTCCAGATCAGGCCGCGCAGACAGCCGTCCGCGGTGACGGCGGGGTCGGTGAGGAAGTCGGCGAGCTGGTCGGGTCCGAGCCGGGTGATGCCGTCGAGGGTGCAGGGGACGGAGCCGCGCAGGGCCGGGCCGGCGGTGGGTCTGCCGGGGTTGCCGGGTCTGCTTTGCGCGAGGTCGCCGGGTATCCGGCCGGGTTCGCCGCGCTCGCCGCCGGGGACGGGGGTGCGGGTGGTCCGCTGGGGCGGGGCGGCGAGCCGGTCGACGTCGTCGCGGGGGTCGTGGACCGGGGCCGTACCGGTGGCGGTCCCGGAGGCGGACGTGGGGGGCGGGGCGGATGGGCGGGCGGGCCCGGCCTGGGCGGCCTGAGCCGTCGGCAGGGCGAGAGCGGCCGCCAGGGCGGCGGCCAACAGCCCTTTGCGCACTGTGCGTAGCGCGTACACCGGCTCTCCTCAGGGGGGTTGATGTTGCGTCAGCTACGAGGTGATGCGCGCCGTACCATAGTAATGTGACATTTCACTGACAACCCATAAGGCCGCGGATGGACGAACTCTTGACCGACCGTTGATTCTTGACCGGTCGTTCTCGATACGCCTAGGATCGACGACGTGGCCAGGACCAAGGAATTCGATCCGGACGCCGCCCTCCAGTCGGCCCTTGAGCTGTTCTGGGAGCGCGGCTACGAGGCGACGTCGATGGCGGACCTCGTGGAGCGCCTCGGCATCGCCCGGGCGAGCCTCTACGCGACGTTCGGCGGCAAGCACGACCTCTACCTCAAGGCCCTGGCGCGCTACGGCGAGCAGCGGAACCCGCGCATCGTGGCGGAGCTGTCCCAGCCGGGCCCGGCCCTGCCGGCCGTCCGCGCCCTGGTGCGCCGCTTCGCGGACGAGGCGGCCGGCGACACGCCGCGGCGCGGCTGCTTCGTGACCAATACGGCCGTCGAGCTGGGCCCGCGCGACACGGCCGCCGCGCGCCGGGTCGAGGAGGCCTGGCACCACATGGAGACGGCGCTGACCTCGGCCCTGATACGCGCCGCCGCCCAGGGCGAACTCCCCGGGGACCGCGACCCGGTGGCGCTCGCCCGGATGCTCCTGGTCTTCCTCCAGGGCCTGCGCGTGGTCGGCCGGCTCGACACCGGGCCGACCCTGCCCCGGGACGCCGCCGAGCAGGTACTGACCCTGCTGGACTGACGCCGCGAGGAGCGCTCTCCCCGCTCCCCAGGCCCGCTTTTATGCCCAAATTCAAGACCGATCGTTCTTTTATCTTTGTTTCTGTTATCCCGAGGAGTCATCGACATGACCACGCGTTTCTCCGGTAAGGCCGTCCTCGTCACGGGTGGCGGGACCGGCATCGGCCGGGCCGTCGCCCTCGCCTTCGCCCGGGAGGGCGCCCGGGTCGTGGTCGCGGGCCGGCGCGCCGAGCCGCTTGAGGAGACCGTCGCCGCCATCGAGGCGGCGGGCGGCGAGGCCACGGCCGTCACCGCCGACGTGACCCGCCCGGCCGACGTCGAGGCCCTGGTCGAGCGGACGGTGCGGCGGTACGGCGGCCTCGACGTGGCCGTGAACAACGTCGGCGTGCTCACCCCGCCCGCGAAGGTCGCCGACATCCCGGAGGACGACTGGCACACCGCGCTGACCACCAACGTCACGGGCGTCTGGCTGTCGATGAAGCACGAGATCGCGCACATGCGGGCCAACGGCGGCGGCGCCATCGTCAACATCTCGTCCAACCTCGGCGCCCACAAGCGCCTCCCGGGGCTCGGCGCGTACGCCGCCGGCAAGGCCGCGGTCTCCGCACTGACCCGCAGCGCCGCCCTCGACCACATCGGCGAGGGGGTGCGGATCAACGCGGTGAGCCCCGGCCCCATCGACACCCCGATGTCCTCGCGCCCCGGCGAGTCGGCCCGCGACAAGGCCGAGCGGATGGCCCGCGACGTCCCGGCCGGGCGCGCGGGCAGCCCGGAGGAGGTCGCCGCCGCGGTGCTCCACCTGGCCTCCGACGAGGCGGGCTACACGGTCGGCACGGAGCTCGTCCTGGACGGCGGCATCACGGCCTGAGAGCGGGCAGAGCGAACAGAGGAAGGGGCGGGCCCTCGGGCCCGCCCCTTCCTCGTACGTCCTGCGTCCTGCTTACGCGACCAGCTCCGGCTCGGCGGACTTCTCCGCCGCCACGGGCTCGCCCGCGCTCTCGCCCTCGCCCTCGCCCGCCGCCGGGCGGCGGGCCGCCATCCAGGCGTAGACGAGGATGCCGGCGAAGAGGAACAGCCCGCCCTGGTAGACCGCCGCGTATCCGGCACCGGCCACCAGCCAGAAGGAGAAGCCGAACCCGCCGAGGGCGAAGACCATGTCACGCGTGAACCGGCCCGCGTGGACCTTGTCGCGCTCGCCCTTGAGCAGGAAGTACACCTGCGCGGCGGTGGCCAGGAGGTAGGGGACGGTCGCCGAGAAGGTGGTGACGAGGACCAGGATCTCGAAGACCCCGCCCGCGCCCGACGTGTAGTTGACGACCGTCAGCAGCGAGGCGAGCACCGCCGCGGCGAGCACGCCCGCCGTCGGCACCCCGCGCCGCTTCTTCCCGAACATCGCCGGGAACAGACCGTCCTTGGCGGCCGCGTAGGGCATCTGGGCGCTCATGAGCGTCCAGCCGTTGAGCGCGCCCACGATGGAGACGACGGCGGCGAAGGCGATCAGCGTGCCGCCCCACTCGCCGCCGAACATCGCGTCGACCGCGTCGGAGAACGGCGCCGTGGACTTGGCGAGCTTGTCGTGCGCGACCGTACCGAAGACCGCCACCGTGCCGAGCAGGTAGACCACGGCGGCGCCGATGGTGCCGAACACGCTGGCGCGGCCCACATTGCGCTCCGGGTCGCGGACCTCGCCCGCGCTCATCGCGGCGGACTCCACACCGATGTAGCTGTAGAGCAGGATCGCCGCCGAGGCGGACAGGCCGCTGGCCCAGCTGCCGCCGCCCTCGCTGAAGGAGCCGAGGTTCTTCGGGTCGAAGAAGAAGAGGCCGGCGACGGCGACGAAGAACAGCGGAACGAACTTCAGGACCGTGGAGACCACCTGCACCACGCCCACCCAGCGGGTACCGGCGAGGTTCGCCAGCGCCGGGAGCCACAGCATCAGCAGGGCGATCACCAGGTCCGTGCTCTTCGAGGACGAACCGCCGGTGAGCACATGGAAGTAGCCGACGCCGGCGACGGCGAGAGCGGCGTTGCTGACCCAGGTCATCGTCCAGTACGACCAGGCGGACAGGAACCCGGCGAAGTCGCCGAACGCCGCGCGCGCATAGACATACGGTCCGCCGGTGTGCGGATGGCGCTCGGCGAGCCGCCCGAAGACGAGGGCGAGGGCGATCGCTCCGATCGTGAGCACACCGAAGGCCAGCAGGCTGACGGTGCCGAACGGGGCGACCGAGGCGGGCAGCAGAAAGATGCCCCCACCAATGATGTTGCCCATGACCAGGCAGATGGCCGTGGGGAGGCCGAAGCGGCGTGCGGGAGTGCCGTCGGTTTCTTGCATGGAAGGGTGCGCCTCTCGTACTGCGGGCAGGTCGCTGATTCTGTGGCGACTTCGCATGACTGTGCAAGAGCACAGGTATGTGCGACAGCACATATTGACCGCACTGTGAGACGGAGCAAAATTGAAATTTTTTGTCCCGCGCGGGGCGCCCGGCGGCCGCAAAAGGTGCTGCGATCGCCGCCGCGGACCGTGATTCGTCCACCGGCGCGCAATCAAGCGGAACGAGCGGTTCGCGCCCGCGAGCGCCGCGAGCGGGGGTCGCGGCCCGACCGGGCGCCCCTCCGGGGACGCGTCAGCCGCCCTCCTCCGGGGCGGTCCCCTCGGCGGCCTCCCCGGGATGGCCCAGGGTCGGGTCCAGCGCGGAGTCGTACGTCCCGGACCCCCGGCAGTGGGCGCACTGCCCCGCGCGGTGGACGGTGTCGGCCGGGCCGGCGAAGGGGTCGGCGCCCGGGCAGTACGCCAGCGCCCGCGTCCCGTACCCGGAGCCGTGACACCACTGGCAGGTCCGCCCCGGCGGCTCCGGCCCGGACGGGGATGTGCGCTCACTCACGCTCACTCACCGGCACTCACCGAAACCCCGCCCCGGATCCGCTCACCGGGCGTCGCCCGCCGATCACTGTTGGTGCACCCCACCCTAGACCTCCGCGGCCGCCGCGCCGGGCCCGCGCCGGATGTCACCCGAACGGGTTGTGTCGCCCATAGGACGCCCATGGGAGGGGACACCTCTGGGCAGGACGCCTGAAAGGGCCTCTTCCCAGACCTGGCACCCAGTGCCAGACTCGGGGGATGATCAAGCGATCGTCCGAAGCGGCGGACCACGTCTGGGCGTTGCTCGGCGGGGATCCCGCCCTCATGGCCGCCGTGGAGTACGGCGGCCCGGAGACACTCCTCCCCGCCCGGCTCCCCGCCCGGCTCCCCGTCCGGGAGACGGCCCGGGCCACGGTGGCCGTCTGCGCGCTGGCCGCCGCCGAACTGCTCGCCGCCCGGCGCGGCGGGCCTTTGCCGCGCGTACGCGTCGACGACGGCGCCGTCGAGACGGCGTTCGCCAGCGAGCGCCATATACGCCGCGACGGCCGCGCCCCGGCCTCCTTCGCCCCGCTCTCCCGCTTCTGGCGCACCGCCGACGGCTGGGTGCGCACCCACGCCAACTACCCCCACCACCGCGCCCGCCTCCTCGCCGCCCTCGGGCTGCCCGACCCGGGACCGGACGCCGACGCCGCGCCCCTCGTCGAGCGGGTCGCCGCCGAGCTGGCGGGCCGGGAGGCCGCGCGGGTGGAGGAGCTGGTGTACGCGGCCGGCGGGCTGGCCGTCGCCGTGCGCACCCCCCACGAGTGGGCCGTCCACCCGCAGGGCTCGGCGGTCGCCCGGCGCCCGCTGCTCTCCCTGGAGCGGATCGCCGAGGGCCCCGTCCGCGAGCTCGGGACGCCCTCCGGGGCGCTGCCCGCCGAGGGACTGCGCGTCCTCGACCTCACCCGGGTCCTCGCGGGCCCGGTCGCCACCCGCACCCTCGCCCTGCTCGGCGCGGACGTCCTCCGTATCGACTCCCCCTCCCTGCCGGAGAGCCAGGAGCTGCACGACGACACCGGCGCGGGCAAGCGCTCCACCGTCCTCGACCTGGCCCGCACCGCCGACCGCGCGGTCTTCGAGGAGTTGCTGGCCGCCGCCGACGTCGTCGTGACCGGCTACCGGCCCGGGGCGCTCGACCGCCACGGCCTGTCCCCGCAGGCCCTCGCCGAACGCCGGCCGGGCCTGGTCGTCGGCCAGCTGAGCGCCTGGGGCAGCTACGGGCCGTGGGGCGAGCGGCGCGGCTTCGACAGCCTGGTCCAGGCCGCCTGCGGCATCGCCGCCACCGAACCGGGCCCCGACGGCGGCCCCGGCGCACTCCCCGCCCAGGCCCTCGACCACGGCACCGGCTACCTGCTGGCCGCCGCCCTGCTGCGCGCCGTCACCGAGCAGCGCGAGACCGGCGGCACCCGCCTGACCCGCTTCGCCCTCGCGCAGACGGCGGCCTGGCTGGCCCGCGACGTGCCCCACGACGACGGCGTACCCGGGCCCGGCGGCGACGGCCACGACCCCGCGCCCTGGCTGGCCGAGGGAGAGGGCCCGCTCGGGCGGCTGCGGTACGCGCTGTCGCCCGTGGAGTTCACGGGCTCCCCGCGCGACTGGGCCCGGCGGCCCGGCCGCTGGGGCGCCGACGCCCCCGTGTGGCTGTGAGAGAACCCCGAAGCGAGCCCCCGAAGCGAAAGGGAGACCGACACATGGCCACCACCATCCGCCGAGCCGTGCTGACCCTGCCCGCGGCCTCCCCCGGCCCGGAGAACCCGCTGCCGCAGCTGAGCACCCGCGGCGACGTCCACCGCCTGGACCGCGTCGCCATGGCGGGCCTGCCGCCCGCCATGGCCCGGCGGATGCGCCACGCGCCACTGCGCTCCCTCCTGCCCGTACGCCGCCGCGACGACTACACCCGCACCCGGATCCCCACCGACCTCGACGCGATCGTCATCGAGAACGACCGGCTGCGCGCCACGGTCCTGCCGGGGCTCGGCGGCCGGGTGCACTCCCTCGTCCACAAGCCGACGGGCAGCTCGCTCCTCTACTCCAACCCCGTCCTCCAGCCCGCCGGCTTCGCCCTGAACGGCGCCTGGTTCTCCGGCGGCATCGAATGGAACATCGGCGCGACCGGCCACGGCACCCTCTCCGTCGCCCCGCTCCACGCGGCCCGCGTGCCCGCGCCCGACGGCGGCGACATGCTGCGGCTGTGGGAGTGGGAGCGGCTGCGCGACCTGCCCTTCCAGGTCGACCTGTGGCTGCCGGACGGCTCCGACTTCCTCTACGCCGGTGTGCGCGTCCGCAATCCGCACCACCGCGCCGCGCCCGTCTACTGGTGGTCCAACACCGCCGTGCCCGAGGGCCCGCGCACCCGGGTCCTCGCCCCGGCCGAGAGGGCCTGGCACTTCGGCTACGACCGCGCCTCCCTGCGCCGGGTGCCCGTCCCCCACTGGGACGGCGCCGACCGGACGTACCCAGCGGACGGCACCCGTCACGCCGACTACTTCTACGACCTCCCCGACGGCGAACGCCGCTGGATCGCCGCGCTCGACGGGGACGGCCACGGGCTCGTCCAGACCTCGACCGACGCCCTCACCGGCCGCAAGCTCTTCCTGTGGGGCGCGGACGGGGCCGGACGGCGCCGGCAGGAGTGGCTCACCGAGCCCGGCACGGGCGGCTACGCCGAGATCCAGGCGGGCCTCGCGCCGACCCAGCTGGAGCACGTCCCCCTGGAGGCGGGCGGGGAGTTCGCCTGGCTGGAGGCGTACGGGCCGCTGGCCGCAGACCCCGCCGCCGTCCACGGCGCGGACTGGGCGGCGGCGCGGGCCGAGACCGCCGCACGGCTGGAGGCGGCGCTGCCACGCGCCGCGGTGGACGCCGCGTACGAGGCGTGGCGCCCGTACGCCGACCACGAGCCCAAGGAGACGCTGGCCACCGGCTCCGGGTGGGGGGCGCTCGAGGTCGAGCGGGGGCGGCTGGAGCTGCCGGGGACGCCGTTCCCCGTGCCGGCGGACGGGGACGTGGGCGGGGCCGAACAGCGGCCCTGGCGGGCGCTGCTGCGCACCGGCTCGCTGGGTGAGGAGGGGCCGGAGCCCGGCCCCTCCCTGGTCTCCCCCGCCTGGCGGGAGCTGTTGGAGACCTCCGAGCCGGACCCGCGCGCCTCGTACCACCTGGGCGTCGCCCAGTGGCACGCCGGCGACCGCTCGCAGGCCGTCCGCAGCTGGGAGCACGCGCTCCGGCAGGGCATGGGCTGGCCGGCACGGCGCGCGCTCGCGGCGGCGGACGTGGAACGCGGGCATCCGGAGCGGGCCGCCGACCGCTACGCACGGGCGGTGACGGAGGCCCATGAGGCGGGAGCGTCCCGGGCCGCGCGGACGGCGCTCGCGCGGGAGGCGATCGAGGCGCTGCTGGCGGCCGGACGGGCGGAGGACGCGGCGGCGGTGCTGGCCGGGGTCCATCCCGCCGCGCGGACGCGGGGGCGGTTCCGGTTGCTGGAGGCGCGGGTTCTGGAGGCGCGGGGGGATGGGGCGGGGGCGCGGGCGATCCGCGATGCCGGTGTCGAGGTCGAGGACCTCGGTGAGGGGGAGACTTTCCCCTGGCCCGGCGCCCCCGGGCCCCCGGGCCTCAAGCGCCGGACGGGCTGATTCAGCCCGTCCGGCGTTGCGCTCAACCCGCCCGGCGATCGACGTACTCGAACACCGATCCGTCCGGGTGACGGGCCACCAGGTTGCTGCCGATGGGCGTCCGCACGGGGCCCGCGATGATCTGCGCGCCCACCGCGAGCAGATCGGCGAGGGCCTCGTCGACGTCCGTGACGGCCAGCGTGGCCGTGATGTTGCGCAGGACGGAGAGTTCGGCCTCCGGTCCGCTCATCAGGAAGAAGCAGCCGACGGCCGCGACCGAGACCCCGCCGCGCCGGAAGCGCTGTGCCTCGGCTCCGGTCAGCCGTTCGTACACCGCGATCGCCGCTTCCAGATCGCTTACGCACACCCTTAGCGAAGTCCCCAGAATGTTCATGAAAAGCAGGCTAGTTGACCCGGCAGAGCAGTTCGCCGTGGAGCACCGAGAACCACGCGTCCTCGTGACGCCCCCACTCGTGCCAGGCCTCCGCGATCGCCGCGAGGCCCGCCGGGTCCGTGTGGCCGCCCTCGACGGCGTGGCGGGCGTACGGGTCGGAAAGGGTGCGGTCGGCCCACAGGCCGCTCCACCAGGCGCGTTGTTCGGCGCCCGTGCAGCACCAGGCGCCCGCCGTGGCGGCGGTGTCGGTCAGGCCGGCCCGCCGGGCCCAGGACAGCAGCCGGCTGCCAGCGTCGGGTTCGCCGCCGCCGGCGCGGGCGACGCTCACGTACAGGCGCTGCCAGTCCTCCAGGCCGGGGACGCGCGGGTACCAGGTCATCGCCGTGTAGACGACGTCGCGGACGGCGACGATCCCGCCGGGGCGGCACACGCGGCGCATCTCGCGCAGGGCGGCCACCGGGTCGTCGAGGTACTGGAGCACCTGGTGGGCGTGGACGACGTCGAAGGAGCCGTCGGGGAAGTCCAGGGCGCGGATGTCGCCGACGGCGAAGTCCACGTTGGACACGCCTCGTTCGCGGGCGGCGGCGCGGGCGGTCTCCAGGACGCCGGGGGCGGCGTCGAGGCCGGTGACCCGGCCCCGGTGCGCCAGGGCGGCCAGGTCGGCGGTGATGCTGCCGGGGCCGCAGCCTATGTCCAGGATCCGGTGGTGCGACCGGAGTGAAGGCAGCAGGTAGGCGGCGGAGTCGGCGGCCCGGCGGCGGCCGTGGGAGCGCAGTACGGACTCGTGGTGTCCGTGGATGTAGACGTTCTGTCGTTCCGACATGGTGGCCCGTCCCTTCGCGACGTCGTGAAGTGGCGTTCCCACCGTAGGCCGTTCTCTCGCATGGTGAGAGGGCTGTCTTACGATCCGGTACCAGGGGGTTTGTTCGCCCCGCCGCCCGTGTCGGGCCGCCACGCACCCGGTGATCTGCGAAGGTGTGAGGATGCAGCAGGTACCGCCCGCCCTCCCGCCGCCGGAGCGCGGGCTGCCCGTGCTTCCGGAGCTCGCCGAGCGGCTGGCGGGGGCGGCCGGGCGCTCCGGCCCCGAACCGGTCGGCGGCGGACGGGCGCTGCGGGAGGCCGCCTGCGGTTACTGGGCGCGGCGCGGCTTGCCGACCGAGCCCGGGCGGGTCCTCGCGGCGCCGGGCGCCCAGCCGTTGCTGCTGGCGCTGTTCGCCTCGGCGGGCGGCGAGGTGCTGCTGACCCGGCCGTGCTCGGCCTCGTACAGCCCGCTGGCGCGGCTCGCCGGGCGGCTGGCGTACCACGTGCCGGTGCCGGCCGAATGCGGTGGCGTGCCCGACCCCTACGCGCTGTTGGAGACCGTGCGCAGGATCCGCGCCGAGGGCGGGCGGCCGCGTTTCCTGGTGCTGTCGGTGGCCGACGACACCACCGGCACGGTCGCCCCGCCGGAGATCCTCCACGAGGTGTGCGAGGCCGCGGCGGCCGAGGAGCTGACGGTCGTCAGCGACGAGACATGGCGTGACACCCTCCACGACCCGCACGGGACCGTGTTCGTGGGGCCCGCCGAGATGTACCCGGACCGGGTCGTCGTCCTCACCGACCTCGCGGGCCCGCTCGCCCCCTCCGGCTGGCCGGCGGCGATCGCCCGTTTCCCGGCCGGGGGTCCGGGCCCGGCCCTGTACGCCCGTGCCGTCTCGCTGCTGACGGCGGTACGGGCCGAACTGCCGCCGCCGGTCGCGGCGGCCGTGGGCTGGGCGCTGACCGAACCGGAGCCCGTACGGGCCCGGTCCGCCGCCGCGGCCCGACTGTACGGGGTGCTGGGCGAGGCGGCGCGGGTGCGGCTCGACGCCGCCGGGGTGCTCTGCCGGCCCCCGCGGACGGGCCCGCACCTGTACGCGGACCTGGGCGAGCTGAGGTCGGCCCTCGCGGCCCGTGGCATCACCGACTCCGTGGAACTGGAGGACCGGCTGAGCGCGACGCTCGGCCATCCGGTGCCCGGCGGCCACCGGTTCGGCGACGCCCCGGACGCGTTGCGGGTGCGGATCGCCACTCCCCCGTTCCTCGGGGCCGACGACGACCGGCGGCGTCGCGCCCTGGGCGCCCGGGATCCGCTGGCGGACCCGGATGTCGTGGAGGCGTTGTCCACTTTTGGATCGGCGTTCAGTGAACTCGCCGCCGACTGATCTACCGTCAGTCGGTGGGGCGTGCGACGGCGCGAGCCCCGCGCCCGTACCGCCAGGTTCCGGTTCCCCACGAATGGAGCCCCAGATGACCGAACAGACCGAGCGCCCTCTCGCGGAGCCGCGTCCTCTCGGCGAGATCCGTTCCTGGCCCCGGACGTTCGCCGACCGGCTCACCGCACCGCTGCCCGGAGTGCGTGCCATGGCCCGGCTGGCCCGTGAGGGCCGGCTGCGGCCGAGCGCCGAGGCGCTGCGCGAGGTCCCGCTGCTGCCGGTCGAGCCGGGTCCGCTGCCGGCCGCCGGCGCCACCGCGCTCGCCGTCACCTGGGCCGGGCACGCCAGCTGGGTGGTGCGCGTCGGCGGGCTCACGGTGCTGACCGACCCGGTCTGGTCCCGCCGGATCCTCGGCACGCCGCCCCGGGTGACGCCGGTGGGGGTGCCGTGGGAGGCCCTGCCGAGGATCGACGCCGTCGTCATCAGCCACAACCACTACGACCACCTCGACGCGCGCACCCTCAAGCGGCTCCCCCGCGACACCCATCTGCTGCTGCCGGCGGGCCTGGCCGGCTGGGCGCGTCGCCGCCGGTTCACCCGGGTCACCGAACTCGACTGGTGGGAGGCGGTCGAGCTGCCCGGCCCGGCGGGCCCGGTGCGCTTCGACTTCGTCCCGGCCCACCACTGGAGCAAACGCACCCTCACCGACACCTGCCGGTCGCTGTGGGGCGGCTGGGTGCTGACCGCGCCCGACGGCCGCCGGGTGTACTTCGCCGGGGACACGGGCTACGGCTACTGGTTCGCGCGGATCGGCGAGCGCTATCCGGACATCGATGTCGCGCTGCTGCCCATCGGCGCCTACGACCCGCGCTGGATGCTGGGCCCGGTGCACACCGACCCGGAGGAGGCGGTGCGCGCCTGCGCGGACCTGGGGGCGCGGGTGCTGGCGCCGATGCACTGGGCGACGTTCCTGCTGTCCGCCGAGCCGCCGCTGGAGCCGCTGCGGCGGGTGCGGGCGGCGTGGGAGGAGACGGGCCGGGCCCGGGAGGATCTGTGGGACCTGCCGGTGGGGGCCTCGCGGATGCTCGCCGGGTGGGACCGGAGCGTCACGGGGCTGACGTGACGGGTGGGTTGCTCATCCAATCCCGGTGAAGGCGAAGGTGAAGCGGTTGGCGCCGTGCCCGGTGCAGGTCAGATGGGAGGGGAAGCGGCTGGCCCGGGTGTCGACGCCGACGGTACGGGTGGTCTCGTCGTAGCTGAAACAGACGGTGCCGTCGCCCAGGACCTCGTCCCCGCCCCGCCGGATCTCCAGCGTCACGGGCACGCCCTCCCGGATGCCGAAGTCCTGGGCCGGCTGATGTGACGTCAGGGCCACGTCGAGGTTGTCCTCGCGGCGCAGGAGCCACAGAGTCACGTCCTGCCCGGTGGTGTCGGCGGCGTGGAACTCCGCCCGGATCACCCGGCCGCGGGGCCCGTCGGGGGCGACGACGGCGAGGCTGTGGTAGCCGCCCGCGGCGATCTGCACGGTGTGGTGGTGCCCGACGGCCTCCAGGATCCCCGACACCTGCCCGTCGCCGTCCTTGCCCGCGCCGAGGAGCTCGCCGTCCCGGGTCAGCGCCAGGCTGTGCAGATGGCCCGCGGCGGCGGCCGCGATCCTGCGGCCCTGGGCGACGCGCAGGATGCCCGACACCTGGTGGTGCCCGTCCCGGCCGGCGGCGAGCAGCAGGCCGTCGTCGGTGACGGCCAGGCTCTGGAGGGCGGCGGCGGACACGGCGACGACCTTCCGGCCGTCCGCTGCCGCCAGGATCCCGGAGACCTGCCGGTCGTCGTCCCGGCCGGCGGCCAGGATCCGGCCGTCCTCGGTCACCGCGAGGCTGTGGAAGTCGCCCGCGGCCACGGCGGTGACCCGGTGGCCCCGGGCCGCCGTGAGGACGCCGGACACCTGTCCCTCGCCGTCGTGCCCGGCGGCCAGGAGCTCGCCGTCCTCGGTCACGGCGAGGCTGTGCACGGCGCCGCCGTCCACGGCGGTGACCTTCTTGCCCCGGGCCGCGTCACGGGCGCCGGTGACCTGGCCGTTCTGGTCCTTCCCGGCGGCCAGCAGCCGGCCGTCGCGGGTCACCGCCAGGCTGTGGAAGCCGCCCGCGGCCACGGCGCCGACCAGCTCGCCGCGCGCCGCCGCGAAGATCCCGGTCACCTGGGCGTAGTCGTCGAGCCCGGAGACGAGCAGCCGGCCGTCGTCGGTGACCGCCAGGCTGTGGTAGTCCCCGGCGGCGATCGCGCCGATCCGCTCGCCCTCGGCCGCCATGAGGATCCCCGGCACCTGCCCCTGGAGGCCCAGCCCCGCCGCGTGGAGCCGGCCCGCGGCGTGGGCGGATACGGGCGGGTCGACGGCCAAGAGGGGCCTCCTTCGGCGCGGACGGGACGACACGGACCAGGCGGACGGCGTGTTGCCGCCGCCGTCCACGCTGGCCGCTCCGCCGGGCCGGGGCACGTGCGGGGCGGCCGAACGCGTGACACGGCCGCCCCTGGACGCTAGGAGCGCGCCTCCAGGACGTGCACACACAGGGGCACGCCATGGGCCGGATGGGTGGTCCGGCGCTCGACGCGCATGCCGAGCTTGCGCATGACGCCCTCGGAGGCGTCGTTGCCGACGGTGTGCACGCTCACCACGCGGGCCAGGCCGCGGTCGCGCAGCGCGAAGTCCAGCACGGCGCGTGCCGCCTCCGTGGCGAGCCCGCGTCCCCAGAAGTCCTTCCCGAACCGCCAGCCGATCTCCACGGCAGGCAGGATCTCCGGCAGGAACATGGGCACCGACAGCCCCGCGAAGCCGACGAACCGGCCGCTCTCCCGGTCCTCAACGGCGAACAGCCCCACGCCGCGTTCCTCCCACTCCCGCTCCCACGCGGCGATCCCGGCCGCGGTCTCCGCCCGGTCGCGGACCGAGCCGCCGCCGATCCAGCGCATCACTTCCGGGTCGGCGTTGACGGCCGCCATGGGCTCGACGTCGTCCTCGCGCCAACGGCGCAGTGTCAGCCGGGGGGTTGTCAGTCGGGGCGTCGACGTACGGAGGGTGGTGGTCATGTGCGAATGCTGCCCAGGGGGGAGTTGCCCCAGTCCAGCCCCTTCCCGTTTCCTGGGGGCTCCGCCCCCCGGACCCCCGGTCCTCAAACGCCGGACGGGCTGGATCTGTCCGGCCCGGCGGGGGTGCGAGGGGGCGCAGCCCCCTCGGAACCGGTGAAAGGGCGGGACTGGGGCCTCCTCACCTCTCCGCCACCGCGATGGCGGCCGCGTGGCCCGGGTCGGCCTCGACATCGGTCAGCGTCCACCCCGCCGGGGCAGCCGGCGACGCCCCCGTCCCCACATACGAAACGGCCGGGCTCTCCGCCAGCCCCGTCCCCGTCCCTTTGAGGTACGCCTCCTTCCGCGTCCAGCAGCGGGCGAACGCCGCGGGGCGTTCCGGCTCCGGGAGGGCGTCGAGTTCGGCCGTCTCCGACGGGTGGAGCATCCGGGAGACGTCGGCGACGACCGCCGCGGACTGCTCCTCCTCGACGTCCGCGCCGACCGGCGTGCCGGCGAAGGCGAAGAGGGCCAGCTCCCCCGCGTGGGACAGGTTGAAGTGCAACGGCGGCGCCGACGCGCCCGCGACGGCCGGGCGGCCGTGCGGGCCGCCGCAGCCGGGGCACGGCTCGCGTGTCAGGGCGACCCGCTCCGGCGGGAGGCCCAGGTACGCCCCCAGGAGGCGGCGCAACCCCACGTGCGAGGCGATGAACCGCTCTCGGTGCAGGGGGCGCAGGAAGCCGGCCGCCCGGGCCCGTTCCTCCTCGTCGAGTTCGCCGACCGGCCATGACGAGCCGTCGGTGATCCTCAGCAGCCAGACGTCCGGCCCGCCGCCCGGGCGCCAGGGCCCGGGCAGCGGGTCGCGGCCGAGCTCCCGGGGGCGGATCACGGCGCCTTCGCGGGTGCGGTCGGACCGGCCTCGGCGGCGGCATCCGCCGAGGCCGGAGTCGTGGTGGCGGGGCGCTCGAGGTGGCCGTCCGCCGTCCAGCGGGCCGGGTGGCCCGTGCGGTGCATCCGGCCGCCGGGCGGGCCGAAGGGGTCGCCGACGAGGCGTTCGCCGCGGCCGTCGGCCGGCCGGTCCGCGGCCACGTACAGCTCGCCGGTGACACCGGGCGGACACGGCTGGAGGGCCGCGTCGAGCACGTACAACCGGGTGTTCCACGCGGGCCGCCCGAGGGGGACGGGCCCGGTCCCGCCCGGCTCGCAGCGGTGGTGGGCGGCGCCGGCCGCCTCCCCCGTCCCGTACACCAGGTGCAGCGCCACGCCCGGGAGGGCCCGGTGGAAGGCGTCGACGGCCGCGCGGGACGGTGCGCCGCCCTCGCAGACGACCCGCCGCAGCGAACCGGCGCCGGCCGCGATGTCCGTGAGGAGCGAGCTGTCGCAGCGGACCGTCGTGACGTCCTGTTCGCGGATCGTACGGGCGAGGGTCTCCCCCGCCTCGGGCAGGACCACGGTGGCACCTTCCCTCAGCGGCCAGAGGAGCTCCAGCAGCGAGTCCTCCGAGCCGGCCGGGGCGTGGCGCAGCACGCGGTCGCCGGACGTCAGCCCGCAGCGGTCGCTCAGCCAGCGCAGCCGGCCGTCGATCGTGGCGTGCGGGACGACGGTTCCGCCGGTGACGCGGGCCGGGTGCTGCGGGGTGAGCGCGCGGCCGGGGTCGACGGGCGGGTGCGCTGCCACGGCGGCCGTCACCTCGGGGTCGTCCAGGACGACGAGGACCGTGTCCGTGCCGGGCGACGCGTGACGCGAGTCGGTCACGACGCACACGGCGGCGGGGTCGTCCGGCGCGGTGAGCGCGCCGCCCGCCTTGAGGACGGCGAGCACGGCCTCGGCCTCACGGACGGAGGGGGCGGAGGCTCCGAGCGCTACGGCTGCCCGTGTCCCGGGCCGTACGCCGAGGCCGGCGAGGTGCCGGGCGAGCCGGCCGGCCCGGGCGTTGAGCTCGCCGTACGTCAGGGTCAGGGCGCCCTGGACGAGGGCGGGGGCGCCGGGGGTACGGGCGGCGCGGGCCTCGACCGGGCCGATGAGGGTGGTCGGCGGCAGGGCGACGGCCGTGTCGTTGAACTCCGTCAGCACGCGGGCGCGCTCCTCGTCCGTGGCGATGCCGAGCCCGGCGAGCGGCCGGTGCGGGTCGCCGTCGGCGAGGCGGGCGAGGAGGTCGACGAAGCGGCGCTGGTGGGCGGCGAGTTCCCGCGCGTCGTACAGCGCCGGGTTGGCGTCGTGGTCGACGCGCAGGCCGGTGCCGTCGGCGCGGTCGTAGACGCTGACGGTCAGGTCCTCGACGGGGCCGCCGGAGAGGTTGTGGGCGGTGGAGGGGGCGCCGGCGAAGGTGAGCCCGTAGTCGAAGGGCATCACATTGACCTGGGGGGCGCGGACCGGTTCGGCGGGGCGGTGGCGCTGGTGGCGGCGGGCGGCGCGGATGCCGAGGTCGGCCTGGTGGGCGAGCTCGGCGAAGGTGGTGTCGGGGGTGACGGTGAAGCGCAGCGGCAGGACGTTCATGACCATGCCGGGGATGCGCAGGGCGACGGATCCCATGCGGCCCATCATGGGCAGTCCGAGGGTGACGCGCTCGCTGCCGGTGGCCCGGGAGAGGTAGAGGGCCTGGGCGGCGAAGAGGACGTCGGGCCAGGTGGCGCGGACGGACGCGGCGAGTTCGCGCAGCCGGGCGGTCTCCTCGGTGCCCAGGTGGGCGGTGCTGCGCAGGGAGGTCCTGGAGTGGGGCGCGGTACGTCCCGCGAGCGTGGGGCCGCCGTCGGCGGCGTCGCGGAGCCAGTGCTCGCGGTCGCGGTCGTGGGCGGCGGAGCCGCGGTAGGCGGCGTCCTCCTCGACGAGCGCGGCGAGCCGTCCGAAGGGGCCGGGGCCGGGGCCGGTGCCCGCGGCGAGGGCGGTGTAGACGTCGGCGGTGCGGCGGGCGAGGAGGGAGTGACCGTAACCGTCGAGGACGGCGTGGTGGACGCGCTGGGACCACAGCCAGCGCCGCTCGCCGACGCGCAGCAGGCCGTGGGCGAAGAGGGGGCCGCGCGCGAGGTCGAAGGGGACGGCCAGGTCGGCGCGCATCCAGGCGTGGGCGGCGCCCATGGGGTCGCGTTCGGCGCGGAGGTCGGCGGTGTGGAGGGGGAAGCCGTGGCCGGGCGGCGGGACGTCGACGGGCAGTTGCCGGGGCCCGGCGGGCGTGTCGGCGATCCGTACGCCCAGGGTGTCCGCCTCGTGGGCGACGCGGTACAGGGCCTCGGCGAAGAGCTCCGGGTCCACGTCGCCGTGGATGTCCAGGTACTCGGCGGTGTTGAGCGCCGGGCTGCCCGGGTCGAGGGACTGGGCGTGCCACATGGCCGACTGAGCGGCCGTCAGCGGCAGCCCTTCCGGCGCGACGCGCCGGTCGGGGCCGCTGCCGCTGACGGGCCGCTCGAGTGCGGTGATGGTCATGCCGTAGCCCCCAGCAGGGGTGCCCACTCCTCGATGGCCGGCTTCTCCGCGAGGTCGACGAAGGTGACCTCGGTGCCGTGGTCGCGCCGCCAGCGCTCGACGAGGGTCATGATGCGGACGGAGTCGAGCCCGTAGTCCACGAGGTTCTCGTCGTCGGGGATGTCGGCCGGGTCCTCGCCCAGCACGTCGGCGACGTCGGCTCGGATCTGTTCCAGGGTCAGGGCCACGGTGCTCACTGTCCTTCGAAGACGCGGTCGGTGGTGGTGACGACCGCGCACTTGGCGGCCGCCCAGCGCAGTGCCATGGCGTGGTCGCCGGCGGAGAAGTCGGCGACGGCGTCGGCGACGAGGAAGGGCTGGATGTCGCGCATCCAGGCGTCGCACGCGCTCATCATGACACCGATGTGGGCGTAGACGCCGACGACGATCAGCTGGTCGCGGCCCTGCTCCGCCATCCGCTCGGCGAGGTCGGTGCGGACGAAGGCGCTGTACTTCCACTTGGTGAGCACGGTGTCGCCCGCGTCGGGGGCGACGGCGTCGGCGATGGCCTTGGCGCGTTCGTCGTCGGGCAGGCCCGGGCCCCAGAAGTCCTGCTGGAGGCCGCGCTCGGCGGCGCTCTGGCCGCCGGGCTGGGCGGAGTAGACGACGGGGACGCCGAGGCGGGCGCACTCCTTCTTCAGCCGCGCGATGTTGGCGAGCAGCTCGGTGACGGGCGAGGCGCCGGTCTCGAAGGCGTCGAGGAAGTAGTTCTGGAGGTCGTGCACGAGCAGCACGGCGCGGCCGGGGTCGACCGTCCAGGCGACCTTGTTCGCGGGGAGGTCCGCGGCGGTGGGCATGGGATAGGGGGCGATGGCGGGGAGCGCCATGGTGGTGGGGGCCTTTCGTGGTTCCGGGATGCGTGCGGGGTGGCCGGTGCTCAGCCGCGGGCGGCGGCCGTGTCGCGCAGCCGTGCGGCGATGGCGGCGCGGAGGTCCTTCTTGGAGACCTTGCCGATGCCGGTCTGCGGGAACGCGTCGACGAACTCGACGCGGTCGGGCACCTTGAAGGCGGCGAGCCCGCGCTCGCGCACGAACTTCTTGATGGCGAGGGACTTCACCGGTTCGGCGTCCTCGCGCAGGACGACGTAGGCGCAGGTGCGCTCGCCGAGGTAGTCGTCGGGCATGGAGACGACGGCGGCGTCGTGGACGGACGGGTGGGCGAGGATGTGGTTCTCGATCTCCTCGGCCGCGACCTTCTCGCCGCCCCGGTTGATCTGGTCCTTGGCCCGGCCCTCGACGACGAGGTGGCCCGTCTCCGTGAGCCGTACGACATCGCCGGTGCGGTAGAAGCCGTCGGCCGTGAAGGAGGCGGCGTTGTGCTCGGGGGCCCTCCAATAGCCGCGGATGGTGTACGGGCCGCGGGTGAGGAGGTGTCCGGTGGCGCCCGCGGGCAGGTCGTTGTCCTCGTCGTCCACGACGCGGATCTCGTCGTCGGGCGAGATGGGGCGGCCCTGGGTGGTGACGATCGTCTCCTCGGGGTCGTCGAGCCGGGTGTAGTTCACCAGGCCCTCCGCCATGCCGAAGACCTGCTGGAGGGTGCAGCCGAGGGCGGGGCCGACGCGCCGGGCGGCCTCCTCGCTGAACTTTGCGCCGCCGACGAGCAGCACCTCCAGGCTGGAGAGGTCGTGCGGGGTGCCCGCGGCCGCCTCGGTCCACACCAGGGCCAGCGGCGGGACGAGGCCGGTGAGGGTGACGCCCTCGGCCTCGATGAGCGGGAAGGCCACGTCGGGGCTGGGGCGCGGGGCGAGGACGACCCGGGCGCCGGCGTACAGGGCACCGAGGGTGCCGGGCGAGCTGAGGGGGAAGTTGTGGGCGGCGGGCAGCGCGCAGAGGAAGACGCTGTGCTCGTCGACGCCGCAGATCTCGTTGGAGCCCCACAGCGAGTAGATGTAGTCGTCGTGGGTGCGCGGGATGAGCTTGGGCACGCCGGTGGAGCCGCCGGAGAGCTGGAGGAAGGCCAGCTCGTGGGGTCGGGGCGCGTCGTCCACGGCGACCGGCTCGGCCGGGACGTCGGCGAGGGCGGTGTGCTCGCCGGGGTCGCCGACGACGAAGACGTGCTTCAGGGTGGGGACTTCGGCCCGCACCTTGGTGGCGAGCCCGCGGTAGTCGTAGCCCTCGGCGACGTCGGCGATGACGTAGGCGGCCGCCTCGGTGAAGGCGCAGAAGTGGCGGATCTCGGTCTCGCGGTGCGCCGGGAGGGCGAAGACGGGCAGGGCGCCGATGCGGAAGAGGGCGAAGACGACCTCGAAGAACTCGGCGACGTTCGGCAGTTGGAGGACCACGCGGTCGCCCTTGCCGATGCCCCGGGCGAGCAGGCCGGCGGCCAGCCGGTCGGCGCGCAGGTCGAGTTCGCCGTAGGTCCAGCGGCGTCCCTCGCCGGCCGGGTCGACGATCGCGACCCGGTCCGGGTGCTTCCCGGCCCGCTCGCGCAGCATCTGGCCGAACGTTTCGCCACGCCAGTAGCCCTTGGCCCGGTAGCGCTCGGCGAACCCGGCCGGATAGCCGGGCGCGTCGTCGATGTCCGTCACCGATGTCACCGATGTCACCGGATTCACTGGTCAACCCCCACTGCCTGAAGGAACGTCTGGAACTTGGCGCCGGTCTCGGCGGTCTCCGCCTCCGGCGAGGACTGCTCGACGACGCCCGCGCCCGCGAACAGGCGCAGCGTGCGCTCCTCGGCCTCGGCGCAACGGATGGTGACGACCCATTCGCCGTCACCGCTCGCGTCGCCCCATCCCACCATGCCGGTGTAGGCGCCCCGGTCGAAGGGCTCGAGCTCCCCGATGACCCGGCGGGCGGTGTCGGTGGGGGTGCCGCACACGGCGGGCGTCGGGTGGAGGGCGCAGGCCAGCTCCAGGGCGGAGACGGCGGGGTCGGCCGGCTCGCCGACGACGGTGGTGGACAGGTGCCACATGGCGGCGGTGCGCACCAGGGTGGGGCGCGCGGGCACGTCGAGGGTGCGGCAGTAGGGGGCGAGGGCCTCGCGGACGGCGTCGACGACGACGGCGTGCTCGTGGAGGTCCTTCTCCGACTCCAGCAGCGCGGCCGCGCGGCGCACGTCCTCGGCGAGGTCGGCGCTGCGGGGGGTGGAGCCGGCGAGGGGGTTGGCCACGAGGCGGCCGCCGCGCCGGGAGACGAGGAGTTCGGGGCTGGCGCCGAGCAGGGTGCGGCCGGGGCCGGAGGGGACGGCGAAGGTGTAGCCGGAGGGGTCGCGGCGGGCGAGGCGCTGGAGCAGCGCGGGCAGGTCGAGGTCGCGCGAGGAGCGCAGTTCGAGGGTGCGGGCGAGGACGACCTTGCTGAAGTCGCCGCGCTTCATGCGCCGTACGGCCTCGGCGACGGCTCTGCCGTACGCCTCGGGCTCGGGTACGGGCCGGATGTCCCAGGCGGCCGCGGCGGGGGCGGCTGCGGGCAGGGCGACGAGCGGGTCCTCGGCGAGCGGCGGCGCCCAGCGGACGGCCTCCGGCACGGCGAGCGCGGCGGGGGCGGTGTGGTCGAAGGGCACGGCCCCGACGACGACGGGCGCGGGGTTGCCCGCGCGGAGCTCGGCATCGAGGGTCTCGGTGACCCGCCGGTGCAGCGGCGCCGGGCCGTGCGGGACCTCGGCGCGGGTGCCGTGGGCGAGCAGGGTGCGGGTGGGAGAGGCGAAGAACCGGGCGCGGCCGGGTTCGTAGGCGTCGAGCAGCGAGGTGGCGGCGCCGACGGTGACTGTCGGGTCCGCGGGCCGCCCGTCCGGGCGGGCATCGGGCCCGCTCGCGCTCGGCCGGTCGGCGACGGGGTGAACCGTGGTCACCTGCTGCTCCGTTCCCCCGGTGGGTCGCACCGGGTGTGGGGTTGTGAAGAGGGGGCGCCGCCGCGTTTTTGGGTGGCGACGGCCGGGTGGGGGCGATGCGGGGGGGCGATGCGGGGGGGCGATGCAGGGGGCAGGTGCGGCCCGGTGGGCACAAACCGCTACGCGCGCAGCGTCGCGCCGCCGTCCACGTAGAGGTCGTGCATCGTGATGTGCCGGGCGCGGTCGGAGACCAGGAAGAGGACGGCGTCGGCGATGTCGGAGGGCTCGGCGATCCGGCCGAGGGGGATGCCGACGCGGTACGACCCGGGGTCGCCGTCGATGACGCGGGCGGGCGGCTCGTCGTCGACCCACAGGGAGCGCTGCATCGCGGTGTCCGTGGAACCGGGCGAGACGACGTTGCAGCGGACCCCGCTGCGGGCCAGCTCCAGCCCGAGGCACTTGGTGAACATGGTGGCGGCGGCCTTGGAGGCGGCGTACGCGGCCATGCTGGTGCGCGGCACTCCGGCGGCGTTGGAGCCGACGGTGACGATGCACCCGGAGCGGCGCTCGCCCATCCGGCGGGCGGCGGCGCGGGAGGTGTTGAAGACACCGGTGGAGTTGACGTCGAAGGTGCGCTGCCAGTCCTCGTCGGTGATCTCGACGACGGGCGAAGTCCGCAGCACTCCCGCGACATTGACGAGGATGTCGAGCGGCCCGGCGGTGCGCTCCACTTCCTCGAAGACGGCCTCGACGGCCCGACTGTCGGAGACGTCGGCGGTGTAGTGGGTCACCTTTTCGGTGCCGTATTCCACCTCGAGCGCCTTGATGCCGTCCCGCGTCGCGTCGACGGCCGCGACCCGCGCTCCCTGGGCGACCAGGGCACGGGTCACGGCCTCGCCTATGCCCTGCCCGGCGCCGGTGACCAGCGCGATCCGGCCGGCCAGTGCGGACTGCTCCACAGCGATTTCCCCCATTCCACTCGAATTAAGGTAAGCCTTACCTTACACAACATCCCCACCTGGGGGGAATTGGCGTGCGACCGGATAATCGGGCACCCCGTCAAAACCCAAGGGGGCATGGAAAAACCCCGGGGAAACGGATACCAGCCATTAGGTTAGGCTAACCTCATGCGACTCGTCGTCGAACAGCTCACCGCCGGATACCCCGGCCACCCGGTCGTGCACGGCGTGGACCTGACCGTCCCCGAGGGGCAGGTCGTCGCCGTCGTGGGGCCCAACGGCTGTGGCAAGTCCACCCTGTTGCGCTCCATCGCCCGGCTCCACCAGCCGGAATCCGGCACGGTCCGGATCGGCGATGCCGACATCTGGGGGCTCAACCCCCGCAAGGCGGCGCACCGCATCGCGCTGCTCCCCCAGTCGCCGCAGGCGCCCGAGGCCGTGACCGTCGCCGGGCTCGTCCGCTACGGCCGCCACCCCCACCAGGGACTCTTCCGCCAGTGGTCGCGCGAGGACGAGCGGGCCGTCGAGGAGGCGCTGGAGGCCACCGGAACCGCCGCCCTGGCCGGGCGCCGGCTCGACCAGCTCTCCGGCGGCCAGCGTCAGCGGTGCTGGCTGGCCATGGTCCTCGCCCAGGAGACGCCCGTCGTCCTGCTGGACGAGCCGACGAGCGCCCTCGACCTGGGGCACGCCGTCGACGTCCTGGAACTCGTCCGCGAGGTCGCCGCAGCGGGCCGCACGGTCATGATGGTCCTCCACGACCTGGCGAGCGCCGCCCGCTACGCCGATGTGATCGTGGCCATGCGGGACGGGCGCGTCGTCGCCCACGGCCCCTCCCGCGAGGTCGTGGACGCCGCCCTCGTCCGCGAGCTGTACGGGGTCGAGTCCGACATCCTCGCCGCCCCCGGCGACGGCTCACCCGTCGTGGTCCCCGCGCCGCGCCGACCCGCCGCCGCCCGGCCGGTCCGGGCGGCGTAGCGACGTAGCGACGCGGCTCACCCCGGGGCCGTCACTTGACGAGCTCCAGGACGGGTATGCCCGGCACCTCCATCCCGAAGGTCTGGGCGTAGAGGGAGAGTTCCGCCTCCAGCGCGCGCACGATGTTGCGCTGCTCACGGAGGCCGTGGCCCTCCCCCTCGAACGCGAGGTACGCGTGCGGCACGCCCCGGCCCTCGACCGCCGCCAGGAACCGCTCGCCCTGCACGGGCGGGCAGACCGCGTCCTCCTTGCCCTGGATCAGCAGAAAGGCCGCGGTGAGCCGGTCGGCCCGGGATATCGGCGAGCGCTCCCGGTAGCGGTCGGGGACCTCGGCGAGCGGGCCGACCAGATACTCCGGATAGTGCGACTCCAGGTCATGGGTGCCACCCGCCGCCATGGCCGGCAGATCCAGCACCGGGAAGCAGACGGCCCCGCAGGCGTAGAGGTCCGTGGCCACCAGCGAGGCGGCCGTCGTCCAACCACCCGCGCTGCCGCCGCGTATCGCCAGCCGGGCCCGGTCGGCGCCGCCCTCCTCGGCCAGCGCCTCCGCGACTGCCGCGCAGTCCTCCACGTCCACCACGCCCCACTGCTCCTTGATCCGGTCGCGGTAGGCCCGCCCGTAGCCGGTGGACCCGCCGTAGTTGACCTGGACGACGCCTATGCCCCGCGAGGTGAAGTAGGCGATCTCCAGGTCGAGCACCAGCGGCGCCCGCCCGGTGGGCCCGCCGTGCGCCCACACCACATACGGCGGCGCCTGATCGGCGGGGGCCGTGTGGTCGGGGCTGTGCGGCGGATAGACATGGGCGTGGACGTCCCGCCCGTCCGGCCCGGTGAAGGTACGGATGAGGGGCTCCGGGTAGTAGGCCGGATCCACGACGTCCCGGTGCCGGGCGCCGATCGCGCGGGCCCTGCCCGTACGGATGTCGAGCTCCACCACCTCGTAGCCGCTGCGCGGACTGGCGGCGACCCCCACGACCCGCGAGCCGTCGGCCGCCAGGGTCGCGGCCCACTCCGTCCACGGCCCGGCGGCGTCCACCAGCTCCCCGGTCTCGGGGTCGAGGATCCCCAGACGCTGGGCGCCCCGGCCGTGGACGACGGCCACCAGCCCTCCGGCCAGCGGGACGAACCAGCTCAGCCCGGCCCGCCACAGCGCCCCCGCGAACTCCTCCTCGCGCGGGCAGAGATTGACGCCCTCCCCCGTCTCCGGATCCACCCGGTACGGATTCCACCACCCCGTACGGTCGGTCATCGCCAGCAGCGACCCGTCGTACGCCCACTCCACCTGGGCGACGGCCTCCGCCGCGCCGCCCAGCACGGTCCGCGCGCCCGTCAGCAGGGCGCCGCCCGCGGCCTCCGTGACCTCGGCGACCTTCAGCTCCGTGCCCTCCCAGGGCATCCGCGGATGGTCCCAGGCCAGCCACGCCGCCCGCCGGCCGTCCGGGGAGAGCCGGGGCCCGGTGACGAAACGACTGTCGTCACCGGTGAGCTCGCGCACCGCCGCGCGGTCCCCGGCGGCCGAGCCGTCCAGCGGCACGGCGGCTATCAGCCGCCGCAACCGGTCCGGCCCCTCCCCGGTGAACTCCTCCAGCACGCACCACGCTTCGCCGCGCTCCGGCAGCAGCACCGGATCCGCCCAGCGCAGCCCGCCGCCCACCGCCGACAGCGGGGTCAGCGGCCGGGGCTCCGCACCCGCCGGACCGTCCGGCTCCCACGCGTACAGCCGCTGGTCGGCGAAGTGGACGAAGACCACCAGCGGCCCCCCGGTCTCCCGGGGCACGGCCGCCCAGGGGCGGCCGCCGTACTCCATGACCCGGCTGCGGACGTTCCACGGCGCGGCCAGGGCCGAGCCCTCCTCACCGCCGGTGCGCCGGCGCACCAGGGTCGACCGGCCGCCCTCCGCCGGGCAGGAGGTCACCCACCACACTTCGTCACCGACCGTGCCCACGAACTCCGGCCGGCCGTCGTGCGCCGCGGCGAGCGCGGCGTCGATCGGGGACCGCCAGGCTCCGTAGGGCGCCGTGGACACCATGATTGCTACGCCTCCTCAAGAAAACCGCTCATCGGACCGTGCTCATCGAGCTGTGCTCATCAGGCTGTACTCATCAAGCTGTGCTCATCAAAAACTGGTCGAGTACCCGGACGCCGAAGTGCAGTGCCTCGACGGGCACCCGCTCGTCCACGCCGTGGAACATCGCCTGGTAGTCGAAGCCGGCCGGCAGCCGGACCGGGGAGAAGCCATAGCCGACGATGCCCAGCCGGGAGAA
Source organism: Streptomyces sp. NPDC037389 (assembly GCF_040636475.1). Taxonomy (NCBI): domain Bacteria; kingdom Bacillati; phylum Actinomycetota; class Actinomycetes; order Kitasatosporales; family Streptomycetaceae; genus Streptomyces; species Streptomyces sp. NPDC037389. Next base: position 103,713 of record NZ_JBEZUS010000002.1, read on the forward strand.
CTGCTTGGCGTCCGTGCCGCCCGACATACAGAAGGGGACCACACGCCCCTCCGGGTCGAACGTCTCGATCGCCGCGCGCATCCTCTCGAACACCGGGGAGTCCACCGGCGCTTGCAGGGAGACCTCCCCGTGGTGGAGCTCCCACTCCACGTCCGGTCCGGTGAGCCGGTCCATGGTGGCGCGGAACTCCTCGTCGCCGCCCGGCACGGTCCGCCCGTCGACGAAGCCGATGGCGATCCCCGGGATGACGTTGATTTTGTAACCGGCGTCCAGCATGGTCGGGTTGGCGCTGTTGCGGACCGTCGCGGCCACCAGGGCGGCCGCCTTGCCGAGCTTGCCCAGCAGCTCGTCCAGGTCGAAGCCGGGGGCGTCCATGTCGACACTGATGCCGTGCACGGCCGCGATCTCCCGCAGCGCGGCCCGGACCGTCGGCGTGAGCCGCACCGGCCAGCGGTACTCCCCGATCCGGGTGATCGCCGCGGACAGATTGACGACGGCGTTCCGGCGGTTGATCTTCGAGCCGTGCCCGGCGGTGCCCCGCGCGGTCAGCTTCAGCCAGGCGGAGCCGCGCTCCCCCGCGCCCACCGGATACAGCCGCAGCCCCCCGTCCGCGTGGAAGGTGTACCCGCCGGACTCGCTGATCCCGGTCGTGCAGCCCTCGAAGAGCACGGCGTGCTCATCGGCGAGGAAGCCCGCGCCGGGCACGCCGCTGTCCTCCTCGTCGGCGGTGAAGGCCAGCACGATGTCCCGCGGCGGGCGCACCCCGGCCCGGGCCCAGGCGCGGACGACGGCCAGGACCATCGCGTCCATGTTCTTCATGTCTATGGCGCCCCGGCCCCACACCACCCCGTCCCGGATATCCCCCGAGAAGGGGTGCACGGTCCAGTCGGCGGGCTCCGCCGGGACCACGTCCAGATGGCCGTGGACCAGCAGGGCCTCCGCGCCCGGGTCGCGGCCGGGCACACGCGCGACCACATTGGTGCGGCCGGGATCCTTCTCCAGCAGCACCGGCTCGATGCCCACTTCGGCCAGCCGCTGGGCGACGTACTCGGCGGCCGGCCGCTCCCGGCAGTCGCCGCCGCCCCGGTTGGTGGTGTCGATACGGATGAGGTCCGAGGTGAAGCGGACCGCCTCGTCCAGCGCCCGCCCGTCGATTCTCGCGCCCGGCGGCCCGGCCCCCGGCCCCGGCTCCCCGTCGCCCCCGCGCGTCTCCTCAGCAGCCATTACCGCTCCTCCACCGCGACCGGCCCGACGGCCGTGACGCCCTGGAGCGGCGGATTGCCTCGTCCATGACGATCGTCACCGGCCACCGGCACTATCAGCACACCGTATGCGCCGCCGACCGGTGAATCCGGCAGGCCCTCGCCCGCCCGCGCCCCGTTCACCCGGACGCCGGTGGCCCCCGCCGTGCCCACCGAGATCAGGATCTTCATGCCTCGTCACGTTACGCGTCCGTGAACACCCCGGCCAGGCCTGTGGATAACTCCGCTCCCGCGTACCGGCACAGGCGGCCCAGGCTGCTCAGCCGTCTCCCCCGGCCGTGCTCAGCCGTCTCCCTCGGCCGGTGATCCAGCGCGGCTCACCACGAACCAGTGGGCCGGCAGCAGGATCCGCCTGCCGTCCGTGTGGAAGCCGGTCATGGCCAGCTCCGTCGCCCCCTCGGCGCGGATCGCGAGCCCCGCCCCGCGCAGCAGCCCGGCCACCTCGCCGCCGGACGCGGCGGCCGGCCGCAGGTCGTGCTCGAAGACGCGCCGGAACTTCTCCGCCGTGCCGCCGGTGCCACCGGAGCCGCCGGAGGCCCCGGCCGCCTCCTCGATGACGTCCTTGGCGGCCGGTTCGAGCTCCACCACGAAGGCCCGGCCCCGCGCGCCGACGAGCTCCGCGACCGCCGCCGCGACGGCCGGCCGGTCCTCGGAGTCGCTCTGGTGGATGACCGCCCGCAGATACACATGGCTGTCGCCCAGCCGCTCGTGGAGCGCCCGGACCGCCGCCGTGTCCACCAGGTCCAGCCGCTCGTACGCGGCGAGCCCCTCCGGGTCCGCGCGGCGGGCGTGCTCCACCGCCGCCCGGGACAGGTCGACGCCGATCGCGCGCGGAAAGTGCCCGGCCAGCCAGCGGGTCCGGGTGCCGTTGCCGCAGCCCAGGTCGACGACGGGCAGCGGGAGTTCCGCGGGGAGCGCGAGCAGCGCCGGATGCGCCTCGGCCGCGGTCTCCGGCTCGGAGTCCCAGATCGCCTCGCCCGGCACCCCGGAGGAGGCGCACCAGTAGCCCTCCCACGCGTTCAAGTAACGTTCCGTCACACTCATGGGCGCACCAGCGGCTGCTCGAACCACACCGTCTTCCCCCGTCCCGAGTGACTGGCGCCCCATTCGTGCGCCAGAGCACTCACTACCCGCAACCCGCGCCCGTATTCGTCCTCCTCTCCGATGCTCAGCAGGGCCGGGAGCGTGTGGTCGTCGTCCGTGACCTCGCACAGCAGCACGTCCGTCCGCACCAGGCGCAGCCCCACCCGGCAGGTGCGGGCGTGCCGGACGGCATTGCCGACGACCTCGCCGGCCAGGGTCTCCGCCGTCGCCACCGCCTCGTCCAGCCCCCAGGCGGCGAGCTGTTCACGCACCAGCCGCCGGGCGCGGGGCACCTCGTGGGGCTCGGGCGCCAGCTCCCACTCGGCCACGTGGGCGGGCGGGATGCCGTTGAGGCGGGCCATGAGCAGGGCCACGTCGTCGTCGCGGCCGCCATGGGTGTTGAGGGCGCGGATGATGGTGTCGCAGGCGTCGTCCATGGACGCGGCGGGATGGGCGGCGGACTCGCACAGCGCGGCCAGGCCCGCGCCGATGTCCTGGCCGCGCACCTCCACCAGACCGTCGGTGCACAGCACCAGCCGGTCCCCGGGGGCCACCCGGACCGTCGCCGTCTCGAAGGGCACCCCGCCCACGCCGATGGGCGCTCCGGTGGGCAGTTCCAGCAGCCGGCTGCGCCCGTCCTCGGCCCGGACGAGCACCGGCGGGATGTGCCCTGCGTTGCCTATGGTCAGCTCGGAGCGGATGGGGTCGTAGACCGCGTACAGACAGGTGGCCAGATAGTGCTCGCCGAGCCGCTGGGCGAGGTCGTCGAGGCGGCGCAGCAGCTGCCCGGGCGGCAGGTCGAGGGCCGCCATGGTCTGCACGGCGGTGCGCAGCTGGCCCATCATGGCGGCGGAGTGGAGGCCGTGGCCCATGACGTCGCCGACGACGAGGGCGGTGCGGGAGCCGGGGAGCTTGATGCTGTCGAACCAGTCGCCGCCGACCCGGCCCAGGCGGGTGCCGGGCAGATAGCGGGTGGCGGTGTCGCAGCCCGGCATGCGCGGGGTGAGCTGCGGCAGCATGCTGTCCTGGAGGGTGTCGGCGACGTTCTCCTGGTGGGTGTACATCCGGGCGTTGTCGAGGACGAGCCCGGCACGGGCGGCGAGTTCGGCGCCGGTGGTGCGGTCCATGTCGTCGAAGGGCGAGCGGTCGGCGCGGCGCAGGAGCACCATGAAGCCGAGGACGACGTTCCGGGCCTTGAGGGGCACCACGAGCAGGGAGCGCTCGTTGATGAGGGGCCGCAGGTCCCGCTTCTCGAACTGGGCGGAGATCCGGTCGCCGAGCTCCTCGCCGATCCGGGGGATCAGCACGGGCTCGCCGGTGACCATGCACCGGAAGAACGGGGTGTGCTCGGGGAAGGCGATGGCCTCGCCGACGGGCACGGTGTCGTCCCAGCGGCCCGGCTCGTCGTTGTGCTCGACCCAGACGCGGTGCCAGACGGTGGTGACGTCGGGCGGCCCGTCGGGGAAGCCCTCGCCCGCGAGGACGGCGGCGCGCAGGTGCGTCCCGGCGAAGTCCGTGAAGCGCGGTACGGCCGCGCTGGTGACCTCGCGGATGGTGCGCTCCAGGTCCAGGGAAGTACCGATGCTGCCGCTGACCTCGTTGAGGAACTCCAACCGCTCGCGCACGGCGGCGTGTTCGAGGTCGGGTAAGGAAACGGCGTCCAGACCGGCTGAACCGGCGGCGGGCGCGTCGGCCGTGGCTCTGCCGGGCTCCCCCGCCGTGGCCGCCCGCGCCGCCCGGGCGTGTCCGGACCGGCGCTCGGCGCGCCGGGGCACGCCCCAGTCCGGGGTGACGGGCACCTGGTGGAGCCGGTTGAACTCCAGGACGGGATAGCCCAGTTCCAGTACCTGGGAGACGATGCGTCCGCTCGTCGCGGGCCCCATGGCGGGCAGGATGTCGGGGAGGCGCCGGGCGAGCTCACCGGCGTCGGGGAAGGCGGTGTGCGGGGCGAATCCTGGCGCGGTCAGTTCACGGCCGGCGCGGCCATCCCGCGTACGATCCGGGCCCGCCCCGCCCGGCTCGTCCTCGGCCGCGAGCACGAGGAGCCGTGCGGTGCCGCAGTCGATCAGGGGGTAGGCCCACCAGAGCACGTCGATCCGGCCGCGCCCGGGGACGTCGCAGCGGGCCCGGCCGGAGCTGGGGTGGCCGGGCAGCCCGGAGAACGCGCCGCATATGGGCATGAGGTCCCCGGCGGGGCGGCTCAGGGCCTCCTCCTTGCCGTGCCCGAACAACCGGCTCGCTCCCGAGCTCCAGTGGGTCACCAGCCCCGCGGCGCCGACCACGGCCACGGCGAGCGGGATCCGCCCGGGAACGGGCCGTCGCCACGCGGGGGCGGACTCCGGCGTGCCAGGCTCCATGGGCGGTTGCTCCTTCGTACACGTACGCCAGATCTTCGCCACCGTCCTCCACGGTAGGCCCCGGGAGGACCGGGTGGGCGGTATTCGGTGAAGAGGTCGTGCGCCGGGGCGTGTTCACCCCCGCCGGGGGTGCGCCTTCCCCTGAACCGGTGTGCTCAATCCGTCGTTTCCGGTGCCTGTACGGTCCGGCGCGGCCCGGTGCCGTCAGTCGGCGTGCCCCAGCTGGAGGTCCCGTTCGGTGCGGCCGCCGCCCGCGACCTGGAGGACGGTGGCGACGGGCGGGTAGCCGGCGGCGACGACCGTGTACTCGCCCGCGGAGAGGTCCACGAAGCGGAAGGTGCCGTCGGCGCCGGTGATGGCGGAGTCCACGACGTTGCCCGCGGCGTCCAGCAGGGTGACGCGGGCGTCCTCGACGGGCCGGCCGCCGCTGGCCCGTACGGTGCCGCGCAGGACGGCGCCGCCCGCGAGTTCGATGTCCTGGCGGGTCTCCCGGGCGGACTGGACGCTCACGGGCAGGGCGGCGGGCCGGAAGGCGGGGGCGCTGCACGCGAGGGTGTACTCGCCGGCGACGAGTTCGTCGATGACGTAGCCGCCGTCGGGTCCGGTCCGGGTGGAGGCGACGACCTCGCCGTGGACATTGGTCAGGGTGACGAGCGCCTCGCGCACCGGGGTGCCGTCGGCGGTGGAGACGGTGCCGGCCAGCCGTCCGGCGCCGCCGAGGACGACGTCGAGCTCGACGGGCCGCTCCCCGACCGTCACGGTGACGGCCTGCGGCTGGTGGCCGCCGGCGGCGGCGATCAGTACGTAGCTGCCGGTGCCGGGCGTGCTCAGCGCGTACCGGCCGTCCTCCCCGCTGGCGCCGCGGCCGATCTGGCGGCCCTGGATGTCGATGAGGGTGAGCGCGGCGCGCGGCACGGTGGTGCCGTCGTGGTGCTGGACGGCGCCGGTCACCGGGATGCCCGCGACGAAGTGCGGGGGCTCGGCCGGGGGGAGGACGGTGCGCGCGGAGGGGATGGCGGCTTCGGCTGCGTTGTGGGACACCAGTGGTTTCTCTTTCAGCAGGAAGGCGAGCAAAAAGCCCACGATGAGCACCGGTACGAGGTAGAGGAAGATCCACGGCATGGCGTCGGCGTAGGCCCGGATGTAGCCGTCGCGCAGCGGGGCGGGCAGGGCGTGCACCAGCTGGGGGGTGAGGGCGTCCGGGGCCGGGAGCCCGGTGCGGGGCGGCAGTTCGGCGGCGAGCGCGTGCTCCAGGCGGCGGGCGAAGAGGGTGCCGAAGACGGCCGCGCCGACCGAGCCGCCGATCTGCCGGAAGTAGTTGTGGGCGCCCGTGGCGGTGCCGAGGTCGGCGGGGTGCGTGGAGTTCTGCACGGCCAGGACGAGGACGGGGAGGGCGAGGCCGATGCCGACGCCGAGGATGGCCATCCAGAGGCTGTAGACCAGCCGGCCGGTCTGGACGTCCAGGTGGGAGAGCAGGTACATGCCCTCGGCGGAGAGCGCGCCGCCGAGGATGGGCAGGAGCTTGTAGTGGCCCGTTCGGCTGATGAGGTGGCCGGCGACGAGCGAGGCGACGACGATGCCGCCCATCATGGGCAGCATCAGCAGCCCGGACTCGGTGGCCCCCACGCCGTCGACCATCTGGAGAAACGTGGGCAGATAACCGGCCGCGCCGAAGAGGGCCACCCCGGTTACCGCGCCGACGAGCGCGGTGACGGTGAAGACGGAGTCCCGGAAGAGGTGCGGAGGGATGATGGGTTCGGCGGCGAAGTGCTCGACCATGACGAAGAGCAGGGCGGTGCCGAGCGCGCCGGCGGCCAGGCCGAGGACGGTCCGGGAGGACCAGGCGTAGGTGGTGCCGCCCCAGGTGGTGAGCAGCACGACGCAGGTCGAGCAGGCCGTCAGCAGCAGCGCCCCCAGGACGTCGAAACGGGCCCGGCGCACGGGCCGGGGCAGCCGGAGGGCGCCGGCGACGACGGCGAGGGTGATCAGCCCGAAGGGGACGTTGACGTAGAAGCACCAGCGCCAGGAGGCCCGGTCGGTGAAGAAGCCGCCGAGCAGGGGGCCGGCGACCGAGGCGAGTCCGTAGGCGGCGCTGATGACGCCCATGTAGCGGCCGCGTTCCCGGGGCGGGACGAGGTCGGCGACGACGGCCTGGACGCCGATCACCAGCCCGCCGGCGCCCACGCCCTGGATCGCGCGGAAGGCGATGAGCTGGTCCATGGTGTGCGACCAGCCGGCGAGGGCGGAGCCGGTCACGAAGAGGGCGATCGCGAAGAGGAAGACGGTCTTGCGGCCCAGGAGATCGCCCAGCTTGCCGTGGAGCGGAAGGGCGATCGTGGAGGTCAGCAGATAGGCCGTGACCGCCCAGGACATCCGGTCGAGGCCGTGGAGCTCTCCGGCGATCCTCGGCAGGGCGGTGGCGACGACGGTCTGGTCCAGCGCCGCGAGCAGCAGCGTGAGCATCAGGCCGGCGAAGACGAGCCGCACCCGGGCCCGCCCGGCCCCGGGGAGCGGATCGGCCGGGGCCGGTGGCGAGGGGGGCAGGGTGAGCGTCCTGTCGCTCTTCTCCAAGGTGGCCTCGAAGGTGGACCCGCCCACGTAACTACTCCCGTCGTCGCGCCTGCGTTGCCGCCCATTTCTCGCATTACGCGACAACGGCCAGCAAGCGCGACGATTTGTCGGGGAGCGCCCGGCACGGCACTTTCTGCCGGTCGGAGGCGGTTTGGGCACAGCGTGGCCGGGCCGGGAAAACCACTCGAACCGGTGAGCCCGGACCGGTCCGGTCCGGGCGGTCCCGTTCGGCCCGCGCGTCAAGCCGCGCTGGGCCCGCCCTCCACCTCGGCGGCGAGACGGGCGAGCACGGCGTCGTAGATACGGCCGAGGCCCTTGGGGGCGAAGGCGCGCTCGAAGAAGCCGCCGATGCCGCCGGCGCCCTGCCAGGTGGTGGTGACGACGACCTTGGAGCTGCCCTCGCCGGCGGGGGTGACGGTCCAGGTGGTGACCATGGAGGAGTTGCGGTCCTTCTCCACGAGCTGTCCGTCGGTGGGCTCGTCGACCTCCAGGAGGCAGTCGCGCACCCGCTTGCTGGTGGCCTGGAGCTTCCAGTGCACGAGCGTGCCCTTGCCGTCGCCGCCCTCGCGCACCTCGTATTCGCTGAAGTGCTCGGGCAGCAGCTTGGCGCGCGTGCCGCTGTAGTCGGCGAGGGCGTCGAACACGTCCTCCGCGCCTGCCGCGATGATCCGCTCCGTCGTGGCCTCGACCTGACCCATGGCTAGTCCTCCGGGACGTTGAAAGAAGTGCTGTCTTGCCGCTTACCGCGGGTGCGCGCAAAGCCAATCACCTCGGCGCGACCACCCAAAATCCGGGGCCGTCCGACGGCGGCCCGCACTAACCTCCGCACATGGTGACCATACGGACGATGACCGTCGCCGACACGGACGCGGTGGCGGAGATCCGGGTGAGCGGCTGGCGGACGGCGTACGCGGGGATCGTCCCGCGGGCGTATCTGGACGCGATGGACCCGGTGGCGAACGCGGCGGCGCACCGCGAGCGGCCGACCTCGGGGAGCGAACCGGCGGTGAACGCGGTGGCCGAGACGGCGGGAGCCGTCGTCGGCTGGGTCTGCTTCGGGTATTGCCGCGACGCCGGCCAGCCGCCCGGCTCGGGCGAGTTGTACGCGCTCTACATCCGCCCCGGCCTGATCGGCACCGGCATCGGCCGGGCACTGTGGACCGCTGCGCTGGCGGGACTGCGGGAGCTCGCGGGGCGCGAGGGCACGCGCATGGTGCTGTGGGTCGCGAAGGACAACGCGCGCGCCCGTCGTTTCTACGAGCGCGCCGGCTGCCGGCCCGACGGCGCCGAACGGTCGGACGACTACGCCGGGACGGCCGTGCCGGAGGTCCGCTACGTACTGGACCCGGTCCGGGCCCCCTGAGCCCCGCCGCCGCGCCCGGTCAGCCGGGACAGGGCGGCGACGGCGGCCGGGCGCAGCCGTTCGTGTTCGCGGGCGGTGACGAGCGTGGCCTCGGCCCGGCGGTCGCCGAGGGTGCCCAGGCCCTCGACGCAGGCGCGGGCGATCGGCCAGCAGTGGTCGCGGGCCGCCAGCAGCCGCTCCAGGGTGGTGAGCAGCGCGGGTACGGACTCGGGGGCGCGCAGTTCGGTGAGCAGCCGGACGGGGTGGAGGGCGTAGGCGGTGCGCAGGGGGTTGGTGACGAGGGCGGCGGCGGCGCGGGCGGTGCGGGGGTCGCGCAGCCGGGCGAGGGCGTGGGCGGCGGTGGCGCAGCGCACGGGCTCGCGGTAGTTGAGGAGGAGGACGAGCGTCTCGAAGGCGCGGCGGTCGCCCTTGACGCCGAGGGCGAAGGCGGCGATCTCCCGGGCCCACAGGGGGCGTTCGGGGGCCACCAGGACCTCGGCGAGTTCGTCGCGCGCGGCGTCGTCGTCCGCCTTCACGAGCGCGAGCAGCCGTTCGTAGGCCGTGAATTCGGCCGGGGAGACCAGTTCGGCCCGGACCCTGCGCAGCAGCGCGCGGAGCTCTTCGTCCATGTCCCGCTCTCCTCCCCGAGTGGCCTGGGCCACATCGTAAGTCGCGCGTGCGACCCCTGGCGCTCTTGGTTACCCGTGAGTTAATCTCCCGGCAAGAGCAGTACCCCCCGCTCTGGCGCCTGGTGACGCAGCCGCCACAGCGTTGACGTCGGTTCGGTTTTCCCGAGTACGGCGCGGCCCGGGGACAGGGCCCGCCGGTCTTACCACTGCCTTCCGCGGACCTCCCTTCGTCCGTTCGTGGAAGCCCGGGCCGCCGCCCCGTGCGCGGCCGCCGACCGCCGTCCGCTCCCCTCGCGCAGGGGAACACCCTCTGGAGTCTCGCGATGGACCGTACGTCCACCTCTGAGCCGTCCTCCCTCAGCCCGAAACTCAGCCCGAACCTCAGCCCGAAGTCTCTCAGGACCGTCGCCGTGATCGGGCTCGGCACGATGGGTACCGGCATCGCCGAAGTGCTCACGCTGGCCGGCCGCGAGGTCGTCGGCGTCGACGTCAGTGACGCGGCCGCCCTGCGGGCCGGCGCGGCGCTGGAGGCCGCCACCGCCCGTGCCGTGGAGCGCGGCCGGATCACCGAGGCCGAGCGCCGGGCCGCGCTCGGCCGCTTCCGGACCGCCACCGACCCGGCCGCGGCCGCCGACGCCGATCTGGTGATCGAGGTCGTGCCGGAGGACTACGACCTCAAGCACGAGGTGTTCACCGCCCTCGACGCGGTCGTGCGCCCCACCACGATCCTGGCGACCGGCACCAACGCCCTGTCGGTGACCCGGCTGGCCGCCGACTCGGCGCGCCCGGAGCGGGTCCTGGGCCTCCACTTCTTCAACCCGGCGCCGGCGATGCGGCTGGTGGAGATCGTCTCCTCGGTGCTCACCGACCCCACCGCCGTGACCGCCGTCACGGATCTGGCCCATGAGCTGGGCAAGGAGCCGGTCGCGGTGGGCGACCGGCCCGGATTCGTCGCCGACGGGCTGCTGTTCGGCTATCTCAACCAGGCCGCCGCGATGTACGAGGCGCGCTACGCCACCCGCGAGGACATCGACGCGGCGATGCGGCTGGGCTGCGGGCTGCCGATGGGGCCGCTCGCGCTGCTGGACCTGATCGGCGTGGACACGGCCCGTACGGTCCTGGAGGCGATGTACGCCGCCTCGCAGGACCGGCTGCACGCGCCCGCGCCGGTCCTGGGGCAGCTGGCGGCGGCCGGGCTGACCGGCCGCAAGGCGGGGCGCGGCTTCTACACCTACGAGGCCCCGGGCTCCTCGGCCGTCGTGCCGGACGCGCTCACCCCCGCCCCGCCCGCCGCCCGGGCCGGCGGGGGGCGCGCGGTGGACCGCGTCGGTGTGGTGGGCTCGGGGACGATGGCGAGCGGCATCGCCGAGGTCTTCGCCAAGGCGGGCCTGCCGGTGGTGCTGGTGGCGCGGACGCCCGAGAAGGCGGAGGCGGCCAAGGCCCGGATCGCGAAGTCGCTGGCGCGCGCGGTGACGAAGGGGCGGATGACGGCCGGGGAGCGGGACGCCGCGCTCGCGGCCGTGACCCCGGCGGGCTCGCTGGACGCGCTGGCCGAGGTGGACCTGGCCGTGGAGGCGGTGGCGGAGGACCTGGACGTCAAGCGGGAGCTGTTCGGCGCGCTGGACAAGGTCGTGAAGCCGGGCGCGGTGCTGGCCACCACCACCTCCTCGCTGCCGGTCGTCGCCTGTGCCCGTGCCACCTCGCGTCCGCAGGACGTCATCGGGATGCACTTCTTCAACCCGGCGCCGGCGATGAAGCTGGTCGAGGTGGTGCGGACGGTGCTGACCGCCGACGACGTCCACGCCACGGTCCGCGCGGTGTGCGCCCGGGTCCGCAAGCACCCGGTGGACTGCGGGGACCGGGCCGGCTTCATCGTCAACGCCCTGCTGTTCCCGTATCTGAACAACGCGGTCAAGATGGTCCAGGAGCACTACGCCTCGCTGGACGAGATCGACGCGGCGATGCGGCTCGGCGGCGGCTATCCGATGGGTCCGTTCGAACTCCTCGACGTCGTGGGCCTGGACGTCTCCCTGGCCATCGAGAAGGTGCTGCACCGCGAGTTCCGGGATCCGGGGCTGGCGCCGGCGCCGCTGCTGGAGCACCTGGTGGCGGCGGGCTGCCTGGGTCGCAAGACCGGTCGCGGCTTCCGCGAGTACGCGAAGGCCTGACCGGCCGGTGCCCGGTGAGGGGGCGGGGTGGGGCGGACTGCTCGAACCCTGGGGGCACCTCCCGGCGGTAGCCGGGGGAGGTCCGTCCCGCCACACCCATACGGACGCGTGTTACGTTCCCCACATGTCCCAGCCCGCCAAGTCCGCCCGCGTACCGCGCGGGGCCACCATCGAGTCAGGAGGAGCCCCGGGCCCGAAGGCCGCCAAGGGCCACCGAGAGACCGGCGCCGGGAGCCCCGGCGCCCGCCGCGCCGCCGCCCAGCGGCTCACCATGCGCCGCAAACTGGCCGCGGCGGCGATGGAGTTGTTCGCGTCCAAGGGCTACGAGGGGACGACCGTCGACGAGATCGCGGCCACGGCCGGGGTGGCCCGGCGCACGTTCTTCCGCCATTTCCGCTCCAAGGAAGAGGCGATCTTCCCCGACCACGACGACACGCTCGTCCGTGCCGCCGGCGTGCTGGACGCCGCACCACCGCACGAGAACCCGCTGGACACCGTCTGCCGGGGGATCAAGGAGGTGATGCGGATGTACGCGGCCTCCCCCGCCGTCTCCGTCGAGCGCTACCGGCTGACCCGTGAGGTACCCGCGCTGCGCGAGCGCGAGATCGCCTCGGTGGCCCGCTACGAGCGGCTGTTCACCCGCTATCTGCTGGGCCACTTCGACGAGGCGGCGCACCACGCCGGGGACGACGACCCGCTGCTGGCGGAGGTCGCCGCCTCGGCGGTGGTCACCGCGCACAACCACGTACTGCGCCGCTGGCTGCGCGGGGGCGCCCAGGGCGATCTGGAGGTCCAGCTCGACCACGCCTTCGCCATCGTGCGGGAGACGTTCGGCACGGGCATCGGCGCCGGCCGGGCCGCCCAGGAGGAGACCCCGGCCGCCTCGGCGCGGACCGAGGGCGAGGTGCTGGTGACGGTGGCCCGGACGGACGCGCCGCTGGACGAGGTCATGCGCGCGATCGAGAAGGCACTCAAGAAGACATAGGAAAAATCCCGACAACTCACCACAATGGCCACCCCTTTGGGGTGGCCATTGTTGCTCATCCGTGCCCTCCGGATGACATCTGAGAGAAATTGTTGGCACGCAGTGTCTTGTCGAGTGGCACGCGGTGCCATACGTTGTCGGTGTCCGGGCGGCCGGCGCGAAGACCACCGTCGTGTGCCGGCTGTCCCCGCAGACCCTGTCGGGCTGCGCGCCCGGACGCCTGCGTCACCAGGCATCGCTTTTCTCCGCGCCACCCGCGCGGGAGCACCACCCGCCGGACCGACGGCACCGCCCCCTCGCTCCACCCGCAGTGCTCCACCCCCGACGTTCCCTCAAGCCCGTTCCCACGACGTGCTTCGCCGGAGGCAAACCGTGAACCAGATCCTGGACGCGATCCTCGCGCCCGACAGCCGCGCCGAGGACTTCGCCGCGCTCCCCCTGCCCGAGTCGTACCGCGCGATGACCGTGCACAAGGACGAGGCGGACATGTTCGCCGGGCTCCCCACCCGGGAGAAGGACCCCCGCAAGTCGCTCCACCTCGATACGGTCCCCGTTCCCGAACTCGGGCCCGGCGAGGCCCTGGTGGCCGTCATGGCCAGCTCCGTGAACTACAACTCGGTGTGGACCTCGATCTTCGAGCCCGTGTCCACCTTCGCCTTCCTGGAGCGCTACGGAAAGCTCTCCCCCCTCGGCAAGCGGCACGACCTGCCGTACCACGTCATCGGCTCCGACCTCGCCGGCGTCGTGCTGCGCACCGGGCCCGGCGTCAACGCCTGGCGGCCCGGCGACGAGGTCGTCGCCCACTGCCTCTCCGTGGAGCTGGAGTCCGCCGACGGGCACAACGACACCATGCTCGACCCGGAACAGCGCATCTGGGGCTTCGAGACCAACTTCGGCGGGCTGGCCGAGATCGCCCTGGTGAAGTCCAACCAGCTGATGCCCAAGCCGGACCACCTGAGCTGGGAGGAGGCGGCGGCCCCCGGGCTGGTCAACTCCACGGCCTACCGTCAGCTGGTCTCCCGCAACGGCGCCGGGATGAAGCAGGGCGACAACGTCCTGATCTGGGGCGCGAGCGGCGGACTCGGCTCGTACGCCACCCAGTTCGCGCTCGCCGGCGGCGCCAACCCCATCTGTGTCGTCTCCAGCGAGCAGAAGGCCGAGATCTGCCGGCGGATGGGCGCCGAGGCGGTCATCGACCGCAGCGCCGAGGGCTACCGCTTCTGGAAGGACGAGCACGAGCAGGACCCGCGCGAGTGGAAGCGGTTCGGCAAGCGCATCCGCGAACTCACCGGCGGCGAGGACGTGGACATCGTCTTCGAGCACCCCGGCCGGGAGACCTTCGGCGCGTCGGTCTACGTCACGCGCAAGGGCGGCACCATCGTCACCTGCGCCTCCACCTCCGGCTTCAACCACCAGTACGACAACCGCTACCTGTGGATGTCGCTGAAGCGGATCGTCGGCTCGCACTTCGCCAACTACCGCGAGGCGTGGGAGGCCAACCGCCTGATCGCCAAGGGGAAGATCCACCCCACCCTGTCCAAGACCTACACCCTGGCCGAGACCGGCCAGGCGGCGTACGACGTCCACCGCAACCTCCACCAGGGCAAGGTCGGCGTGCTGTGCCTCGCCCCGGAGGAGGGCATGGGCGTGCGCGACCACGAGCTGCGCGAGCGGCACCTGGACGCGATCAACCTCTTCCGTAACGTCTAGAAGAGACGGCTGCGTTATATGACCGATCGTCTGAAGGATCGTCCGTGGCTGATGCGGACGTACGCCGGGCACTCCACGGCCGAGGCGTCCAACGAGCTCTACCGGCGCAACCTCGCCAAGGGCCAGACCGGCCTCTCGGTCGCGTTCGACCTCCCGACGCAGACCGGCTACAACCCCGACCACGTCCTCGCCCGCGGCGAGGTGGGGCGGGTCGGGGTCCCCATCGCCCACCTCGGCGACATGCGGCGGCTGCTGAAGGACATCCCGCTGGAGCGGATGAACACCTCCATGACCATCAACGCCACCGCCATGTGGCTGCTGGCCCTGTACCAGGTGGTCGCGGAGGAGCAGGGTGCCGACATCGCCGAGCTCCAGGGGACGACGCAGAACGACATCGTCAAGGAGTACCTCTCGCGCGGGACGCACGTCTTCCCGCCCGGGCCCTCCCTGCGGCTCACCACCGACATGATCGCCTATACGGTGGGCCGCATCCCCAAGTGGAACCCGATCAACATATGCAGCTACCACCTCCAGGAGGCGGGGGCCACCCCGGTCCAGGAGATCGCCTACGCGATGTCCACGGCCATCGCCGTCCTGGACGCGGTCCGGGACTCCGGCCAGGTGCCGGCCGAGCGCTTCGGCGACGTCGTCGCCCGCATCTCCTTCTTCGTCAACGCGGGCGTCCGCTTCGTCGAGGAGATGTGCAAGATGCGGGCCTTCGGCCGCATCTGGGACCGCGTCACCCGGGAGCGCTACGGCATCGAGAACCCCAAGCAGCGCCGCTTCCGCTACGGCGTCCAGGTCAACTCCCTGGGGCTGACCGAGGCCCAGCCGGAGAACAACGTCCAGCGCATCGTGCTGGAGATGCTCGCCGTCACCCTCTCCAAGGACGCCCGCGCCCGCGCCGTGCAGCTGCCCGCCTGGAACGAGGCGCTGGGCCTGCCCCGCCCCTGGGACCAGCAGTGGTCGCTGCGCATCCAGCAGGTCCTCGCCCACGAGAGCGATCTGCTGGAGTACGAGGACATCTTCGCCGGCTCGCATGTGATCGAGGCCAAGGTCGACGGGCTCGTCACCGAGTGCCTGGCCGAGATCGAGCGGATCCAGGCGATGGGCGGGGCGATGGCCGCCGTGGAGTCCGGCTACCTCAAGGCGCGGCTGGTCTCCTCGCACGCCGAGCGGCGGGCCCGGATCGAGTCCGGCGAGGAGAAGATCGTCGGGGTCAACTGCTACGAGGCGACCGAGCCCAGCCCCCTCACCGCCGATCTCGACACCGCCATCATGACCGTCGACCCGGCCAACGAGGCCCGTGTGGTCGCCGCCCTCCACACCTGGCGCGACGACCGCGACGAGGTCCGCGCCCAGGAGGCCCTCTCGGCGCTGAAGAAGGCCGCGGCCGGCTCGGAGAACCTGATGGCCGCCACCCTGGAGTGCGTCCGGGCGGGCGCCACCACCGGCGAGTGGTCCTGGGCCCTGCGGGACGTCTTCGGCGAGTTCCGCGCCCCGACGGGCGTCGGCGGCGCCCCGCTGGCCGTGGCCGCCGAGGCGGGCAGCCCGCTCGCGGCCGTCCGCGAGAAGGCCGCCCGCACGGCCGGCGAACTGGGCACCGGCAAGCTGCGGCTGCTGGTCGGCAAGCCCGGCCTGGACGGCCACTCCAACGGCGCCGAGCAGATCGCCGTACGGGCCCGCGACGCGGGCTTCGAGGTGGTCTACCAGGGCATCCGGCTCACCCCGGAACAGATCGTCTCGGCGGCCGTCGCCGAGGACGTCCACTGCGTGGGCCTGTCGATCCTCTCTGGCTCGCACACCGAGCTCGTCCCCGACGTGCTGGCCCGGCTGCGCGACGCGGGGTCGGACGACATACCCGTGATCGTCGGTGGCATCATCCCGTCCGCGGACGCCACCGCCCTCAAGGCGGCCGGTGTCGCGGCCGTCTTCACCCCCAAGGACTTCGGCATCACGGAGATCATCGGCCGTATCGTCGACGAGATCCGCAAAGCGAACAGCCTCGACCCACTGGAGGTCACCGCATGACCGGCACCACCCCCGCCCCCGGCAACCGTCTCCGCCCGCGCCGCTCCTGCCTCGCCGTCCCCGGCAGCAACCCGCGCTTCCTGGAGAAGGCCCAGGGCCTCCCCGTCGACCAGGTCTTCCTGGACCTGGAGGACGCCTGCGCCCCGCTGGCCAAGGAGGGCGCCCGGCACACGGTCGTCGACGCGCTGAACAAGGGCGACTGGACGGGCAAGACCCGGGTCGTGCGGGTCAACGACTGGACCACCCACTGGACGTACCGCGACGTGATCACGGTCGTCGAGGGGGCGGGGCCCAACCTGGACTGCATCATGCTGCCCAAGGTGCAGGACGCCCAGCAGATCGTGGCCCTGGACCTGCTGCTCACCCAGATCGAGAAGACCATGGGCTTCGAGACCGGGCGCATCGGCATCGAGGCGCAGATCGAGAACGCCAAGGGCCTGGTGAACGTGGACGCGATCGCGGCCGCCTCGCCCCGCCTGGAGACGATCGTCTTCGGGCCGGCGGACTTCATGGCGTCCATCAACATGAAGTCGCTCGTGGTCGGCGAGCAGCCGCCCGGCTACCCGGCGGACGCCTACCACTACATCCTGATGCGCATCCTGATGGCGGCCCGTGCCAACGACCTCCAGGCGATCGACGGCCCCTACCTCCAGATCAAGAACGTGGACGGCTTCCGCGAGGTCGCCGGCCGCGCGGCCGCCCTGGGCTTCGACGGCAAGTGGGTGCTCCACCCCGGCCAGGTGGACGCCGCCAACGAGGTCTTCTCCCCCTCCCAGGAGGACTACGACCACGCCGAGCTGATCCTGGACGCCTACGACTGGTGCACGTCCGAGGCGGGCGGCAAGAAGGGCTCGGCGATGCTCGGCGACGAGATGATCGACGAGGCGAGCCGGAAGATGGCGCTCGTCGTCGCCGGCAAGGGCCGCGCCGCCGGGATGGTCCGCACCTCGGTGTTCGAGATCCCGGAGGCATGAGCGATGCAGTTCGGCCGCACCTATGAGGAATTCACGGTCGGTGACGTCTACAAGCACTGGCCCGGGAAAACGGTCACGGAATACGACGACCACCTCTTCTGCCTGCTGACCATGAACCACCACCCGCTGCACCTGGACGCCCATTACGCCGGGGAGACCACGGACTTCGGGAAGAACGTGGTGGTGGGCAATTACGTCTACTCCCTGCTGCTGGGCATGTCGGTACCCGACGTCTCGGGCAAGGCGATCGCCAATCTGGAGATCGAGTCGCTCCGGCACATCGCGCCGACCTTCCACGGCGACACCCTCTACGGCGAGACCAGGGTGCTGGACAAGACCCCGTCGAGGTCGAAGAGCGACCGCGGGATCGTCCATGTCGAGACGATCGGCTACAAGCAGGACGGCACCGTGGTCTGCGTCTTCCGGCGCAAGGTGATGGTGCCCACCGCCGAGTACACCGACAAGCGCGGCGGGGAGCAGCCCGGCCGCCCCGAGCCGATCATCCGGGAGAAGTGAGATGGGCCGTCTGGCGCGCACCGAAGGGCTGACGGACGTCCAGCGGGAGATTCTCGCCACGGTCCGGGAATTCGTCGACAAGGAGATCATTCCGGTCGCGACCGAGCTGGAGCACCGCGACGAGTACCCCACCCGCATCGTGGAGGGCCTCAAGGAACTCGGGCTTTTCGGGCTGATGATCCCGGAGGAGTACGGGGGGCTGGGTGAGTCCCTTCTCACATATGCCCTGTGCGTCGAGGAGATCGCCCGGGGCTGGATGAGTGTGTCGGGGATCATCAATACGCATTTCATCGTCGCCTACATGCTCAAGCAGCACGGCACCCAGGAACAGAAGGACCACTTCCTGCCGCGTATGGCGACGGGCGAGGTGCGGGGCGCGTTCTCGATGTCGGAGCCGGGCCTGGGCTCGGATGTGTCGGCGATCACGTCCAAGGCGGTGCGCGACGGCGACGACTACGTCCTGACCGGCCAGAAGATGTGGCTGACCAACGGCGGCTCGTCGACGCTGGTGGCCGTGCTGGTCCGGACGGACGAGGGGCATCCCGAGGGGACGGCCCCGCACAGGTCGATGACCACCTTCCTGATCGAGAAGGAGCCCGGCTTCGGTCAGGTCAAGCCGGGGCTGACCATCCCCGGCAAGATCGAGAAGATGGGCTACAAGGGGGTCGACACCACCGAGCTGATCATGGACGGGCTGCGCCTCCCGGCGGACCGGGTGCTGGGCGGCGCCACCGGCCGCGGCTTCTACCAGATGATGGACGGCGTCGAGGTCGGCCGGGTCAATGTGGCGGCCCGTGGCTGCGGCGTCGCACAGCGTGCGTTCGAACTGGGTGTCTCCTACGCACAGCAACGTCACACCTTTGGAAAACCCATCGCACAGCATCAGGCAATTCAGTTCAAGCTTGCCGAAATGGGGACAAAGGTCGAAGCGGCCCATGCGATGATGGTCAATGCGGCCCGGAAGAAGGATTCGGGGCAGCGCAACGACCTCGAGGCCGGCATGGCGAAGTATCTGGCCTCGGAGTACTGCAAGGAGGTCGTCGAGGACGCGTTCCGCATCCACGGCGGCTACGGCTTCTCCAAGGAGTACGAGATCGAGCGGCTCTACCGCGAGGCCCCGATGCTCCTGATAGGCGAAGGCACGGCCGAGATCCAGAAAATGATCATCGGGCGCCGGCTGCTGGAGGAGTACCGGATTCAGGGCCGAGACGGGGGTTGACCGGGGATTAAGTCCCATTTACGGTGAGATGGCGGTGATGGTGCAGAGAAGAAGATCACACCCTGTAGTCGCGGTTCGGCCATCGACTGGCCTTGGCGCTTAGCCAGTTGCCGCCCGCAACCGATAGCATCCCCGGAAAGCCGCCGTCCCCCGATCGTTATGCGGCACCCTCCGCTACGAAGGTCACCCATGCCCCACAGCTCTTCCTCTGCACCTCGCGACAGCCTCCGCGGTGTTCGCCTCGCGCGCGGAGCATCGCCGTGGCTCCTGCCGACCGTCGCCACGGCGGCCGTCAGCCTCACCAAGGCCCGCCGCTCCGGACGCTGGGCTGCGCTGGCCGTACCCACCACCGCTCTCGCGGCCGGCATGCTGTGGTTCTTCCGCGACCCCGATCGTGAGATCGGCCAGGGCCGGGTGATCTCCCCGGCCGACGGCGTGGTGCAGAGCATCATGCCCTGGAAGGACGGACGAACCCGCGTCGCGATCTTCATGAGCCCGCTCAACGTCCACGTCAACCGCGCGCCGCTGGCCGGCACGGTGACGTCGGTCGAGCACATCCCGGGTGGATTCGTGCCGGCCTTCAACAAGGAGAGCGAGAACAACGAGCGTGTCGTCTGGCACTTCGACACGGAGCTCGGTGACATCGAGATGGTCCAGATCGCCGGTGCCGTCGCCCGCCGCATCGTCCCCTACGTGGGGGCCGACACCAAGGTGGAGCAAGGCGATCGGATCGGCCTGATCCGCTTCGGTTCGCGAGTCGACATCTACCTCCCCGAGGGCGTCGAGATCGCGGTCGAGGTCGGCCAGGCCACCACGGCAGGGGTGACACGTCTTGACCGTGATTGATCCGGACACACAGGCCGCCTGGGTTCCCGAGGCGGAGACCGAGGACACGGACCCCATGCCGCTGTCCACCCGGCTGTCGATAGCGGACACCCTCACCCTGGGCAACGCGATCTGCGGCTTCATGGCGGTCTACTTCACCACCACCGGCGTCCTCATCCCCCACCTCACGGGGAACGAGGACGGCGGAATGGCCCGCCACAGCGCGGCCACGGCCGTGATACTGATGCTGCTGGCGTCCGTCTTCGACCTCTTCGACGGGCTCGTGGCGCGCAAGCTGCGCAGCTCGGCGATGGGCGCGGAGCTGGACAACCTGTCCGACCTGATCAGCTTCGGCCTGGCGCCCGCGTACTTCGTGGTCGTCTGGGGCATGGTCGCCGACGACGCCCACCAGCGCGTCTCGGCGGTCGCCGCGATCGTGGTGCTGCTCGCCGTCGTCCTGCGCCTGGCGCGCTTCTCCTGTGTGCCGATGCGGGACGGCATCTTCCAGGGCATGCCGAGCCCCTTCGGGGCGCTCACGGTGGTCTCGATCGTGCTGCTGGAGCTGCCCTTCGTCCCGACGCTGCTCGCGATCATGGGCGTGGCGTGGCTGATGGTCAGCCGGGTCGAGTACCCCAAGCCGCGCGGGCCGCTGGCGGTGGCCATGCTCAGCTGGATCGTGCTCAGCATGGGCCTGCTGGCCGCGTGGGCGTTCGACGCGCCCGGCGGCGAGCTCCTCCTCCAGACGGGCTGCGCGCTCCAGGTGGTCCTGGGCGCGGTGATCCCGCTCTTCGCGACGGCGCGCAGGGTGAACACCTTCCGCGACAACCGGCGCGAGGCGCGGGAGGCGGCGCAGCCGCAGTAGTAGTACCTCCCTGATGTACGTCGAGGGGCCCCGAGCTTTCGGCTCGGGGCCCCTCGACGTACATCAGGGAGGTGGTGTCACAGGCAGTCGCGCGCGATACGGACCGCGAGGCGCTCCAGCAAGGGCCCGGCATGGGCCACGCACCGCTCCAGGTCGGGCTCCAGGTCGGTGAGGGCATACGCCCGCCGGATTCCCACGCCGGCGAGGGCGGCGGCATCCAGGCCGAGCCGCCCGCAGACGGCCACCACAGGCGTCCCGGCCGCCGCCCGCGCCACCCCCACCGGCGCCTTGCCGTGCAGCGTCTGCTCGTCGAGCGAGCCCTCCCCCGTGATGACGAGGTCCGCTTCCGCCACCGCCGCGCGGAACCCCAGCACGTCGAGCATCACCTCGATGCCGGGCCGGAAGGCCGCCCCCAGCCCGGCCAGGGCGCCGTAGCCGAGGCCGCCGGCCGCCCCGGCGCCGGGGGCGTCCGCGAGGCGGCCGCCGTCCAGCAGCCGCGCGTAGCGGGCGAGGCCCGCGTCCAGCGCGGCGACGTCCGCCGCGCCCGCCCCCTTCTGGGGCCCGTACACCGCCGCCGCCCCGCGCGGGCCCGTGAGCGGGTTGTCGACGTCGCTCGCCAGCACGATCCGGGTCCCGGCCAGGCGGGGGTCCAGCCCGGACAGGTCGACGCGGTCGAGGGCGGCGAGGGCGCCGCCCCCGGGGCCGAGGGGACGCCCGGCCGCGTCCAGGAAGCGCGCCCCGAGCGCGGCGAGCATGCCCGCCCCGCCGTCGGTGGTGGCACTCCCGCCGACCCCGAGCACGATGTCGCGCGCCCCCGCGTCGAGCACGGCCCGCAGCAGCTCGCCCGTGCCGTACGTGGTCGCGGTGAGCGGCGCGAGGCGTCCGGGCGGCAGCAGCCGCAGCCCGGACGCCTCGGCCATCTCGACCACCGCCGTGCCGCCGTCACCGCTCAGCGCGTACGCGGCCCCGACCGGCCGCCCCACGGGCCCGGTCACCGTCGCCTCACGGCGCCCGAAGCCGGCCGACAGGGCTGCGGCGACGGTCCCGTCACCGCCGTCCGCGACCGGCAGCGCCACGGGCACCACCCCCGGCACCACCCGCCGCAGCCCGGCGGCCACGTGCCGGGCCACCTCCACGGCGGTCAGCGATCCCTTGAACTTGTCCGTGGCGATCAGTACGCGTGTCGGTTCCGCCACCGTGCCGTCCTCGCTTCCCCGGCCCGGAGGCCGTACGGGTCGTCGCGCCGCGGCGACCCTACCGGGGTCAGGAGCCGGCGGGAATCTCCTGGGGGTAGAACTGGCGCGCCCAGTGCCGGAAGGAGCCGATGGGGCCGTCGGCGTCGTTCAGCTTGGGATGGCGCACATACTTCTTGTGGTGCCAGATGGGCAGGTCGACTTCCACGTCGTGCACGGTCCACCAGTTCATGCCGACGCTCAGGGCCCGCTCGAGAGAGCGGTGGAGCGGCGCGGGCAGGTAGGGGACCGGATCGGTCGCGACGTACGCCGCCGACCAGAAGCGCATGCGCGCCGGTGCGATCGGAGTGGCCAGCACCCACGCCGCCGCGCGCATCTTCAGGCGCGCGAACTCGAAGGTGACGAGCGCGCCGCCCACACCCATGAGCCGGCACGTGGCCTCCTGCTGCATGGGGTAGCGCAGGAGATCACGGCCGAAGCGGAACGTCAGGGAGTAGAAAGGGCCCTCGCTCTTGGGCTCGGACACCACGTCGACGTAATGAAGACCGTGGAGTTGGCGCAGGTGACCGTAATCGACAAGGTTCTCCAGTACATCCTGCGGCTGGCCCGCCAAGTCTATGGTCCGGAACGTGCAGGGGGTCGAGTAGTCAGGGAAGTCAGGGAGTTCCCAGGTCGGCGACGTACCGTCCGGGGAATACCAGAGCCATACGATTCCCTGCTTCTCGCACGACGGCAGGAGTCCGAGGGACAATTTCGGCGGCGTCCCGTAGGGAGTACGTGCGCATTTCCCGTCCGCCGTGAAGGCGAACCGGTGGAACGGGCATACAAGGTGTTCGCCCTCGACAGTGCTTCCGGCCCCCAGGTGAGCGCCGAGGTGCGGGCAGTACGGGTGGGTCGCCCGCAGTGCGCCGGAACGGGTCCGGAACACCACCACATCGGCTCCCATGAAGCGGCAGGTACGGACGTCCCCCGGCCGCCATTCCTTGGAGAATCCCACGCAGAACCACCCCGTGGGATACGGGAGGGATTCCAGATGATTCTCGTTCGCCGCGATCGCCGAGAAATTGGACTTGTAGTTGCGCACACGCATGACCCATCTCCATCCACTCGAGGTCGGCGGTTGTCGGCACTGACGGTTCAGGGGGTGAGAAAACCGGAGGTGCGCCGGTAGCGGAGAGTGGTCTCCTGCCAGCGGAAATATCCGGAGATGCTTTCCTCCAGCATCCGCACGCCGCCCAGCACAGGCTCCTTGGCCCGGGAGTGCGGGTCCTCCGGCAGGTCCACCAGCTCCCGCAGGCGTTCCGCGACTCTCCCGAAGTCCCGCAGTCGCTGCTCGACCATGTGTCCCGCCTGGTCCGCGGCGTCCTGCAACGACAGGCCCCGGGTCTCACGCAGCACGAGGACCAGATTGTGGGGATTTCGGTAGTGCAGATCCTTACGGACGGTGAAGGTGTCGTTGGACCACAGCCACAGTTCGCTGGCGAAAGCGCGCAGTTCACCGTAGAGGCCGTGCCGCAACATGTCGGGGACGTCCACTCCCTGGAGCCCTTCGATCATGTCGATGGAAGAGCGCGTCGCCCCGCACACCCGGCGCAGCCGCAAATACGCGTCCAGGTCGGGGACGGCTTCGGCGGCCCGGTTCCGCGTCTCGGCGGCCATGGCTCGCAGGTACATCCGGAATGACACCGGGAAGCGACGTCGCACGTTGTCGGGGGCGCAGGCGTGGAAGTCGCGCCAGAGATCCGCCAGCGCCCGGGCCAGCGGGAAGGTGAGGGTGTCGTCGAGGCGTCCGGGGTCGTCCGGGACGGCGCGCTCGACCTGGGCGAGGGCGTCGGCGAACGCGGCCGGGTCGCGGCCGAGTGGGCCGTCGTCGAAGGTGTCGTCCCAGAGGAACAGCCAAATGATCCATTTCGCCAGGATGACCGCTCCCTCGCGGTCCGAGCGCGGGCACCAGAGCACGGAGAACATGCCGCACTGCATGTCGGTCAGGCGCTGGACAGCCGCCGGCGTGCGGTCCAGACCATACTCGTGTGCCCAGTGGACGGCGGTTTTTTCCGCGTACTCGTGATGAGGGTTGAGCACGACGGGAAATGTGATGTCGTATTGGGGAATCTGATATTCCTTCAGGGCCAGTTGATCGCTCTCAAACGATTCGGAAAATAGTAGGGACTTGCCCACGCGTCTCCCCTTCCGACCAGAATCCGAACTCCGTTGACCGGCTTGGCGCATGATTCTTTGCTGCCCTCACCGTGCGCCTCACAAACGACGGGCGGTCACGTCCGAGCGCGCACTGGGGCGCGGAGCGCATCCATGGCGGACCACCAAGATCAATGGCTGGGCCCGCGCGCCCCCGCATCGTTCAAGCGCCTTTGCGCCGGCCGTCGCGGCAAGACCTCACAACCCACGCCGCCGATCCCTGTCCGCATAGGCATCGATTGCCTCACCGAAATGACGATGGTCGAAATCCGGCCAGTAGACAGGCGTGAAGTAGAACTCCGCATACGCTGTCTGCCACGGCATGAATCCGGACAGCCGGCTCTCCCCTGACGTCCGGATCAAAAGATCGACATCCGGCTGTCCCGCGGTGGACAGGAAGTCCGCCAGCCGCTGTTCAGTGAGCTCCCCGGCCATCGAGCCCTCGATGTAGGCGCAGATGAGCGCCTGAGTCGCGGCGACGATTTCCCGCCGCCCGTCGTACGCGACGGCCACCGTCAGCCGCGTTCCCGGCGCGGTGGCGGAATCCCGCTCCACGGCCCGGAGCGCCACCGCCTGCTCCTGGTGCGGGAGGTGATCGAGGGACCCGACGACCCTGATGGGCCAGCGGGCCTCCGCGGCCATGCCGCGCAGTCCCGCCGTGATGGCCTCCACGATCTGGTCGACCACCTTGGGCTCCCGGTAGAGGTTGTCCTGGGACAGCGCCCACACCGTGACGTAGGAAATCCTCAGCTCGTCGCACCAGCACAGCAGCTCGCGCACCCGATCGGCCCCGGCCTGGTAGGCGTCGGCCAGGGGGAGGCTGTGCCGTTCCGCCCAGCGGCGGTTGCCGTCGAGGATGACCGCCAGATGCCGGGGTACCTTGCCCACGAGGCCGGGCCGGCGAGAGGACCAGGATCGCGTTTCGGGCAGCATGGAGGCTCCCCCAGTTCGGCGGATGGATGGCTTATTTCTCTTTTCATCCTGACATCGCATGAACAGGGCGCCGGGGGCGCGGCAGCAGGGCGTACGGATGCAGGCCCGGTGCGACGCCGACCCCGCATGGCCCTCGTAGGGGGCAGGGGGCTCACGCGCGTCGCACACGCTCACGGGGGAACTGCCGCACTCCCCCCGGCCCGGGCGGCGCGCCCGCACGACCGATCGGGCTATTCCCGGCCATAGTGGGGCGTCATGAGCACCGAGTACACGGAGCGCACGGAGGCCCCGGACCCGCCCCTCGTCGTCATCGGCATGGCCGCGGTCCTGGCGGTGGTGGCCTGGGCCGCGCTGGCCGGGAAGTCCTTCGACCGGGTCTCGGCCTCGGCCCTGGGCTGGGTGCTGTCCAACTTCGCCTGGCTGTTCGTGATCTCGGCCGACGTCTTCCTCGTGCTGTGCGTGGTGATCGCCTTCAGCCGGTACGGCCGGATCCGGCTGGGCGCGGACGACTCGGCGCCGGAGTTCGGCAACCTGGCCTGGATCGCCATGATGTTCAGCGCCGGCATGGGCATCGGGCTGATGTTCTACGGCGTCGGCGAGCCGCTCCAGCACTTCGTCTCCCCGCCCCCGGGCAGCGGGGTGACGGCGGGCTCCCCCGCCGCCGCGCGTACGGCCCTGGAGTACTCGTTCTTCCACTGGACGCTCCACCCGTGGGCCATCTACGGCACGGCCGGGCTCGCGCTCGCCTACGCGGGGTTCCGCAAGGGCCGGGGGAACCGGCTCAGTTCGGTGTTCGTCCCCCTGCTCGGCCAGGAGCGGGCGGACGGCTGGCCGGGGCGGGTCGTCGACCTCCTCGCGGTCTTCGCCACGGTCTTCGGCACGGCGACCAGCCTGGGTCTGGGCGCCCTCCAGGTGTCCAAGGGGCTGAACATCACGGCCGGGGTGAAGGACACCACGGGCCTCGAACTCGTCATCATCGCGGCGCTGTCGGCGGCCTTCGTGCTCTCCGCCTTCTCCGGGCTCCACAAGGGCGTCAAGTGGCTCAGCACGCTCAACATCGCGCTGGCCGCCGTCCTGATGCTCTTCGTCTTCCTCCTCGGGCCGACCGTCTTCGTCCTCAACACGATCCCGGCCGCCGCGGGCGGATATCTCAACGACCTGCTCACGCTCGCCACCCGTACCGGCGCCTTCACCGACTCCCAGTGGCTGGGCGCGTGGACGATCTTCTACTGGGCGTGGTGGCTGTCGTGGGCACCGTTCGTCGGCACGTTCATCGCCCGGATCTCCCACGGCCGGACGGTACGCGAGTTCCTCATCGGGGTGCTGCTGGTGCCCAGCGGGGCGACGGTGGTGTGGTTCTGCGTGATGGGCGGCAGCGCGCTGCGCCTGGACCTTACCGGGGCCGCGGACATGGCGGGCACGGTCAAGGAGGGCGCGGAGTCCTCCCTGTTCGCCCTGCTGGACACCCTGCCGCTGGCCACGCTCACCTCGTGGATCGCGATGGCGCTGGTGATGACGTACTTCATCACCAGCGCGGACTCCGCGTCGCTGGTGATGGGCTCGCTGTCCAGCCGGGGAGCCCTCCATCCGCGCACCTGGCTGGTGGTGGTGTGGGGCGTGCTGATGGCCTCGGTGGCGGCGGTGCTGCTGGTGGCGGGCGGGCTGAAGTCCCTCCAGTCGGCGACGATCCTGGTCGCGCTGCCCTTCGTGCTGGTGATGCTGGCCGTGTGCTGGTCGCTGGTGTCCGAACTGCGCACGGACCCGGGCGCCGGACCCGCGCGGCACCACGCCCTCCACGGGCTCCGGGACGCCCTGCGGACGATGGTCGGCGAGGCCGTCACCGAGCACGGGCCGGTGCGCCACCCCCGGCTGCGCCGGCTCGCGGACAGCACCCGGGACCGGGACGAGGAGGGACGCGGCGGGAGCGGTCCGTCCTGACGCGACGGGAACCCGGCGCCGGGAAATACGCGTGCCGACGCGCAGGAGCGCACGTACGCTCGCGGCATGACGGACAGACGACCTCTCGTGGCGATCCTCAGCGGCGCCGGGATCTCCACCGACTCCGGCATCCCCGACTACCGGGGCCCCAACGGCCTGTGGCGGCGGGACCCTGAGGCCGAGAAGCTCGTCACGTACGCGTACTACATGGCGGACCCCGAGATCCGCCGCCGGTCCTGGCGGATGCGCCGGGACGCGCCGACACTGCGCGCCCGGCCGAACGCCGCGCACGAGGCCGTGGTCCGTCTGGAGCGGTCCGGCACCCCCGTGCGCGTCATCACCCAGAACGTCGACGGGCTGCACCAGCTGGCGGGCATGCCGGAGCGCAAGGTCCTCGAACTCCACGGCACGGCACGGGCAGTGGAGTGCACCCGGTGCCACGCGCGTTCCGGCATGGCGGAGGCGCTGGAGCGGGTGGCGGCCGGGGACCCGGACCCGGCGTGCGAGACGTGCGGCGGCATCCTGAAGTCGGCGACGGTGATGTTCGGCGAGGGCCTGGACCCGATGGTGCTGGGCGAGGCGGTGGCCGTCGCCAAGGCCTGCGAGGTGTTCATCGCGGTCGGTACGAGCCTCACGGTGCACCCCGCCGCCTCCCTCGCCGGTCTCGCGGCCGACCACGGCGCCCGGTTGATCATCGTCAACGCCGAGCCCACGCCGTACGACGACCGCGCCGACGAGATCGTGCGCGAGCCGATCGGGAGCGCGCTTCCCGCGCTGCTGGAGCGGCTGGGCGCCCCGTAAGGGGCGCGGGGCAGTGTCGATATGCGGCTGCCGCCGCGTGGGCACGACCGGCCCCCACCGGCCCGCGGCGACCGGACCGCGATCCCGGCGGACCGCTCAGAACAGCCGCTCCGGACCGCTCTCGTGCGCCAGCAGCCGCCGCTTGCGCTCCAGGCCGCCGCCGTAGCCGGTCAGATCGCCACTGGCGCCTACGACGCGATGGCAGGGGACGATGATGCCCACGGGGTTCCTGCCGTTGGCGAGGCCGACGGCCCGGGCGGAGCCCGGGGCGCCTAGGCGCTCGGCGAGCTCGCCGTAGGAGACGGTCCGCCCGTACGGGATCCGCCGCAGCTCCTCCCAGACGCGGCGCTGGAAGGGGGTGCCCTCCAGGTGCAGCGGAAGGTCGAATCCGGTGCGTCGGCCCGCGAAGTAGGCGGTCAGTTGGCAGATCGCCTCGGGGAACGGCCCGTCGGGGTCGAGGGGTTCGGTCGCGCGGTCGCCGAAGGTCTCCTGGGGAGGGCGGTGGCGCTGGTCGGTCATATAGAGGCCGGACAGGACTCCGTCGGTGGCGACGAGCGTGAGGGGGCCGTAGGGGCTGCCGACGACGGTGTGGACGTGGGTGCGGACGCGGGTCATGGGAGGTCTCCTAACGGAGCGGGCGTCAGGCGGGCATGCGGGTGGCGGCGTGGTCGTCGGCCGACCACAGGTACTGCACGGCGTACGCGCGCCACGGCCGCCAGGCCACGGCGTGCCGGGTCAGGGCGGCCGGGGTCGCGGGCAGTCCGGTCCGGGCGGCCGCGCGCCGCACCCCGAGGTCGGTGGCGGGGAAGGCGTCGGGGTCGCCGAGGGCGCGCATCGCGATGATCTCCGCCGTCCAGGGCCCGATGCCCGGCAGCGTGGCGAGCCGCGCGCGGGCGTGCTCCCGGTCGCTGCCGGCGCCGAGGGCGAGTTCGCCGTCGGCGAGCGCCTGGACGGTGCGGACGAGGGTGGCCCGGCGGCCCGCGGGCATGGCCAGGGCGGCGGGGTCGAGGGCGGCGAGCGCCTCGGCGGACGGGAAGAGGTGGGTGAGGCCCGCGCCGGGGCCGTCTTCGGGCGGGGTCACGGGTTCGCCGTGCGCGGCGACGAGCCGTGCGGCGAGGGTGCGGGCGGCGGCGGTCGACACCTGCTGGCCCAGCACGGCCCGTACGGCGAGCTCGTCGGCGTCCACCGTGCGCGGGACGCGGCGGCCGGGGGCGGCGGTGACGAGGGGCGCGAGCGCGGGGTCGGCGCGCAGCCGTTCGTCGACGGCCTCCGGGTCGGCGTCGAGGTCGAGCAGCCCGCGGCAGCGGCTGATGGCGCCCGCCAGGTCGCGCAGGTCGGTGAGGGCGAGCCGGCAGTCGATATGGCCGGGCTCGGGGGCGAGCGCGACCGTGCCCTGCCCGTAGGGGAGGCGCAGGGTGCGGTGGTACGCGCCGTCGCGCCACTCCTCCACACCGGGGACGGCGGTGGCGGCGAGCAGCCCGAAGAGGTTGTCGGGGCACAGGGGCGCCCGGAAGGGCAGCCGCAGCGCCAGGGTGCCGGGGGTGGCCGGGCCCCTGCCGCGCGCGGCGCGGGCGCGCAGGTCGGTGGGGGTGAGCGCGAAGACCTCGCGGACGGTCTCGTTGAAGGTGCGCAGGGCGGAGAAGCCGGCGGCGAAGGCGACGTCGGCCATGGGCAGGTCGCTGGTCTCCATCAGGATGCGGGCGGTCTGGGCGCGCTGGGCCCGGGCGAGGGCGAGGGGTCCGGCGCCGAGCTCGGCGAACAGCCGGCGTTCGATCTGGCGGGTGCTGTAGCCGAGGCGGGCGGCGAGGCCGCCGACGCCTTCGCGGTCGACCGTGCCGTCGGCGATGAGGCGCATGGCGCGGGCGACGAGGTCGGCGCGTTCGTTCCACTGCGGCGATCCGGGGACGGCGTCGGGACGGCAGCGTTTGCAGGCCCGGAAGCCGGCCTGCTGGGCGGCGGCCGCGCTGGGGTAGAAGGACATGTTCCGTTCCTTCGGCGGAACGACGGGGCAGCTGGGACGGCAGTAGATGCGTGTGGTGAGCACGGCGGTGAAGAACCAGCCGTCGAAGCGCGCGTCCTTGGACCGGACGGCCCGTACGCAGCGGTCGAAGTCGGTGTGCATGCCTCCAGGGTCGATCTTCCGAGGGCCCGGTGCTCGCGGAAATCCGACATCAAGGTCACCGGGGACCGATCCCCGGTTTGTCAATGATGGTTGACACCGGCGTCATGTCATCCTAGGTTGACAGCATGGCCGGAACCGAAGCGACGGAATCCAACGACGCGGTGGGCACCACCCAAGCCGCGATGAGCCCGGACCCCCGAGTGGGGCTGCGCGCCGTCGCCGCGCTGCGGCGGCTGGTCGAGCGGCTGGAAGCCCTTCAGATCGACAGCGCCCGCCGGCAGGGCTGGTCCTGGGAGGAGATCGGCGGCGCCCTCGGGGTCAGCAGGCAGGCGGTCCACAAGAAGCACGCCAGGAGGTAGACGAACATGTTCGAACGGTTCACCAAGGACGCGCGATTCGCGGTCGTCGAGGCTCAGGAAGAGGCGCGCGCGCTGGGGCACGCGCGGATCGGCACGGAACATCTGCTGATGGCGATCGCCGGCCACGCGGGGGCGCCGGTCGGCACCACCCTGGCCCGCTTCGACATCACCGCCGAGGGCTGCCTTGCCGCCTTCGACTCGGAGTCGGTGCCGAC
The DNA here is from genome assembly GCF_040636475.1 of Streptomyces sp. NPDC037389. NCBI lineage: Bacteria > Bacillati > Actinomycetota > Actinomycetes > Kitasatosporales > Streptomycetaceae > Streptomyces > Streptomyces sp. NPDC037389. The sequence goes on from NZ_JBEZUS010000002.1 coordinate 134,004, forward strand.
GGTCCCGGACGGCCACTTCGACGAGGACGACGCGGAGGCGCTGCGCGCCTTCGGCATCGATCTCGACGCGGTGCGCGACCAGGCGGAGCGGGCATTCGGGCCCGGCGCGCTGGACGCGCCGTCGCCGGCACCCGAACCGGAGGGACGGCGGCTGTTCGGGCTGGGCCGCAACCCCGCCGGAAACGTCGGCCACATCCCCTTCGCGCCCCGCGCCAAGAGGGCACTGGAGGGCTCTCTGCGCGAGGCGCGGACACTGAAGAGCAATCACATCGGCCTCGAACACGTCCTGCTGGGCGTGCTCGGCTGCGACGACGAGACGACGGCGGACTACTTCCGGCGCCTCGGCGTGGAGCCCGCGGCGCTGCGCGCCGGGGTGCTGGCCGACCTGGGTCAGGCGGCGTAACCCACGCCGAGGCGGCGGTGCCGGCCGGCCCCCTTACGCGAAGAGCCTGCGCCAGACCGCCCGGGCCGCGTGGTGGCCGGACATGCCGTGCACGCCCGGGCCCGGCGGGGTGGCCGAGGAGCACAGGAAGACGGCCGGGTGCGCGGTGGCGTAGGGGACGCGCGCGAGCCTGGGGCGCAGCAGGAGCCGCAGGCCCGCGACCGAGCCCGTGGCGATGTCGCCGCCGACGTAGTTGGCGTTGCGCGCCGCGAGCTCGGGCGGCCCGGCCGTGGCACGGGCGAGGACGCGATCGCGGAAGCCGGGGGCGAAGCGTTCGATCTGACGCTCAATCACCTCGGTGGCGTCGCCCTCCCAGCCGTTCGGCACATGCCCGTAGACCCAGAAGGTGTGCTTGCCCTCGGGTGCGCGGGTGGGGTCGACGATGCTGGGCTGGGCGGTGATCAGGAAGGGGACGGAGGGGTCGTCGCCCTCGACGGCGGCCCGCAGCGCCTCCCCGATCTCCCCGAAGGTGGGGCCGACATGGACGGTCCCGGCCCGGCGGGCGGCCTCGGCCGTCCAGGGCACGGGCCCGTCCAGCGCGTAGTCGATCTTGAAGACGCTGGGTCCGTAGCGGAAGTTCCGGTAGGCGTCGCCGAGTCCCGCGATCCGGGCGAGCGCGGTCGGCGAGGTGTCGAAGACGAACGCCCGGGCGGGCGGCAGGTCGTCGAGGTGCTTGACCTCGAAGCCGGTGTGGATGACGCCGCCCAGCTCGCGCAGGTACGAGCCGAGGGCGTCGGCGATGGACTGCGAGCCGCCGCGCGGTACGGGCCAGCCGCACTCGTGGGCGGCGAGCGCGAAGAGCAGGGCCATGCCGCCGGTGCCGAAGCCGCTGAGCGGGGCGATGCCGTGGGCGGCGAGCCCCGCGAAAAGGCCGCGGGCCTTCTCGTCGTGGAAGCGGGTCCTGGCCAGCAGTCCGGCGGACTGCGCGGCGACCAGCCCGAAGCGGGCGTAGGTGACCGGGTCGCGGGGCAGCCCGTCCCACTGGGTGCGCAGGAAGTCGGCGGCCACGGTGTCCCAGCGGCCGTGGAAGGGCGCGACGAGCCGGCGGTAGCGGCCCGCGTCGCGCGGGCCGAGCGAGGCGGCGGTCTCGCCGACCCTCCGGGAGAGCACGGCGGCCGTCCCGTCGGGGAAAGGGTGCGCGAGCGGCAGCTCGGGGTGGATCCACTCCAGGCCGTGGAGGTCCAGGGGCATGTCGGCGAAGGCGGGCGAGCGGACCGCGAGGGGGTGGACGGCGGAGCAGGGGTCGTGCCGGAAGCCCGGGAGGGTCAGCTCCTCGGTGCGGGTACCGCCCCCGATGGCGTCGGCGGCTTCGAAGACCTCGACGGCGAGACCGCGCCGGGCGAGTTCCACGGCGGCGGTCAGCCCGTTGGGCCCCGCCCCCACGACGACGGCGTCGAGCATGGTGGCCACCGGGGCTCCCCTCATGTCCTGTAACCAGAACAGCCTGTCGATCAGAACAGCCTGTCGATCAGCCGGCGGACGCCAGCAGACCCAGGATATGCCGCAGCGTCTTCTCGTCCCGCGCGGCGCTGAAGGGAAGGGCGTTGCCACCGGTGATCCGGAAGGGCTCGTCCGCGACGGTGGCGCTCGCCCCGCCCGCCTCGGCGACCAGCAGCAGACCGGCCGCGTGATCCCAGGGGTTCTCCCACGAGAAAGCCAGCGAATCCAGGGTGCCCCGGGCCACGGCCAGGTACTCCAGCCCCGCCGAGCCGCAGGGGCGGGGGGCGACGCCGTCGGTGAGCAGCGTCCCGAGGACGCGCTTCTCCTCGTCGGTGGTGAAGTCGTAGTGCGAGATCGCGACGGTCAGGTCGCGGCCGGGCTCCGGGGAACCGCAGCGCAGCGGTACGCCGTTGAGCACCGCTCCCCCGCCGCGCCGGGCGACGGCCAGCTCGTCGAGGGCGGGGGCGTACGTCCAGGAGGCCAGCAGCTCGCCGCGGTGGGCGAGGCAGACGAGGGTGGCGAAGCCGGGGTCGCCGTGGACGAACTGGCGGGTGCCGTCGACCGGGTCGACGATCCACACAGGGGCGTCCCCGCCGAGGGCGTCGAGCACGGACGGGTCGGCGTGCACGGCTTCCTCGCCGACCACCACCGAGCCGGGCAGCAGGGCGGTGAGGGCGTGGGTGAGCTGTTCCTCGGCGAGCCGGTCGGCGACGGTGACGAGGTCGTGCGGGCCGTTCTTCTCCACGATCTCGTCCGCGGCGAGCTGCCGGAAGCGCGGCAGGATCTCGGTCGCGGCCGCCTTGCGGACCGCCTCCTCGACCTCGCTGAGGTCGCCCTCGAGGAATGCGGCGAGGGACTTTTCGATCGTCTGAACCATATGAATATCGAACCACGTGGGGTCGACTACCGGTGGTGTGGCGATGGCCTCACGATGACGTTCCGGTGAACGCCTGGTCACCGCCGCCCCATGGGCCTCTCACCGTCCCACCGCGTACCCCTGCATCCCGCGCGGATTGGCCGCCGCCGACAGCACGCCCGTCTCCGGGTCGCGTGCCACCGCGCACAGCCGCCCCTCCGACCACGGCCCGCCGACCGTCACCGCGTGCCCCCGGCGACGCAGCTCGGAGATCGTCTTCTCACCGAGCCGCGATTCGACGGTGACGGCGCCGGGGCGGACCGTACGCGGGTGGAAGGAACCGGGGAAACCCTCCTGGTGCCAGTTGGGTGCGTCGATGGCGCCCTGGAGGTCCGGCCCGCCGCGTACCTCGGGGCGCAGCGCGACGGCGAGGAAGAAGTGGAGCTGCCACTGGTCCTGCTGGTCACCGCCGGGGGTGCCGAAGGCCAGGACGGGCTCCCCGCCGCGCAGGGCCAGGGAGGGGGTGAGGGTCGTGCGCGGCCGGCGGCCGGGTGTGAGGCTGTTCGGCAGGCCCTCCTCCAGCCAGGCCATCTGGAGCCGGGTGCCGAGGGGGAAGCCGAGCCCGGGCACGACGGGGTTGGACTGGAGCCAGCCGCCGCTGGGCGTCGCGGAGATCATGTTGCCCCAGCGGTCGACGACGTCGAGGTGGCAGGTGTCCCCGGAGGTGGCGCCGTCGGCGGCGACGGTGGGCTCCCCGCCGCCCGCGACGGCCGCCGGGCCCCCGGGGACGGGGACCCGGGCCAGGCGCGGGGCGCGTCCCTGGGGGCTGCCGGGGCGCAGCTCGTACGAGGCGGTGGCGCCGATCAGCTTCCGGCGCCCGGCGTTGTACGCGTCCGACAGCAGCGCGTCGAGCGGTATGTCGCCGGTGGCATCGCCGTACCAGGCCTCGCGGTCGGCCATGGCGAGCTTGCTCCCCTCGATGAGGGTGTGGACGTAGTCGGGCGTCCCGTACGCGGGCGGCCGCTCGGGCAGCAGGGCCAGTTGCTGGAGGAGGACGGGGCCCTGGGACCAGGGGCCGGCCTTGCAGACGGTCCAGCCCTGCCAGTCGTGGGTGACGGGGTCCTCGTAGGAGGCGTGGTGGCGGGCGAGGTCGTCGCCGGTGAGGGTGCCCGCGTGGCGTTCCCCGGAGGTGTCCAGGGTGGGGCGGGCGGCGGTTTGGACGAGCGCCTCGGCGACGAAACCCTCGCGCCACACCCGGCGGGCGGCGTCGATCCGCGTTTCGCGGCCGGGCCCGGCGGCCTCCGCCTCGGCCAGGAGGCGGCGCCAGGTGGCGGCGAGGTCGGGGTTGCGGAAGAGGACGCCGGGGGCCGGGGGTCTGCCGCCGGGCAGATAGAGGGCGGCGGAGGACGCCCACTCCGGCTCGGTCTCGAACAGTTCCCTGACGGTGGCCACGGTCGCCCCGACCCGTTCGACGGGTGCGTGGCCGTGCTCGGCGTAGCCGATGGCGTACTGGAGCACGTCGCGCAGGGGCTTGGTGCCGTAGTCGCGCAACAGCAGCATCCAGGCGTCGAAGGCGCCGGGCACGGCCGCCGCCAGGGGGCCGGTGCCGGGCACGAGCTCCAGGCCGAGCGAGGTGTAGTGCGCCACGCTCGCCCCGGCGGGGGCCGGGCCCTGGCCGCACAGCACCCGCACCGGTCCCCCGGCGGGGGCGAGCAGTGCGGGCACCTCCCCGGCCGGGCCGTTGAGGTGCGGCTCGACGACGTGCAGCACGAACCCGGCGGCCACGGCGGCGTCGAAGGCGTTGCCGCCGCTCTCCAGGACCGCCATCGCGGACTGGGAGGCCAGCCAGTGGGTGGAGGACACCATGCCGAAGGTGCCCTGGAGGGTGGGTCGGGTGGTGAACGACGGGAACATGCGTCCCAGCAAGGCAGACGGTGGACGGGCACGCAAGAGTTACGGTTGATTCCGCCGTCGGCCGGGTGGCCGACCGGAGGGAACGAGCGGAAGGACGCGGCCGTGCACGGCGAATACAAGGTTCCGGGCGGAAAACTCGTCGTCGTGGACCTGGAGGTCGAGGACGGCTCGCTGCGCGACGTCCGGGTGGCCGGGGACTTCTTCCTGGAGCCCGACGAGGCGCTGCTCGACATCAACCGCGCCCTGGAGGGCGCGCCGGCCGACACCCCCGCCCCGGAGCTCGCCGCCCGCATCGACGCGGCGCTGCCCGAGGGCACGGTGATGTTCGGCTTCTCCTCCGAGGCGGTGGGCGTGGCGGTGCGGCGGGCGCTGGCGCAGGCCACGGACTGGCATCACTACGACTGGCAGCTCGTCCACGACGGGCCGCAGTCCCCGGCCCTGCACATGGCGCTGGACGAGGTGCTGACGATGGAGGTCGCCGCCGGGCGGCGGCCTCCGACACTGCGGGTTTGGGAGTGGGCGTCCCCGGCCGTGGTCATCGGCAGCTTCCAGTCGCTGCGGAACGAGGTCGACCCGGAGGGGGCGGAGCGTCACGGGATGACGGTGGTGCGGCGGATCTCGGGCGGTGGCGCCATGTTCATCGAACCCGGCAACACGATCACGTACTCGCTGTGCGTGCCCGATGCCCTTGTGCAGGGGCTCTCTTTCGCCGACAGCTACGCCTACCTCGACGACTGGGTCCTGGGTGCGCTGGAGGGCATGGGCGTCAAGGCCTGGTACCAGCCCCTCAACGACATCGCCACCGAGGCGGGCAAGATCGCGGGAGCCGCGCAGAAGCGGGTGGTGTCCGGCGGCGGGGCGGTGCTGCACCACGTGACGATGGCGTACGACATCGATGCGGACAAGATGCTCGATGTGCTGCGCATCGGCAAGGAGAAGCTTTCCGACAAGGGGACGAAGTCCGCGAAGAAGCGGGTGGATCCGCTGCGGCGTCAGACCGGGTTGCCCCGGGAGGCCGTCATCGAGCGGATGGTGGCCTCGTTCCGGGGGCGGTACGGGCTCGTCGACGGTGCCGTCACTCCGGAGGAGATGGCTCGGGCGGAGGAGTTGGCCGCGACCAAGTTCAGTACGCCCGAGTGGACCGCGCGGGTCCCGTAGGGAGTTGTGCCCCGGCCCCGCCCTTTCACCGTTTCCCGGGGCTCCGCCCCGGACCCCGCTCCTCAAACGCCGGAGGGGCTGAAATCAGCCCCTCCGGGGAAACGGTGAAAGGGTGGGACCGGGGCCGGCTCACCCCAGCGCCGGGATCACATGCTCCCCGTACGCCTCGATCGTCGCCTCCTTCGCGTCGTGCATCGCGTACACCGCGAACTGGTCCACGCCCAGCTCCCTCAGGTGCTCCAGGCGTTCGCGGTGGGCGGCCACCGGGCCCAGGACGCAGAAGCGGTCGACGATCTCGTCGGGGACGAAGTCCGTCGAAGGGTTCCCGGCCCGGCCGTGGTGGCTGTAGTCGTAGCCGGAGCGGCGCTCGATGTAGTCGGTGAGGGCGTCGGGGACGGCGCCGGAGTGGGTGCCGTAGCGGGTGACGAGGTCGGCTACGTGGTTGCCGACCATGCCGCCGAACCAGCGGCACTGGTCGCGGGCGTGGTCGAGGTCGTCGCCGACGTAGGCGGGGGCGGCGACGCAGATGGTGACGGAGGACGGGTCGCGGCCCGCGTCGGCGGCTGCGGCGCGTACGGCCTTGATCATCCATTCGGTGAGGAAGGGGTCGGCGAGCTGGAGGATGAAGCCGTCGGCCTCGCGGCCCGCCAGGGCCAGGGCCTTGGGGCCGTAGGCGGCCATCCACACGGGCAGCCGGCCGTCGCGGATCCAGGGGATCCGCAGTGTCTTCCCGTCGCCGACGTCGGCCTCGCGGCCCTCCGCCAGATCGCGGATGACGCGCATCGCCTCGCCGAGCGTGGCGAGGGTGTTGGGCTTGCGCCCGGCCACCCGCATCGCGGAGTCGCCCCGGCCGATGCCGCAGACGGTGCGGTTGCCGTACATGTCGTTGAGGGTGGCGAAGGTGGAGGCGGTCACCTCGGGGGTGCGGGTGGAGGGGTTGGTGACCATGGGGCCGACGACCAGGCGCTCGGTGTGTTCCAGGATGCGGCTGTAGATGACGAAGGGCTCCTGCCACAGCACGGCGGAGTCGAACGTCCAGCCGTAGCGGAAGCCCGCGCCCTCGGCGCGTCTCATGAGGTCCACGACGGCGGTGGCGGGCGGGTCGGTCTGGAGGACGAGGCCGAAGTCCACGTGCGGGGTGCTCCTTAGCTGAGGTACTGGCAGGTGGTGCGGGGGACGTGGCGTCCGTGGCCCGCCCGTCCTGTGAACCGCCTTTTCTCGATGACGGTTTCGCCGCGCGAGAGGACCGTCTCCACCTGCCCGGTGATCTGTTTGCCCTCGTAGGCCGAGTAGTCGACGTTCATGTGGTGGGTGGACGCGGAGAGCGTCTGCCGCGCGTGGGGGTCGTAGATGACGATGTCGGCGTCACCGCCGGGGGCGATGGTGCCCTTGTGCGGGGCGAGACCGAACATCCGGGCGGGCGCGGCGCAGGCGATCTCGATCCAGCGGCGACGGGAGATATGGCCGTCGACGACGGCCTGGTGGAGGAGGTCCATGCGGTTCTCCACGCCGGGCAGCCCGTTGGGGATCTTCGAGAAGTCGCCCCGGCCCAGCTCCTTCTGGCCGGAGAAGCAGAAGGGGCAGTGGTCGGTGGAGACGACCTGGAGGTCGTCGGTGCGCAGCCCGCGCCAGAGCGCGGCCTGGTGCTCGCGCGGCCGCAGGGGTGTGGAGCAGACGTACTTGGCGCCCTCGAAGCCCGGTTCGGCGAGGTTGTCGGTGGAGAGGAAGAGGTACTGCGGGCAGGTCTCGCCGAAGACCGGGAGGCCCTTGTCGCGGGCCTGTGCCAGCTCGGCGACGGCCTCCTCGGCCGAGACGTGCACGACGTAGAGGGGGCTGCCGGCGACCCGGGCGAGCTGGATGGCGCGGTGGGTGGCCTCGGCCTCCAGGAGGGTCCTGCGGACCTCTCCGTGGTAGCGGGGGTCGGTCCTCCCCGCCGCCAGGGCCTGTTCGACGAGGACGTCGATGGCGATGCCGTTCTCGGCGTGCATCATGATCAGCCCGCCGTTACCGGCGGCCCGCTGCATCGCGCGCAGGATCTGCCCGTCGTCGCTGTAGAAGACGCCCGGGTAGGCCATGAACAGCTTGAAGGACGTCACGCCCTCCCCCACCAGCAGGTCCATCTCCTTGAGCGAGCTCTCGTGCACATCGGAGAGGATCATGTGGAAGGCGTAGTCGACGGCGCACCGGCCGTCGGCCTTGGCGTGCCAGGTGTCCAGTCCGGCGCGCAGGGACTGCCCCCGCGACTGGACGGCGAAGTCGACGACCGTCGTCGTACCGCCCCAGGCGGCGGCCCGGGTGCCGGTCTCGAAGGTGTCCGAGGCCGCGGTGCCGCCGAAGGGCAGCTCGAAGTGGGTGTGGGCGTCGACGCCGCCGGGGATGACGTACTTCCCCGTGGCGTCGATGACGCGGTCGGCGCTCCAGCGCCCGGCGTACGCGCTGTCCGGGGCGGCCAGCGCGGCGACCTTGCCGTCCTCGATCAGGACGTCCGCGGCGATCTCGTCGGCGGCGGTGACGACGAGTCCGCCGCTGATGAGCGTGGTGGTCATGGGCCCTCCTCGGCGGCGAGGTCCTGCTGGGCGCGCCTCAGCGCCTCTTCGAGGATCGCGGCGCCCTCCTCGGCCTCCGCGACGGTGAGCGTCATGGGCGGGGCGATGCGCAGGACGTTGCCCTCGCGGCCGCCCTTGCCGATCAGCAGGCCCCGCTCCCGGGCGTGTTCGAGGGTGCGGGCGGCGGCGTTCGGGGACGGTGAGCCGTCGCGTCCGACGAGCTCGACGCCGGCCATCAGCCCTCGCCCGCGCACCTCGTGGACGATCGGCAGGCCCGCGCCGATGGCGCGCAGCCGCTCCAGGAGGAGGCCGCCGACGCGGCGGGCGTTGCCCTGGAGGTCGTGCTCGATCAGATAGGTGAGGTTGGCGAGGCCGGCGGCCATGGTGACGGGGCTGCCGCCGAAGGTGGAGATGGAGTTGGCGCCGAGGCAGTTCATGACGTCGGCGCGGGCGACGACGCCGCCGATGGACATGCCGTTGCCGATGCCCTTGGCGAAGGTGAGCAGGTCGGGCGGGCCGCTCGCGGCGTGGGCCTGCCAGCCCCAGAAGTGGTCGCCGGTGCGGCCCCAGCCGGTCTGCACCTCGTCGGTGATCCACAGGATGCCGTGCCGCTTGAGGACCTCGCGGAAGGCGGCGTAGAGCCCGTCGGGCGGCGCTGTGAAGCCGCCGACGCCCTGGACGGGCTCGGCGATCAGCGCGGCGACGGTGCCGTGCGCCTGGCCCAGCACGTCCTCCAGGTCCGCCACGCACGCCTCAATGAACTGCCCGTCGCTCAGGTGGGCGTACGGCCCGCGGCCGCGGACGCCGCCGTGCACGTAGAGCGTCTGGAGGGGCGAGAGGCTGGTGGGCGACCAGCTGGTGTTCCCGGTGATGCCGACCGTGGAGAAGGAACGGCCGTGGTAGCTGTTGCGCATCGCCAGGATCTGGTTGGACCCGCGGTAGGTGGTGGCCAGCAGGAGCGCGGCGTCGTTGGCCTCGGTGCCGGAGGTGGTGAAGAAGACCCGGGCGTCGGGGATGCCGGACAGGCTCGCGACGCGCTCGGCGAGCTCGACCATGTGCCGGTCGAGGTAGAGGGTGGAGGTGTGGAGGATGCGGCCGGCCTGCTCGCCGACGGCCTTGGTGACCTCGGGGAGGGCGTGGGCGGTCATCGTGGTGAGGATGCCGCCGAAGAAGTCGAGGTACCGCTTTCCGGAGGCGTCCCAGACGTGCCGGCCCTCGCCGTGGGTGAGCTCCAGCGGCTCGCTGTAGTAGAGGGCGAGCCAGGAGGGCATCACGGCCCGGTGCCGGTCGTGGAGCGGGGCGGCGGGGCTCATGGCCGCACCAGCCCGTCGTAGGCGTCGGGGCGGCGGTCCCGGTAGAACGCCCACTGCCGGCGCACCTCGTCGATCACGTCGAAGTCGAGGTCGCGGACGAGCAGTTCCTCCTTGGTGTCGCTGGCCGGCTCGCCGACGAACTGCCCGCGCGGGTCGACGAAGTAGGAGGTGCCGTAGAAGTCGTTGTCCCCGTACTCCTCCTGGCCCACGCGGTTGATCGCGGCGACGAAGTACTCGTTGGCGACGGCGGCCGCGGGCTGTTCCAGCCGCCACAGGTGGGAGGACAGGCCCCGTGAGGTGGCCGAGGGGTTGTAGACGAGCTGCGCGCCCGCGAGGCCCAGGGCGCGCCAGCCCTCGGGGAAGTGCCGGTCGTAGCAGATGTAGACGCCGATCCGGCCGACGGCCGTGTCGAAGACGGGCCAGCCGAGATTGCCGGGCCGGAAGTAGTACTTCTCCCAGAACCCCTTGAGCTGGGGGATGTGGTGCTTGCGGTACTTGCCGAGATACGTGCCGTCGGCGTCGATGACGGCGGCGGTGTTGTAGTAGAAACCGGACCGCTCGGCCTCGAAGACCGGCACGACGATCACCATGCCGGTCTCGCGGGCGAGGTCGCTCATCCGGCGGACGGTCGGGCCGTCCGGGACCGGCTCGGCCCAGCGGTAGTGCTCGCTCTCCTGCACCTGGCAGAAGTAGGGGGCGTTGAAGACTTCCTGAAAACCGATCACCTTGGCGCCCTGCGCGGCGGCGGCGCGGGCGTGCTCCTCGTGCTTGGCGATCATCGACTCGGTATCGCCGGTCCAGGTCGCCTGGACCAGTGCCGCACGGACAACGTTGGCCATGAGCTGCTCCTCAGCCGGGGCTTCGAACAGGCTGCGTACGCGAAAGATCCGCGTGTGCATGCGACCGTAGGTCCCGTCACTCCCCGTGGCAAGACCATCGCGCATGTCCCGTGTCCACGCATTTCAGAAAGGCATCCTTGCAAGTTTACCTGTCTTTCTCTTAGGGTGGCCGCATGACAGCCACCACCCTCGACCCGGCGACCGCCCTCGTCCTCGTCGACCTCCAGAAGGGCATCGTCGCCCTGCCCACCACCCACCCCGCTCCCCCGGCCGACGCCGTCGTCGAGCGCGGCGCCCGCCTCGCCGCCGCCTTCCGCGAGCGCGGGCTGCCGGTCGTCCTGGTACGTGTCGTCGGCGCCGCGCCCGGGCGCTCCGAGGCCCCGCCGCGCTCCGGCCTGCCCCCGGCCGACTTCGCCGAGCCGGTGCCGGAGCTCGGCCGCCAGCACACCGACATCGTGGTCACCAAGCACACCTGGGGCGCCTTCCACGCCACCGACCTGGACCTCCAGCTGCGCCGCAGGGGCGTCACCCAGGTCGTGCTGGCGGGCATCGCGACGGGCGCGGGCGTCGAGTCCACCGCCCGCGCGGCCCACGAGCACGGCTACCACGTGACCGTCGCGACGGACGCCGTCACCGACCCGGACCCCGAGGTGCACCGCCTCTCCGTCGAGAAGGTCCTCCCGCGCCTGGCCGAGACGGACACCACGGACAACATCCTCGCGCTGCTGGGCCGCTGACCCGTACCGGTCGCCGGCCTACGCCAGACCGGCGGCGTACACCACCAGCGCGGCGGCGACGAGGGCGTACGTGGCGAGCCCGATCCAGGCGCAGCGGTGGTGGATCCGCTCCGCCCGCGCCGGGTCGCCGCCCCGGACCGTCCAGCGCCAGGACAGCACGGTGGCCAGCACCGCCAGCAGCACATAGACGAGCGTCAGCAGATGCAGCCCGTCGATGAGCGTCAGCCCGACCGTGCTCGTGACGACCGTGCTCACCTGCTGGAGGTTCAGCATCACCACGAAGAGTCCGCCGCCCAGCAGGGCCAGCCGGCTCTGCATCGAGTCCAGCCGCTCGGCCATGCCCAGCTCATTGCCGTGCGTGGGCAGCAGGAAGGCGGCGGTGGCGAGGAGCACCATGAGGTAGAGCGGCCCGGTCAGCCGCCAGAAGGCCGTGGGGTCGTCACGCGCCAGGCCCATCTCGACGACCAGCCTGCTGCGGGTGCTGCCCTTCCCCCGGGGGAGCGTGACGTCGCCGAAGTTCGTCGGGAAGTGCTGCTCGACCGAGGCCAGATGGAATCCGGTGAGCTTCCAGCCGTTGGGGGCGAGCCCCTCGTTCGCGCCCGAGTCCTCGTTGTCGGGGGTGAAGCGGAACTTGTCGATCGTCTTGCGGGACGTGATGTTGATCGTGATCCGGTGCCGGTCGTAGGGGAACGCGCGCAGGTCCCAGTCCTGCCGGAAGACGCCCTGGATCCGCACCAGGTCCCGGAACATGCCGGCTTCCCGCGTCACCGAGGGCTCGCTCTTCTCGGCGTCACTGGAATTGCTGAACGCCACGTCGGGCAGCGGGTCCAGCTCGCGCTTCGGGCAGACGCTCCAGACCGTCAGGCGCGCCGAGAAGGCGTTCTTGGCGGGGTCCAGGTCGTAGAGGTCGCTGAGATAGGCGCCGACCCGGCAGGTCGGAGCCTCTTTCGCCGATGTTCGTTCCGCCGGGGCCGCGTCCGCGGTGCCGGCTGCCGACAGCCACACCGCGAACGCGCCGATCAGTACCGCCAGGACCCGTGTCAACCGCCGCCGCCCACTCATGACATCAGTGATCGTGGCCCGGCGGCGGCCGCCCCAATCCGCCCCGTTCCGGCGCGGGAACGCGCGGCCCCCGCGCGCGGAGGGGCCGTCAGCGCACCGGCGGCTTCCCCCCGGGCCTCACCACCATCGCCGAGCCGCCCCCGCGCCGGCTCTTCTCGGCCGCGGCCAGCCAGCGCCCGTCGGGCAGCCGCTGGACGCCGGTGGCCGCGCCGATCTCCGGATTGAGCTTGAACACATGGCCCTTGGCCTCCAGCCGGCCGCGCAGCGGGCTGCTCCACAGCCCCGGCTCCAGCTCGGTGGCCGCCGTGTTGCGCTGACTGGCGCGGGGCGCGGCGATGGCGTCGCCCAGCGGCATGCCGCGGTCCACGTGGTTGAGGAGCGTCTGGAGCACGGTCGTGATGATGGTGGCGCCGCCGGGCGAACCGAGGGCGAAGGCGGGCCTGCCGTGTTCCAGGACGATCGTGGGCGACAGGGACGAGCGCGGGCGCTTGCCCGGGCCGGGCAGGTTGGGGTCGTGGACGCCCGGGCTGACGGGGGTGAAGGAGAAGTCGGTCAGCTCGTTGTTCAGCAGGAAGCCGCGCCCCGGCACGGTGATGCCGCTGCCGCCGGTCTGCTCCAGCGTCAGGGTGTACGCGACGACGTTGCCCCACTTGTCGGCGACCGTCAGATGGGAGGTGTTCTCCCCCTCGTACGGGGTGGGGGCGGCCCGGCCGCCCGTCGCGCAGCGCGAGCCCGGGCGGCGCGGGTCGCCGGGCGCCAGCGGGCTGGTGAGCACGGCGTCGTCCTTGATCAGGCAGGCGCGCGAGTCGGCGAAGCGCTGGGAGAGCAGACCCTGGACAGGCACGGACTCGAAGGCTGGGTCGCCGACCCAGCGGTTGCGGTCGGCGAAGGCGATCCGGCTGGCCTCGATGTAGCGGTGGAGATAGGCCTGCTGGTCCAGCCGTTTCAGCTCGGAGTTCTCCAGGATGTTGAGGGCCTCGCCGACGGTCGTCCCGCCGGAGGAGGAGGGGGCGATGCTGTAGACGTCCAGGCCTCGGTAGGAGGTGTGGGTGGGGTCCTGCTTGCGCACGCCGTACGCGCGGAGGTCCCGCTCCGTCAGATCGCCGGGCCGGGCGACGCGTCCGGAGGCCGGGTCGACGGGCGGCTTGCGCACGGTCCGGACCAGGTCCCGGCCCAGCGCGCCCCGGTAGAGGGCGGCCACGCCCTGGTCGGACAGCAGGCCGTAGGTGCGGGCGAGGTCGGGGTTGCGCAGCGTCGAGCCGACGGCCGGGGGCTTGCCGCCGGGCAGGAAGATCTTGGCGGTGGCGGGGAAGTCCTTGAAGCGGTCGTAGTTGTCGGCGGTCTGCTTGTGGAAGGTCTCGTCGACGGTGAAGCCGTCGCGGGCCAGCCGCCGGGCGGGCGCCAGGACCTGGCCGAGGCTACGGCTTCCCCAGGAGCGCAGGGCCGTGTCCCAGGTGGCGGGGGTGCCGGGGGCGCCGACGCTCAGGCCGCTGGTGACGGCGTCGGCGAAGGGCAGCGGGCCGCCCTTCTCGATGAAGAGGTCCTTGGTCGCGCTGAGCGGGGCGCGCTCGCGGCCGTCGATGGTGGAGACCTTGCGGGACTTGGCGTCGTAGTAGACGAAATAGCCGCCTCCGCCGATGCCGGCGGAGTAGGGCTCGGTGACGCCGAGGGCGGCGGCCGTGGCCACCGCCGCGTCCACGGCGTTGCCGCCCTTGCGCAGCACCTCCACGCCCGCGGCGGAGGCGTCGGCGTCGACGCTGGCCACGGCACCGCCGTAGCCGACGGCCACGGGGGACTTGGCGGGGGTGCGGGTGGCCTCGCCGGCGGGCCCGGCGGCCGCGGCGGGCGCCGCCAGCGCCCCGGCGACGAGGGCGGCCGTGGCCGCGAGGACGGGCAGGCTCCGGCGGGGGTTCGGTCTGGCGAGGGCCATGAGTGCCTCCGTGACGGACGAACGGGCCCCGGAGCCTACTCGCGGAGCCCGCCCGCCGACAGGGCACTCGCCCCGGCCGGGCACGGCCGCGGGAGCGGGCCCGGCCGGGGCTGGACCCCGGCCGAACCCGGCCCGTGATGTGCCGTCAGGCGGGTGCGGGTGCGGTTACGGGCGCGGTCGTCGCGGCGCCGGGGGTGGCCGCCGGGCGCTGTGGAGCCCGGTACGACGGCGCGCGGTACGACGTCCGGTGCGACGGAGTCCGGTCGGAGCGCCCGGTGTCAGGGCGCGCGGCCGGGCGCGTACGGCGTGCCACCGGCGTGCGTGACCCTACCGACCGCGCCCCCGAAGGCCGGCCAAGCGCTCCGCGGGAAGTGGAGCGCGTCGCCTGCGGGCCGGTGGAGGCTGGTCGCGCGGTTCCCCGCGCCCCTTCAGGACGCGTACCCGCACCGCACTTCGGCAAGCCCGCTCAGCCGCGGACCCCCGCGTACACCGCGCCGGCCATGGCCGCCTCGCCCTTGGCGTTGGGGTGGAACGGCGCGGCCGGGCTCTCGGGCTGGACGCCCTCGACCCAGCGGTCCGCCGCCGGGGTGCACACGTCGTGGCCGACGGTCGTGCCGTAGGTGTCGACGTAGCGGACGTGCGCCGCGCGCGCCTGCTGCTGGAGCATCGTGTTCAGACGCTTCTCGGTGTCCCGCAGGTAGGGGGCGTCACCGGCGGCGATCGGCACGGACGGGAAGCAGCTCGTACCGTTGTCCGGCATGATCGACGGGTAGCCGACGAGCGCGACCCTGGCGTACGGGGCGCGCTCGTGAACGGCCTTCAGTACCTTGGCGATCTTCGGTGCGGCGTCGTTGATCCGCTGGGCGAGCACGTCGGAGCCGTCGGCGGCGGTGTACTGCTTCTTGCACGGGGCGCCGGTGGGGTCGGTCGCGGACAGCACGGCGCAGCTGCCGATGATGGTCCCGAAGCCGATGTCGTTGCCGCCGATGCCGACGGTCACGAGGCGGGTCTGCTTGCCGAGGGCGTCCAGCTGGGGCCCGGCCGAGCCCGCCTGGGTGTTCCACATGTCGTCGGTCTTCGCACCGCTGCAGCTGACGTCCTTGAAGGACTTCTGGCCCAGCTTGGCGGCGGTCAGCGAGGGGTAGTTGACGCTGGAGCGCGCGCAGTCCCCGC
Organism: Streptomyces sp. NPDC037389; assembly: GCF_040636475.1. Classification (NCBI taxonomy): domain Bacteria; kingdom Bacillati; phylum Actinomycetota; class Actinomycetes; order Kitasatosporales; family Streptomycetaceae; genus Streptomyces; species Streptomyces sp. NPDC037389. The sequence continues at coordinate 149,414 of NZ_JBEZUS010000002.1, forward strand.
CGGTCTGCTCGGGTATGCCGGGGCCCGAGGTGTACGAGTCGCCGAGCGCGACATAGCGCGCACTGTCGGCCTGACCGGCCGGGGCGGCCGCCGCCGCGGGGCCGGCCACTACGGCCGCGCCGGCCGTCAGCACCGAGGCCGCGCCGAGCGCCGCGAGCGCCTTTCCGTACCGCGCGCCTCGTTCTCGCACCTGTGCCACAAGTACTCCAAAAAGGGTGTGAAGGGGGGCCTTTTCCTACTGACCGACCAGTCAGTAACTGATCAGTGCGGGCTAGACTCCCCTCCCGGTTACCGTCTGTCAATCCGGCGGCGCGACGCGGCCTTCCGCCAGGAAGAGGACGGTGTCGGCGTACGCGGCGACGAGGTGCGGCTCGTGGCTGACGAGGGCGAGGGCCAGCCCGCGCTCGGCCCTGAGCCGGGCGAGCAACTCCATGACCGCGACGGCCGTGGCGGGGTCCAGGGCCGAGGTGACCTCGTCGCAGAGCAGCACGTCGGGGCGCGGGGCCAGGGCACGGGCGATGGAGGCGCGCTGACGCTGCCCGCCGGAGAGCTCGTGGGGGTGACGGCGCGCGTACTCGGGCGGCAGGCCGACGTCCCGCAGGAGCTCGGCCACGCGCTCCGCGGTCTTTTCGCGGGGGACGATCCGGTGCAACCGCAACGGGCGGGCGAGCGAAGCACCGATGGTACGGGCGGGGTTGAGGGCCCCGAGCGGGTTCTGCGGCACGAGCTGGATCCGGCGCCGCTCGTCGCGACCGCGCGCGCGGACACGGGTGGGCAACGGCGCGCCGTCGAGGGTGAGCTCGCCGTCGTCGGCGGGCCGCAGGCCGGCGAGGACCCGCAGCAGGGTGGTCTTGCCGGACCCGGAGGGGCCGACGATGGCGGCGACGGTGCCGGGTGCGACAGCGAAGTCCACGCCGTCCAGAGCGTGTCGGTGCGTTGTCGCGCTGCCGCGTGTGGGGGTGGGCACGGGGGCGGGGGCGGCGAAGGTCACGCGGACGCCGCGGGCGACGAGGCCGGTGCGGGGTGCGGAAGGCTCGCCGCCGGGCCGGGGCGGAGGCGTGGGCAGCGGGCCGCCGGACCCGGGCGCGGCCTGGGGCGCGGGCCGGCGCACCGGCCCGCGCGGGGGCGCGGCCCCCAGCGTGTTCGTGCCGAGGTCGACGACGTCGTCGGCGCAGCGTGCGGCGAGTTCGGGGTCGTGGCAGGCGAGGGCGACGGCGATGTGGCGGTCGGTGGCGACGTGTCGCAGGAGGTCGGCGATCTCGTCGCGGAGCGCGGGGTCGAGCCCCGCGGTGGGTTCGTCCAGGAGCAGGACGTCGGGGGTACGGGCCAGGGCACGGGCGAGGGCGACGCGGCGCTGCTGGCCGCCGGAGAGGGCGGCGGGCCGGCGGTCGGGAAGCCCGTCGTCGACGGACAGCCGGCATTCCGCCAGCAGTTTCCTCACGTCGGCCGGGCTCGCGCCGGTGGCGAGCTCGGCGACGAGGTCGCGGACCCGCATCCGGGGGTTGAGCCCGGAGCCGGGGTCCTGGCCGACGAACGCGAGGCGGTGACGCCGCAGTTCGCGCAGCCGCGCTGGCGTCAGGGCGAACACGTCCTGGCCCAGGACACGTACGCTCCCCCGGGTCACGCGCGCTCCTGGGGGCAGGTCACCGAGTACGGCGCGGAGCAGCGTCGTCTTGCCGGAACCGGAGGGCCCGGTCAGGACGGTGATCCGCCCCCGGCGCAGCGTGAGCCCGGCGGGGGCGAGCAGTACGGGGCCGTCGGGGATGCGGACTTCGAGTCCGGCGACGTCGGCGACGACCGGGGCGTCGCCGGCGCCCGGGCCGGGGGCCGTACCGTCCGCGGTGTCCGCGGCGGATTCGGCGCCGTCCGGGGCGGAATCCGTGGAGGCCGGGACGGAGCCGACGGCGCCCCGGGCATCCGGAGCCGAACCAGTCGCGACCGCGGCGGAATCCGCGGCGCCCGGAGTGGACTCGGCGACGTCGCGGACGAGCCCGGTGCGCTCCGGGGCGGGGTCGCCGTGGCCCGCCCCGCGTCGAGGCGTCGTCGTCATCGTGCATCGCCTCCCCGCGGTGCCGCGCCACCGCGCGTCCGTGGGGCGAGGGTGTTCGCGGCGAGGTTGGTGGCGATGGCCAGGGCGGCGATCGCGGCGGCGGGGGCCACCACCGACCAGGGGTTGAGGAGGATGCCGGGGGCGTTCTCCCGGATCATCAGGGCCCAGTCGGCCTCGGGTGGCTGCGGCCCCAGCTGGAGGAAGCCCGCCATCGAGATGACATAGACCGCCTCGACGAACCGCAGCCCGAACAGGGCCAGGACCGTGGCGCGCAGATTGGGCAGGATCTCGCGGAGCGCGACGCGCCACAGCCGTTCGCCGCCCGCGACGGCGGCCTCGACGAATCCGGCGCCGGCCAGGGGCGCGGCCGCCGCGGCGACGACGCGTACGGCGTAGGGGGTGCCCAGGATGACGGCGGCTGCCGTGACGGCCAGGCGCCGGCCGCCGGGCCAGGCGAGCGCGAGGAGCATGAAGCCCAGCACCGGCGGCACGAGGATGACCAGGTCCGCGGTGCGTTCGATGAGCCTGCCCAGCCGAGGGGCGAGCACGGCGACGCAGCCCAGGACGGACGCCAGGCAGGTGACGACCACGGCCACCACGAGCGCGCCGGCGATCAGCGCGTCGCCGCCGTGCAGCAGCCGGCTGAGGACGTCCCGGCCGAGTTGGTCCCCGCCGAGGACCGCGCCGTCGCCGGGTCCGGCGTAGGGGGCGGTGACGGGGGTGTCGAGGGGGTGCGGGGCCAGCAGCGGGCCGGTCAGCGCCAGCAGGCCGACGACGATGCCCACGGCGGGGGCGGCTGCGCACAGGCCGCGCCGGCCCCGGCCGAAGAGGACGAGGGCGCTCATGGGTGGGCTCCTACCGTGCGGGCGCGGACGACGTCGGCGAGGAGGAGCACCACGGTGATGACGGCCGCGGCGCAGGCGACGACCCCGGCGATGACGGGCGTGTCGCGGTCGGCGACGGCTCCGGCCAGGACGGTGCCGATGCCCGGGTAGTTGAAGAGGGTCTCGACGACGACGGCCCCGCCGAGCAGCATGCCGGTGGAGGTGGCGAAGCCGGTGGCGACGGCGGGCAGGGCGCCCGGGAGCGCGTGGCGCAGCAGCACCCGGTGGGCGGGCAGCCCGTCGAGGACGGCGGCCTCCACATGGGGGGTCGCGGCCTGGTCGGCGAGGGCGGCGCGGACGACTCGGGTGTTCCAGCCGGTCTGGGGCAGGGCGAGGGCGAGGACGGGCATGACGAGCATCGTCCAGTCGGCGGGGCCGCCGTCGGCGCCGGTGAGGGTGGCGGCGGGGAGCCAGCCGGTCCACAGCGAGAGCACGAGCAACAGGCAGACGGAGACGACGAATTCGGGGAGGGCGAAGGCGGCGGTGGCGGTGACGTCGACGATCCGGTCGACGGGTCCGCCGGGCCGGGCGGCGGCCCAGCAGCCGAGGGCCAGCGACAGCAGGACCGTGAGGACGAACGCGGTGCCGCCCAGCAGCAGGGTGTTGGGGAAGGGCGCGGCGAGCAGGTCGGTGACGTGCTGTCCGCGCGCGGAGGTGCCGAGGTCGCCGGCGGGCAGGGCGGTGATCCAGTCCCAGAAGCGTTCGGGGAGGGGCCGGTCCAGGCCCAGCAGGTGCCGTCGCGCCGCGACGCCGGCGGCGCCCTCGCCTCGGTCGGAGGTGGCGGAGGCGGCGTCGCCCGGCAGTAGTTCGATCGCCGCGAAGACGACGGCGAGGAGGGCGACGAGCAGCAGGAGTCGCCGGCCCAGGAGCGTGGCGGCCCGCGCTGTGCCGGAGGTCACCGGGCGAGCCAGGCGTTCTCGAGCTGGACGCGCCCGTAGCCCGGGAGCGTGGGCAGGCCGCGGACCTTGGCGGCGGCCAGGTCGATGCCGTCGGCCATGCCCCACAGCAGATAGCCGGAGCGTTCGTGCTCGATCCGCTGGAGCTCGCGCAGCTTGCGGGCGCGCTCGGCGGTGTCCTTGGTGCCGAGGACGTCGCGGTAGGAGGCGTCGAAGTCCTTGTCGGAGAAGTTCGCCTCGTTCTGTCCGGCGCCGGTGACGAGGGTCTTGGAGGCGAAGAAGACGACGGAGTCGTTGGTGCCCCAGTAGTTGGTGTAGAAGTCGCCCTTGAGCCAGGTCCTGTCGTAGAAGGTGCCGGACTCCTGTTTGACGACATCGACCTTGATCCCGGCCTCGCGGGCCTGGGCGGCGAAGAGGGTGGCGGACTCGGCGAGGCCGGCGATGTCCTCGGTGGTGACGAGGTCGTAGGTCTTCCCGAGGTCGAAGTTCGCCTCCTTCAGGAGCCGCTTGGCCTTGTCCAGGTCGCGGGCGCGCCGGGGGATGTCCTTGGCGTAGGCGGGGTCGGCGGTGCCGAGGATGTCGTTGGCGACGGTGCCGTAGCCGGAGAGCACCTGTTTGACCATGGCCGGGCGGTCCACGACGAGCTTGAACGCCTCGCGGACCCTCGGGTCGGCGAAGGGGCTGCCCTCGGAGGTGCGCATGACGATGGGCATGGCCATGTCCTGGGGCCGGCGGATGACCTGGACGTCCTTGCGGGCGGCGGCCGTGCGGCCGGCGACGGCGCCGGCGTTGGAGGCGAGGTCGATCTGGCCCGCCAGCAGGGCGTTGGCCATGGCCTGGGGGCTTTCGAACATGGTGACTTCGATGGCGTCGAGGAGGACCTTCCCGCCGTGCCAGTGGTCGTTGCGCACGAGGCGGGCGTTGCCGTTGCGGTACCAGTCGAGCTTGAACGGTCCGGTGCCGGGCGCCTTGGGCAGGTCCTTGTCGGCGGTGTCCTTCTTGAGGACGAAGGTGGAGAGCCGGGTGAGCAGCGGGAGTTCGGCGTTGGCGTAGTCGGAGACGAGGACGACGGTGTCCTTGCCGTCGGCCGTGATGTCGTCGGCCTTGATGCCGGGCAGCCGGGCGGCGCCGGCGGGGGTGTTGCGGAGCCGGCGCAGGGACCAGACGACGTCGTCGGCGGTGACGGGCGTGCCGTCGTGGAAGACGGCCCCCTTGGCGAGGGTGAAGCGCCAGGTCCTCAGATCGTCGGAGGGGGTCCAGGAGGCGGCGAGGCGCCCGGCCGTGTTGGCCTTCGCGCCGGGGGCGGTGAGCGTGTCGTACACGAGGGCGATGACGAGATAGTCGCTCTCGTTGCCCTGATTGCCGTGCGGATCGCGGGTGATGGCGGACGTCCGGCCCAGCGCGCCGACGCGCAGGGTGCCTCCGGGGCGCGGCTGGTTTCCGGTGTTCGAGGGGGCCGTACCGCCGCCACCCTGGCAGGCGGTGAGCAGTGCGGCCGAGCCTATGGCGGCTCCGGCCAGCAGCATCTGGCGCCTGGTGAAGTCCACGTCGTCCTCGATCCGGCAGATGGGGGTCACTTCCGAGCTACTTAGGCTTGCCTACCCTAACTGCGACCGTCGCCGCAAACCCGGCTGACCTATGCATGGATTCCGGCCAGGGCGCCAGCCAACCCCCTTGATTTACGGGCCCATCGCCCGAAAACGGACCAAGCGGGTAACCCGTGAGTTAGGTTTGCCTTACCTAACTTCTAGCGGTACGTTTCTGGCCAGCCCCCGACGCCACGGGCCGGCGGCCACACCCCCTCCGCCACCTCCCCACCCCTGCCCGCAGCGCGGCCCGCCGCCGTGCCATGCCCGTATGCCCGCGTCGCCCCTTCGGACTGCACACCCCGCTACGGAACGGAAGATCGCGCCATGAGCACGGGAACCGCACCCGTCCACGCCCCCGTCCGCCTGCTCGACGACGCCTCGGTCGATGAACTGCACCGCGCCGCCGAGGAGATCCTCACCTCCTTCGGCACCTCCGCCACCTCCCCCGGACTCCTGCGGCGAGTCCGGGAGTCCGCCGCCGCCCTCGGCCCCGCCGTCCGGCGGCAGTGCCGGCCCGTGGACACCGACGCCGGCCTGTTCGTCCTGCGCGGCCTGCGCGTCGACGACGCCCGCATCGGCGACACGCCGGGAAGCTGGCGCACCGCCGGCGACTCCGGCGCCCACCACGACATAGCCCTGCTCCTGCTGGCCACCGTCATGGGCGACCCCATCGCCTGGGAGGGCCAGCAGGAGGGCCGCTTCGTCCACAACATCGTCCCGGCCCCCGGGCACGAGCGGGAGCAGACCGGCGCCAGCAGCAGCGTGCTCCTCAGCCCGCACACCGAGGACGCCTTCCACCCCGGCCGCGCCCATCTGCTGATGCTCACCTGCATGCGCAACCACGACGCCATCGCCACCACCGCGGCCAGCGTCCGCCGGGTGCGCCTCGACGACGCCACCGTCGAGGAGCTGACCCGCCCCGCGCTGCCGATCCTGCCCGACGACGCCTACTCCGAGGCCCAGGGCTTCGCCGGGGAGCCGCCGCGCGTCCCCGCCCTGTGGCGCTCCCCGGACGGCCTCACCCTGCGCTTCGACCCGGCCTACACCCCACTGGCGGACGCCGGCCCCGAGTACCGGGCCGCCTACCGGCGGCTGGAGGAGGAACTCGCCCGCGTCTCCGTGGCCGTGAGCCTCTCCCCCGGCGACGTCCTCGTCGTCGACAACGACCTCGTCGTCCACGGCCGGGTGCCCTTCACCGCCCGCTACGACGGGACCGACCGCTGGCTCAAGCGCGCCTCGGTCCGCGTCCCCGGCCGCCGCACCCGCCCCGCCGCCGAGGCCGCCGAGCACGGCTACGGACAGGCCGCCCTCGAAGCCCACGCCGCCTGACCAGGCCCGACCCGGCCCGACCCCGTACGGACACGAAGGGACCCCCATGACAGACACCGCCCCCGCCGACCGGGGCCACGACTCCGCCCGAATACGCGACGACAGGACCCTGACCGTCCTGTCCACCAGCGACGTGGCGGGCATCGACATCGCCCCCGCCGACGTCCTCGCCACCGTGGAGAACGCCTACCGCACCCTGGCCGCCGGCCGCTCCGACAACCCCCGCAAGCTCACCGTCAAGCCCGGCGACGGCCACTCCGTCGCGTACGCGATGCTCGGCCGCGACGGCTCCCGCGACGTCGTCGCCGTCAAGACCTCGTACAAGCACGGCCTGCACAGCCCCCGCGACGAGCAGCACTACTACACCACCCTCACCCTCTACGACGACGTCACCGGGCTGCCCCTGGCGATGATGGACTGCGGCCGGATCGGCGCCCTGCGCACCCCCGCCGTCTCCGCGCTGCTGGCCCGCGAGTGCGCGCCGCCCGGGGCGCGCGCCGCGCTGGTCATCGGCACCGGCACCCAGGGCCGGCTGGCCCTGCCGTTCCTGCTGACGGCGCTGCCGGACCTGGAGCGGCTGATGCTCCACGGCACCCACCCCGACGGGATCACCGCCGTCCGCCGCCAGTTGCGCGCCCACTTCCCCGGCCGGGACGTGGAGATCGTCACCGATCTTCGGGAGGCCGCCGGGGCCGCCGACGTCGTCGTCGCCACCGCCGGGCCCCACACCCCCGCCGCCGTGGAGGCGTCCTGGCTGCGGCCCGGCGCGCTGGCCGTCCTCGTCGGCCACGGCCTGGCACCGTCCACGCTGCACGAGGCCGACCGCGTCGTGGCCACCAGCGAGGCCCAGATGCGCGTCACCGGCACCGACATGGCCGGTGCCGATGGCGAACTGCCAGCCGTCGACGCCGAGTTCCCCGCCGTCCTCGCCGGGGACGCCCCCGGGCGCACCGCACCGGACCAGCGGATCTTCGCCTATAACAGCGGTCTGGTCGTCACCGACATCGCGCTCGGCCACCGCTTCGCCCAACTCGCCCTCACCCAGGGCCTGGGAACGCGGGTGCCGCTGTGGCAGTGACGACCACCGGCACGGCCGCCGCCCCGCCGCTGCCCGCCCACCCGGACGCCCGGGCCTCGGCGGTCCTCACGAGCGGGCTGCTGCAAGAGCTCTCCTACGCCTTCGACGGGCCGTTCCACTTCCTGCTCCCCGACCGCTTCGACACCAACCTCGCCGCCTTCCGCGCCGCCCTCGCCGAGGCAGGCGTGGCGGGCCGGGTGTACTACGCGAAGAAGGCCAACAAGGCGGCCGTGTGGATCGAGCGCTGCGCGGCGACGGGCGCGGGCGTGGACGTCGCCTCCGCCGGTGAGCTGCGCGAGGCCCTCGCCCACGGTGTGCGCGGCGAGGACATCACGGTCACCGGCCCCGCCAAGCACGAGCAGTTGCTGCGCGTCGCCGTGCTCCAGGGCGCGCTGATCGCCGTCGACTCCCCCGCCGAGCTGGACCGGATCCTGGCGCTGACCGGCGGGACGGCCCGCCCGGCGCGGGTGCTGCTGCGCCGGCTGCCGCCGGACCAGCCGCACAGCCGCTTCGGGCTCGACGACGAGGAGACGGCCGCCGCCCTGCGCCGCTGCGCGGCGGCCGGCCCGGCCGTGAGCATGGAGGGCTTCAGCTTCCATCTGTCCGGGTACGCCCTGCGGCCCCGCGCCGACCTGACCGGCCGGCTCGTCGACGAGTGCCGGGCGGCACGGGCCATGGGCCTGCGCGCCGACCGGATCAGCATCGGCGGCGGCTTCGCCGTCGACTACGCCGCAGCCGACGACTGGCACGGCTTCCTCGCCGAGCAGCGGCCCGAGCACTACCACGGGGGCAAGTCGTTCACGGCGGGCGACTTCTACCCGTACCACTCCCCGCTGGCCGGCGCGGACGTCCTGCGGGCCGTCCTGGCCACCACCCCCGAGGGGCACTCCACCAGCCTCGCCCGGCTGCTCCGGGCCGCGGGCGTCACCCTGATGCTGGAGCCGGGCCGCGCCCTGCTGGACCGGGCGGGCTCGACCGTCTTCCGGGTCCAGGGCGTCAAGGAACGGGACGGCTACGCCGTCCTGACCGTGGACGGCAGCAGCCTCAGCCTGTCGGAACAGTGGTTCGACAGCGAATACCTGCCGGATCCCGTGCTCCTCACGGCGTCCGGTCCCGCCGAGGGCCCCGCCGTCGTCGCGGCCTGCGTGGGCGGCGCGACGTGCCTGGAGTCCGACATGGTCACCTGGCGCAAGGTGCCGCTGCCCGCCCGGCCCCGGGAGGGCGATCTGCTGGTCTACCCCAATACGGCCGGCTATCAGATGGACTCCAACGAATCCCCCTTCCACGACCTCCCACTGCCCCCCAAGGTCGTCCTCGACCGTCTGACGGGGCGGCCGCGCTGGCGCCTGGACCGCCACTCCTGACCCTCACCCCCGTGAAGCCCCTCACCACACAGGAGCCCCTGATCCCATGAACGCGGCACTCACCGCCCGCCCCGCGCCGGTTCCCCCGTCCGCCGCGCCCGCCCGGCCCGCCGTGGTCACCCGTGTCTCCGAACTCATCGGCCACACCCCGCTCCTGGAGCTCTGCCGCACCGGAGACGGCAGCCGGCTGCTACTGAAGCTGGAGATGTTCAACCCCATGGGCACCGCCAAGATCCGGATGGCCCGCCGGATGGTGCTGGACGCCGAGGCCCGTGGCGAACTGCGCCCGGGCGGCCGTATCGTCGAGTCGACCTCCGGCAACACCGGCCTCGGACTGGCCGTCATGGCCGCCGAGCGCGGCTACGCCTTCACCGCCGTCGTCGACAACCACGCCTGCGCCGACAAGCTGCGCGCGATGCGCGCGCTGGGCACCGAGCTCGTGTACGTCACCGACGACGGCACGGACGACCTGGCCACCGCCGCCCGGGAGGAGCTCGCCGAAAGCCTCGCCCGGGGGCAGGACAACACGATCTTCACCGAGCAGCACAACAACCCCAGCAACGGCGTCGGTTACGCGGCCGTCGCCCATGAGCTCCACGACGCCCTCGACGGCCGCGTGGACGTCCTCGTCGCCGCCGTCGGCACCGGCGGGGCCCTGTGCGGCACCGCCCGCGAGCTGCGCCGGCTCGTCCCGGAGGTGCGGACGGTCGGGGTGGAGCCCAAGGGGTCCGTCGCCTTCGGCGGGCCCGCGCACGACTACTACCAGTCGGGCACCGGCACGCCCGAGGGCGCCGGGATCGGCGCGCTGGTCGACTTCTCGCTCATCGACGAGGGCGTCAAGGTCGGTGACGTCGAGGCGTTCGCCACCTGCCGCGCGGTGGCCCGCACCGGCCTGCTCATCGGCGGCTCCGCCGGCGGCGTCGTCCACGAGGCGCTACGGCTGCTGCCCTCGCTGCCACCGGGCAGCACAATGGTCGCGCTGATCAACGACGGCGGCGAGAAGTACCTGGACACCGTCTTCGACGACGACTGGATGGCCGCCCGCGACCTCCTCGACCCGGTCGTGGAACGCGAGATCGGCGACCTCCTCGCCACCCTGCGCGGTCGCTGATGCCCGCGATGCCCGCCGCCCCGCTCCGGCTGCTGCGCGACGGCCGGGCCCTGGCCGTCCTCGCCGTCCCGCTCGTCCTCACCCAGCTCGCCCAGGTCGCGCTCACCACGACCGACACCGTGATGATGGGCCTGCTCGGCACCGGGGAACTGGCGGCGGGCGGCCTGGCCGTCGTCGTCTTCAACCAGTTGCGCACCATGGGCGTGGGCCTGGTGACCTCCGTCGGCAACCGGGTCGCCGCGGCGGCCGCGCGCGCCGAGGCGTCCCCGGGAAAGCCCGGATCCCCCGAGGAGCCCGGCTCCCCGGGGCCGGACGACGAGGTGACCGCCGTCGCCCGGGCCGGGCTCGCGGTGGCGACGCTCGCCGGCGTCGCCGGGGCCGTCCTCATGGTCGCCATCGGCCAGTGCCTGTCCCTGCTGGGCCAGGACGCGGACGTCGCCCACCGGGCCCGTTCGATGCTGGTGGCCCTCGCGCCGGGGCTGCTGCCGTGCCTGTGGTTCCAGGCGGTGCGCCAGTTCACCGTCGGCATGCGCCGGCCGCAGGCGCTGCTGCGGATCACCCTGGCGTCCGTGGCCGTCAACGCGGGCCTCAACTGGGTGTTCGTCCACGGCACCTGGGGTCTGCCCCGGCTGGGCCTGACCGGCATCGGCGTGGCGACGTCACTGGTGTACCTGCTGTCCTTCCTGGCCCTGTACGCCTCGACGCGCCGGGACCCGGTGCTCGGCCCGCGCCTGAGCCTCTCTCTGCTGAGCGCCGACCGTGCCACCGTGCGGCGGCTGATCGGGCTGGGCGTGCCGATCGCGGCCACCTACGGCTCGGAGGCGGGGTTCTTCTCGCTGACCGCGCTGATGGCCGGTTCCTTCGGCAGTGCCGCGCTCGCCGCCCACACGGCCGTCAACCAGCTCGTCTACATCGTCTTCCAGGTGGCCGTGGGGCTCTCCCACGCCGCCTCGATCAATGTCAGCCGTGAACTGGCCCTGGGGGACCTCGCCGCGGCGCGGCGCCTGAAGAACACCGCGCTGGCCTGCGCCGCCGCCGTCATGACGGTCGTCGGCCTCTGCTACCTGGCATTCCCCGGCCCGGTCCTGCGCCCGTTCCTCGACTCCGGCGCGGCGGGGGACGGCGACGCCCTGTCCATCGCCACCGGACTGCTCGCGGTCGTCGCCGTCCTCCAGTTCTTCGACTGCGCGCAGAACATCGGCGTCGGCCTGCTGCGGGGTCTGGACGACACCAAGGGCGGCTTCCGCGCGACGCTCGTCGGCTACTGGCTCGTCGGGCTGCCCGCCTCGCTCCTCCTCGGATACGCGGCGGACCTGCGCACCCTCGGCCTCTGGCTCGGGCTGCTGGCGGGCCTCGCCACGACCGCGGCCCTGCTGCTGCGCCGCTACGCCGCGGGCCTGCGCACCCGGGGCGGCGCGGTCCCCGAGGCGGTGCCCGCGGGCTGACCGCGCCACGGGCCCGGTCCCGTACGGGCGGTTCGCGCCCGCCCGTACGGGACCGTTCCTCAGGCTCCGGCCGTGCTGATGACGACCGCGGAGAACGCCTCGCGGTCGTTCTGGCGTGCCGTGACCCGGGTGCGGGTGAGGGAGCCGTCCTCCTCGGGGAGGACGGTCGCCTCTATCCAGCAGGGGCTGTCGAACTCCACGTACTGGCTGAAGACGGACGTAAGGCCCAGGACGGCCCCGTGGTCGGGGCCCGTGGCGGCGAGCGCGGCCTGGCGGGCGGCTTCGAGCAGCAGCATGCCGGGGGCGTGGTCGACCGGGTGGTCGAAGAGCACCGGGTGGCTGGGGTCCACGCGCAGCTGCCAGAGGCCGTCGGCGTCGGTGGGCGAGAGGACCACGTCGTGGAAGCGGTCGCGGCCGACGCGCCCCGGGGCCAGGGGCGGGGCCAGCGGTACGGCCCGGGAGACGACGGAGGGGTCGCCGTACTCGCCGCGCAGCCGTCGGTAGACGGCCGGGGCGTGGCTGGTGAAACGGGCCCGGGCGGTGCCCAGCGGGACGCCGTCGCGCAGCGCGGTGACGTCCATCACCAGGGCGGAGAGCCGGCCCTGACGGCGCTTGACGTCACTGCACGCGATCCGCAGCTCCAGCTCGGCGGGGGTGGCGGCCACGGCCGTCGCGGCCGGGTGGAGCTCGTAGCGGAAGTGGTCCCAGATCAGGTGGTGGCCGAACGGGGTGTCATAAGCCAGGTGGGACAGCAGGGGGATGGCCTGCCGTACGGTCTCGGCGAAGAGGAGCGGGTCGTAGTGGCCGTCGACCGGGGTGTAGAAGCCGTGGGTCCGCGGCCACTGGGCGCCGATCGTGAAGGTGTCGTCGGCGACGCGCTCCCAGCCGGTGAGGAGGACCTCGGCCAGGGCCGCCTTGTGGACGTACTGCCGGGGCACACAGGTGCCGAGGCCGTGCGGCATGACGGTGGTGGTGATCGAAACGGGTGCTTGCTGAACGAGATGGTGCATGACCGACTTCCCGGACGCTCTGACGCTGCTGCTCTGTTTCTGACGCTGGAGCCGTAAGATAAAGGGTGTTCGTTTTGTTTGTCGATAGATGACAGGTGGTTACCTCATGGCGAGGCCCAGGCAGGACCGCGCGGTGAGGACCCGCGCCGCCATCCTTCACGCGGCCGCGGAGGTCTTCGACGAGTTCGGGTTCAGCGGCGCCAGCGTCAGCAAGATCATCAAGCGGGCGGACGCCACCCAGGGCGCGATGTACTTCCACTTCAAGTCCAAGGAGGACCTCGCCCGGGCGGTCATGAACGAGCAGGGCGAGGGCATCGTGATGCCCGAGGGCGAGGCCGGCCTCCAGCACCTGATCGACATCACCCTCCACCTGGCGACCGAGCTCCAGACCAATGTGCTGCTGCGCGCCGGCGTCCGGCTCGCCGTCGAGCAGGGCGAGTTCGGCGTCCGGGACGACACCGCCTACCAGGACTGGGCCGCCCGCTTCCACGAGGAGCTGGTCGCCGCCCGGGACGAGGGCGAGCTCCTCCCCGACGTGGACGAACGGGAGCTGGCCTGGGTCCTGGTGAGCTGCTACACCGGCACCCAGCTCTTCTCCCAGGTCTCCACCAACCGCGCCGACCTGCCCGAGCGAGTGGCCCTGCTGTGGCGCTACCTGCTGCCCGGCGTCGCCACGCCGGAGACCCGCGCACGGCTGGTCACCGTCCCGGGCCCGGCCGGGAAGGGCCGCCGGTGAGCGGGCCGCTGATAGCCCTCACCGGCGCCACGGGGTTCATCGGCTCCGCCGCGCTGCGCGAACTCGGCCGACGGGGCGTGCGCGTACGCGCGCTGACGCGCCACCCCCGCCCGGACGGCGACCCGCTCGTGGAGTGGGTTCCCGGCGACCTGACCGACCCCGGCTCGCTGCGGGGACTGTGCGAGGGGGCCGACGCCCTGCTCCACCTGGCCTCCTGCGTCTCCTCGGACGAGAGCCTGTGCGAGGCGGTCAACCACCGGGGCGCCGTCGCGCTGGCCGCCGAGGCCCGCCGGGCGGCGGTGCCCCGCGTCGTCGCCCTGTCGACCGCCGCCGTCTACGGCCCCGGGCCGCACACCGGGCCGGACGTCGACGCGATCCGGCCCGCGCCCGCCTCGCCCGCGAGCCGCACCCGCCTGGCGGGCGAGGCCCCGATGCTCGAGTGCGGGGCCGCGGTCCTGCGCCCGGGGCTGGTGCTGGGCGCGGGCGACCGCTGGGTGGTGCCGGCCCTGGCCGAGCTGCTGCGCCGGGTGCCCGCGCGCTGGGACGGCGGGCGCGGCCTGCTGTCGGCCGTGGACGTCACCGATCTGGCGCGGCTCGTCGCGGAGCTGGCGTGCGGCCCGCGCGCCGTGCCGGCGGGCGTCCACCACGCCAGCCACCCGGACCCGGTGCGCAACGGCGACCTGATGGACGCGCTCGCCGAGCACGCCGTACTGCCGCGCGCCGGGGCCGACTGGCCGTGGGCGCGCTGCCTGGAGAGCCTGCGCGGCAACCCCGGACGGATGAGTGAGCGTCAGTTCGCCCTGCTCGCCCGCGACCACTGGTACGCGAGCGCGGAGGTGTGGCGGGCGGCCGGCTGCCCGCCGGGGCCGGGCGTCCTCGCCCGGCTGGAGGCGGCGGCGCCCTGGTACCGGCGGCACCTGGCGCCGGCGGGCTAGGCCAGGGCTAGGCCGTGTCCGGCGGATCTTCGTCACGCGGCCACCACGGCGCCCCGTCAGGGGCGCGGGGAACTGCGCGACACGCCACGACGCGCCCGCAGAGGGAGTGCCGCGCTTCGCCCGGACCCCCGGGGCCGCGCGTCGACTGCGGGCCGTCGGTGGCCGATCGCGCAGTTCCCCGCGCCCCTGACGGGGCCGCACCGGCACTCGTGGGCTGCGGACGCGCGGCCCCGCCGGTCAGCCGCGGACCGGGAGGAGCACCAGGTCCCAGATCCGGGCGAGCTGCCCGCCGACGTCCACCGCCGGGCGCCCGGCGTCGGCGGCGGAGGCCCGTATCTGCGCCTCCGCGCCCACGATCAGATGGCTGACCAGGTCGGCGACCACCTCGGGGCGCGCCACCGGGGGCAGCGCGCCGGCCGACCGGGCGCGCTCGATCAGCTCGTGCACGGCCGGCAGCCACGCGGAGGTCCAGGCCCGGCCCCCGGCGCGCTCCCGGGTGAGCCGGGCCGCCGAGCGGACCAGCGGCTCCTCCTCCATCAGCGCGGCGAGCGCCAGGGTGAGCGCCACCAGGCCGTCCACCGGGTCGCCGTCCGGCGTCAGGGCATCGCGCACCCGGGCCTCCGTCAGGAGCCACCCCTCGTCCAGCACGGCGTCGGCGAGTTCGCCCTTGGTGGCGAAGTGGAAGGTCAGCGCCCCCATGGACATCTCGGCCGCCGCGCGGATCTGGGACAGGGACGTGCCCTCGTAGCCGTTGCGGTCGAAGGCGCGGGCCGCGGCCCGGACGAGCGCCGAACGGGTCCGTACGGCGCGCTCCTGCATGGCCATGATCCCTCCAGACGTTCACTGCCATAGGCCATGGGACCGCGCCATGGCGGAACGACGGCTTCAACTTGCCGGTGGGCGACCGGCGTTCAATCACCTTACGGCCATGATCGACAGGGTCGGCACCCTCCATGGGTTTCCAAGGTCACATGCCCGGGGGTTTTGAAAACAAAGCGATCGTTCTCTATTCTTTCGTTCGCGGCCGGCGCCATACCGTCCGCGTCAGAAGGGACCGTGCGATGGCTGTGCACCATTCGACCCGCCCGTTCACCCCGGGCACCGCTCCACTCGTCTCCTTCGCCGAAGAGGTCTTCGGCTACCTGCCCCGCGCCGACCAGCGGCGCTGGGCCCACGCCTATCTGGAGGGGCTGCTCTCCACCCCGGGCAAGAAGACGGTCCGCCGCCTGGCGGCCGCCGTCTCCGCCTCGCCCACCGCCTCGCAGTCGCTGCACCAGTTCGTCAACGCCAGCCCGTGGGACTGGGGCCCGGCCCTGCGCTCGCTCGCGCACTGGACCCTGCGGCGGGCGGTCCCCCGGGCCTGGACGATCGGCACGGTGGTCATGCCCAAGCGGGGCGAGAGCTCGGTGGGCGTCCACCGCCGCTTCGACCCGGCCTCGGGCCGCACGGTCAACTGCCAGGTGGGCGTGGGGATCTTCCTGTCCACCGAGACCGAGCCGGTGCCGCTCGGCTGGCGGATCCTGCTGCCCTCCCGCTGGACCGACGACGACACCCTGCGCGAGCGGGCCCGCATACCCGAGTCCAGCGTGGGCGACCGCCCCGCTTCGGCGCAGGTGCTCGACCTGGTCCACACGCTGCACTCCCGGACCACCGCCACTCCGCTGCCCGTCGTCGCCGACATGACCTCCTGCACGGAGGCGGGCTCGCTGATCCGCGGACTCGGCCGCACCGGCTGCGACTTCGTCGTCGCCGTGCCCGCCTCCCTGGCCGTGCTGCCCGGCGGCCGCTCGCGCGGCGAGGACCACGACACGCCCGTCCCGGTGCGGAGGCTGGTCTACCAGGGCGACGGCTTCGGCGAGGTCCCCGCCCTCCTGGGCACCCCCGGCCCGGTCCCGGGCGGACAGCCCCGGCGGCTGCTCAACACGCTGGTCCGGCTGCCGGAGCGGCCCGGCACCCGGACGGGCACGGACGCGACGCCCCCGGTCTTCCGGGCGTTCGCGCGCCGGGTCCCCGGCCGGCAGGCCGACGAACCCGTGTGGATCACCAACCTCACCCGGCACTCCGCCGAGGAGCTCATCGCCCTCACCGGGCACCACGCCCGTACGGCCGGCGCCCTGCGGATCCTGGAGGACGACTTCGGGCTGCGGGACTTCGAGGGCCGGTCCTTCCCCGGCTGGCACCACCACATGACGCTGGTCTCCGCCGCCTTCGCCTACAGCCGGCTGGCCGACGCGGCCGCCGCGCGCACGGACCGGCCGCTGGCCGTCGTCCGGTCGGCCTGAGCCGCCGCGCGGCCCCGGCCGGCCGTCGCCCGGTCCCGCCGCCCGGTCCCGCCGCCCGGTCCCGTCGCCCGGCCGCGTCCTGCCCGCGTCCCGCCCGCTCAGCGGATGTCGAGCCCCGCGAGGAACCACTCCTCCAGCGCCCGGATCCGCGCTTCGCACTCCGCGCGGTCCACGCCCGCCACCACGAAGGCGGCCAGGAAGTCCCCGGAGTGCCAGGCCTCCTCCATCCGGTCCCCCGGCGCCGCGAAGTACTGGTGCTTGACCACCCCTTCGGGCATTCCCTCCGGATCGGGCATCCGGTGGACCGTGCCGGGCCGCCGCGTGAAGAGCAGCTGACCGCCGATGCGCTCCGGCCGCCCGCCCCCCTCGTACCCGAACGGGAGCCCCAGCTGGCGGCGTACGGGCGGCTCGGCGGGGTCGAAGCCGAACATCGCGCGGTGGACGTCCCGGACGCCCGCGCCGCCGGCGCGGCAGGCGGCCTCGCACAGCACCAGCTCGTCGTCCGGGGTGTGGAACACCTCGATGTGGAAGGCGAAGTGGTCGCTGCCGCCGAACTCCTTCAGCAGCCGCTCGCCGAAGGCCATCAGCCGGTGGCGCAGCGGGTCGTCGGCGTCCAGGGCGATGTCCATGCGCCCCTCGCGGTCGGTGTAGTCGGCCAGGACGTAGGTGTAGCGCGAGGGCCACATGGTGACGACCCGGCCGTCGAGGACCACGCCGTCGATGTGGCACATCCCGCCCTCGACGAACGCCTCCACCAGCCAGGAGGGCTCCTCGTCCGGTGCGGCGAGGTGGTCCCCGGCGAGCCAGTCGGCGACCGCTGCCTCCGTGCGCAGCACGGCCAGGTCGATGGAGCCGGCGCCGCGCCGGGGCTTGACCACCACGGGCAGGCCGTGGGCGGCGACGAAGTCCGTGAGGTCCTGGGGGGCGGTCAGGAGCGCGTGGCCGGCGACGGGGATGCCGGCGCGGACGGCGGCGCGCTTCATCTCCCACTTGTCGCGGTAGGGCACGACGTCCTCGGGGCGCGGGCCGGGCAGGCCGTAGCGCACGCGCAGCCGGGCGGCGCGCTCCAGGTCGTTCTCCTGGCAGGCGACGATGTCGGTCACGCCGTACCGCTCGATGAGCTCGGCGGCCCGTTCGGCGACGCGGGGGCTGGTGTCGTAGCCGGGCAGCGCCTCGGCGTGGGCGAAGGGCGCGGCGGTCGGCAGTTCCTCACCGTGCACGTCGAGTTGTTCGCTGGAGGCGAGGACGACGACGTCCGCGTCGTAGCCCTCCATCCAGCGCTCGTAGGGGTTGGCGCGGAACGATCCGCGGTGCAGGACCAGGGCGGTCATACGGTCACCTCGTGATGGGCGGACGGGGGGGCTTTCAGGACTCGTTCCAGAGGCTGACGTAGCGCTCGCCGGTGTCGGGCAGCACGGTGACGATGGTCTTCCCCGCGTACTTGGGGAGCCGGGCCAGCCGGGCGGCGGCGTCCACGGCGGCGCCGGAGGAGACGCCGACGAAGAGGCCCTGCCGGGTGGCCAGGGCCCGCGCGGCGGCCAGCGCGTCGTCGTCGCTACAGGTCAGCACATGGTCGATGAGCGACTCGTCGGTGGTGGGGGCGACGAAGCCGCCGTTGAGGCCGGGGATGCGGTGCTGGCCGCCGAAGCCCCGGGAGAGGACGGGCGAGCCCTCCGGCTCCACGGCGACGACCTCGATGTCCGGGTTGCGCTCCTTGAGGTAGCGGGCGCAGCCGGTGATGGTGCCGCCGGTGCCGACGCCGGCGATCAGCACGTCCACCTTCCCGGCGGTGTCGGCCCAGATCTCCGGGCCGGTGCTCTCGTAGTGGGCCAGGACGTTGTCGTCGTTCTCGTGCTGGCGGGAGTACCAGGAGCCGGGCGTTTGCGCGTGGATCTCCTCGGCCTTGGCGATGGCGCCGGGGAAGCCGTCCTCGCTGGGCGTCTGCACGACCTCGGCGCCCAGCGCCTTCAGCAGGCCCACGCGTTCGGGGGTGGCGCTGTCGGGCAGGACGACGACGCAGCGGTAGCCGCGGGCGGCGGCGAGGGCGGCCAGCGCGATGCCGGTGTTGCCGGAGGTGGACTCCACGACCGTGCCGCCCGGGACGAGGTCGCCGCGCTCCTCGGCGCCGAGGATCATACGCAGCGCGGGCCGGTCCTTGCTGCTGGAGAAGGGGTTGACGGACTCCAGCTTGGCGAGGACCTCGACGGACGGGTCCGCGCCCTCCGGGTACAGCCTGACCAGGGGGGTGCCCCCGATGAGGTCCTCCAGGCCGTCGGCGATGCGGCGGGTGCCGGTGGTGACGGGGCCGGGATGTGCGGTGGCGGCAGCGGCCATGGGTGGGTCTCCTACTCGAAGCATGGTGGGTGGGGGGTCGGCGGCGCGGTTCACCAGGAGCCGGCCGAGGCGAGCAGGCGTACGGGGTCGGTGGCCGGGGTGACCTCGCCGCCCGGGGTGCGGATCACGGAGGGGGGCGCGTAGACGCGGGCGTCGGCCGGAATGTCCTTGGTGACCGTGGCCATCGCGCCGATCAGCGCGCCGTCGCCGACGGTCACCGGGCCGAGCACGGTGGCGTTGGCGCCGAGGATGACGCCGTCGCCGACGACGGGGTGGCGGCGCTCGCCCTCGGGGCGGTCGTTGTCGTTCCACCAGCCGACGGCCCCCAGGGTGACCTGGTGGAAGATGGTCACGTCGTCGCCGATGACGGCGGTCTCGCCGATGACGACGCCGCAGCCGTGGTCGATGAAGACCCGGCGGCCGAGGACCGCACCGGGGTGGATCTCCACCCCGGTGTGCCGGCGTGCGCCGTGGGCGACGAGCCGGGCGGCCAGGCGCAGGCCGCGCCGGTGGAGCCGGTGGGCGACCCGGTGGGCCCACAGCGCGGGCAGCGCCGCGTGCAGTGCGCCCTCCCGGCGGTTGCGGATGGACGGATCGCGCTCGACGACGACGTCGAGGTCCTCGCGCAGGGTCCGCAGCAGTCCGGGCTCGGTGGGCATGGAACTCAACTCCTCCTGGTACGACGGGTGGGCGATGCGGCCGCGCCGGACGCCGTCCCCGCGGGCTCCCCGGCCGGCTCCGCGCCCTTTGGCCCGGTGCTCCCCGGCTCCGCGTTCCCGGGCTCGGGGGCGGGCCGGACCGCGTGGGCGGGCAGCCGCGGCTCCAGCCGCAGCATGGCGAGGCTGCCGATCAGCACCCCGCCGGCGAGCAGCAGCCAGGTCAGTTGCGCGGAGACGGCCAGCAGGGTGGTGAACAGGGCCGGGGCGGCCGCCTTGGCGACCGACCAGGACAGGTAGTAGACGGCCAGGTAACGGCCCCGCAGGGCGTCCGGCGCGGCATCGGTGGACAGGGCGCCGGAGGACGGGCTGTGGAGCAGCTCGCCTCCGGTGTAGAGCACGGTGGTCAGCATCAGCCCGGACACCAGGACGACACCGCCGTCCAGGGCGGACAGCGCCGCGAAGCCCAGGAAGGCCGCGGCGAAGACCACTCCGCCCATCGCGGCGACGCGGGTGCGCCGCCACTTGGACGTCCAGGAGTTGACCGGGACCTGTGCCAGCGCCACCAGCACGGTGTTCACGGTGAACAGCAGGCCGGGCAGGGACGCCGAGGCGTGCAGCGTCTGGGTGGTGTAGACGGGCAGGATGACGCTGAGCGAGGAGTAGCAGAACGCCAGCGGCACGGTCGCCAGCGTCAGCCCCAGGTAGGGGCGGTCGCGCAGGACGGCACCGTACCCGCCGGACGGGCGCGGCCCGTCCGCGGGCTTCCCGTCCGCCGTCGCCTCCGCGGCGGCCGCCGGGACGCGCCCGGAGGGCAGCCCGGCGATCAGCACGGCCGCCAGCGCGAGGCCCGCGCCGCTGCCCAGGACGACCGCGTGGTACGCCCAGTCGGCGTCGGCCGCCAGCGCGAGGCTGGCCAGCAGGCCGCCCACGCCGAAGCCGGCGTTGCGCAGACTCGACTGGGTGGCGATCATCCGCTGCCGCTCGGCGCCCTGGGCGAGTTCGGATATCAGGGCCTGGATGGACGCCTGGAACGAACGGTCCCCGACGGCGACGAGGGTGGCGGCAGCCAGCAGCTGCCACCACTGGTGGACGAACGGATAGCAGACGAACCCCACGGCGCGCACGGCGAATCCGACCGCCACCACGCTACGGGCCCCCAGCCGGTCGACCAGCGCCCCGAAGAACGGGCTCACGGCCAGACCCACCAGGGCGGCGACGGTCAGGGCGCCGCCCACCTGCCCCAGGGGCAGCCCCGCGACCCGGTGGAAGTACAGCAGGGACACCGGGACGTACATGCCGCCGCCGACGGCCTCGGCCGACACGGCGGCCAGATAACGGTAGCGGGGGAACGTGCCCTTGCCTGGGCGTGTGGGGCTCACCTGAACTCCTTGGTTGCCGGCGGAGTTCACCGACTCCGCGCGCTGCTGCCGAACAGAGGGCAATTCTCGCTTGGGCGAATGGAGCCAACCACGCGGGTCGGCGGAGCGGCAACACCCGGATACCGGCCCGTTGCTACTTCAGCGACTTGCCGAAGTCGCCGGACTTGCCCGAGTCGCGGCCCCACTTCGGCAAGTCACTGAAGTAGCAACGAGCCCGCCCCGAGCCCTTGCCGCCCCTCTGACCGGCATGGTTGGCTCCAACTCGCCAGGGACGGCCCGCCACAGACGCGAAGCCGCTTTCGCCGCGGAAGACCGCGGTCCCGGTATTTCGTAAAGCCACGGGCCACTGTTGGGATCCGAATTCCCCGGAAGGTGCCCGGCGGTGACAGTCGAATTCCTGCCTCCCAGTGGTGCCCGGTCTCATGCCGCCGCGCCCCCGAAAGGAATGAATGGTGTCCAGCTTTGAAATCCGCAAGGTCGGCGGCCGGATCGGTGCCGAGGTCCTCGGCGTCGACCTCGGCACCGGCCTGACGGACTCGGTGTTCGCCCGGATCCACGAGGCCTTCCTGGACCACAAGGTCCTCTTCTTCCGGGACCAGGACATCACCGACGAGGCGCAGCTGGAGTTCGCGGCCCGCTTCGGCCCGCTGACCCAGAAGCACCCCATGATGCGGACGGTCGACGGCGCCCCCCAGGTCATCCCGATCGACGGCGAGGACCAGCGCGCCAACCACTGGCACACGGACATCAGCTTCACGCAGGCCCCGTCACTGGGCACCACCCTGCGCGCCATGGTGCTCCCGCCCTACGGCGGCGACACGATGGTCGCCAACGGCGCGGCCGGCTACAAGGACCTGCCCAAGGAGCTCCGGGAGATCGCCGACAAGCTGTGGGCGGTGCACACCAACCGCGCCGAGCAGCCGAAGCTGGGCACCGAGCGCGGCGAGGAGGTGCGCAAGGCGTTCATGGCCAAGCGCTTCGAGGCCGCGCACCCGGTCGTCCGCGTCCACCCCGAGTCCGGTGAACCGAGCCTGTTCCTGGGCGGCTTCGCCCAGCGGCTCGTCGGCATGACCCAGCGCGAGTCCAGTGCCCTCATCGACGTCCTCCAGAGCTACGTCCGCCGCCCGGAGAACACCGCCCGCTGGACCTGGCGCGTGGGCGACGTCCTGATCTTCGACAACCGCGCCACGCAGCACTACGCGGTCAACGACTACGACGGCCACAAGCGCGTCCTGCACCGCGTGTCCATCACCGGCGACGTGCCGGTGGGCCTCGACGGCCGCACCAGCTACGTCATCGAGGACGGTGAGGGCGAGTGACCGCCACCGCGTACTCCACCTCTGTTTCGGACACCGCCCCGCACACCGCCGAGCGGCACGACCCGGCCGACTTCGCCGCGCGGCTGCGCCGCCGCGAGCGCCTGCTGGGCTACTGGATCGCCTGTGACAACCCGGCCGGCACCGAGCGCATCGCCGGAGTGGGCTACGACTACATCGGCGTCGACGGCCAGCACGGTGTGATGCACCGGGCCGGCTGGCAGACGGCCATGCTGGCCGTGGATGCCCGGCAGGTCTCCGCCGGCGTCCTGCGCGTCCCCTCGGTCGACCCGATCGCCATCGGCACGGCCCTGGACTCGGGGGCGCGCGGCGTGGTGGTACCGATGGTGAACACCGCCGAGGAGGCGTCGATCGCGGCCCGTGCCTGCCGGCACCACCCCAGGGGCACCCGCAGCCTGGGCGGCCCGGTCCGCGGCGAGCTGCGGATGGGCTCGGTGCCCGCCGAGGTCGACGAGGCCGTCGCCTGCATCGTGATGATCGAGACGGCCGCCGCCCTGGAGAACCTTGAGGCGATCTGCGCGACGCCCGAGCTGGACGCGGTCTACGTCGGCCCCGCCGACCTGTCCGTCGCCCTGGGCGCCAAGTTCTTCGGCGACCCGGACGTCGCGGACGCCCTGGAGGACGCGCTGAAGCGGATCACCGACGCCGCCGAGCGCGCGGGCATCGCCTGCGGCATCCACGTCCTCAAGGGCGCCGACGCCAAGCGCCGGCTGGCCGAGGGGTTCACCTTCGCCACGGTCTCCAGCGACATCACCCACCTCCAGGAGGCCGCCGTCACCCACCTCGCCGCCGCCCGCGGCGAGGCCTGACGGACCCGGGCCGCGCCCCGTCCCGGTCGCGCCGCCGCCGGCCGCGCCATCGAAGGACCTCGATGCCGTGCCGAATCCGAAGAACTGCGATGACACTGCGATGAAAGCTGGAGCTTTGATGACAGGGAACGCGCCCTCCCCCGCCCGGGCCGCGCGCCGGATCGTCCGGTCGGCGGAGGAGCTGGTCGGCGACACCCCGCTGATGGAGGTCCGGCTGCCGGGCGTACCGGACGGGGTCCGGCTCCTGGCGAAGCTGGAGATGTTCAACCCGCTGTCCAACGTCAAGGACCGGCCCGCCCTCTACATGATGCGCGAGGCGGAGCGGTCGGGCGTGCTGGCCCCCGAGGGCGGCACGGTCATCGAGTGCTCCTCCGGCAGCACGGGCATCTCGATCGCGGCCCTCAGCGCCCAGCGCGGCCATCGCTGCATCATCGTGATGCCGGACAACGCGACCGAGGAACGCCGCCAGATCCTCCGGGAGTTCGGCGCGGAGATCATCCTCGTGCCCCACCAGGACGGGCTGCTGCCCGCCTGGCGCTACGCCGAGGAGCTCCAGCGCTCCATCCCCGGTTCCTGGCTGGCCCACCAGGACGAGAACCCGGCCAACCTCCGCGCCCACTACGAGACCACGGGCCCGGAGATCTGGGACGCCACCGGTGGCGACGTCGACGTACTGGTGTGCGGCGTCGGTACCGGCGGCACCCTGATGGGCGTGGCCCGCTACCTCAAGGAGCGCCGCGACGTCCACGTGGTGGCGGTGGAGCCGGCCCGTTCGGCGGTCCTCTCCGGCGGGGAGGCCGGGCCCCACGGCATTCCCGGCATCGGGGCCGGCTACGTCTCCGACATCATGGACCTCGAACTGATCGACGAGGTCGTCGCGGTGCCGGACGACGCCGCCGCGAGCACGACACACGAGGTCAACAGGGCCACCGGCCTGCTGGCCGGCATCTCCTCGGGCGCCGCGTCGTACGCGGCCCGGCTCCTCGCCCAGCGGGAGCGCTGGGCGGGCTCGACCATCGTCACCGTCTTCCCCGACACCGGGGAGCGCTATCTGTCGATGGCCCGCGACCAGGCCTGACGCCCGCACGGCACCCGGCGGCCGGGCGGCCCGAACCGCCACGCCCGGCCGCGCACATCCTCTTGGCTTCACCCCGGAACGGACACCTCTTATGTGCCGCATCTACGGCTACTTCAACGCGATCGCGTCCCCCCACGAACTGCGGACGGTCGCCGCGCTCCAGCGGCACGGCGGCCCGGACGACGCCGGTTCGGCGCGTGACGCCGGCTGGGGCATCGGCAACAACCGGCTGGCCATCGTCGACCTCGACGGCGGCGTCCAGCCCTACGGCCGGCCCGGCCGCTACCAGGTCGTCTTCAACGGCGAGATCTACAACCACAACGAGCTGCGCGCCCGCCTGGAGGCGATGGGCCACACCTTCGCCGACCGCTGCGACGGCAGCATCATCCCGGCCCTGTACCGCGAGTACGGCCTGGACTTCACCGACCACCTCGACGGCATGTACGCCCTCGCCCTGGTCGACGAGCGCGGCGACCGGCCCAAGCTGATCCTGGCCACCGACCACATCGGCATGAAGCCGCTGTACTACCGCTGGGACGCGGCGGAGCGCTCGATCCACTTCTCCTCCGAACTCCCCGCGCTGCTCGGCTTCTCCGGCGTGCCGGCCGGTTTCCGCTCCGAGGGACTGGACGCCTACCTGGCGACCAAGACGCCCTTCGGCGAGGAGACGATGTTCGCCGGGATCCACGTCCTGCCGCCGTCCACCACGATGGTGATCGAGGCCGGCGAGACCCCGCGCGTCATCCGCCGCCCGCAGCGCCCCGACGCCACGCGGCAGACCGACGAGGCGGCCGCCGGCGAGCTGATCCAGGGCCGGCTGCGCACCGAGGTCGGCAGCCTCCTCAACGCCGACGTCCCCGTCGCCGTGATCACCTCCGGCGGCCTGGACTCCAGCCTGGTCACCGCGCTCGCCGCCGAGTACGGGTCCGTGGACTCCTTCAACATCGCCTACAAGGGCGACTGGCCGTTCGACGAGCGGCACTTCGCCCGCCAGGCGGCCGAGCGCGCGGGCGCCAACTACCACCAGGTGGAGGTCGACCCGGCGGACTTCCCCTCGCTCCTGGAGGACGTCGTCTGGCACCTGGGGCAGCCCAACGCCGACCCCATCACCCTGAGCACGTTCTCCCTCTTCCGCGCCGTGCGCGACGCCGGCTTCAAGGTGGCGCTCACCGGTGACGCGGCCGACGAGATCTTCGGCGGCTACTCCCGGATGCGCGCCGCCGCCCAGGCCGCGGCGACGGGCGCCGAGTGGTACCAGGACTACGTCGACGAGCTCGGCGTCCTCCCGGCCCACCGCCGCACCTCCCTCTACACCGACGAGTACCGGGCACTGATCGCCGGCACCGACGCCATCCCGGCCGACGCGCTGGCGACGCTCCGCTCGGGCGAGGGCACGGTCCTGGAGCGCATCACCGAGTTCGAGCTCGGCCACCGGCTGCCCGCCTACCACCTGCGCCGCGTCGACCACCTGAGCATGGCCAGCTCCGTCGAGGCCCGGCTGCCGTTCTGCCAGCGCAGCGTCATCGCGCCGGGCCGCGCCCTGCCGGACGCGCTGCGCATCCGCGACGGCAAGGTCAAGCGGTCGCTGTACGCGGCGGCGGCCGGCCTGGTCCCCGACGACGTCCTCAACCGCCCGAAGCAGCCCTTCACCCTGCCCATCACGGCCATGCTGGCGCCCGGTTCCGCGCTGTGGGAGTACGCGCGGGACATGCTCGACCCGGGCCGGCTCAAGGACGCGGGCCAGCTGGACGTCCAGGCCGTCGAGCAGCTGTTCGCCGTCCAGGCGGAGCGGCCGGACGACACCACGTCGCTGACCCTGTGGTCGCTGCTGGTGCACGAGGTGTGGCGCGAGCTGTTCCGTCGCGCGGCCCTCGGTCCGGTGGCGGCCGGGCGCACGGCGGTCCCCGCGTGATCGGCCATCTCGCCTACGCGTCGGGCAGCCCCTGCCCGACGGTCGTCCTCGACGCGGGCCTGCTGGGCCCCGACGAGGAGGCCATGCGGCGGGAGCTCACCGCGGTCCGGCGCTATCTGACGGACGCGGGCGGCTCCCACGTCCTGAAGATCGCGCTCGTCCGGCCCTCCGAGCACCCGATGTTCGACCTGGACTACCGCTTCGTCCAGGCGCTGCCCGGTGGCCCGGACCGCTTCGACTTCCGCGGCTCCTGCGGGCACTCGATCCTCTCGGCGGTCGTGGCGGCCTCCCGGTCGGGGATGCTGCCGAAGCTGACGCCGGGCGGCCGGATCCGCGTGAACGTCCTCAACAACGGGGACAGCGTGGTGTGCGAGGTGGACGCCGTCGACCGGGACGAGGTCCGCTTCACCGTCTACTTCGTCCAGCCGGGCGGTGTCGCGGTCTCGCGGCTGCTGCTCACCGGCGAGGCCCGCACCGAGCTGGAGGTGGACGGCGGGAACGTCACGGTGTCCCTGGTGTCCTCCGGCAACGCCTACGCGTTCGTCGACGCCCGGGAGCTGGGGATCGCCGACCACACCGCGCTGTTCTCCGCCGGGAGCGAGCTGTTCGAGCGGATGACGCGGATCCGCGAGGCCGCCGCCGCCCACCTGGGCTGGTCCCCCGAGGGCGCGTTCCCCAAGATCGCGGCGATCATGCCGATGGAGCAGGGCCGGCTCGCGGCGCGCGCCATCTCGGTGCCGTCCTGGCATCCGACGATGGCCCTGACCGGGGCGGTCTGCCTCGGCGCGGCCACCCGGGTGCCCGGCACGATCCCCTGGGCCCTGGCCCGGGAGCAGGGCCGCGCCGACGGACTGATCGACATCACCACACCCGGCGGTGACACGGCGGTCACCGCCACCACGCTCGAAACCGCCGGGGAGCCGGCGCTCACCTGGGTGGGCGTGGGACGCAAGCGGGTCACCTTCCAGGGCTCGTTCGTGCTCGAACCTCTCGCCCATCTGCAATTCGAGGAGATTGCCCAATGCCTGGCACTGTCAGCGACGTCCGCATGAGGGACATCCGCATGAGGACGGAGATCACCCCCGCCCTGCGGGCGCGGCTCCGCGAGTCCGCGGAGCAGACCGCGCTGAGCGGGGCCCCCGACCACGAGGTGCTCGCCGAGCTGCGGGCCTCGGGCCTGCTGGCCACGGCGGTCCCCGCCGAGTACGGCGGCGCGGGCGGCGACGCCCGTGAGATCAACCGGGTCGTCGAGGAGATCGCGACCGTCAACCCCTCGGTGTCCATCATCGCCTTCCAGCACTTCGCGGTGAGCGCCCGGATCGCCGAGTGGGGCACCGAGGAGCAGAAGCGGGAGCTGCTGCCGCGGCTCGCCGACGGCACGTACCTGGCCGCCTCCGCGTGGAGCGAGACCGGCGCGGGCGCCGCGAAGCAGAAGCTCTCCAGCACCGGCGCCCGCCGCCCGGACGGCACCTGGGTGCTGAACGGCGCGAAGTCCTTCACCACCGGCGCCTCGGTCGCCGACATCTATCTTGTCCTGGTCCAGACCGAGGAGCCGGAGGCGGACACCGCCCGGGTCTACGGCTCGGTGGGCCAGACCTTCTTCCTCGTCATGGGCGACAACGCGGGCCTGGTGCCGGACCTGAGCCTGGACCTGGTGGGCATGCGCGGCTCGGCGACGGGCTTCGTCTCGCTGGTGGACTGCGTGGTCCGCGAGACGGACATGCTGGGCCCGGAGGGCCGGGCGCCGGAGATCATCGCCGGGGTGCGGGAGTCCGGCGCCACCCTGGGCGCCGTGGCCGTGGGCACCGCCCGGGCCGCCTTCGACCTGGTCGTCGACCATGTCGAGCGGCGCGGCCTGCTGGAGAAGCCGACCGTGCGGCACCGGCTGGTGGGCCTGGCCACCCGCCTGGAGTCGGCGCGCGCCATCGTCGAGCGCGCCGGCGCCCGGACCTCCGAGACGCCGGGCCTGACGACGCTGCACAGCAAGCTCCACGCGTCCACCGAGGCGGAGGAGATCTGCCTGGAGGTGGCCCGGATGCTCAGCTCCGCGGGCTATGTGACCGGCTCGCGGCTGAACCGGCTGCTGGCCGACGCGCGCGCGGTGGCGCTGATGGGACCGACGAACGACCTCGCCCGAGAGCTGGTGGCTGTGTCATGGCAGAACTGAACGAGAACCGCACGGCAGTGGACCTGGCGGCCGTGGACCTGGTGGTCACCGCCCGCCGGCTGGTCACCCCCGAGGGCGTCCGCCCGGGCCGGGTGCTGGTCGCCGGCGGCCGTGTCCTGGCCGTCGAGGACCTGGAGAGCGCGGACACCGTGCCGGCGTCCGTGCCCCGGATGGACGCCGGGGACCACTACGTCCTGCCCGGCCTCATCGACTCCCACGTGCACTTCCGCACGCCCGGTCTGACGCACAAGGAGGACTGGGAGCACGGCAGCCGGGCGGCGGTCGCCGGCGGCTTCACCACCGTGATGGACATGCCCAACACGGTCCCGCCGACCCTCACCGAGGAGGCCGTCCGGGAGAAGGCCGCGATGATCGCGGGCCACTCCCTGGTCGACCACCGCTTCCACATCGGGCTCGACCCCGAGCGCCCCGAGCTGCTGGCCACCCTGGACCCCGAGGTCGCCACCAGCGCCAAGGTGTTCATGGCCGGGCACCACACGGCCCCGACCGTGGTCCGTGACCCCGTCGCCCTGGAGAAGGCGTTCGTCGCCGCCGCCGAGGGCGGGGTGCAGCTGGTCCTCCACGCCGAGGACGACCTGCTCTTCCAGCTGCTCGACGGCTGGTGGGGCGACCCGGAGAACTACCGCGAGTACGAGGCCCGCCGGCCCCGCAGCGGCGGCATCGCCGCCGTGGCCCGCGTCATCGAGCTCGTCCGCCGCCACGGCACCAAGGCCCACATCCTCCACCTGTCCAGCGCGGAGGAGGCCGACCTGGTGAGCGCCGCCCGGGCGGCCGGGCTGCCGGTCAGCTTCGAGGTGACCGGCCACCACCTGTCGTTCACCGACGAGGACACCAAGCGGCTGGGCGCCCGTACCCGGCTGTCGCCGTCCATCCGTCAGCAGGCGGACCAGGACCGGCTGTGGGAGGCGCTGCGCTCCGGCCACTCCGCCACCATCGGCAGCGACCACGCCCCGCACACCGTCGAGGAGAAGACGCAGACGGTCCAGAAGTCGCCGCCCGGCCTGCCGGGTGTGCAGGAGCTCGCCGTCGGCGTGTGGACGGGCATGCGCCGCCGCTGGCCGGACGAGGACCCCGACCTGGCGATCGCCCGCCTCGTGCGGCACCTCGCCGAGGGCCCGGCGGACCTGTTCCGCCTGCCGGGCAAGGGCCGGATCGCGCCGGGCGCCGACGCCGACCTGGTCTTCTTCGCGCCGGACGCCACCTGGATGCTCTCCGCCCACGACGTCCGCGCCAAGTGCGGCTGGTCCGCGTACGAGGGCTGGACGATGACCGGCCGCGTCGAGCGCACCCTCCGCTCCGGAAAGGTCGTCTGGGACGCCGCCACCGGCGAGTTCGGCGACTACGACGGCCGCTGGCTGTCCTGCGCCCCCGCCCCCGTGTCCGCCGAGACGGAAGGAGCGTGACGACCATGGAGCGCAAGCGCACGGCTGTCGTCGCCGGCGGCGGCATCGGCGGCCTCGCCACCGCCGCTGCCCTCGCGAGCGCCGGCCTGGACGTCACCGTCATCGAGCGCGCCGGGCACATCGGTGACGTCGGCTCCGGCCTGATGGTCTACGCCAACGGTGTCCGCGCCATCGACGCGATCAGCCCGCGCCTGGGCGAGCGCGTCCGCGCGAGCGGTCACCCGACCGTCCCCGGTGACGTCCGCCTGCTGATGGACTCCGCCGGGAACACGCTGTCCGAGGAGCCCATCGGCGACATGGGCGAGCGTCTGGGCGCCCCGCAGATCCCGATCCTGCGCACGGCCCTCCAGACGGCCCTGCTCGACGAGGCGCTCGCCGCCGGCGCGGTACTGCGGCTCGGCACGGCCGTCGAGGGCCACACCGGCCGCGCGGACGGCGTGAGCGTACGGCTGTCGGACGGCAACACCCTGGAGGCGGACCTCCTGGTGGCGGCCGACGGCATCAAGTCCGTCATCCGCCGGGAGATGCTGGGCGACGGCGCCCCGACGTACCGCGGCTACACCTCCGTCCGGGGCCGGACCACCGGAACTCCGCTCTACCCGCGGCCGTTCGTGGCCAACGGGCGGGGCATCCAGCTCTTCGTCGCCCCCGTCGGCGGCGACACCATGTACTGGGCGGCGAAGATCACCGCCGAGCCGGGGGTGTGGCCCGCGAAGGGCCGCGACGTGGCCCTGAAGGAGCTGGTGGCGGCCCTCGACGGCTGGCACGAGCCGTTCGTGCGGCTGATCCTGGACGCGGATCCGCAGGACGTCGCGGTCACCGACATCCACGACCGCGACCCCGCCCCCCACTGGGTGGACGGCCGGGTCGCCCTCCTCGGCGACGCGGCCCACCCCATGGTCCCGGCCATGGGCCAGGGCGCCAACATGGCCCTTGAGGACGCGGTCGTCCTGGCCGCCGCGCTCGGCGCCCACCAGGACGTGGACACCGCCCTGCGCGTCTACCAGGACCAGCGCCTGGAGCGGACCTCCGCCGTCGTGCTCCACTCGCGCCGCCAGGGCGCCCTCGACCAGGGCGCCAGCCGGGACGAGGAACGCGCGCGGAACGACTTCATGCGGTCCAACGGCCGCAAGGACGAGGCGATCTTCGACGTCGTCGCCTGGCGTCCGGAGGACATCCGACTCGACGACGACCAGCCCCAGCAGCCCCTGCCGGCAGCGGGCTGAGGAACACAGCAGCTCACACTCCATGGAAGGTTGCCGCAGCGTGCAGACGCCACACATCGTACTGATCAGCGGGTCGCTCCGGGCCGGCTCGACCTCCGACCGGGTCGCCGACTGGTGCGCGCAGGAATGCCGGGAACAGGGCGCCACGGCGCGGACGTTCACGGGTGCCGAGATCGACTTCCCCTTCTACCGGCCCGGGATCTCCGGGGACCACGCGGGGATCACCGAGTTCCTCGACGAGCTCGGCCGCGCCGACGGCGTGATCCTGGTCTCGCCGACCTATCACGGCACCCTGTCGGGCCTGCTGAAGAACGCCCTGGACTTCGTCAACGACCTCGCCGGGCCCCGGCCGTTCCTCGACGGCCGCGCCATCGGCTGTGTCGCCGTCGGCGCCGGCACCCAGGGCGCGGTGACCACCCTGGAGACGCTGCGCACCATCAGCCACTCGCTGCGCGCCTGGCCGACCCCGCTCGGAGTGGTCCTGCCGAACGCGGGCTCACTGAGCGCCGAGGGCACGCCGGGCGAGCCGCACCACCGGGAGAAGATGATCGAAATGATCTCCCAGGTGCTGACCGTGAGCGGCGCCCGCGCGAGGGCTCACGAGCGGGTCCCGGCGACGGTCTGACGACGACTCACCCCACTTCATTCAATCCACCACTTGAGATTCAGGGAGACAGAACATGTCCGCAGCGGACGCCCCCGCACAGCCCTACTCCATCGGCCCGATCTGGCGCGACTCCAACGTCCGCTCCGGCCCGTCCCTGGAGAGCCCGATCCAGAAGCTGCTGCTGCCCGATGACGGCGTGAGCTACGACGCGATCGGCTGGGTGACCGGCGACGAGGTCGTCGAGGGCGAGAACCCCAAGGGCGTGATCATCAGCGACATCTGGTTCGAGCTCGCGATGGGCGGCTGGTGCAGCGCCGTGAACTTCGACCAGGAGACCGTCGCCCGGGTCGTCGCCGAACACTGAGGCACCGCCTGACGAACAGCGCGTGCTCCCGCGTCGCCCCCGTGCGCGGCAGCACGCGCTTTCGCGGTTCTTTAATTGGACTCTCATACTCGCATTAACTAGGGTGAGTGACGTGCGACTGACCAAGAGCACCGACATCGCCCTGCGCATCGCCATGCGTCTGGCCGTGACGGACGAGGCGCGGGACTCCGCGGCACCCACCACCCGCGAGGTGGCAGGCGCCGTCGGCGTGCCGTACACCCACGCGGCCAAGGTGGTCAGCCGCCTCCAGCACCTGGGCGTCGTCGAGGCCCGCCGGGGCCGCGGCGGCGGGCTCGCCCTCACCCCCGCCGGGCGCGGGTGGTCGGTCGGCCGCCTGGTGCGCGAGCTGGAGGGCGCGGGTGACGTCGTCGGCTGCGAGGACGAGCCGCCGTGCCCGCTGCGCGGCGCCTGCCGGCTGCGCGGAGCGCTGCGCGAGGCCCAGGAGGCGTTCTTCGCGACGCTCGACCCCCTGACCATCGAGGAGCTGACAGGCCCGCCGACGGGCCCGCTCCTCCTCTCCCTCACCACCCGCCCGGAGCTCTAGAGGCCTCGAACCCCACCCCCCCCGTTCACCCGCACCCAAAAATGCGAATCTCAAATACCAATTAAGACGCCGATTCAAGGATGCAGGAGCCGCAGATGCTGTCCCCGAAGTCGACCGAGATCGTCCGTGCCACCCTGCCCGCCGTCGGCGGCGCGATCGGCACCATCACCCCGCTCTTCTACGACAAGCTCTTCACCGCCCACCCGGCCCTCCTGCGCGACCTGTTCAACCGCGGCAACCAGGCCGACGGCAGCCAGCAGCAGGCCCTGGCGGGCGCGATCGCCTCCTTCGCCACGGCCCTGGTCGACCACCCGGACGTCCGCCCCGACGCGATGATCTCCCGCATCGCCCACAAGCACGCCTCCCTCGGCATCACCGCCGACCAGTACCCCATCGTCCAGCGGCACCTCTTCGCCGCCATCGCCGAGGTCCTGGGGGACGCGGTCACCCCCGAGGTCGCCGCCGCCTGGGACGAGGTCTACTGGCTGATGGCGAACGCCCTCATCGCCCTGGAGGCCCGCCTCTACGAGCAGGCCGGCACCCCGGACGGCGACGTCTTCATCCCCTGCCAGGTCGTCGCCCGCCAGGCGGAGACGCCCGAGGTCACCACCTTCCTCGTCCGTCCGGCCGACGGCCGCCCGCTCCCCGCCGGGCGCCCCGGCCAGTACGTCTCCGTCCAGGTGACCCTCCCCGACGGCGCCCGGCAGATACGCCAGTACAGCCTCTCCGGCCACCCGGAGAACGCCCTCCAGTTCTCCGTCAAGCGCGTGGCCGGCGACCCGGCGGGCGAGGTCTCCACCCACCTCCACGACCACGCCGCCGTGGGCGGCACCCTCCTCGTCAGCGCCCCCTTCGGCGACGTCACCCTGGACGACGGCGACTCCCCCGTCCTGCTGGCGTCCGCGGGCATCGGCTGCACCCCGATGATCGGCATGCTCTCCCACCTGGCCGCCACCGGCGCCACCCGCCGCGTCATCGCCGTCCATGCCGACCGCACCGAGGCCGCCCACGCCTTCCGCGCCGACCTCCACCAGCTCGTGGCCAAGCTCCCGGACGCCGCCGCCCACGTCTGGTACGAGCACCCGGAACTCCCCCACCCCACCGACCGCACCGGCTTCGCCGACCTCACCGCCCTCGACGTCCCCACCGGCACCCTCGCCTACCTCTGCGGCCCCCTCCCCTTCCTGAAGACGGCCCGCACCCAGCTCCTGGAATCCGGCGTGGCCGCCGCCGACATCCACTACGAGGTCTTCGGCCCGGACCTCGGCCTGGACGGGTAGGTGGCATGACGCGCCAGCCGTCGGCGCGCCTCGTTAGCCCGAAGGCTGCCGAGCTCGATGAAGGCGTCGAACGCCTCCCGCCAGTCGGCCACCGCAGCTTCCCGTCGCCCGCACGCGGCCTTCACATCGCCCCGGAGGAGCAGGACATGAGCGCGCTCCTTCGGAGCGTGTTCGCGGGACAGCAGCCCGAACGCTCCTTCCAGTAAGGTCAGTGCCTCTTCGGACCTGCCCGCTTCCAGGCACATCTCCGCATAACGAGCCAGGGATTTGGCCTCGTTGAAGTGGTCGGGAGCGGGCAGGTCACGGAAGAGGCCGTGAGCGCGGAGCAACCGGCGAGCGGCCTCCCCGTACCGTCCGGCAGCGGAAGCGGAACAGCCCAGATGGTACTCGAGCAGGGCCCGGCCCCGGGGGTGATCGACTCCTTCGAGAGCCGCGAGCGCCTGCTGGAAATACCGGGACGCGACCGCTGGACGGCCTTTTCTGCTTTCGACTTGCCCGAGGCCCTCGAGGGCGGAGGACATGGAGCGCGGGTGGTCGGCCACACGCGCGGCCTTCAACGACTTCTTGTAGTACGTACGCGCGGCATTGAGGTCACGGGCTCGGGAACGACTCAAGAAGGCGAAAGCCGACTCGTAGTGCATCCGGGCCAGCAGCAGAGGATCGCCCAGGCTGCGGGCCGCTTCGACCGCCCACTTGCAGATGGTGGGCCACTTGTCGGGCGCCGCGCCTCGGAAGAACACTCCGTGCAAGGCTTCGACGAACTGGCAGACGACGGCGTGCTGCTTCCGCTCGCGGGTGGTGGCGACGACGGCCAGCACGACCTCTAGCTCCGCGGCGAAGGAGCGCAGGGCATCGTCTTTGTCCCCGAATACCGTCGCCAACCGCGCCGGGTCGGCGAACAGCGGTCCGTATCGCCAGCGGTCCGAGAGGAGTGCTTCCACAGCAGAGGTCCGCAGGAGGTACCAGTCGGCCAGCGTCCGCATGACCTCCTCACGTTCGGCTTCGTGCTCGGGCCGGCTCGCCAGGCTCTGGGCGTACCCGTGGAGCAGCCCGTTCATCCTGTAACGCCCCGCCGTGGAACGTTCGAGGAGGTGAGCGTCCACCAACCGGTGCAGGGCCCGCTCGCCCGTACCGGACCCGCCTCCCAGCCTCACCACCAGTTCGTGGCCGAACTCGTGCGACGGATGCGTACCCAGGGCGCGGAAGACCCGAGCGGTGACGGGATCGAGGAACTGGTAGGACGGATCGAAGACCCGACGCATCGACACGTCCGAGATGGAGAACATGTCCACCGGCCGATCCGCTGCCTCGAGACGGTCGACGAAGGCCCGGAAGCCTCCGCGCAGGTCGTCCGCCGAGCATGCCCTGGCGATCTTCACTGCGCCCGGCAGGCCGCCGCAGACGGGGATCACACGGTGCAGCACCTCGCGATCCAGGTCGGCGATCTCGTCGGCCGCGAGAAGGAAGAGTTCGGCGCACGCCTCGTCGTCGAGACCTCCCAGCGGAACGTAGTCCACCTTCGTGGAACCAGCATGAAGGCCGCGCAGGCGTCGGCGGCTGGTGACCAGGACCAGGCTCGCGGGATGGCCGGGAACGAGATGATGTAGCTGTTCCTCGTCGTCGACGACGTTGTCCAGCACGACCAGGCACGGCTCACCGCTGGTGAACGACCTGAAGCGAGCGGCACGTGCCGAAGTGCCGGTCGGCAGTTCATCGGCCGGCAGCCCGAGCTCGGCCAGGAAATCCGCCAGGACATCGCCGAGGTTTCTGCCCTTGCGCGTACCGAGAGGATTCATGTCCACGTAGAAGTGGCCGCCGGGGAAGTCGGCGAGGCGAGCGTACGCGTAGTGCAACACCATCGCTGTCTTACCCACGCCCGGGGGCCCGTTCACGATGACGACGGCCGCGGCTCTCCGTTGTCCCAGATCACTCAGCATCTGATCCAGCAGTGCCCGGACCGCGACGCGATCGACGAAGTCGTCCGGCTCGGCCGGCAGCATGCGGGGCTTACGGGGCGGCGAGGGTATCAGCACGCACGCGTTCAGGGCCTGCACGACAATATCCGCACAGCCACCCCATATCTGATTGCTGACCTTCCCGACCCGCTTCGCGTCCGGATCCGACATCCGCGGCCCCCTCCTTTACATCGGCTCCCCTACGTTAAGGGTGCGCCCCCGCGCCCGGCAGCAAGGTGCCCGGCTCCGCGGGGGCGACCTCCACGGCCTCCGTCTTCACGCTGCGGCGCTGGCGCTTGGCCACCCAGTTGGCGAGCCAGGAGAGCAGCATGCACATGCCGATGTAGATCGGGGAGATGATCATCACGACGGGGATGAACGGCAGGTCGTAGTCGAGATTGCTGGCGATGAGCTTGCCGGCGTGGAGGAACTCCTCGTACGTGATGAGGAAGCCCAGCGAGGTGTCCTTCAAGGCGACGACGAGCTGGCTGATGATGGTGGGCAGCATGGCGCGCAGCGCCTGGGGGACGAGGACGTGGGTCATCACCTGGGTCTTGTACATGCCCAGGGAGTAGGCGGCCTCCCGCTGGCCGCGGTCGACGGAGTTGACGCCGGTGCGGAAGACCTCGGCGAGGACCGAGCCGTTGTAGAGGGTCAGGCCGGTGACCAGGGCGGGCAGTGGCTGCACCTTGAGGGCGACGAAGACGAAGAAGATCATCACCAGGACGGGCATCGCCCGGAAGAACTCCACGACGACGGTGGAGGCCCAGCGCAGCGGCCGGTGGACGGAGAGCCGGCCGCAGGCGAGGACGCCGCCGAGGGCGAGGGAGAGGACGGCGGCGTAGCCGAAGGCCCGCAGGGTGTTGCCGAGGCCGCGCAGCAGCAGTTCCTGGACGCCCTTGTACTCGAAGGGGCTCCATTTCGCGGCCGTGAACTGGTGGGTGTGGAAGAGGAGGGTGACGATCCAGGCGAGGATGCCGAGGATGACGACGGTGGCGGCGAGCCCGTAGAGCAGGTGGCGGCGGCGGGCGTGGGGGCCCGGGACGTCGTAGAGGGCGGTGGCGGCCGGCGCGTGCGCGGTCATCGGGCGACTCCCCAGCGCTTCTCCAGCACGTTGAAGAGCGCGCTGATGGACAGGGTCACGATCAGATAGCCGACGGCGATCCAGATGAAGGACCAGACGATGCTGTAGCCGAGCTCGTTGAGCGTCTTGTAGGTGCCGAGGAGTTCGGTGACGCTGAACGAGCCGGCGATCGCGGAGTTCTTGGCGAGGGCGATGAGCGTGGAGCCGACCGGCGGGATGACCGAGCGGAAGGCCTGGGGCAGGACGACGGCGCCGAGGGTCTGGCGGAAGGTCATGCCGAGGCTGCGGGCCGCCTCGCCCTGGCCGGTCGGCACGGTGTTGATGCCGGAGCGCAGGGCCTCGCAGATGAAGGCGGAGGTGTAGCAGCCCAGGGCGAGGATCGCGAAGAGCTGGAAGGGCAGGACGAGCCCGAAGCGCGGCAGGCCCAGCAGGACGGCGAAGAAGAGCAGGGTGAGCGGGGTGTTGCGCAGCACCGTCACCCACACCGTGCCGAAGACGCGCAGCGAGCCGACGGGGGCGACGCGGAACGAGGCCATGACGAAGCCGAGGACGAGCGCGAGCAGCGAGGCGTAGACGGTGAGTTCGACGGTGCCGAGGAAGCCCTTGCCGTAGAGGGAGAAGTTGTCGGTGAGTACGTTCATGGGGCTCGCGTCCTCCTCAGCCCGCCGGGTAGCGGTCGACGGCGGGCGGCTGCGGGGCGGGGGCCCCGGACAGGCCGAGGGTGGCGTCGTACGCCTTCTTCCAGTCGCCGTTCTTCTCGTGGGCCACGAGGGCGTCGTCGAGGGCGAAGCGCAGGGCCGTGTCGGCGTGGGGGACGCCGATTCCGTAGGGCTCCTGGGAGAAGGGCCGGCCCACGACCTTCAGCTCCTCGGGCGCCTTGGCGGCGTAGCCCAGGAGGATGGTGTTGTCGGTGGTGACGGCGTCCACCTGGAGGCTGAGGAGGTTGTCCACGCAGATCGAGTAGGTGTCGTAGGCGACGGCGACGGCCTTTGGGTAGTCCTTCTTGATGCGCTGGAGCGGGGTGGAGCCGGCCGCCGAGCAGACGCGTTTGCCGGCCAGGTCCTGGGGGCCGTCGATGCCCTTCTCGTCCCTGCGGATCAGCAGGTCCTGCCCGGCGATGAAGTACGGCCCGGCGAATCCGACCTGTTTCTTGCGCAGCGCGTTGATGGTGTAGGTGCCGACGTAGTAGTCGATCTGGCCGTTCTGGAGGGCGGTCTCGCGGTTGGCCGAGGCGATGGTGCGGAAGGCGAGGGTCTTCGGGTCGAAGCCGAGGGAGGCGGACATCATCCTGGCGATCTCGATGTCGAAGCCGGAGTAGGCGCCGGTCGCCGGGTCCTTCTGGCCCAGGTAGGGCTGGTCCTCCTTGACGCCGACGACGAGGTGGCCGCGGCGCTCGGCGGCCCGCCAGGTGGCGGAGTCCGGCAGCCGGAACCCCTGGGCCACGTGGTAGACGGGCAGCGCCGCCGGCTTGGGCCCCTTGACGGGTGGGCTGCCTTCCTTGCCGCAGGCGGTGGTGAGGAGGGCGGCGAGGCCGGTGAGGGCGGTCAGGGCGAGGGCGGCGAGACGGCGTCCCATGGTCGGTCCACCCGCCTCAGTGCTTGAGGATCTTGGACAGGAAGTCCTTGGCGCGCTCGCTCTCGGGCGCGGTGAAGAACTCCTCGGGCGTGCGGTCCTCGACGATGCGGCCGTCCGCCATGAAGACGACGCGGTTGGCGGCGTAGCGGGCGAAGCCCATCTCATGGGTGACGACGACCATCGTCCGGCCCTCCCGGGCGAGCTGCCGCATGACCTCCAGCACCTCGTTGATCATCTCGGGGTCCAGGGCCGAGGTCGGCTCGTCGAAGAGGAGCGCCTTGGGATCCATGGCCAGGGCGCGGGCGATGGCGACGCGCTGCTGCTGACCGCCGGAGAGCTGCGCGGGGTACTTCTCGGCGTGGGCCAGCAGCCCGACCCGTTCCAGCAGTTCGCGCGAGCGCCGGTCGGCCTCCTCCTTGCCGCGCCTGCGCACCTTGACCTGGGCTAGGGAGACATTGGCGAGGACGGTCTTGTGCGCGAAGAGGTTGAAGGACTGGAAGACCATGCCGACCTCGGCGCGGAGCCGGGCGAGGTCGCGGCCCTCCTCGGGCAGCGGCTGCCCGTCGAGGGTGATGGTGCCGGACTCCACCGGTTCGAGGCGGTTGATGGTCCGGCACAGGGTGGACTTCCCGGAGCCGGAGGGCCCGATGACCACCACCACCTCGCCGCGGCCGACGGTGAGGTTGACGTCCTTCAGCACGTGCAGTTTCCCGTAGTGCTTGTTGACGTCACGCAGCTCGATCAATGGCTCGACGGCCATACCAGTCCTACCCACTCGCTCTCGGCGCTCCGGCGGTCGCCGCACCTCGCCGCACCGTAGTCCGCCGGGAAACGGCGCCCCGGCGGTGACACACGGCGGGCCCGGCGATGGCACCGGAACGGGTCGGCGCGAGCCGCCATTTGCCCTAGGTACACAGACCCAGCCTGGGTACCTAGCCTGTGGGGTCCGGACGGGGGAACCGAGGGGGAAGGGAGCCCCACGTGGGCGACAGCAGGCCCGTATATCTGCGCATCGCGGACGACCTGCGGCGGCGGATCGACGAGGGCGGGCTCGCCGTGGGCGACCGCATCCCGTCCCGCTCCGAGCTCAAACGCGCGTACGAGGCCAGCGATCAGACGGTGGACCGGGCGGTACGGGTACTGAAGGCGGCCGGCTACGCGGAGGGGCAGTTCGGACGGGGGGTGTTCGTCACCGACCGGGCGCCCCTGGGCACGCTGCTGCGCTCGACCGGGGCGGTCGACTCGCCCTTCGCGGCGCAGATCCGCTGCTACGGCGGCAGGGGGGCGCCCGCCCCGGGGCCGGGTGACCCGGCGGCCAGGGACACCACGCTGACCTGGGAGGCCACCTCCAGCGAGACTCCCGCCCCGGCGCCGATCGCCGAACGACTGGGCATCGGCGCCGGCGAACCGGTGCTGTGCACCCAGTACGAGTACCTGGCCAACCGGCACCCCGTGCAGCTCGCCACCAGCTGGGAGCCGCTGACCATCACCGAGGGCACGGACGTAGCCCTCCCCGAGCGCGGCCCCTACGCCCGGCGCGGGGTGCGCGGCCGGCTGGCCGCCATCGGCATCCGGGTCGTCAGGGCCCGTGAGCTGGTGGGCTCCCGGCCGGCCACCACCCCGGAGGCGGAGGCCCTGGGGTGCACGGCGGGCCAGTGCGTCACCGTCGTGGAGCGCACGCACTTCGACGGCGACGACCGGGCCGTGGAGACGTCGGACATCGTGGTCCGCGCGGACCGCTGGCGGCTGGAGTACACGATCGCGTTCACGAGCTGACGGGACCTCGGCCTCCCCCGGCGCCACGGCCACGTCGCGGCGTCAGACCTCGGCGATCTCTGCGTAGAGCTGCGACAGCTCCGGCGCGCCGTCGGCCGCCCACGTCCGGCCCGCCTCCACCACGTCGATCTCCCGGCCGCTGGCCAGCCGCACCACCGGCTGGCCGTCCTGCCGGAGCCACCAGCCGGCGCCCCGGACCGTACGGACGACGACCGTGCCCAGGTAGAGCCCCGCGTCGTTGCCGAGCCAGGGCAGCAGCTCGGGGTCGTCGCGCCAGCGCGGCTGGAGCTGGTCCAGCTCCTCCAGGGACGACGGCGCGTCGTCGAGCGCGACACCGGCCGACTCGGCGTTGGCGCGCAGCAGTTCGCACTCCGCCAGCAGCTCGGCCAGACCCTCCGGGTCCCTGTCCGCGACGTCGGGCGACACCGCACCGTGCGACGGGCCGTGCCGCTTGCGCCAGCCGTCCAAGAAGGGAATGTTCATACCGCGCAGGATCTCACTCGCACGGATGGCCCCACCACAGCCACGCGGTGAACGACGTGGCCGGGTGGCCTCCTTGACGTTCCCCAGCCGTCTCCTTAGCTTCATCCCGCCACACTCAGAGCGGGGGAACGCTGGGAGGCATGACGCGCATGCTCCGGACATCGAAGCGCAGGGGGTCCGGCGGGACGCCCGGCGTGCCGCTTGGCGGGACACGTCACAGACCGGTCGCGACCGCCCGCCGAGCGGTCGCCACCGGGGTCGTCGCGGTGGCCACGGCCTGCGCCCTCGGGCTGGGCGCCCTCCCCGCGACAGCGGCCCCCGGCCCCCACGCCGCCCGGCCCGGCATCACCGGGCCCGGCGCCCCCGCGCGGGACCCGGCACCGGACCCCGCATCAGACCGGGCGTCAGACCTCGCGTCGGACCCGGCACCGGACCCGGCACCGGACCCGGCACCGGACCCCGTACCGGACCCGGTGCCCGACCGCGTCCTGACCGGCGAGTCCGCGCCGGACGGCGACCCGCTCCCCCTGGAGCGGCTCTTCGACAACCGTGGCGTCAGCGACGACTCCCGCCCCGGGGCCGCGGACTTCGACGGCCGGGGCGGCTCCTTCTCCGCCCGGGAGCTCGGGGCCGCGGGGTGGACGCCCGGCCGGACGATCGCCGTCGACGGCGCCGCGCTGCGCTGGCCCGCCACGGCACCGGGCCGCCCCGACAACGTCCTGGCGGACGGTCAGGCCGTACGGCTGAACGGGCGCGGCGAGGCCCTGACGTTCCTGGTGGCGGGCGGTTCCCGCGCCGAGACGCGTGACGGCGCGGCCGGTACGGGCCTGGTCCGCTACCGCGACGGCTCCCGGAGCACGTACCGGTTGCGCGCCCCGGACTGGCGCACCGGCCCGCTCCCCACCAAGCTCCTGGGCCTCCCCCACCGCAACACGCCCGACGGCCGGCGGGCCGGGACCATCCGGCTGTACGCGGTGACCGTGCCCGTCGACCGGGGCCGCGAGGTCTCCTCCGTGGTCCTGCCGAGGGCCGGCCGCGAGGCCGGTCTGCACGTCTTCTCCCTCGCTCTGCGCAGTCCCTCGAACGGGTGGACCGGCAGCTGGGCGGCGTCCACGTCCGGGTACACCACGGTGGGCCCATGGACGGACCGGACGCTCCGGCTGGTCGTGCACAGCAGCGCGGGCGGGCCGCGTGCCCGGATCCGGCTGGAGAACACGTTCTCCCCCGCC
Source organism: Streptomyces sp. NPDC037389 (assembly GCF_040636475.1). Taxonomy (NCBI): domain Bacteria; kingdom Bacillati; phylum Actinomycetota; class Actinomycetes; order Kitasatosporales; family Streptomycetaceae; genus Streptomyces; species Streptomyces sp. NPDC037389. Next base: position 191,366 of record NZ_JBEZUS010000002.1, read on the forward strand.
CCGGTCAGGATCGGGCACGCCACGGTGGCGTTGCAGGGGAAGGGCGCGGCGGTGGCCGGACGGCCGGTGCCGCTGACCTTCGGGGACCGGGCCGGGACGGAGCTGCCCGCCGGGGCCCAGCAGTTCAGCGACCCGGTGGGCTTCCGGGTGCCGCCGGACACCAACCTCCTGGTGAGCATCCACCTGCCGGGGACCGTACGGGCCCTGCCCGTGCACAGCTACACCAGCCAGACCTCCTACCTCAGCGCCGACGGCGCGGGCGACCGCACGGGCGAGCGGGGCGGCCAGGCGTACGGCACCGCGCTGGCGAACTGGCCGCTGCTGACCGGGGTGGACGTGGCCGGCGGCCCCGGCTCGGTGGTCGCCCTGGGCGACTCCATCACCGATGGCGAGCGCTCCACGCCGGGGGCGAACAGGCGCTGGCCGGACCTCCTGGCCCGGCGGCTGCGCGACCAGCGGGACGTGCCGCGCTTCGGCGTCCTGAACCACGGCATCTCCGGCAACCGCGTCGTGACCGACCGCTACCCGGGCACCGGGGCCAGCTCGGTGCTGAGCGGGGTGAGCGCGGAGCACCGGCTGGAGCGCGACGTGCTGGCGCAGACCGGTGCCCGTACGGTCGTGGTCTTCGAGGGCGTCAACGACATCCGCGCCGGGACCACGGCCGACGAGGTCATCGCCACCCTGAAGAGGATCGCGGCCACCGCCCACGAGCGGGGCATGCGCGTCGCGGTGGCCACCGTCGCGCCGTGTGGCGGCTTCTTCGACTGCACGGCCGAGGCGGAGTCGTACCGCGTCGCCATCAACCGGCACATCCGGGCCGGGCTGGGGCTCTACGACGCCGTCTTCGACTTCGACGCGGCGATCCGCGACCCCGACCGGCCCGACCGTATGCTGCCGCGCTTCGACGGCGGCGACCACCTCCACCCCAACGACGCGGGAATGAGGGCGTTCAGCGAGGCGATCGACCTACGGCGGCTGGTCTGACCCGACGGCCGTCGCTCGGACCGGTCGGGCCGGACCTCGGACGTCCGGACCTCGGACGTCCGGCTCTCACACGTCCAGGTCGACGACGACCGGGGCGTGGTCCGAGGCGCCCTTGCCCTTGCGCTCCTCGCGGTCGACGTAGGCGTCCTTGACCGCGGCGGTGAAGGGCGCGTTGGCGTAGGCGAGGTCGATGCGCATGCCGCGGTTCTTCGGGAAGCAGAGCTGGCGGTAGTCCCAGTAGGTGTACGGGTGGTCGTACTTCAGGGGGCGGGGGACGACGTCCGACAGGCCCGCGTCGCGCAGGGCGGCGAGCGCGGCGCGCTCCGCGGGCGTCACGTGCGTGGCGCCCTCGAAGACGGCCGGGTCGTAGACGTCGTCGTCGGTCGGGGCGATGTTGAAGTCGCCGAGGACCGCGAACGGCCGCTCCCCCGTGGCGTCGGCCGCGACCGCGTCGCGCAGGGCCTCCAGCCAGCGGAGCTTGTACGCGTAGTGGTCGTGGCCGACCTCGCGGCCGTTGGGCACGTAGACCGACCAGACGCGGACGCCACCGCACGTCGCCGAGATCGCGCGGGGCTCCTGCGCGCTGTCGTACTCCGGCCCGCCGGGCAGGCCGGAGACCACTTCCTCCAGGCCGACGCGGGAGAGCAGGGCCACGCCGTTCCACCGGCCGTCGGCGTTGACCGCGGACTCGTAGCCCAGGGCGCGCAGCTCGTCGACGGGGAACTGCTCGGCGGAGCACTTGGTCTCCTGGATGCACAGCACGTCCGTGCCGCTGCTCTCCAGCCAGGCCAGGAGCCTCGGCAGTCGGGCGGTGATCGAGTTCACGTTCCAGGTGGCGATGCGCATGCGGCCACCCTAACGGCCGGGTGTGACAACGGGGGTCCGCGCAGGTCAGGGCCGGGTCAGAGGCGGACGCTCTGGCCGGCTGCCAGCCGCGAGTGCTCCGCCCCGCCGACGCCGGGGCCGTCCGGGCCCAGCATCCGGTCGTACACCGGCCGGGCGAGGTCGGTGAGCAGCGCGTCGTGGATGTCGATGGCGCGGCGCGGCTTGACCTCGCGGATGTAGTCGATGACGTCGGCGACCTTGTTCCAGGGAGCCATGACGGGGACCATCAGCGTCTCGACGGGCTGCCCGGGGAGGGTCAGCGCGTCGCCGGGGTGGAAGAGCGCGCCGTCGACGAGGTAGCCGACGTTGGTGATCCTCGGGATGTCCGGGTGGATCACGGCGTGCAGCTGTCCGTGCACCTGGACGTCGAAGCCGGCGGCGCTGAACGCGTCGCCCTCCCCGACGGTGTGCACCCGGCCGGGGAAGGCCGCCGAGACCTGCTCCGCGACGCTGCGCAGCGTCCACAGCCCGGCGGCCGGGTTGGCGTCCATGGCGGCGCGCAGCCGGCCCTCGTCGAAATGGTCCGGGTGCTCGTGGGTGACGAGGATCGCGTCCGCCCCGACGGCGGCGTCCGCCTCGCTGAACCCTCCCGGGTCGATGACGAGGGTGCGGCCGTCGTCCTTCTCCAGCCGGATGCAGGCGTGGCTCTGCTTGGTCAGCTTCATGGCCCCATCTTGCTACGCGCGATCTTGCTACGCGTCCTCTTGCTACGCGTCCGCTTCTTCGGCGACGACGCGGCGGGCGACCTCGAAGGCCTTGCCGACGGCGGGCAGACCGCAGTAGAGGGACGCGTGCAGCAACGTTTCCTTTATCTCGTCGGGGCTCACACCGCCGCGCAGGGCGGCGCGGGTGTGCGTGGCCAGCTCGTCGAGGTGCCCGCCGGCGGTCAGCGCGGTGAGCGTGACGAGGAACCGGGTCCGCCGGTCGAGCCCGGCCCGCGACCAGATGTCGCCCCAGACGACGCGGGTGACGAGGTCCTCGTAGTCGGCGGAGAAGTCGCCCGGGTCGAGGTGCCGCGCGAGCGCGTCGCCCGCGCCGAGCACCTCGCGGCGCAGCCGCAGACCGCGCGCATGCGGGTCGCCTCCGGCGAGGTCGCCGTCGCCGTGGCCGTCGCCACGGCGGGCCGCGTCCCACGCGCCGCTTCCGGCAGCGCGGCCCGCGCTCGGCGCGGTGTCCGCGTGCGGACTTCCGCTGTCGGGCGTAGGCCGGGCTCCGGCGGGGGTATCCCCCTCGCCGGGGGCACGATCGTCGGAGCGACCGACTCCGGCAGCGGGATCCACGTCCGGGGCAGCGGGCCGCTGCGGGTCACCACTGCCGACCGCGCGGGCCGCGTCACGGGCCGGGCCGCCGGAGCCACCGGCGCCGATGCGCACGGTGTCCGCGTACGGCGCGCCGCCGTCACCGGGCCGGCTGCCTCCGGCAGCACGGTCCGTGATCCGGACGGTGTCGTTGTACGGATTCCCGCTGTCGACCGCACGCCCGGCGCCACCCGGGGTATCCCCCTCACCGGGGGCACCATCACCGGAGCGACCGCCTCCGACAGCGCGATCCACGCCGGGCCAGCCATCCGCGTACGGGCTTCCGAGGCCACCCACGGCACCGGTGCCGGCCGGGACGCCGGTGCCGGACCGGCCACCTCCGGCAGCACGGTCCACGCCGGGCCCGCCATCCGCGTACGGATTCCCGCTGCCGAACGCACCAGCCGTACCCGAGGCCTCCGCCGGAGCGGGCTGAGCCGGCGCCGGGGCCGGCCGGGCCCCGGGGCCCTGCGGTGTCGCGAGATGCCGGGCCAAAAGGTCCGTCACCGCCGTCGGCTGTTCGACCGGGGTGAGGTGGCGGGTCGTCGGGACGACGGCGAGGCGGGCGTCGCGGATGCCGGCGACGAGGACGCGGGCGTCGGCGGCCGGTGTCACCTGGTCCTCCGCGCCGACGATGACCAGCGCCGGGAGGTCGATCCGGCCCAGCTCGGCGCGGACGTCGAACGCGGCGAGCGCCTCGCAGGCCGCCTCGTAGCAGGCCGGGTCGGTCGTCCGGACCATCTGGACGGCCCAGTCGACGATCGCCGGCTGGGCACTCGCGAACCCGGGGGTGAACCAGCGCTCGGGCGCCGTCCGGGCCACCGGTTCGAGGCCGCCCGCCCGGACGTCGGCGGCGCGCATCCCCCCGCGCGGCGCGGGCACGAAGTGCGCGGCGGAGCCGACGACGGCGAGCGAGAGGAGTCGCCGCGGGTGGCGCAGGGCGAGGTCGGTGCCGATGGCACCGGAGACGCAGGCGCCCACGTACGCGAAGCGGTCGACGCCGAGCGTGTCGAGCGCCGCCAGCAGCCGGTCGGTGAGCTCGCCGACCGTGGCGGCGGGCCGGGCGGGGGCGCCGCCGTGTCCCGGCAGGTCGAAGCGGATGACGCGCCAGCGGCGGGTCAGCTCCGGTATCTGCCGGTCCCACATGTGCCATGTGGTACCCAGCGCCGGCCCCAGGACCAGGACTGGGGCGTCTTCTGGCCCGTCAGAGCGGTATTGGAGGGTGTTCGCCGGTGTCTCACTCACCCGCCAGACCCTCTCATCTGTCACGACAGCCCCTATGAGCGGGGTCCTGGCTGTAGCTGTCTGACCAGGTGGAAGACCTCCCGGACCGCATAGCGCTTGAGGCAACGGACGATTTCGCGACGGGTCTTACCCTCCTTGATCCGGCGCTCGTAATAGTCCTGAGTGCGCGGGTCGACCCGCAGACGGGTGAGCACGATGCGATGGAGCGCGGCATTGGCCTGACGGTCACCACCACGGTTGAGACGACGGAACTGCCAGCGTCCCGAGGAACGCTCGACAGGACTGACCCCACACAGCGCAGCGAAGGACGACTCGCTGTCCAGGCGTTCCGGGTTGTCCCCCACGGTGATCAGCAACGTGACGGCCGTGTCCGGACCGATCCCGACCACGTCGAGCAGCTGCGGGGCATGGCATTCCACGATCCGGGCCAGACGAGCGTCCACATTCCGGATCTGCTCGGAGAGCTGGCCGATCCGGTGAGCCAGCAGACCCAGTGTGATCCGAGTGGCCTGCAGCACCGATTCCTCGCCCGCCTCCTCGCGACTGCTCACGTCGGCGAACCGTGCACAGGTACGGAAGAGTTCAGCATTGCCCAGTCCGGCGAGCTCTTCCCGTAAGGCGGGGTCAGCAGTAACGAGGACGGACTTGAGCTGGTTGATGGCCTGGGTACGGGCTTTGACCGCCGACGCCTTCGTGAGCTTGTACATTCTCGCGATCTGCACCGGCCCGTCGCCCGTTTTCGCCCGGGCACTTGCCCGCCCGCTCAGCACCACCCGGGCCGCGTTCTGGGCATCGAGCGGATCCGACTTCCCGCGCCGACGGCGATCTGCCCGGTCCATCCGATTCACATCGAACACGTCAATGCCCTGGGCCAGCAGATAGCGAGACAAGGACGCCCCATAAGATCCGGTCCCCTCCACACCGGCCCGCCTGACGACTCCCCACTTCCTGGCCCACTTCAGCAGATCGCGGTATCCCGCCGCCGTGGCCGGGAACTCGCCGGTGGCCAGCACCACCCCCATCACCGAGAGCACCGCACCCACATGGGCATCCCGGTGCGTGTCCACCCCCAAAACCACCTCCCCGGCAGGGCGGCGACGGCGGTTCTGCGGAGCAGGCGGCGTACTCAACATGGTCGATCTGGACATGCCCCTTCCCCTTCCCCTTCCGATCCGATAGCGCGTCGCGCTACCGGTACCGGGCCGCGTCGGACGGTCAGAATCGTGAGGACGCCACAACAATCGGCAGGCCCCTATCGGGACACACCCCGCCAGCCCGGCACCGACAACGCACCGTCCCCGGCCAACGGCCGACACTGTGAAGCCAGGACACCTCGGTCAGAGAAGTCATGAGTCAGACCCCGGACCCGGGACAGCACCCACCCATCCTCCCGCCAGTCAGAGCATCCCCATCCAGAAACACTGAGCATGCTCAGTCCCAGACCTTTGCGCATCCTGGATCTGACTCCGACCGATCGTTATACGGCACAGAAGCGGGCATCTTTACTCAGTCGCTTCACGAGCAGGACGGCTTCTCCACGCCACTGCCCGCCTCCAGCGAGGCGTTCATCTACTTCTCGCAGGCCATGCTCCTCAGCCGCCGTCTCGGCCGGCATGCTTCCCGCCACCGGGCCGAGCAGGGTCGGTGGGCTGTCGCCGCGTGAACCGGCCCGACGGCGAGGCCGCAAGCCAGCCCCGCTCGGCCAGCCGCCTCACCTGGACCGCACCCCTCGATCTTTCACGGGCACAGCGAGGTTGGGGAACATCGGTACAGCGGTTAACACTAAGCACTTGATCACGGCCTTCCAACGGTCTTGGGGGCCACCGGTACAGCCGTTGGCGCTGAGATTGATCTTGGACGGCGGATGCTCCCGTGGGTGGCTGAGGTGAGCCCCAAAGGGGCCATGGGATGAAGGCTCTACCGCATCTCGGCGTTCGGGTGGGCTGGGACTGAAGCCGGTCGCGGAGGTCGATCTCCTCGGCGGTGAGCGGGACCTCGAGCCGGCGGTTTGGGAGGGGGTGTGGCGGGGCCATCACCCTTCGGGGCAAGCCGGGCAGCGAGGGGAGGCCCGGCACATCCGGCACGACCGTCAACGCCAACCCCAACAGCGGCGCGGGCGGCTGGGGCGGCGAGGGTGGCTTCGGGAGAGAGCGGTCAGGTCCCGGCCAGGTCGATCTCCCCGACGGCACTGCCTACGCGGTGCCAGCTGGCCTCGGCGTGGGCGGGCGCGGCGGCCGTGGCGGCCGTGGCGGAAGGGGCGGCAGCAGCGGAGCCGGCGGCAGTAACTTCTTCAGCAGCGGATACCACGGACAGGACGGAGCCGCAGGAGAAGCCGGCTGGAAGGGCGGCAACGGCCTGGTGGCCATCGCCTGGTAGCACCCACGCCCACGGCGGCACGAACGCGCCGTAACGGCTGACACCGAGGGGCTGCCGTGTACGGTGCCCCCCGGCCGCCTACCGTGTGCCAGTTGCCGGCGGCGGCAGCGGGCGGGGGGTGGCTCCGTGGTGGGCCCGGCCGAGGCCGGGCGGCGGGCGGGTGTGTTCCGCGGCCTGGGCCATGGCGCGCAGGACCGTAGGGTCGCTGGTTCGGACTGCCACGTAGAATCACGATTCCTGGTGATTCTGTTACCGCACTCGCTCCTCTGCACCTCAAGTCCCGTGAGGCCATGCTCGTCTCCGCAGGCGGGACGGGGGTGCGGCTATGGGGTCTGCCATCGGGCAAGGCGATCCACTCTCTGATCACGGCGGCGCCAGTGACCAACGTGGTGACCGGCGCCGGCCTACTCCACCTCGGCGGCCCCGCTGGACTCGCTGCTCTCACACTGCCGACCGACGGATTCCTCCCAAACCCGTAGCGGCCCTACCGGTGCGTCGTCGACCGGGCCAGCCACTGTGACCACCCGGCGCCTCAAGGCCGCGTGCTCACCGAGGCTCTGGGGGTTCGCCGAATACCGAGATGACCCCACCCGCTACGGTTCCGCAGTGGGTGGCCGAGTAGTGGCACCGCGCGCTGGAGGCGTTCGCAGGCGCGGCCGGCCGGTTGCCCTGCGAACCGGCACACCGCGTCATTTCGAAGAAGCGCGAAACTCGAATTCGGGACGGTCCCACGGCACGGCGGGCGGGTTCGCGAGCGCGGTCCCGATCCGCACTGCACCTGCGCGGTGATAGAAGTCCTCGGCAGGAAGATGCGACACGACCTTGACACGGTCGAGCCCGGCGGCACGGGCCTCGGACTGCATGTGCGCGACGAGTAGCCGTCCAATACCCTGCCCTTGCACATCGTCGGCGACGAACAGCAGGTCGAGCTCCGGTGGAGCGAGGACGAGCGAGTAGAACCCGAGGACCCGGCCTCCGTGCTCGTCGGCGCCGACGGCCACAAAGGCGCGGTGGGCCTCGATGTAATCAGGACCGACCCGATAACCCGCGACTGCGGCTGCGTACTTACCCTCGTAGGCGCCTGAGCCACGCACGAGCCGCGTGAGCCGTTTGGCATCCCGCGCAACGGCCCTCCGTATCGTGATCGGCTGGCTGATCAGGGAAGTGCGTGAACTCATCAGGAGAGTATTTCGCACCGGGGAGTGCCTTCGTGTGGCGGGTCGGCTGCTCGGGTAGGCGTTCCTGCACCGCTCCCGGGAACCGTCTGCCCAGGCTCCGATCGACCAAGTCACTGCCGCCGCATCGGCCGCCCGCCGACAGCAACTGGGACGCCCGAACCGCTGCGGAGGAGCCGGAGAACGGGGTGGTCAACCGCTGCTTCCCCTGGGCCTGCCGCAGCGAGGGCCAGCCTGTGCAGGACGACTTCAGGCTGGCCTCGTGAGCCGCATCAGGAGACACTAGACTTTACGCCAGCAAACGGATGTGCCCTGGCTGATCGCGCCAAGTCCCTGGGTCGTGTGTTGCGCATCGGCCGTTCAACGCGTGCCGTCGCTGTGTCCTTGGATTCGGGTGGCTCCCAGAAGGACACCCGAGTGCAACGGCGCCCGCGCCGGCGTTGTAACCCACCTGTTGGGAAGCCCCGCCAGGCCGCACCTGCGGGGCTTCTCGTCGCACGGACAGCCCCTATGAGCGGGGTCCTGTGTCTGCTCCTTCGAGTATCTCGGCGGGCAGCTCCGTTTACCTGTGATGTGCGGTGTGCTCAAGGTGTGCGCACGCTGTCGACGTAGTCCGTCCAGCGGGGGATGCCGTGGTGGGCGGCGCGGGCGTGGATGTGGTCGGTCACCTGCTGGACGTAGTGCGGGGGCATTGATCGGCGGCTGCTCGCGTAGGAGGCGGCCAGGCGTTGGTGGAGGTGGGGCGGGAGGGCCTCGGCGGAACGATCGAGGAACCAGGTGCGGGCTCCGGGACTGATTCGCATGACGTCGGGGAAGACCGTGACGGCTCCGGCTTTGGCGCAGGCGTCGACGAGGGCGTCCAGGGCGTCGGGGTGGTCGCCGGCGTGCGGCATGACCGGGGCGATGAGGACGCCGGCGGGGACCCCGGCGTCGCGCAGGGCGCGGATGGTGTCGAGCCGGGCCCGGGGTGGGGAGGCGGCCGGTTCGAAGGCGCGCCATACGCGGTCGTCGAGGGAGCCGAGCGAGGTCATGACCAGGACGTCGGTGGCCTGGGCGGCTTCGGCGTAGAGGGGGATGTCGCGGCGCAGGAGCGCGGATTTGGTGGTCGTGGTGAAGGGGACGCGGTAGTCGGTCAGGGTGCGCAGGATGCCGGGCATGAGCTGGTAGCGGGCTTCGGCGCGTTGGTAGCAGTCGGTGGAGGTGCCGACCATCACCCACTGGTCTCCGGTTTTGCCGGTGCGCAGTTCGCGGCGCAGGACGGTGGCGGCGTTGGTTTTGACGTAGAGGTGGGTGTGGAAGTCCTCCCCGGTGTTGTGGCCGAGGTGGTGGTGGCCGTCGCGGGCGAAGCAGTAGGTGCAGGCATGGGCGCAGCCTCGGTAGGGGTTGAGGGTCCATCCCATGCCGCAGGGAGCGGCGCCGGGCATGCGGTTGAGGACCGTGCGGGCCTGGATCTCGTGGAAGGTGACGCCGCGGAATTCGGGGGGCGGGGCCGGTGCCACGGCCGAGGCCGGGAAGAGGGCGGGGTGCGGGTCGTGGGTGTTCACCGGTCCGCCTCCTTGTGGCCTGCTGCTTCGCTGAGTCGGCGGGCGGCGCTGAGGAGCTGCCGGCCCAGCTTCTCCAAGTGCGGGGCCAGGTTGCCGGGGCCTTGGAGTGTGGTGTCGGGGCCGAGGGTGAGGAGGTGGATGGCGATGTGGAGAGGGCTGTCGGCGCTGAGGTCGACGGTGCAGGTGTGGGGGCTCGGCATGGGCACCCCCTTCGGCCTCAAGATCGTCCGCGCCTGACCCGGCCTCGCGCAGCGATGCCGGGGGCGGCCCTGCCGCGTGCGGCCGATAGGCCGCACCGCCCGCGTCGTCACCGCCTCGCTCCTCCGCGCACTCGAGAGCGGCGAGCCGGAGCGCAACGGAGCCTCCGGCACAAGTCCAAATCCGCCGCCTTGACCAACTGCACGACGACGCCCCGCCGGAGCAAGCCGGCGGGGGTCCTCACATGTCACAACGACTGCCCCTATGACGGGGGCCCTGATGGTGCGGGTCTGACCAGGTGGAAGACTTCCCGGGCAACGTAGCGTTTGAGGCATCGGACGATTTCGCGTCGGGTCTTGCCCTCCTTGATGCGGCGTTCGTAGTAGTCCTGGGTGCGCGGGTCGAAGCGCAGGCGAGTGTGCACGATCCGGTGCAGGGCGGCGTTGGCCTGCCGGTCGCCCCCACGGTTGAGGCGACGGTACTGCCGACTGCCCGAGGAACGCTCGACGGGGCTCACCCCGCACAGCGCGGCGAAGGACGCCTCACTGCCCAGCCGTTCCGGGTTGTCCCCCATCGTGGTCAGCAAAGTGACGGCCGTGTCCGGACCGACGCCCACCACAGTGAGCAGCTGCGGGGCGTGGCGTTCCACGAGTCGGGCCAGGCGGCCTTCCACGTCCTGGATCTGCTCGGTGAGCTGCCCGATGCGCTGGGCCAGCAGGCACAGGGTTATGCGGGTGGCCTGCAGCACCGTCTCTTCACCGTCCTCGTGGTTCTTGCTGTCGTCGGCGAGCCGGCGCAGGTGCGGAAGAGTTCTGCATTGCCCAGTCCGGCCAGTTCCTCGCGCAGGTTCGGGTCGGCGCTGACGAGGACAGCCTTGAGCTGGTTGATCGCCTGGGTGCGGGCTTTGACTGCCGAGCCCTTGGCGAGTTTGTACATCCGGGCGATCTGCACCGGCCCGTCGCCTGACTTGGCTTGGGCACGCGCCCGCCCGCTCAGCACCGCCCGGGCCGCGTTCTGGGCATCGAGCGGGTCCGACTTGCCGCGCCGACGGCGGTCGGTCCGGCCGGGCCGGTTCACGTCGAGCACTTCCACGCCCTGGGCCAGCAGTTAGCCGGACAGGGCGGCCCCGAAGGAGCCGGTCCCCTCCGCTCCGGCCCGCCGCACCGTGCCCAGCCCCCTTGTCCACTCCAGCAGTTCGCGGCATCCGGCCACGGTGGCCGGGAACTCTTCGGTGCCGATCACTGCCCCCACCAGGGAGAGCACCGCAGCCACATGAGCGTCCCGGTGCGTGTCCACACCAAGGACAACCTCCCCCGCCGGCGGACGTCGACGGGTACGCGGGGCAGGAGACGTACTGGTCATGCTCGTTCACCTTCCGGCCCGACGGCACATCGCGTAGCCGGCACCGGACCGCACGGACGGTCAGAATCGTGACGACGCCTGGTCGGTAGGCCCCTATCGGGACACACCCGGCCGGCCCGGTACCAGCAACGCACCATCCCCGGCCAGCAGTCGACACAGCGTGATCAAGACACCCCGGTCAGGAATCTCAAGAGTCAGACCCCGCCGCAGGACAGCACCCGTCAATTCTCCCCGCGCTCACGGCCACCCGACCAGGCCCGCAGAACATGTTCAATCCACGCCCATGGAGCACCCTGAATCTGACTCCGGCCGACCACAACAGATCACGAAAGGCGACGCGTTGTGCGTGATCCCAGGCGTAGGCGGTTCGTTCGAGTCCTTGGCGGATGAGGTTTCCGGGCCAGTCGGCTTCGATCCAGTCCCGTAGGCGGGGCCACGCGTGCGGGAGCACCTCGTGGGTGATCCCGACGCTGTCGCGTTCACGGGTGAGCAGGCGTCCTTGAGTAAGGGTCCCGATGACCACGGCGGCCGTGACCGAGGTGTCCAAGATCCCCGGCAGAGTCAAGCTGAGCAGAGCCGGCCAGTCGAGTGGCTCCCTCAAATCCACCGGCGCCATCGACAGCGATGCTCACGGCCCAGGGATGGCGGGGCCTCGCCGGCCCCGCCACTGACCGATCTGCGCGGTACGCGCCCAGCAGGATCCGTTACGACACTGCCGGCGGCGAGTACCTGTGAACACGCTGCCTCGCTATTCCCTGCGACTGAGGTGAGGGCGAGCGTTCAGCTGGGTACCGCGTAACCCGCTGCCGGCTGGCCGAACATCTGGGCGATGTGCCAGACGGCGTGGTCCGACCCGTGGAAGAACACTTCCAGGCGCCCGTGGCCGTCGGCTTCGACGACGGGTTCGCCACCGATGTTCTGCGCGATCTGCTCGTAGGGGCTCCAGTCGGTGCCGTTGACGACGGTCTGCTCGTTGACCCACAGGTGGCCGTCGCCCCAGTGGAAGACGGCCAGCCGGGCGTCGGCGGCCCGGGCGACGGCCGGGTTTCCGGTCAGGGTGCCGCCGAGGCTGGTCAGCGTGGCCCACCCGTTGTAGTCGTCGGTCTGCGGCAGATGCCACAGGGCGTTGTCGGTTCCCCGGAAGAACACCTCCAGACGCCCGTCCGCGTTGGTGCCGACGACGGGATCGCCGCCGATGTCGCGCGCGATGCTCTGGGGACTTGCGAAGGCGCCGTTGGCGTCCTGCTGGCGGACGGCCCACAAGTGACCGTCGGTACCGCGGAAGAATACGTGCAGACGGCCGCGGGCGTCGGTCGCCACCGCCGGGTCGCCCGACAGGGTGCCGCCCAGGCGGGCAGGGCCGGTCCAGTTGCCGTAACCGGACTTGGTGGTCTCCCACACATGCCACAGAGCGTTGTCGGTGCCCCGGAAGAATGCCGCCGGGCGGCCGTCGGCATGCAGCCCGGGGACCGGGTTGCCCCCGATGCTGGTGGCCAGCGTCACCCCCGGGCCGTAGCCACCGTTGATGATCGTCTGCCAGGGGTGTTCGAGGTTGCCCTGCCCGTTCCTGAAGAACACCCCGATACGCCGCGCGGCGGTCCGCAGGACGGAGGGATCACCGGACAATGTGCTGCTGTCCTTCAGGTTCTCCCACTCGGACCAGCCGCCCCACGTCTGCTGATGGCAGGTCGACAGCGCATTGTCCGCGCGCCCCCTGACGAACACCTCCAGACGGCCGTCCGAAGAAGGCGCCACCGCCGGATTTCCCGTCAGCTGCCCGCCGAGCGAAGACACAGGACCCCAGGACATACCCGGCGTCGAAGGAACCATCACGCTCTCCCCCTCCTGTTCCACCCCAGCGCTCCCGCCAGGGGCGTCACTTTCCGTGAACGATCAGACACTCAACGCGACCATCCGGCAGTCGTCGGAAGCCCGCGCAGCCGTCAACGCACCGCTGTACCGCACCCCTCACCACCCCATACGAGCCAGCGACGACGCCTCCAGCCGACACACCCCCGCAACACCTCGCGGGTGAGGATTCCGTACGCGAGGCCGCCGGCCGCCGCGTTCGAGGGTTATCGGGTCCTGAAGCGGCGGTAGAGGTTTCGGGCTACGTACACGCCCGGGCCGCCGAAGCCGACGATGTCGACGCGTCCCTCACCGGTGATGTCGGCGAGGAAGCGGGGGTGGCGGTCGACCCGCCAGGCGCCGGCGTCGTCGTTGTAACCGAAGCCGCGGCACACGAGCTGGGCCTGGTCGAACCGGCCGTCGCCGCGGTTGTGCGAAACCCAGACCCCCTCGTCGCCGAAGCCGACGATGTCCGGGTTGCCGTCGCCGGTGACGTCGGTGAGGAACCGGAGGTGCTTTTTGCTCGTCCAGCCCTGGGCGAGCCCGAAGTCGTTCAGGAGGAGCTTCGAGGGCTCGAACGTGCCGTCGCCGCGCCCGCGGGAGACGACGACACCCTGCGGGCCGAACCCGACGATGTCCAGTGCTCCACCGACGATGGTCCGGATCGCAAACCGCGGGTGTTCCTCGACCGAGCTCCACCCCTGGTCGGCTCCGAAGTCGTCGAGGACGTAAAGGGGCTCGGCGAACTTC
>NZ_JBEZUS010000002.1:205126-573042 GCF_040636475.1 Streptomyces sp. NPDC037389
CTTCCCTTCCTCGTCCTGGAGTGACACCCAGACGCCGTCGTCGTGGCAGCCGACGATGTCGAGCCTGCCGTCACCAGTGGTGTCGGCGAGAAAACGGGGATGCTTGTCGACAAGCCAGCCTCCCGCCTTCTCGCCGTGGCCGAACGCCCGGAGGACGGGTTCGTCGGCGATCGGTGCGAACTTCCCTTCCTCGTCCTGGAGTGACACCCAGACGCCGTCGTCGTGGCAGCCGACGATGTCGAGCCTGCCGTCACCAGTGGTGTCGGCGAGAAAACGAGGGTGCTTGCCGACAAGCCACCCGCCGGCCTGCTGACCGTGTCCGAACGCCTTGAGGACCAGCTTGCCGCCCGCGGGCGCGAACGTCCCGCCCTTGTCCTGCAGGAACAAGCGGACGCCGTCGGCGGCCAGCACGACGACGTCGGGCCTGCCGTCGCCCGTCGTGTCCGCGAGAGTCCACAGGTCCGCAGGACTCGGGGAAGGTACGGGCTGATGCAGGACGCGCTCGCCGTCGTCGAACCTGCCGTCGCCTCGGCTGGACGACGTCACAGCCCCCTTCGCGGGCTTGAGCCCTACGATGTCCGCCCGCCCTGCTCCTGTGACGTCGGCGAGGAACCGTTCACCGAGTCCGGCCCACCAGGCCGGTTGCCCGCTGTGCGAACCGTTGGCTCCGGCGCTCTTCCACCCGCCGGCGTCCTGGTCGCTCCCGAATGCCTGGAGGACCAGCAGCATGTCGCTGAAGGAGGGCGCAGCGCCGGGTGCCGGCCGCAGGGCGGTCGAGCGGGCCAGCCGCCAGGACCGCCGGCCGTTCCAATGGCTCAGCGGTGCCCAGCGCAGCGCGGGGTCGCTGGTGCGCTCGGGCTCGGCCGGGACGAACCGCCATCGCTGGCTCTCCGCGCCGTCGTCGTACTCGCGCAGGACGATCCGGGTTTCATCGTCGCCGGGGTCGGCGAGGTCGAGCACGGCCCCATCGGAAGCGCCCTCGATGAAGTAGAGGCCCGCCTCACCCTCAACAGGCACGACGCGCCACTGCTGGCCCTTCTTGCCGGCGGCGGCGTCCCACTGGCGGACGCCGCGGTCCGCCGCGGCGGGGTTGTCGAGCACCTTGCCGCCGACCGCGTTGCGGATCGCATATGCCTGGTCGCCCTGCGCGGGCTGCACGGGGGTGAGCTGCCACTGCTCCGGGCTCGGGCCGCCGTCGGGGAAGTCGCGGACGACGAGCGCCCCGTCCGCGCTCGGCGCGGCCCTGGCGCCGAGGCTCTTCCCGGTGGCGGCGTTGACGATCTCCAGTTTCAGTTCTTCCGTGGGCACGGGCATCGTGGTGCCTCTTCCAGACGGTGCGGGCGTTGACTCGGGACGGCTGTGGCGCGGTGGTGGCCGCGGGTCACGTGAAGACGTGGTGGTAGGGGACGCTCCACTCGTTGGGCAGCCGCGGGTAGAACGTGTTGATGACCGTCCCGGTGAAATCCCCGCCCCAGTTGTAGGTGACACGCGCCTCGACGTCGGCCGCCACCGCGTGGTCCTTGAACCCGAGAATGGCGTCGGGGTGGGTGATCGGCACGAAGGTGATCCCGCCCCACGGCGTCACGGTGACGACCCAGAGCTGGGTGTCCTCGGGTGCGCCGTTCTTCCCGCGCCACTTGTCGCCGACCTTGTCGGGGAGGCCGAGCTGGACGGTGTCGGCCGTGCTCTTGGGGGCCTCCTGGTGGACGGTGATGCGCCGGCGCTGCGGCTTCGGCGCGCCGTCGTCGCCGCGACCGGCGTCGACTCCGCCCGCGCCGGAAGGCTTGGGCGACACCTGGCCCGCGGCGCTCTCGATGAAGTACAGCGGTCGCTGCCCGAAGAAGCCGGCGGGGGTGATGTGCCAGAGGTGGCCCTGTGCCTCCTTGGTGGCCGGATCGAGCGCGGTGGCCAGTTTGACCCCCTTGTCGTGGCTGTCCTCCTTCAGCTCGGCGGGCCGCAGGTAGCCGCCGTTGAAGGCGTGGACGAGCATGACCGGCCGATTCTCGAGCAGCGCTGCCACGATGGCGTTGTCGTAGCTGTTCACCGCCACCGGGCCGCCGACCACCAGATTCGCCATCGCCGTGCGTTCTTGGGTGTACATCGCGGAAACCTCACCTGTTCTGGATGTGGAGAACGAAGCATGGGGCGCTCAATGCAGTGGTCCGGCACGCGGAATTACCGCAAGCCCAACCGCCCTCGATCGAAGAACTCAGAAAACGCATGGCCGGCCGAGACGAATACCATCGTCCACAGCAACATCCGAGGTCACAGCGCTCGCAGGCAGGACTATCGGAACGTCATCGACCAAGCGATCGACAGACCTCACGGCATCGCCAAATCCGGCGGCGAGTTGAGAATTCACCGAACCTTGACGACTCGGTTGAGTGTGATGAGGGACGGCCTGGCCTTGACCCCTCAGAATCCGTGCGTCAGCTGGAACCAGACGGCTTCTCGGCGGTCGCCTTGGGCGCCTTGGGGGCCTCCACCTTGGGGGTCTCCGGGGCCTTGGGGGCCTTGGCGTAATCGCTCTTCTTCGGCCTGTCCTCCAGGTCCTCGTTCTTCTTCAGGCCGTCGGTCTCCTTCACCGTCGCACTCGACTCCTTCATGCCGGCGGCCGCCGCCGTGGACACCGAGCCGGGATCCCGCGCGAACTGGGCCTGCGCACCGGCCGACGCCTGGGTGGTCTGAATGAAGGAGCCGAGGAAGCCCAGGATGGCCCGCGCTTCGGGCGACTGCTCCTGCACGACCTTCGCCCGGGAGGAAGCCCCGTGGATCGAGTTGCTGAACAGGCTCGTGCTCGTGTCGTCGTACGTGCCGTCGTCGGCGTCCTCGAAGTCGACGCCCGCACCCGGCTGCGGCTTGGTGCCGTCGGTGGTCACCGAGAAGAGCCCCGCGCCCTTGCTCGCGGATGTGAAGATGTTCTCGAACACCATGGTCGTCACTCCTCGTCATCCGCTGAAGGGTGCTTGTGCAGCGCTCGGTCGCTGCCGGTCAGGCTCTCCCCGTCGAACATCGTGTGGTGGACGTCCAGGGCGGAGACGACCTCGGCCCACCCGTGCATCAGGAAACCGCCGCCGGCCAGGTCGAGGTCGCCGATAGGGCGGGCGACCACCTTGTCGAGGCCGGGGTAGTCCCCGGACTGCGGAGGAGACAGGACCGCCACCGGCACGTCGTACTTCACCGCGATGAAGCCAGAGAAGGTCACCGGGATCTCGTACCTGTAATGCTTGCAGCAACGCCGCTGCGTGACGATGGTCTGCACGCGAGAACCCGGCGGGACCTGGCCGGAGATCTGCGACTTCGAGGCCCAGCTGGTGCTCAGGGTGCCGCCGACGGAAGCCTGGATGCCCAGCATCAACTGGGCGTGGAGCGTCGCGCTACCGGTGGCACTGCCCTGCGTCGTGAAAGCCTCCGAGTTCGTCACCGAGTTCGAGGCGGAGTTCGTCGCCGCGTTCCTGGTGGCCGTCTCGGTGGTGTTGGCGTTGTCGGCCCCGACGTTGTCCTTGCTGTTCTTGTTGGTCGCCGTGTTCGCGTTCTTGTTCGACATCTCGTTCTGGCACTGCGTCTGGAACTGCGACTGGAGGTCCATCTTGAGCTGGTTCTGCAGCTGCAGCTGGAGCTGTGCGCCGACGTTGCCGCCGAAGGTGAGCTGGGCCGACCCTTGAAGCGACCACGTGACCGAGTTCGACACGGTGAAATCGACCGAGTCGTTGAAGGTCATCGGAGACGTCTGACTGCGGTTGACGTAATCGCGGCAGGAGAACGTGTCGGGCGGAGGCTGGTCGACGTCGCACCGCTCCTCGATCAGCGGCTCCCCGAGGTTCATGTACGCGAGCCAGCCCAGCTGGAACGCGGTCCCGGGGAAAACACCGAAGCTCGACTTGTTCACGGAAAACCCGACGGGCTTGTGCCGCACGCCGTAGTCGTCGACGTAGACCAGGTTGGGGTGGCCCAGGATGGACTGCCAGTTCTGCGCGATCTTCAGTTCCCGCAAGTTCTTCTTCGTCAGCGGCTGCCGCTTGCCCCGGTCCAGGTTGTACGCGTTGGAAGGCATTCACCGTCCTCGACTGATCTGGCCGAACCGCGCTCGGCGCAATGGAACCAGGCATCTGCGCGCGTTCCGACGACCGAAGTTGTCACGGGCTCCATCACCCGGGAAGGCATTCCCGTGGAACACTCACGCGTCACACGGGGAGCAGCTGCCACTGCCGGTCCCGGTGGTCGCCCTCCGACCCGTCCTGCTTGATCACCGTGCGGGCGTTGGTGTCGACTCGCAGAAGCAGACCGCTGTTCCGGTTCGCGATCTCGTACACCCGCGGGGTGTCGGTCACGGAGCCCACCGGGATCAGCCGCCAGTGCTGGTGGTGCGCGTCGGCACCTTCGTAGGCACGCTGCGCCACCACCGCCCCGGCCGCCTGCTGCGCTCCGACGACCTCCAGAACCTTGCCGCTGCGCACGTTCTCGATCCTGTACAGGACATCGTCCTTGTCCTGGCCCGCCGCGACCAGCCGCCACCGCTGGTGATCCCTGGCGACGGCGAGCGACTGGTGGACCTCGGCCCCGTCCTGGGTGGACTCACGCACGACCCCCATCCGCAACCTGCTCCGGACATTGGCCCAGGAAACCACCGCGCCCGACTCGGGCAGCCCGGCCATCCTCGCCGACGCGACCTTCCGAACCCGGTTGTTGACGTGGTCGGCGATGTAGAGGGCGTCGACACAGTCCACGGCGAGCCCGAACGGGTAGTTCAACTGGGCCGAAGCGGCCGGGCCGCCGTCACCACCGAAGCTCGCGGCACCCGTGCCGGCGACTGTGCTGATCTTCCCGTCAGCTGTAACCTTCCGGACTCGGTGGTTGCTGTAGTCGGAGATGTAGAGAGTGCCGGCGCTGTCCACCACCACCCCCACGGGGAAGTTCAGCCGGGCCGAGGTTGCCGGACCGCCGTCACCACCGAAGCCCGCCGCGCCCGTGCCGGCGACCGTACTGATCTTCCCATCGGCCGTAACCTTCCGGACCCGATGGTTGGCGTAGTCGGAGATGCAGAGGCTGCCGGTGCTGTCCACCGCCACTGCGAACGGGCTGTTCAGCTGGGCGGAAACCGCTGGACCACCGTCCCCCGTGAAGCCTGCGGCCCCGGTCCCCGCGACCGTGCTGATCTTCCCGTCAGCTGCAACCTTCCGGACCCGATGGTTGCCGTGATCAGTGATGTAGAGGGTGCCGGTGCTGTCCACCGCCACCCCCAACGGGGTATGCAACCGGGCGGCGATGGCGGGGCCGCCGTCACCGCTGAAGCCTGCGGCGCCCGTGCCGGCGATCGTGCTGATCTTCCCATCGGCCGCGACCTTCCGGACCCGGTGGTTGCTGGTATCGGTGATGTAGACGGCGCCTGCGCTGTCCACCGCCACCTCGCGCGGGTAGTTCAACTGGGCCGAGACGGCAGGACCGTTGTCCCCGCTGAATCCCGCGGCCCCGGTCCCCGCGACCGTGCTGATCTTCCCGTCAGTCGTGATCCTTCGGACTCGGTGGTTGCTGTGGTCGGAGAAGTAGAGGGTGCCGGCACTGTCCACCGCGACCCCGTACGGACGGTTCAACTGAGCCGAAACAGCGGGCTCGTTGTCTCCTTTGGATCCCGCAGTTCCGTTTCCTGCGACTGTGCTGATCGAAGGAACGAAGGGCTCGCTACCTGTGGCCGCCGCGTGGGCAGTGCTCATCGCCATCCCTTCAGCGTTCGCCCGACCGCCCACTACAGACGGTTTTCGGGCGACTCCATAGAGCCACGAGGGTGCCGGGGTCGACAAGGGTCACTTCTGAGCCATTGCCGTGGAGCACGATGACGGGACACCGAACCGCATGAGTGACCGACCCCGCCGACGCCCGGACGCGAGACTGCTCGGCCGCGGCGGCCCCAGAGCCCGCGGGCCCCGAGGCCGGGCTCGCCCGTATGAGGGGGCAGTGATGGGACCCGGGCAACCGCGGCGAGGGATGAGCCGACCCGCCCATCCACAGGACCCTGGACCGCCGCCTGCCGAACTGGTCCCCGTCCGCCGACGCCCCGCAGACCGCTGCCGACGACGTCCACCGAGCCACCGGCAGCCCTTTGAGCGAGCCGGCCGATGCACCGGTCAGGGACTTGACCTGTCAGGACTTCGGCACCGCTCGTGCGGGACCGCATTGGGGCCTGATCGGCGAGGGCTGTCCGGTATCGCTCGCCAACCAGTGCTGAGGCTCAGCTCGGCGGGGAGCCGGGGGTGACTGCGCCCGACCCATACACGCGCCCCGATAGCACGGCGCACGCAGAACCCCCGCCGACAGCTGCCCGACGGGGGTTCCTCACCTCTCACGTGCTGTCACACAGCCCCTATGAGCGGGGTCCTTGCGGTAGGTATCTGACCAGGTGAAAGACCTCCCGGGCCGCGTAGCGTTTGAGGCAACGGACGATTTCGCGTCGGGTCTTGCCCTCCTTGATCCGGCGCTCGTAGTAGTCCTGGGTGCGCGGGTCGACCCGCAGGCGGGTGAACACGATGCGATGCAGCGCGGCATTGGCCTGACGGTCACCACCACGGTTGAGACGACGGAACTGCCGCCGTCCCGAGGAACGCTCGACGGGACTGACCCCGCACAGCGCGGCAAAGGCCGCCTCGCTGTCCAGCCGTTCCGGGTTGTCCCCCACCGTGATCAGCAAAGTGGCGGCCGTATCCGGGCCGATCCCCACCACATCGAGCAGCTGCGGAGCATGACCTTCCACGAGCCGGGCCAGGCGTGCCTCCACCTCCCGGATCTGCTCGGAGAGCTGGCCGATCCTGGATGCCAGCAGACCCAGCGTGATCCGAGTGGCCTGCAGCACCGACTCCTCGCCGAACTCTTGCTGCCTGCTCGCGTCGGTGAACCGTGCGCAGGTACGGAAGAGTTCGGCGTTGCCCAGTTGTGCGAGTTCTTCCCGCAAGACGGGCTCGGCGGTCACCAGGACGGCCTTGAGCTGGTTGATGGCCTGGGTACGGGCTTTGACAGCCGACGCCTTCGTGAGCTTGTACATTCTGGCGATCTGCACCGGTCCGTCACCGGATTTGGCCCGGGCGTAAGCTCGCCCGCTCAACACGGCCCGTGCCGCGTTCTGGGCGTCGAGCGGATCGGTTTTGCCGCGCTGGCGGCGATCTGCCCGGTCGATTCGGTTTACGTCGAACACGTCCACGCCCTGGGCCAGCAGGTAGCGGGTCAGAGAGGCCCCGTAGGAGCCGGTCCCCTCCACGCCGGCCCGCGTCACGGTTCCCGACTTCCTGGCCCACTTCAGCAGAGCGCGGTAGCCCACCGCGGTGGCCCGAAACTCCTCGGTGCCAAGGACTGCCCCGGACAAGGAGAGCACCGCAGCCACATGCGCATCCCTGTGCGTGTCCACCCCCAAGACCACCTCCCCCACAGGACGGCGACGGCGTGGTCGCGGAGCAGGGGATGACCTACTGGGCACGGTCGAAGTGGACATGCCTGATCCCTTCCGGTCCGATGACGTGTCGCGTTGCCGGTACCGGGCCGCGTCAGGCGGTCTGAATCGTGAAGACGCCACAGCGATCGACAGGCCCCTATCGGGACACACCCCGCCAGCCCGGCACCAACAACGCACCATCCCCGGCCAGAGGCCGACACTGTGTGACTTAGACACTTCGGTCAGAAAAGTCATGAGTCAGACCCCACGACCCGGGACAGCACCCACCCATCCTCCCGCCCCACACGCCACATCAACCCCTGTGTTCAAACCCGATCGACAGTGGGGGCTATTCGACAGTCGACGCCCAGCACCGACAGCACGTGCGCGAACAATGACAGTGGCGGCGGGTCTGCTCGGAGGGCCTTGCACTTCTCGCCGTCGAAACCGGGCGGGCAGCCGCCCGTCGAGCACACTGCAGCTGACCGAGCTGAACCCCAGATCGCACCTCGATCCCAACACCCCCTTCACGGCACACAGTGTTCGACGTGAAGGATGGGGGCGATCGCGTGCCAGTTCGGCACGCCGCTCGTTATGCAGCGCAGTCGATGCGTCGGTCGGGCAAGCGCTGATGGCTCTTGTCCACCCACCACTGGAGGGGCCCATGGGTGACCGGAGCACCATCGAGTGGACTGAAGCGACCTGGAATCCCGCCACAGGATGCGACCGGATCTCTCCTAGCCATGCTGACGCCCCCTTCGGCAGACCACTCAGTCGGCTGCCGGTACACCCTGCGGACCCTACCCGCTGTAGACCCACCCCCCTGCCGGGCTCACCTCGCTGCGGCTGCTGCGGGTCGCGGGTGACGTAACGGGTCGCAGGATCCTGATCACCGGCGCCTCGGGCGGGGTCGGCCACTACTTCGTCGAGCTGGCCACGGCGGCCAGGGCGCGGATCACCGCGGTTTCCGGTTCGGTCGAGCGCGGACGGCGGCTGCTGGAGCTGGGAGCCTCCGAGGTGGTTCAGGATGTCGCCCAGGCCGCCGGGCCGTTCGAGGTCGTCCTGGAGAGCACCGGCGGGACGAACCTGCCAGTCGCACTGGCCAGGATGGCCCGCCGGGGCAGGCTGGTGTGGTTCGGCAAAGCCAGCCGGCAGCCGGTAACGCTGGACTTCTTCGACTTCTTCGCGGGTCCGGAGTCAGCCACACTGCGCCACTTCCACTACGCCGACTCCGACACCACCTACGGTGAGGATCTCCACACCCTGGTCACGTGGGTCGCCGGCGGACGCCTGCACCCGGAGATCGGCCTGGTGGCCGACTGGACCGAGACCGCCGACGTCCTGGACCGGCTGCGCGCTCGCGGAATCCGCGGCAACGCCGTCCTCACCGTCGCCTGACCGCCCGGCCCGGCGGCCCCACGAAACCGGCTTGATCAACCTCGCTTCGACCGGCTCGCTCCGATCGACGATCATCACGAAGGAAAAAGCACAATGAACACCGCCACCGACCTGAAGGCAGTCGTCGTCCGCTACGTCGAAGCTGTGCGCGACGGCGACGCCCAGGTCATCTTCGACAGCTTCGCCGAGGACGCCACCTGGTCCTATCCGGGCAGCCTGCCGATCTCCCGGCTGTGGGAGGGCCGCGATGCGACTTCCTCGGCGGCATGGGCCGCTACCTCGATACCTCGGCCCCCGTCGTCATCGAGCTGGTCAACGCCTTCACCGAGGGCGAGCAGGTGCTCGCCGAATGGACATCGAAGGCCACGGCCGCGAACGGTTCCGGCTACGACCACCGGTGCGCGCGGGGGTCTTCACGGTCCGGGACGGGAAGATCACATCGGTGGTGGAGTACGCGGACACTCACCACGTGGCGGTCGGCGCTGTTCCCGCAGGACTGACAGCAGACGAAACCGTGGGCCAGAACCGCATCGGTTCCGGCCCACGCCGCTGCCTGCCTGTCGAAGGCCGCCCCCGCCCTGGCTTCGAGTACGTCGGCGTCGTACCGCCTATCGCAGCAGCCTGCGAGGGCACCAGGTCGAGGACGTGCTCGGCGCTATCCGACGACGTTGTCACCCGAAGCGCACACCCCGCTGCGGAACGCCCAGGCTGCGATCCCGACCCGGTTCCGTGCCCCGACCTTGTGCTGGATGCTCGCCACGTGGTTCTTCACCGTGCCGGGGGAGATGAACAGCTCGGCGCCGATCTCCGCGTTCGTGCCGCCTTCGGCCAGGAGCCGGACGATCTCGAGCTCCCGTTGGGTCAGCGACACCGCGGCCTCCTGTCGTCCGCCTGGCTCGGCAAACCCGTAGTGCCGCAGCAGCCGCACCGTGACCTGCGGGCTGATCAGGGTGTCGCCGGCCATCGCCGCGCGGACCGCCTCGATCAGCAGCGCCGGACCCGACCGCTTGAGCAGGAACCCGGACGCGCCGTGACGGAGTGACGCGTGCACGTACTCGTCGAGGTCGAACGTCGTCACCACGATCACGCGGGCCGGTTCGGCGACGTCCGGACCGGCCAGTAGCCGGGTGACTTCGAGGCCGTCGAGGCGCGGCATGCGGATGTCGGCCAGCACGACGTCCGGCTTGAGGTGACGTGCCAGCTCGACCGCGGCGGCCCCGTCGGCGGCCTCGCCGACCACGCGCATGTCCGGCTGGGCGTCGAGGACCATGCGGAAGGCGACACGGATGTTCTCCTGGTCGTCGGCCAGCAGGATGCGGGTCGGCACCGTGCCTGTCGGTCCCGTCGTTCCGGTCATACCCGTCACTCCCGTCCTGGCGTCATCTCCGCGCCATCGATTCCGCCGCGTCCACCGTGTCCGCGATCGGCAGCTCCGCGGCGAGCCGCCAGCCACCGCCCTCCCGAGACCCCACACGCAACGTGCCGCCCAGCGACTCGAGCCGCTCGGCCAATCCGGGCAGACCGAGTCCGCCGCGCCGCTCGGCCCGCCCGCTCGACACCCGCTGCTCGATCCCGTCGTCGACTACTTCGACGGTCAACGTGCCTGCGGACATGGCGACCGTCACACCGACCTCCCGGGCATCGGGTGCGTGCCGTCGCACGTTGGTGAGCGCTTCCACCACCACGCGGTACGCCGTCGCCGCCGCCTCTCGGCGCACGGCGCCGGTGTCGGCGGCGATCGCCAACCGCACCCGGGCCGACGTGGTGCCGGCGAAGCGTTCCACCAATCCCGGCAGGTCGTCCAGGCTCTGTGCGGAGTGCCGCGGGACGCCGTCGGTCTCGTCGGCGCGCAGCATGTGCACGGTCCGGTCCATCGAGCGCAGCGCCCGCTGCCCGGCGTCCTCGATCCGGGCCAGCGCGTCCGCCGCCGCGTGCGGGTTCTGCGCGACGACGAACCGCGCGGCCTGAGCCAGTGCGACGATCTCGCTGACGTCGTGCGCGACGAAGTCGTGCAGATCGCCGGCGAGCTCCAGCCGCTGGTCGCGTCGCGCACCGGCAACCGAGGCCCGGCGCCGGTCGTCCAGGACCCTGAGATACGCCGAACCGACCACCGCGCAGGTGGCCGTGATCGACCAGAACAGGCATCCGCCGACGACGCCGCGAACCGAGTCCTGTGACCAGTCCCTGAGCACCATCGTGCTCACCGCGAGGTGGACGAAGGCCCCGGACGTGACCGCGACCGGAAGCGGCGCGGTACGCACCGTGGGCACGCTCGCCCCGAGCAGCAGCAGCGCTTCGAACGTCCCGTAGGTTCCGCCGGTGATTCCGAGCACACCATGAGCGACACCGGCGACCATCAGGGCTGTCACGCCGAGCGAGACCGTGGCGGCAGCAACGGCCAGCGGGTCGAGCATCCTGCGGAGCCGGCCACGCGAGGCGGCCGGAGCCAGGAAGGCGGTCGTGGCATGAGCGAGGGCCACCAGCGCCGCCGACACCGCGGGAAGGATCGTGATCAGCACCCTATGACAGTACGGGGGCCCGACGCGGTGCCTTCCGTGCCGATCAGCACCCCGCGTCAGCCGCGGGCCGTCAAGAAGTGCCGATCGGCATATGTCGGGTGCCCGGGCGGCAACCGGAACCTTGAATCATGACCATGGATTCGATCTCGATCACCTCCGGGACCGCGGCGGTGCCGGCCGCCGCGTCGGTCGTCCCCAAGTGGGCACACCGCGCGGCCCACGCGATTCCACTCGTGGTACTGCCGTCGAGCCTGTGGCGGTTTCTCCTTCTCGGCGGCGTCTCAGGCCTCGACAACGCGGGATCCGGTTACCGGCCAAGCCCGGCCGGCTACATCTATGTGGCGTTCCTCAGCTTGTTCTCGGAAGGGGTCGCGCTTTTGGCCTTCGGCCTGGTCCGGCCGTGGGGTGAACGAGTACCGCGATGGATACCGTTCCTCGGCGGCCGCCGCGTTCCCGTCAAAGCCGCCGTGATCCCGGCCGCCACCGGCGCGTTCCTGCTCACAGCCCTTTCCCTGTATTTCTTCCTGAACAAGTGGATCTTTCACTTCCACCCCGGCCCCACGGCAGGACAGAGCGGGCACGTGGAGTTCGAGGCCCACGGCTGGTCGATGGTGCTGTTCGTGTGCTGCTACGTGCCGGTCCTCGCCTGGGCCCCGCTGCTCGCCGCCCTCACCTACGCGTACTTCAAGCGCCGCACCACCATCGGCGACATGCTGCTCGCCGACGCCCGGCCGAGTTCGAGGCCGAAGACGCCCAGCCGGCCGCGCACTGCCCGGCGCCATGCACGCACTATCGAATAACGATCCATACATCGCCCGGCAGCCCCGGCTGATCGAGCACCGGACGGACCGCCTCGGTCCACGCGTCCCCGGCGACCTGGCCGGCCACCCGCCGCCAGAACCGCGCCGCCCTCGCGTTGGCCTCCTGGAACGCTATTTCCCACGGCCCGGGATGCGCCGCGATCACCTCCAGCGCCAGTCGTGTGCCCCATCCGCCCCGCCGCGCGCCGCGGACTATGAAGAAGCTGTTCAGCACCCGCGCCGGAGCGTCCAGCCCGCGTACGAGAGCAAAGCCGGCCGGCCGGTTGCCGAGGAACGCCAGATGCGCGGCCCAACCGGGATCGCCCAGTGCCGAGCGCAGCCACTCGTCCCGGAACGTGCCGTCCGGGTGCGGCAGCACCTCGCGGAACTCCGACAGGTCGTGCCGGTACATCAGCCACAGCCGTTCCAGCAGCGCCCTGTCCGCCGCAGATGCCGCAGACACCCGCCGAATCTCCAAAGACTCCATCCGTTCCACCTTTCGTGAAAACGCGAAGGGGCCACACCTGACGGTGATCTACGCCAGGTCGGTCGTCACCAGTCGATAGCCGTCGAGCTCGGTCGTCGCAGCGGCTTGGCCGCGCCGCCAAATGGAGAGTACTCTCTATTTCAATTGGAGGGGCTTCTCTACTACCTGGGAAGGGCTGCATCATGGCAGTGCTGAACGTCCACGAGCGCCGGATCCCGGCGTCATCCGAGCAGGTCGGCGCCCTGATCGATGCTCTGGCCGGCGCCGACGACCCGCTGTGGCCGCATCCGACCTGGCCGAGGATGAAGCTGGACCGCGGCCTGGTGGTCGGGTCGCGGGGTGGCCACGGCCCTATCGGATACACCGTCGCGGCCTACGTGCCCGGCCAGTGGGTGCGGTTCCGGTTCTCGGCACCGCGCGGCTTCAAGGGGTTCCACGAGTTCACCGTCTCCTCCGACGAACCAGGCGGCACCGTGCTCCGCCACGTCATCGCGATGCGGCTGCACGGCACCGCCCGGCTCGCCTGGCCGCTGGCCTTCCGCTGGCTGCACGACACCCTGATCGAGCAATGCCTGGACCGGGCGCTTGGCGCCTTCCAACCGGAGGACTGTGATCACCGGAGGATGGCACCGCATGTCCGACTGCTGCGTTATGTGACGTCGCAGACAGCAGGCCGAGGGAGGCGGCCGGCGCCGGAACCGGAATCGCGTCGGGCCCCCACAGCGGGGGACGCGACAGCACCAGCCGCGCCCGCCCGGTGACCGGAACGCACGCTTCGGCCCGGGCCGAGCAGCGGGGCGTGCGAAGCACGACCGTGGCCTGTTCATCCTCATGAAAATCCTGACAAGCGGCGCAGCATACTTCGATCGGAGTGCATCCATGCGGCTCCCCAGCACGGCCCACACGACGCAACCCTGGCTGATCCACGAGATCGCCGCCGATTTCCGGTTGGAGGATGTCTGGGCGCTGCCGACCCCCGGCGGACCGGACGGCTTTGCGACCCTGGTATCGGTGCTCCAAGACGGCGACTTCCAGCAGGACGCCCCGAAGGCCGCGCGCCTGTTGTGGCGGCTGCGCTGGAAGGTCGGCGCCGCAGTGGGTGTGGATGGGAACCGGGATGGACTCGACACCCGGGTGCAATCCCTGCGCCACCGGCTGCCGCCGGAGCTGCGCGAGGCCGCGGCTACCCGGCCCGACGAGGGTCGGTCGCCGTTCACGTTCCTTTACGAGCTGGGCAATGAGCGCGCCGCGGAGATCGCAAACCGGACCATGCACGGAGTCGTGCACCTGGGCTGGGTCCCCAACGGCGAGGGCGGCTGGCGCGGCCAGATGGCTGTCCTGGTCAAACCCAACGGCCGGCGCGGGACCGCCTACATGGCCGCGATCAAGCCTTTCCGGCACCTGATCATCTATCCGGCCATGATGCGTTCCTGGGAACGCCGCTGGCAGCACCAATGGGAGAACGGCACCAAGGTGCCGACCCTGCGGCACCACGATCCACCGGCGATCCGACCTTGAGCAAGGAGGTTTCGAACATGGTCGTCCACATAACCGGCTCTCGCCGTCATCGCAGGTGTGATGCGGCATGAGAATCCCAGCCGAGGGCTCACACCTCGATGCCCTGGCGGATCCACGAGACATGAGCCGAGACCATCCCGACGCCGCGCGTCGAGGCGTGACCGCCTTCACCACCGACCCGGCCCCGGCGCCGCGTTGGGCGGTCCTGGCCGCGCATGCCGCAGCCCTCACCACCGTGCCTTCGGGGCTGTGGCGAATCGCGCTGGGCCTCGGCCTACCCGTCGGCTACAGCCATGACGTGCTCCGCGACTCCTTCCACATCCCGGGTTGGGGCATCGTCTACGTGATCGGCCTCAGCGTGGTCTCCGAGGCGCTCGCCCTGCTGACGCTCGGGCTGGTCCGGCCGTGGGGCGAAGTCGTTCCCCGGTGGATCCCGGTCCTCGGCGGACGGCGCGTCCGTCCTCTCGCCGCCGTCATCCCGGCCGCCTTGGGCGCGGTGGCTCTCACCGTCATCTGGAGCGGGTTCCCGTTGTGGTGGACCGTTGAGCACCGCCCGGCGTTCAGCGGGCCTTGGCGCGACATAGTCGGGGTCCTGTATCAGCCTCTGGTCCTGTGGGGTCCGTTGCTCGCCGCCGTCACCTTCTCCTACTACCGACGCCACCGCCGCTGAGGTGGTCCGTTTCCGATATGCCATCGGCCCGAGGAGGTCTTCGGCGCAGCCCAACCCGTCAGCCATCCGACTGTAAACAAGGAGATTTCGCGAACATGGTCGTCCACCACTCTGACTCCCACTGCCCTCGCAGGTGTGATGCGGCATGAGAATCCCAGCCGAAGCTCACACCTCGATGCCCTGGCGGATCCACGAGATCGCACCGGATTTCCGGATCGAGGACGTGTGGTCGTTCCGCACCCCTGGCGCCGGACGTGACGACTTCCCGGTGATGCTCGCCGCGCTGCAAGCCAGCAATCAGCCCGGCCAGACGACCTGGCCGACCCGGTTCCTGTTCGCGGTGCGCTGGAAGCTCGGCGCCGTGTTCGGCTGGGACAGGCCGAAAGCCGGTGTGCGGGGCCGCGTCGTCGCGACGCTGCGCGAGCGCCTGCCGGACGACCTTCGCCGATGCCCGGGCCGTAAGGATCCGAACATCCCCTTCACGCCGCTATACCAGCTCCACGACGAGTGCGCGGAGGAGTTGGCCAACTCCACCGCCCACATCCTGTGCCACCTGGGCTGGGCCCCGGTCGGCGAAGACGGCTACGAACTCCGGATGGCCGCCCTGGTCAAACCCGGCGGCCGGCTCGGGCGGATCTACTTGGCCGGCATCAAGCCCTTCCGCTACCTGATCATCTACCCGGCCCTGACCCGGCGCTGGGAAAAGGCCTGGCTCAACCGGGACCTGGGCTCGAACGGGGAGATTCGACCGTGACGACGAAGGCTGAGGCCGGGCCGACCCGGATCACTGGAATGATCTCGTGGGCCGGATGGCTCCTGGTGGTGTTCGGAAGCGCGCACACCCTGCTCGCGCTCACCGTCGAACACGCCGCGAGCCACGCCGGAGACTGGTTCAGCGGGAAGCTGTGGAGCGCCGACCTGGCAGCGATGAGCCCGGCCGAGAGCGCGTACTGGCTGACCTTCAACAGCTTCGCCCCACCGGTCGTCATCATCGGCGTGACGATCCTGTGGCTGAACCGCCGCGGCATCACCCCGCCGCCGTTCATCGCCTGGGCTCTGCTGACGTGGACACTGATCGGCGCGGCGCTCGCCGGCTTTGCGCCCCCGCTCGACCTGGCCGCGGAGATTCTGTTGCTGGCCGCCGCCCACCGCGCCAAGCAGGCGACCAGGACGGACACGGTCCACCATGCCTGACAACGGCGCACTCACCGTGGAGAACAAGGCGGCACATACGACGACTCAGCACCCTCCCATCAGCCGCCTGCGCAAGGTTGCCTGCGTCGGCACCATCGCGGCGACGCTTCCCTACCTCGCCCTGAAGATCGCGTGGGCCGTCGGCAGCCATGTCGGCGTCAGGGGCGACGCCATGGAGAACTCGACGATGATCGGGGCGAACATCGTGACGGTGGGCATGGACGCCGCCGCCGCGGGGCTCGCGCTGGCCCTCGTCCGGCCCCGGGGGCTGCGGATCCCGGCCTGGCTCCTGCTGTTCCCGCTGTGGGTGGCGACCGGATTCATCGCGCCGATCCTGGTCGGCGCACCGCTGTCGGGCGTAGTGGCGGCGCTGACCGGCGGCGGTGCCGCCAACCACAAGCACGAGCACGATGCGGCAGAGGACATCGCCGGATGGGTGTTCGGGGTGGTCTACGGCGGCTTCATCCTGCAGGGGATCGGCTTGGGCATCGGGTTCTTCCTCTACGCGCGGTCCCGCTGGTCCGCGGTGTTCCGGCTGCGGCTGCGGGATCTGCCCGCCGGCGCGGGGTTCGCCGCCCAGCGGATCACGATCGCCGGTGTCGCGGCGTTCAGCCTGGTCCCCTCGGGGATTCACCTGTACTGGGCGGCCGGCGGGACGGGGCTGCGGCCGGACCTGGACCAGACGTGGCAGGAGCGGCTGGTCTTGGAATGCGTGTTCGCGCTGCTGCCGCTGGTCGGGAGCGTCGCGATGCTGATCCTGGCGGGTCGGCGCGACACCCGGCCGGCCCGGGCCACGCTGGCGGCGGCCTGGTTGGGCACCGGAGCGATGTTCGCCTGGGGCTTCTGGTGGATGGTCTGCGCCTCGTTGAAGGTGCCGTTGTCGGAGGGCAAGGACATGCGCGGCATGGGGCTGGTCGGCTCGCTGGGGATGCTGGCCGGGGCGGTGCTGGCGACGGTGTTGGCACAGACCGTCTGCTCGACCCTCGCGGCGCTGACCGAGACGGCACAGACTCCGGCACCGCGAACCGGGGCGACGCCGGCTCGGGACCGGAGCGAAGCACGGACGGCGGCGTCCGACAAGGGAAGCCGGGGTCTGGCAGTCGGCTGGACCAACTCGTGAGCAATGTTCCAGGAAGGTAAGTGAGTGGTCTCGGCATGGCCGCCCCGGGAGGTCCAATGATCAAGATACTGATTGTCGACGACGAGCCCCTGATCCGCTCCGCCTTCGGGGCGATCCTCGGCGCGGAACCGGGTCTGGAGGTGGTCGGCGAGGCCGGCAGCGGCGCGGAAGCCGTCACCCTGGCGCGCTCCCTCAGCCCCGACGTCATCCTCATGGACGTCCGGATGCCGGTTCTGGACGGCATCCGGACGACCCGGCGCATCCTGGAGGGCCCGGACCCCACGCCGCGCATCGTCGTCGTCACCACCTTCGAGAACGACGACTACATCCACGATGCCCTCAACGCCGGCGCCTGCGGCTTCCTCCTTAAACGTGCCCGACCCGCCGAGATCGTCCAAGCGGTCGGCGTTGCCGCCGTCGGCGACCCGCTGATGTTCCCAGCCGCCGTTCGCGACCTGGCCCGCAGGCGCCACGGCTCCGATGTCGTGCCCGCCCGGCCAGGCCATCCAGCGGCCGACGCGGCCACCCAGCCGCTCCCGCACGGCCTCACCCGACGTGAGCAGGACGTGCTGCGCCTGATCGCCTCCGGCCTGTCGGACACCGAGATCGCCGAGCAGCTCGTCCTCGGGGCCGAGACGGTCAAGGCGCACGTCGACACCGTGTTGTCCAAACTCAGGGCCCGGGACCGCATACAGGCTGTCATCACCGCCTACGAATCCGGGTTCGTGGTTCGGGGTCACACATGTCGGCGGTGACGGCTGAGCGGGAGGCTGTGCAGGAGCCGACAGTTCGCCCGGCGCCACCGGCCGTCACGTGGGTGGCGGCCGCCGGAGCCGTCGGGTCACTCCCCTACTTGGCGATGAAGGTCTACTGGTCGTGGGGCGGCACCGCGGGCAAACCCGACGGGATGGACATCGCCGACGAGTTCGCCAAGAACGGTGCTCCGCGGTTCCTCGTGTGGATGGAGCGGCACGGTATCGACTTCACCGCCGTCCTGGTCCTCCTCGGCCTCATACTGCT
This sequence comes from Streptomyces sp. NPDC037389, assembly GCF_040636475.1. NCBI lineage: Bacteria > Bacillati > Actinomycetota > Actinomycetes > Kitasatosporales > Streptomycetaceae > Streptomyces > Streptomyces sp. NPDC037389. The sequence continues at coordinate 223,270 of NZ_JBEZUS010000002.1, forward strand.
CGGCGCGCTCGTCCGGCCGTGGGGACAAGTGTTCCCCCGCTGGGTGCCGGTGCTCCGGGGCCGGAGGGTCCCGCGATGGCTGCCGCTGCTGCCCGGCTGGACGGTCGGGCCGCCCCTGGGGGCTTACGGGGTTCTCGGTATCTCAGCCATGGTCTTCGGCGGAGGGCTGGCGAACAAGCACACCGCTGGCCTGTCCGGTCCGGTGTTCGTCGTGGGGTTCATCAACTTCTCCGCCCTGAGCCTCTCCCTGGCCATCTGTTCCCTGTCGTATCAGCGCCGCACCAGGACGCCCGACGAAGAGAAAGCAGCACGACTCACATGACCAAATGGGCTGGCCGAATACTGGCGTTCATCGGCGCCGGACATCTCCTCGTCGGACTGCTGCTCAGCCGGGCCTACTTCGGGGACTGGCTGTTGTTGCGGCTTTGGGGCCACTGGTGGGAGGACACCCGGGCGGCCAATGCGTTCTGGGGCACCCCGGCCGGCTTCGGCTTGCCGCTGTTCGTCATCGGCCTCTTGGTGACGTGGATGGATCGACGCCGTATTACCCCGCCGATCTTCCTTCCCTGGGTACTGCTCGCGTGGACTGCCGTCATTGCTGTCAGCGTGGAGCCGACACCCGCGCCGCTGGCAGCAGCCGCCTCCGTTCTCCTCCTGTCGGGAGTCCGTCGGGCTGCGGGCCCCACCGGATCACGGTGCGATGCCGGCGACCATGGTGCGGGCCAGTGCGGTACACGTCGCGCCGTCGACTTCGCCGGCCTGGCCGGTGATCAGGGCGAACAGCGCACCGCCGAACAGGGTGATCAGGGTTTCCACGTCCTCCCGTGACGTGGTCAGCCCGAGGGCTTCTTGCACGTCTGCGCGCCGGCCACGCACCTATCGCTGGCCCGGAGTGGCACGCCGATCACGACCGATGGCTCGTTCAAAATCGATTTGGAGCGTACTCTCTACTTCATGGCCCGACCACCTCGCTACGACGAGACGCTGCTATTGGACACTGCCGTGCAGATCGCGGCCGACGCAGGCCCGGCCGCAGTGACGATGTCGGCGATCGCCAGAGCCAGCGGCGTACCCAACGGCTCGATCTACCACCGGTTCCCGCAGCGGCTGGCTCTGCTTGCCGAGTTGTGGCTGCGTACCGTCGAACGCTTCCAAGACGGCTACTTCGCTGCGCTGCACTCCGATCCGGATCCGCTGCGGGCGGGGGGCGCCGCGGCGCGGCACGTCGTCGCTTGGAGCCGTCAGAACCCGCAGGAAGCCGCAGTGCTGCTCCACGGGCCGCAGTCCTTCGGCCGCGATGAATGGCCGAAGGAGTACGCACAGCGCGCCGACGACGGTAACAAGCGGGTCCTGGGGGCAGTGGCGGAACTCGCCGACCGCGTGGGCGCGACCACCGAATCGGACCGCGACCGAGTCATGCTGGCGGTCGTCGAACTGCCGCTGGCAGTGGTCCGCCGATATCTGCGCGCCGACAGATCGCTGCCCGCGCACGCTGAGGACCTCGCTGAGCGCTGCGCGACGGATCTGTTGGTCTAGGAGCGATTCGTGATGGCGATTCGCGCGCCGGACCCACGCCTGATCCCGGAACGCGGCAAGGAGCTGATCGGTCGGCCTCGACCTCCGAGGCCGACAGTGGAAGCCCAGATGGAAGGCTAAAGGGGTCTAACGCCTGAAACTCCCTTCCGGTACGCGCGAACAGATGACGGCGGGGGCCTACCGGCCGTCCATCACTCTCAAGCGCGCTGGCTGACCCTGTCCCGGTGGACGTAACCCCAGCTGGCACTACTCGCGGGGCGGGGGGGCAGAGCCCGCCGCCCAGGCACGACGAGGCCCCTGCCAGCACCTGGCCAGCAGGAGCCTCAATGACCGTCGCGTGTCACACAGCCCCTATGAGCGGGGTACTGGCCGTAGCTGTCTGACCAGGTGAAAGACCTCGCGAGCCGCATAGCGCTTGAGACAACGGACGATTTCGCGACGGGTCTTGCCCTCCTTGATTCGGCGCTCGTAATACTCCTGAGTGCGCGGGTCGACCCGCAGACGGGTAAACACGATGCGATGGAGCGCGGCGTTGGCCTGCCGATCGCCGCCGCGGTTGAGGCGACGGAACTGCCGGCGTCCCGAGGAGCGCTCGACAGGGCTGACACCGCACAGCGCGGCGAACGACGCCTCACTGTCCAGCCGCTCCGGATTGTCCCCCACCGTGATCAGCAACGTGACCGCCGTGTCCGGGCCGATCCCCACGGGGCTTGATGAAAAATCAGAAGCCGCAGGGCAGGGCCCTGCTGGCGGGGTGTCAGGGAACGCCCCTCCCGGCTCTCGGGAACGCCGCGACTGTCGCCGCAGGTCGGCGTGTGGAGAGCGGTAGTGCCAGTTGTCGTGTCTGCTTCTTCGGCACCGGGGATCGGACACGCGCACTTACGGCGATGCCGGTCGGTCCGCTCGGCTCTGTGCGGGAGGCTGGGTCTGATCGCGGTGGAGTCTGTGCAGCCGGTCGCGGGCGGTGCGGGGCAGGCCGTCCACTACGCATTGCCAGGAGTGGCTGATCATCTCGGTGAGTTCTTCGTCGGGGACCGTGCCGTCCAGGTGCACGGTGATCCAGTGCCAGTGGGGGCCCTGGTACCCGTATCCGGGGCGTACCGCGGGGTACTGCTCGTACAGGTGCAGGGCGAGGGCGGATTCGCACTTCACACTCAGCCGGTCGGGCTGGGAGGCGTTGGCTGCTGCCAGGGTGGCGAAGATCTTGCCGCCGGTCTTGTAGACGGGCCGGTGCGAGCCCCAGGGCTCTTCCTCGGTGACCTCGGGCAGGTCCAGGGCGTAGGCCGCGACGTCGTCGGGGGTCATTCGGTGCTGTCCTTCATGCGGGGGTGACGACGGGGCAGGACGCCCGCCGGGATGCAGCCGGGCGCTGCTGCAGGCGAAGCCCCCTGAACGGGGGCGCCGGACCGCGCCGGACCTCGCTTCGAGCCGGGGGAATCCTGAAGGTGCCTGGTCATGGCCGGTTTCCTGGCCGGCGGCCGCAGTGCTGGGCGACCGGGGCTACAGGTCGGCGGGCACCCGAAACCGTGTCTGTGCCTTCAGGAGGAGGTCACTGTCCGCCGAGGTAGTCGGTCTGCGAGGCGATCCGGTCCCCGCGCAGTCGCAGGACCGAGCAGAAGCCGACGGCGACCGGCTCTCCCGCCGGCGGCAGGCCCGGGTGTGTCCCGGAGCTGGTTCCCGCGAAGTCGAATTCGACGGCGATGGCGTCTCCGTGGGCGATGATTCGCTTGATGGTGAACTTCCGGTCGGGAACGGCACCGGCGTACTCCTGCAGGTGGCGCACGAAGGCGTCCCGGCCGGTGAAGGCGAGTCCGAAGGGGCCGCACTCGTAGGTGGTGTCGTCGGTGTACAGGTCCCCGAACCGGTCGAAGTCCTGGTCGTTGTAGGCGTCGGCCCACTCGTGGATGAGCTTGTCGCTGTTCATGGCTTTGGTCTTTCTGGAGTTCCGGGGCCCGGGTCAGGCGTATTTGCCGAGTTCGCTGGCCTGGAGGGCGGCTTGGTCGTTGATGCCGATGACGTAGCCGTCCGGGTCGCGGAAGTAGAACATGCGCTGGCCGGTGTGGTCGGTGTCGGTGTCCTTGATGATCTCGGCGTGCTGGGCGATGCGGTCGTGGGCGCCGTCGAAGTCGTCCACGCCGAGGTAGAACATGCCGGCGAAGCCGATGGGGGTGTCGGCCAGGCTGGGCAGCCAGTTCTTCAGGTCGGCGTTGCTGTAGAGCATGGCGCAGAATCCGCCCTGGTAGAGCAGCATGTGGATGTCGTCGCCGGGGCGGGCGGTGCTGGAATCGACGTCGAAGCCGAGCTGTTTGTAGAACGTGATGCTGGCCGCGGTGTCCTTGACACTCAGGCACGGGGCGAACGGCATGGGTCCTCCATGGTCGGGGTGCGGCCTTCACCAGGGTGCGAGCGCGAGGGGGCCGGCATGCGCCGGGCGCCCTGCGGTTCCTTTCTCCGCCGGTCGGGGCGGGCGTGCACTCCGGGGGCCGCCGTCCTGGTGAGAGCAGCCGCTGTGAGCAGCTGTGGCTGTCAGCGGGTGCTGCTGATGCAGAAGGGCTGGCCGGAGGGGTCGAGCAGCACGGTCCAGTGGTCCCCGCCCGGCTGGTGGGCGGGCTTGGTGGCGCCCAGCCCGAGGAGCTGCTTCTCCGCCGCGTCGACGTCGTCGAACCTGATGTCCATGTGGAAGGCGAGTTCGTCCTGGGGCCAGGTGGGGGCCTTGAACGTCGTGGCGGACCAGAAGACGTACATCATGTCGCCGACCCACACGGGAAAGGCCGCCGGGTTGCCGTCCTCGTCCCGGTACGGCTCGGAGACCTGCGCGCCGAGGGCGGCGGCGTAGAACTGTGCGAGCGCGCCTCCGTCCTCGGCCCAGATCGCGTGCGACAGGACCTTGCCGTTCAGGGCGCTGCCGGGGTTCGTGTCGGCCATGGGTCTTCTCCTCTGCTGTGGGTCGGCCGGGCGGTTTCCGCTCTCTGCTCTGGAGCCGACCGTAACGAGCATGTAGGGCGAGGAATGTCCTATATGACTTGTGGCGGGGTTGCGCGGGCGGGTGCCGTGGTGCGTGGGTAGCGTGAGGGCCATGGCGTATGACGAGGTGCTGGCGGAACGCGTCCGGGAGCTGCTGGAGCAGAACGACGAGGTCGTCGCGAAGAAGATGTTCGGCGGGCTCGTCTTCACGGTGCGGGGGAACACGGCGGTCGGCGTGGTCGGCGACGAACTGCTGGTGCGGGTCACCCCGGACGACACCCCACAGGCCCTCGCCCAGCCCGGCGCACGCCCCTACGAGTTCCGCGGCCGGATCTCGAAAGGCTGGATCATCGTGGCAGGAGAAGTCCTCGACGACGACGTCCTGGACGAATGGCTGGAACTGGGCCGGGAAGCCGCCGTCGCACTTCCACCGAAGTAACCCCTCTGCGATCACCACGTGCCCTTGCGGGAGGTGACGGCCGCCCGGGGCTTCAGGGGTCTCCTGAGCGTGACGCCCGGGGGCTCGTCATCGTGGCTTCGGGTGGAAGGGGGCCCTCCCGGGGGAATGGTCAGGAGATGCTGTCTGCCGGCATGCCGTGCTGGGGCTGCAGGAGTTCGTGGCAGGTCCCGGAGTCGTCGCGGAAGATCGCGGAGATGCCCCACGGCTTGTGCTGCGGTTCCTGGAGGACGGCCACCCCTCGCGCCGACAGTTCCTTGACGGCCGCGTGGCAGTCCTCGACGGTGAACGTGCAGCCGAAGAGCGCCCCCTTGGCGAGCAGCGCCTTCAGCTGCTCGGCGGACCGGGCGTCCTGCAGTGGTGCTCCCGGGACCATGAGGCTGAGCTGCAGCTCCGGCTGGTTCTCGGGGCCTACGGTGAGCCAGCGCGGGTCATCGCCGGACGGCACATCCGTGCGCACCTGCAGGCCGAGCTTCTCGGTGAAGAATGCCTTGGCCGAGTCCTGGTCCAGCACCCAGACCACGACCGTGTTCACTGCGGTAATCATGACTTCTCCTGTTATCTGAGGCACATCCGATCACCCACGGGGTGCGGACGCGCTTGCTTCGTCGGCGAGGAGCCACAGGCTGCCCGGGCAGAGCCGCTGACTTCTCCCGCGGGGAGAGGACTGCTGCCGCCCGCCTAGGCGGCTCTCGCCGCTCGGACGTCTTCGACGGTAGAGCTGCTTTAGGACAGCTGGCGTCACCAATCCCTGAGAACCTGGACTGCATGACCCAGGACCTGCCCGCCCGCATGCTCCGCCTGCTCTCCCTGCTCCAGATGCGCCGCACCTGGACCGGCGCCGAGCTCGCCGACCGCCTGGACGTCACCCTGCGCACCGTCCGGCGTGACATCGACCGGCTACGCACGCTGGGCTACCCCGTCGAGGGCACCACCGGCACCGCCGGCGGCTACCGCCTGGCCGCCGGGGCCGACCTGCCACCCCTCCTCCTGGACGACGAGGAAGCCGTCGCCATCGCCACCGCCCTGCGCACCGCCACCAGCGGCGTGAGCGGCATCGCCGAGAGCGCGGTACGTGCCCTGGCCAAACTGGAACAGGTGCTGCCCGCCCGGCTGCGCCACCAGGTCGCCGCGATCCATGCCGCCACCGCCACCGTCCCCTGGGACACAGGACCCGGGGCCGACCCCTCAGCTCTGGCCGTCCTGGCCGCGGCCTGCCGCGACCACGAGATCGTCACCTTCACCTACGCGTCCAAAAGCGGCGGCAGGGCACCGCGACGCGTCGAGCCGCACAGCCTGGTCGTCGCGGGCCACCGCTGGTACCTGATCGCCTACGACACCACCCACACCGACTGGCGCACCTTCCGCGTGGACCGGCTCACCGAACCCGCCCCCACCGGCCACCGCGTCACCCCCCGCGAGCTGCCCACCACCGACCCCGTCGCCTTCCTCGCCGCACGCATCGCCGCCGCCCCCGCCCGCTACACCCTCAGCGTCACCGCCCCCACCGACGCCGCCACCCTCCTCGACCGCACCCAGGTCCTGCCCGAGCGCGTACGGAGGGCCGGCGCGCACACCAGCGCCATCGAACTGACCGCCGACACCCCCCGCCGCATCGCCCTCCAGCTCTTCGACCTCGCCCCCGGACCCGGCAGCACCTTCCAAGGAAGCCCCGAACTCGCCCAGCACCTGGAAGAGTTCGCACAACTCCTGCAGGACGTGGCCCGCGCGCTCACCGCCGGCGAGCCGGACGAGCCCCACACCCCCACCACGAAGAACCGATGAGGAGCCACCCTCGCCGCTCCGGGGCGCCCACCGCCAACCGCCTGGGTCACTTGGGCGGCACCTCGGCCGTCGCGTCCAAGGCCGGCATCGGCGAGGAGTCGCGGGATTCAGGGTGCCGAACGTGCGCTGGGCCCACCTGCCGACGATCCGGCCCTCCCACCGCACGGTCAGACCAAGACAGCCCATCCGACCGGCAAGACGCTCATCGACTACGCCGTCCCCTACCTCTACGGCGCCGAGATGGAACACCCCTGGCCCACCCCCTTCGGCACCATGCCCAAGCTCGACCCCTGCGACACGGACAGCCTCGCCGAACAGATCCAGCGCGCCCTGCCCGAGACCAAGGTCGTCAAGTCCTTCGTCACCCAGGAACAGGACACCGTCGTCAACCCCCAGGCCACCGGCGGCGGTGACCACACCATGTTCGTCGCGGGTGACGATCCCGAGGCGAAGAAGACGGTCACCGCGCTCCTGGAGTCCTACGGCTGGAGCGACATCCTCGACCTCGGCCCCCTCGTCACCGCCCGCGGCATGGAGATGTACGCCCACATGCACGCCGCCATCGGCATGGCCCTCGGCATGGGCACCCCCTTCGGCGTCGAAATCGTCCGCGCCTGACCCGGCCTCGCGCAGCGATGCCGGGAGCGGCCCTGCCGCGTGCGGCCGATAGGCCGCACCGCCCGCGTCGTCACCGCCTCGCTCCTCCGCGTACTCGAGAGCGGCGAGCCGGAGTACAACGGAGCCTCCGGCACAAGCCCAAATCCGCCGCCTTGACCAACTGCACGACGACGCCCCGCCGGAGCAAGCCGACGGGGGGCCTCACATGTCACGCGCGTGTCACCAACCCCGTAGACGCTCTCACGTCACAAGGCCCTGACCTGGACTTACGTACTCGCCCTGGAACCACTGGACGCCCGTGGACGGTCTCTACAACCTGTGCCAGGTCGTGCCCAGGGCGGGGCCGAGGACGAGTACCGGGCCGTCCTCGGGGCCGTCGGTCCGGTGCTGGAGGGAAAGGGTGTTCGTCTCGCTCACCCGGGCCACGCTATCCGCCGTTCCGGCCGATCAGGGCCCGGGGTGGCCGGTCGTCACGGAGTCGTCGTGGAGATCACATAGGCCCGGGGGCGATGGGGGTCGTCCCAGTTGACGACGATCTCGAAGTTCGGCTTGGGCTTGTCGTGGGAGACGGACACGCCCCGCCAGTGGTGGTCGCCGGGGCCGAACTTCCAGCCGACGACGTCCGCCTCGTCCTTGTCGATGGTGATCCGGCCGGGCTGGAGCTCGGCGGCGGAGGTGCCGAGCTGCTCCAGCCAGTGGTCGAGCCGGTCGCCGGTGGTGGTGAACTGGAGGTACAGCGAGCTCGACTTCCACGAGTTGGTCTCGTAGTGGGCGACGTACGCGGCGCCCGGCGGCACCGTCGTCCCGTAGATGCGACGCTGCAAGCGGGACGGCCAGCCGGACTCCAGTCCGGTCTGGGCCGCTTCCTCCCGCTTGGACTCGCTGCCGCCGCGGCTCTGCATCGCGGAGATGTAGAGGTATCCGGCGGGGATGGCGACGAGCAGGAAGACGATCAGGGGTTTGACCCAGCGGGGGGCGCGCCGGGGCGGGCCCAGCGGTTCCTCGGGGCGGGTGAGCTGTTCGGGCTGCACTGCGGTCACCCCCGGCCGGCCCGTGCGTAGCGCTCGTAGCGCTCGACCCGGCGCCGGTTGGCGCGGCGGAAGCGGCGGGCGACGAGGCGGGCGAGGTCGGCGGCGCCGACCATGCCGGCCTCGGGGCCGAGCTGGGCCTTGACGATGCGGGCCTCGGGTCGGTAGCCGCGGCCGGTGAGGTGGCGGCGGAAGGCGTCGCGGGCGGGGGCGATCAGCAGGTCGTCGGCGGCGCTGACGCCGCCGCCGATGACGAAGCAGGAGGGGTCGAGGGCGGCGGCGAGGTTGGCGATGCCGACGCCGAGCCACTGGCCGATGTCCTGGAGGAGCTCGACGCACATGGCGTCGCCGGAGCGGGCCAGCTCGGTGATCAGCGGGCCGGTGATCTCGCCGACGTTGCCGCCGACGCGGTCCATGATCCCGTACGCGACCGGGGACTCGGCGGCGGCGAGCTCGCGGGCCTCGCGGACGAGGGCGTTGCCGGAGCTGTACTGCTCCCAGCAGCCGCGGTTGCCGCAGGGGCAGCGGTGGCCGCCGGGGACGACCTGCATATGACCGAATTCGCCGGCGACGCCGAATTTGCCGCGCTTGACCTGGCCGTCCTCGAGGATGGCGCCGCCGATGCCGGTACCAAGGGTGATCATGACGAGGTCGTCCTCGCCCCGGCCGGCGCCGAAGCGCCATTCGGCCCAGGCGGCGGTGTTGGCGTCGTTGTCGACCATGACGGGCACGGCGAGGCGGCCGGCGAGGCGGTCGCGCAGCGGTTCGTTGCGCCAGGACAGGTGGGGGGCGAAGAGGACGCGGTTGCGGTCGGCGTCGACCCAGCCGGCGGCGCCGATGCCCACGGCGTGGACGTCGTGGCGGTCGGAGAGGTCGAGCACGAGCTCGACGATGGTGTCCTCGACGACCTTGGGACTCTTGGACTTGTCCGGGGTCTCGGTGCGGAGCTTCTCCAGGATGTTGCCGTCGGCGTCCACGACGCCCGCCATCACCTTGGTGCCGCCGATGTCGATGCCGACCGTGGGGACGCGGGGCGCGGTGAGGTGCGAGCGCCTCTCGCGCGTGCCGACCGTGCGGAGCACGGTCGCTGTGGCGGTGCCCCGGTGTACCCGCTCGCGGTACATGCTCATCGCGGTCGTAGCCCCTGCGGTGGTCTCGTGAGGCCCGGGCCTCGTGGATGCGGTCGTGGCCGATTGTGCCTCACCGACGGGTCACGACGCACAACGGCGCTGGTCACCCTGTTGTGGGCAATCGTCCCGTAAGGACGGAGGGCGGGCGCGGACGGTTCCCGCCGTCCGCGCCCGCCCTGTGTTCCGTGGGTGGGTCAGTCGCCCTTTTCCTGTTCGCCCTTTTCCTGCTTTTCCGGCTCCGGGTCGGCCTCCGGTGCCGGCTCGGGCCCCGGTGCCGGCTCGCTCTCCGCGGTCTCCGGTGCCGGCTCCGGCTCCGGCTCGATCTTCTTGCCGCCGATCACGTCCGGGCCCGGGGCCCGTTCCAGTTCGTGGCTGAGCTGCTCCAGCTCGCTGCCGCCCGCCATCTGCCGGGTGAGCTCGTCGAGGGCGATCTCCGACTTCAGGTGGCTGCCGGCCATGGCCCCTCGCTTGAGGAGGACGAAGCGGTCGCCGACCAGATAGGCGTGGTGGGGGTTGTGCGTGATCAAGACCACGCCGAGGCCGGCGTCCCGCGCGGCCGCGACGTACTTGAGGACGACGCCGGACTGCTTGACGCCGAGCGCCGCGGTGGGCTCGTCGAGGACGAGGACCTTCGCGCCGAAGTACACGGCGCGGGCGATGGCCACGCACTGGCGCTCGCCGCCGGAGAGGGTGCCGATCGGCTGGTCGACGTCGCGCAGGTCGATGCCCATGCGGAGCAGCTCCGCGCGGGTGGTCTCGCGCATGGTGGCGACGTCGAGGCGCTTGAAGGGGCCGGTGCCCTTGGTGGGCTCGGAGCCGAGGAAGAAGTTCCGCCAGACCGGCATCAGGGGGACGACGGCGAGGTCCTGGTAGACCGTGGCGATGCCCCGGTCCAGGGCCTCCCGGGGGGAGTCCAGCCTGGTCTCCTCGCCGTCGACCTCGAAAGTCCCGGCGTCGTGCTGGTGGAGACCCGCGATGATCTTGATGAGGGTGGACTTGCCGGCACCGTTGTCGCCGAGGACGCAGGTGATCTCGCCGGGGTGGACCTCCAGGGAGACGCCCTCCAGCGCACGGATGCTGCCGTAGAACTTGCTCACGTCCGTGAGCCTGACGAGTGCGGTCACTTGCTCGCCTCCGCGCGCTTGCGGACCCATGCGTTGAGCAGGGTCGCGAGGAGCAGCATCGCGCCGAGGAAGAACTTGAACCAGTCCGGGTTCCACTGCGCGTACACGATGCCCTTGCTGGTCATGCCGAAGATGAAGGCGCCGACCGCCGAGCCGATGGCGGAGCCGTAGCCGCCGGTCATCAGGCAGCCGCCGATGACGGCCGCGATGATGTAGAGGAACTCGTTGCCCACGCCCTCGCCGGACTGCACCACGTCGTAGGACATCAGGAGGTGCTGGCCGGAGATCCAGGCGCAGAAGGCGACGGCCATATAGAGGCCGATCTTGGTCTTGTTGACGGGGACGCCGACGGCGCGTGCGGCGTCGGAGCCGCCGCCGACGGCGAAGATCCAGTTGCCGGCGCGGGTGCGCAGCAGGATCCAGGTGGCCAGGGCGACGAGGCCGAACCACCAGAGGATCGTCACCTGGAGGTCGACGCCGCCGAGGGTGAGGTGGGAGGCGAAGACGGCGTGGGCGGAGCCGAAGCCTTCCATGTCACTGATGGTCTTGGTGGAGACCGTGCCGCTGATGAGCTTGGTGAAGCCCAGGTTGAGGCCGGTGAGCATGAGGAACGTGCCGAGCGTGATGATGAAGCTCGGCAGTTTGGTGCGGGTGAGCATGAACCCGTTGAAGAAGCCGATGGCCAGGGTGGTCAGCAGGGAGACCCCGACGCCGACCCAGACGTTCGCCGTCATCTGGTAGCTGAACATCGACGAGACCAGGGCGGAGGTCGTGACCATCACACCGGTCGACAGGTCGAACTCGCCGCCGATCATCAGCAGGGCGACGGGCACGGCCATGATGCCGATCGTGGAGGACGCGTACAGCACGGTGGAGAGGCTGGACGCGCGCAGGAAGCTGTCGGCGGCGAACGAGAAGAAGAGGAAGACCGCGGCCGCGCCCACGACCGCGCCGAGCTCGGGGCGGCCGAGCGTCCGGCGGAGTATGCCGCGGTGGAGGAGGCGCTCGTCGGCCCGCGCGGTTGCCGCTGTACTCATCGGGTGCCCCGCTTCGTGTACTCGGCCAGGGTCTTCGCGTCGTCCTTGGTGACGATCTGCGGGCCGGTGAGGACCGGCCGGCCGCCGCCGAGCATGTCGCGGTTGTACTTGTAGAGCCAGAGCAGGTCGACGGCCTCGTAGCCCTGGAGGTACGGGTCCTGGTCGACGGCGAAGCCGAGGGAGCCGCTCTGGAGGGCCTCGGCGACCTTGGCGTTGAGGTCGAAGGTGTCGACCTCGGCCTTGCTGCCGGCCTGCTGGGCGGCCTTGACGGCGGTGGGGGCGAAGGGGGCGCCGAGGGTGACGACGGCGTCGATGTCCTTGTCGGACTGGAGCTTCGCCTCGATGGAGGACTGCACGCCGGGCATGTTGGTGCCTTCGACGTAGAGGTTCTGCACCTCGCCCTTGAAGGCCTTCTTCACGCCTTCGCAGCGCTGCTCGTGGCCGACGTTGCCCTGCTCGTGGAGGACGCAGACGGCCTTCTTCCTGCCGCGCCGGTTGAGCTGCTCGCCGACGGCCTCGCCGGCGATGACCTCGTCCTGGCCGATGTGGGTGAGCGCGCCGAACTCCTTGGACTTGTCGGAGCCCGAGTTCACGGTGATCACCGGGATGCCGGCCTTCTCGGCCTTGGCGACGACGTCCTTCATGGCGTCGGGCTTGGCGAGGGTGACGATCAGGCCGTCGACCTTCTGGTCGATCATGGCCTGGACGTTCTGGGCCTGCTTGTTGCCCTCGACGTCGTGGGCGTAGAGGAATTTGATGTTGTCCTTGGCCGCCGCCTGCTTGGCACCGTTCTGCACGATGTCCCAGAAGGTGTCGCCATCGCCCGAGTGGGTGACCATCGCGAAGGTCCACCGGGGGGTGTCGACCGCGGCACGCCCCTGGGCGGCCTTGGCGGCCCGCTCCTCGGCGCGCTTGCCGCCCGTGCTGCTGCATCCAGCGAGTGTGGCGCCGAGCACCGCTGCCAGCACGGCACTCACCGCGCGTACGCCTGTCCGAACCCTTGCCACGTGGACTTGCCCTTCTCACTGTCTGTCACGGTGCGGCCGGACCCTCATCCCACGGGCCCAACCGCCCAAGTATCCGTCACCATCCGTCACCGCTGTCGGCGGGGGCGCCGGGGCTGGTCTGTGTGGGTGGAGTTCTAGTGGCGCACACCACACCACGTCAAGGGTTTGTCAGAACATTCTTACGACATGACAGGTGGGCGGGGCCAGAGCCACGCTAGGACCGCGCCAGGAGCTGGAAGTCGAACGCGTAGCGTGACGCCCGGTAGAGGTGGGAGGCGAACTCGACCGCGCGGCCGGTGTCGTCGAAGGTCGTCCGCTCCATCGTCAGCAGCGGCGCCCCCTCCGGCTCGGCCAACAGCTCGCCCTCGGCGAGGGTGGCGGCGCGCGCGCCGATCGTCTGCCGGGCGCTGTGGAGGGTGATCCCGGCCATACGCATCAGCCGGTAGAGGCCGGTGCGCTCCAGCGCCTCGTCGTCGAGGCCGAGCAGCCCGACGGGCAGGTGGTTGCGCAGGGCGGCCATGGGCTCGCCGTGCGCCAGGCGCAGCCGCTCCACCAGGACGACGTCGGCGCCCTCGGCGACGCCGAGCGCGGCGGCGACCCGGGCGGTGGCGGGCTCGACGGTGCGGCGCAGCACCCGGGTGGCGGGCTTCTGGCCGGCCTCCTCGAGGTCGTCGTAGAGGCTGCTGAGCTCCAGCGGGCGCTTGACCTGGCTGTGCACGACCTGGGTGCCCACGCCCCGGCGGCGGACGAGCAGGCCCTTGTCGACGAGCGACTGGATGGCCTGGCGGACGGTGGGCCGGGACAGGCCCAGTCGTCCCGCGAGCTCGATCTCATTGCCGAGCAGGCTGCCGGGGGCGAGCTCGCCCCGCTCGATGGCGGCCTCCAGCTGCTGGGAGAGCTGGAAGTAGAGCGGGACCGGGCTGCCGCGGTCGAGGGTGAACTGGAGGGGTTGGTGCGTGGCCACGCTGGGAGCGTAGCCCTGTGGCCTGATGACGGGAAGTCCGGAGGTCTTTATGTCCGGACATCCGGACTTCCGGACGGGGCGGTCCGGTCCACCGCGGGCCGGTGGGGGCTGGTCGCGCCCACGCGGCGGCAGCCGCATATCAACACAGTTCCGCGCCCCTTACGGGGCGCTCAGAAGCGCACCGGCAAGTGGTGCGGCCCCCGCATCAGCAGTCCCTCGCGCCAGGTGAGGGCGTCGGGGTGGCTGTCGAGGGCGAGGTCGGGGCAGCGCTCCAGCAGTGAGCGGATGGCGATCCTCGCCTCCAGCCGGGCCAGGGGCGCGCCGACGCAGTAGTGGATGCCGTGACCGAAGGCGACGTGGCCGCGGGCGTCGCGGTGGATGTCGAAGCGGCCGGCCTCCTCGAAGCGGGCCGGGTCGCGGTCGGCGTCGGACAGGGCGGCGAGGACGAGCTCGCCGCCGCCGGGGATGACGGTGCCGCCGATGTCCAGGGGCTCGGTGGTGAAGCGGAAGGTGGAGGTCTCGACGGGGCCGTCGTAGCGCAGCATCTCCTCGACGGCGCCGTCGAGGAGCCCGAAGTCGGCGCGGAGGTCGGCGAGCTGGCCGGGGTGGCGCAGCAGGGCGAGGACGCCGTTCGATATGAGATTGACCGTGGTCTCGTGGCCGGCCACCAGCAGGATCCAGGCCATGCCGAGGAGTTCCTCGGCCGAGAGCCGGTCGCCGTCCTCGTCGGTGGTGCGGATCAGGGCGCTGAGCAGGTCGTCGCCGGGCTTCTCCCGTTTGGCGGCGACGAGGTCCGTCAGATAGACGCCGACCTCCTGGGCGGCCTTGAGCTTCGCCTGCGGCGGCTCGGCGCCGATGGTGGTGTTGGACCAGCGGCGGAAGGCCGCCCGGTCGAGGTCGGGCACGCCGAGCAGCTCGCAGATGACGCTCATGGGCAGCGGGAAGGACAGGGCCTCGACGAGGTCGGCGCGGCGGTCCGGGGCGGCCAGCATGGCGTCGAGGAGCTCGTCGGTGAGCTGCTGGACGCGGGGGGCCATGGCCTCGACGTGGCGCGGCGTGAACTCCTTGGCGACCAGCTTGCGCAGCCGGGTGTGGTTCGGCTGGTCGGCGATGAGCATGTGCCGGCCGGCGGCGACGGGCGGCAGGAGCATGTCGGGGGCGGCGTTCGCCCAGTCCTTGGAGAGCGTGGGGTCGTTGAGGGTGGCGCGCACCTCGTCGTAGCCGACGACGAGCCAGCAGACCGCCCCTTCCGGCATCCGTACCCGGTGGACGGGGGCACGCTCGCGCAGGGCGGCGTACACCCGGTAGGGGTCCCGGGCCAGTTCCGCGCCCATCGCCGCCAGATCGACTGTCCCGTCCCGCTCTTCGGCCACTGCGGTCACGGCTACCCCCCGGTACGTCGGCGTGTTGTTCGACGCGCTCACCCTACGCGCGGGTAGGGCCGGCCGCCATCGGCCGTGCGGACGAGTCCGGCATACCGTCAGACGCGCCCGGTACAGCGGCCGTTGGACCTCCGGGCGGGGCCGCGACGGTCCGTCACCAGTGCCGGCCCTCGGGGATCTCCGGCAGGTGCGGGTCCGACAGGCGCAGCACCTCGTAGCGCTCGGCGCGCTCGTCCTCGCCCGGCGGAACGGAGTGTTCCCACAGCGTGAAGCGCAGCAGTCGCCAGTGGCGGGGGTCGAAGGCCAGCGCGGTGGTGTGCGCCCCGGCCCGGCCGGCGAGCTCGTCCAGTTCGCCGAGCGCGTCCGCCACCACGGTCGCGGGGTCGGCCCCGGCGGGCATCGGGGTCAGCAGCCGGGAGGCCGCGCGCGGCGCCGCGGAGCGGGCCGGGCCCGCGTGGCAGGCGATGCCGGTCCAGTGGTGGACGGCCGGGCGGCCGAAGTCGGCGACGACGCCCTGGAATCCCCCGCCGCCGACCAGGAACTCGCTCATCGCGCCGACGCCGTCCCACAGGTAGAAGGGGGCGTACTGGTTGACGGGCGAGCCGTCGATTCCGCGTTCACGGATGACGTAGGCCTTCAGGCCCAGCCCGGCGCGGTCGTCGAGGGCGTGGCCCCGGGTCGCCACCCGTTCCCGGATGACGGTCATGTCGTAGTCGGCGGGCAGGGTGATCTCGTACTGCATGGCGTACACGGCGTCTCTTCTCCTGTCGTTCCGCTCCGTCGGGTCAGCGCCCGGTGGTGTGCGCGGCGAGCAGTCCCAGGACTCCGTCGACGGCCCGCTGGAAGGGCTCCTCGGATCCGGCGGCGCGGGCGAGGACGTAGCCGCCCTGGAGCACGGCCACCACGGTCGAGGCCGTGTCGGCGGGGTCGAGCGCGGCGTCGAGCTCGCCGCGGTCCCGGCCCTCGGCCAGTACGTCCGCGATCCGGGCCCGCAGCCAGGCGAAGGTCTCGTCGACCGGTGCGCGCAGCACGGGGTCGGCCATGACGTCGGGGTCCTGGGTGAGCCGGCCGATGGGGCAGCCCTTGAGGACCTCCCGCTCGCGCCGCAGATACGCCGTGACGCGCTCGACGGCCGTACCGGGCGCGGCGAACCGTTCCTCGGCGGCGGCCCGGAGTACGTCGGCGGTGCGCCGGATCGCGGCAAGGGCGAGGTCCGGCTTGCCGGAGAAGTGGTGGTACATGCTGCCCTGCCCGGCGCCCGCGCGCTGCTGGATCGCCTTGGGGCTCGTACCGACGTAGCCGCGCTCCCACAGGAGTTCACGGGTGCTCTCGATGAGGCGTTCCGGGGTGCTCATGATCCGAGTGTACATACCAGTAGGTACAGAAGATCAAGATCTTGCCGTACGGGCACGGCTACGCCGAAGCCCCGTCACCGCGCATCGGTGACGGGGCTCCTCAGTGAAAGGTTTCAGCAGGAGAAGTCGACGAGGTCGAAGGTCCGGTAGTGGTCGGCCGTGTAGTAGTCCTCGTGCGCGCCCTTGCCGGCGATGACGCGGCGGGCGCCGCGGTCCGGGGAGCCCGGGGTGATGACGGTGTACTCGTGGTAGTAGCCGCTCGTCTGCCGGGGGAGGACGCCCTCACGGTTGGAGAAGACGATCCCGTCCCGCGGGTAGGGGAAAGGGCCGCCCTGGTCGATCAGCCGGATGGTGTCGTGGGCCTGGGAGGGCAGCTCCGAGTAGCAGATGTCGCCGACGGACTGCACGGCCACCACCGAGGGGGCGACCGACGGGGCGGCGACGGCGGGGGTGCCGAGGAGGAGGGTGGCGGCGACGGCGGCGAGGGCGCCGAGGCGCACGAGGCGAGGGGGGTTTGTCATGGACATTAGGATGACCGACCGGCCGTACGGCATGTCAATGCCCATTCCCTGATGTTCCCTTGACGTTCATCACGTTGACCGAAGAGATCGTCTGTGTCCACGCCGACACGCGGCGCGAGGGGACCCGGAGAACAAGAATTTGCCTCACGGGCAAAAGTTTTGCCCCTCGGGCAATGACGGGTCTATACCGGAACCATGAGCCCGCTGCCCGAACCGCACCTCTCCCCCGCCCCGGACGAGGGGGCCGAGCTGCCCTCCGTGGCCCCGCGACTGCGCGCGCTGCGCAGACGGAGCGGGCTGACCCTGGAGGCCGCCGCGGCCCGGGTGGGACTGTCGCCCGCGCATCTGTCCCGGCTGGAGACCGGACGGCGGACGCCGTCCCTCCCCATGCTGCTGGCGCTGGCACGGACCTACGGTACGACCGTATCCGACCTGCTGGGCGAGGTGCCCGCCGAGCTCGACCCGATCGTCCGCGCGGACCGCATGGAGCCGCAGGAGGCGGGCGGCTGGACCTACTGGCGGGCCGGCGGCTCCGGCCGCGCCATGCAGGCGCTGCGGCTGCACGTGCCGCAGGGCCGGGACAGCCAGGAGGCGCTGGTGCGCGTGCACCCGGGCGAGGAGTGGCTCTATGTCACCCGGGGACGGCTCCGGCTGACGCTGGGCGACGCCGCGCATCTGCTCGACCCCGGCGACGCCGCCCACTTCGACTCCCTCACCCCGCACCGCATCGCCGCCGCGTCGCGCGGCGGGGTGGACCTGCTGTTCCTCCACACACTGCTCCAGAGCGGCGCCGCCGAGCTGTGCCTCGGCGGCACGCCACCGACCCAGAGGGGAATCCGATGAGCGACAACGCGACGGACGTGAAGACGAACACGAAGAAGTTCCACGAGGAGGACCGGGCCCCGATGGGCATGACGTTCCGGGTCTTCGTCTACCTCGTCGCCGTCCACTTCATCGTGGCGTTCTTCTTCCTCCTCTTCTATCTCGGCGGGGCGAAGTAACGACGGGCGAAGCGGCGACGGCGATGGCTACCCTGGAGCCATGGCCCGAACAGCCCGGGAAGTCCTCGACGAGGCGACGCGCGAGCTGGCACCGGAGGCGGGGACGAACCGCCTGGTCCCCCTGATCGCGGCGGGCGACGCCCCCGTCACCGCCGTCGCCGCCTTCGCCCTGGAGCAGCACCACGTCATCGCCTCCGACGCCCGCAGCTTCCTGCACCTGGCCGAACGGGCCGCACTGCTGCGGCAGCCCGCCGTCGCCGCCTTCTTCGACCGCCTCGCCCAGGACGAGTCCCGGGCGCTGGCCCACCTGGGCCCGCTCGCGGCCGCCTGCGGGCTGGACGGGGCGGCCACGGAGGGGCACGAGCCCCGGGCCGGCTGCCAGGCGTATCCGGCGTACGCGGCCTGGCTGGCGCTGGGCGCCGAGCCGGTCGACGTGGTCGTGGCCCTGTGCGCCAACTTCGCGGCGTGGGGCGGCTACTGCGCCACGGTGGGCCGGGCCCTGCGCGAGCACTACGGCTTCGACGACGAGGCGTGCGGCTTCTTCGACCTGTTCGCCACGCCCGACCCCGAGGGCGCGGAGCGCGCGCTGGCAGCCGTGGGCACCGGTTTGACGGACGGCCGGCTCACGGAACGGCTGGCGCACCGTTACGGTCGTCTGCTCCAGGACTATGAACTGATGTTCTGGGCTACGCTCGCGGCATGCTGAACTACCGTTCGGCGCAAGCCGACGAGCTGGCCCGTGTCGACGCGCTCGACAACTCCTTCACCACGGACTCCATCATCGTGGTCACCGCCTCGGACGACGGCTTCCGCCTGCGCACGGTGCGGGTGAGCCCCCCGCTGCGCAAGGTCTACCCGGACGACGAGGACGAGGACGACCGTCCCCGCGAGACCGTCGTCGCCCAGGACGGCGCGGAGCTGTGCGGCGCGATCACCTTCGCTTACGAGGCCTGGAACCGCAGGCTGTTCATCGCCGACGTCCGGGTCGCCCCCAGCCGCCGGGGGCAGGGCATAGGCCGCGGCCTGATGGACCGCGCCCTCGCGCGCGGCCGTGAACAGGGCGCCCGTACCGCCTGGCTGGAGGTGACGAGCGTCAACGCGCCCGCGATACAGGCGTATCGCCGCATGGGGTTCGCGGTGTGCGGACTGGACACCACCCTGTACCGGGGGACGGCCGCCGAGGGCGAGACGGCGTTGTTCATGAGTCGCGCACTGTCCTAGGGACCGGGAGGATTCAGCTCCCGGTCAGCCCCCGCGCGCCCTCCTCCGTCAGCGAGCCGTGGACGCGCAGCCGGGCGATGCCTCCGTCGGGGAAGATGTCCACCCGGACGTGGGTGGCGACGGCGGGGCGGTCCAGGACGAACCGGTGCACGCTGTCCGGCTCCAGCCGGGTCCGGGGCAGCAGCTCCCGCCACCCGGTGGTGTGGTCGGAGGGGTCGGCGCCGGTGACGGCGTCGAGGACGGACAGCGCGGCCCACCCGGCCGCGTTGCCCTTGTAGCAGCCGGTGTCGATCTCGACGGCGCGGAGCACCGCCTGGCCGGTCAGCCGGTAGCGCACCCAGTCGTGGCCGCGGTCGCGGCGGCGGCGGGTCTCCCAGCCCTCGTTCATCTTCCGGGAGCGGCCCGGGCGGATCGCGTTCAGCGCGGACGAGAAGAAGCGGTCGGAGGCGTCCTCGGCGTACCCGCCGTTCTCCAGCGCGGCGAGGTCGAAGGTGCCCAGGGCCGCCAGCCAGGCGGGGTCGGGGGCGGCCTCGCCGTGGACCCTCAGCCGGGCTATGCCCCCGTCGGGGAACTGGCTGAGTCTCAGGTGGGTGAAGCGCTCCCCGCCCCCGACGGCGAAGCCGTTGGCGGCGTGCCCGCCGACGGGGGTGCGGGGGACGAGGACCGTCCACTTCACGTCGTCGGCGAGCAGCTCGGCGGGGGACGGCGAGCCGGGCAGCGAGGTGCCCTCCACGCTGACGGCGTGCGGGTGGTTGCCGCGGAAGTGGGCGGTGTCGACGACCACGCCCCGGACGACGCCGGGCACGCCGAGGCGGACGATCGCCCAGTCGTGGTCCTCGTCCGAGGGGTGGGGTTCATGGGCCGCGGCCCCGCGCCGGCGGCGGGTCTCCCAGCCGTCCATGACCTTACCCTTGTGGCCGAAGAGCGCGGGGTCGAAGTGCGCGGGCTCCGGTTCGATCAGGTTCTCGCGCTCGGCGAAGAACTCGTCGTTGGCGGCGATCACCGAGCCGCCCAGTCGGCGGTCGGCGAGGTCGGGGAGGCGGGTGAAAGGGAAGTCGGCGGTCCGGTAGTCGGCGTAGGGGTCGCCGCCCGCGTACGGGGCGGCGCCGCCGGTGAACGTGGCGATGCTCATCAGCGCTCCAGGAGTCGGCCGGTGGGTCCGGTCAGGGGGGTGCCGCGGTCGGTCGTCCTGCGGCCGCGCAACCAGGTGGACCGGACGACGCCGTGCAGGGTCCGGCCCGCGTAGGCGGTGACGGGGTTGCGGTGGTGGAGTGCGGCCGGGTCGACGGTGAAGGTCTCGTCGGGGGCGAGGACCGCGAAGTCGGCGTCCCGCCCCGCCTCGATCGCGCCCTTGGCGGGCAGGCCCGCGAGGGCGGCGGGGGCGGTGGACATCCAGCGGGCCACGTCGGCCGGGGTGCGGCCGCGCCGCCGGGCCTCGGTCCAGACGGCGGACAGGCCCAGTTGGAGGGAGGAGATCCCGCCCCAGGCCTCTCCGAAGTCGGGGACCTTGAGGTCGGCCGTGCAGGGCGAGTGGTCGGAGACGACGCAGTCGATGACGCCGTCGGCCAGCCCCGCCCACAGGGCGTCCCGGTTGGCGGCCTCGCGGATCGGGGGGCAGCACTTGAACTCGGTGGCCCCGTCGGGAACTTCCTCGGCGGTGAGGGTCAGGAAGTGCGGACAGGTCTCGGCGGTGATCCGTACGCCCTCGGCACGGGCGGCGGCGATCACGGGCAGCGCGCCGGCGGAGGACAGGTGCAGCACGTGGACGCGCGTGCCCCGGCGGCGCGCGACGTCGACGAGCGCGGCGATCGCCTCGTGCTCGGCGGCGCGCGGGCGGGAGGCGAGGAAGTCGGCGTAGCGCGGGCCGGTGTGCCGCGGAGCGTCGTCCAGCCGGTCCGGGTCCTCGGCGTGGACGATCAGCAGCGCGTCGAGCTCGGCGATCCGGGCCGCCACCGCGTCGAGTTCGTGTCGGCCCAGGTGGGGGAACTCGTCGACGCCGGACGGGGAGAGGAAGGCCTTGAATCCGAGGACTCCGGCGTCGTGCAGGGGACGCAGGTCGGCGAGGTTGGTGGGCAGCGCCCCGCCCCAGAAGCCCACGTCGATGTGCGCCCGGTCGCGGGCCACGGCCTGTTTGGCGCGCAGGTGGGCCACGGTGGTGGTGGGCGGGAGGCTGTTGAGCGGCATGTCGACGAGCGTGGTGACCCCGCCGGCGGCGGCCGCCCGGGTGGCGGTGGCGAAGCCCTCCCATTCGTCCCGGCCCGGGTCGTTCACATGCACATGGGTGTCGACGAGACCGGGCAGGATGACGTCGTCGCCCAGTTCCTCGACGGGGGTTCCCGCGGGCGGCTCGGTCCCGTGGGGCAGGACCGCGGCGATCCGGCCACCGGTCACGGCGACGGCGGCGGCGCGCACGCCCTCCGGGGTCACCACTCGTGTCGAACGCAGCAGCAGTTCCACCGTCCGCCCCTCGACGAATCGTCAACGATTTGTTGAACAGCGCTGTCCGCAGTCTTCAGCCGCCCCGCGACCCCGTCAAGACCCTTTTCGCTGTACGGAAGCCTGGTTTCACCTGACAGAAACCGGCATGTGACAGGTGGGGTGGCCGGTAGGCTGCTGCCACCCATTCCCGGAAGGAGCGCCGTGCCCCCGTCCGCCGAGCCCCGAACCGCCTCCGCCAGCGGCGGCGTCCAGTCCCTCGAGCGCGCATTCGACCTGCTGGAGCGGATGGCCGACGCCGGCGGCGAGGTCGGGCTGAGCGAACTGTCCACGAGCAGCGGGCTGCCGCTGCCCACCATCCACCGGCTGATGCGCACGCTGGTGGCCTGTGGATACGTCCGGCAACAGCCCAACCGGCGCTACGCCCTCGGCCCCCGGCTGATCCGCCTCGGCGAGAGCTCCTCACGTCTGCTCGGCACCTGGGCCCGCCCGCACCTGGCGCGGCTGGTGGACGAGACCGGCGAGACCGCCAACATGGCGCTGCTCGACGGCGACGAGGTCGTCTACGTGGCCCAGGTGCCCTCGCGGCACTCGATGCGGATGTTCACGGAGGTCGGCCGGCGGGTGCTGCCCCACTCCACGGGCGTGGGCAAGGCGCTGCTGGCCCAGGCCCCGGACGACGAGGTCCGCGCGCTGCTGGCCCGTACGGGCATGCCGGCCGCGACGGAGAAGACGATCACGTCGCCGGAGGACTTCCTGAAGGAGCTCGCCCGGGTGCGCGAGTCGGGCTTCGCGATGGACGACAACGAGCAGGAGATCGGCGTCCGCTGCCTCGCGGTGCAGGTGCCGGACTCCCCCACGTCCGCGGCCATCTCCATCTCCGGCCCGGCGGGCCGCGTCACCGAGGCCGCCACGGAGCGGATCGTGCCGCTGCTGCGGGAGGTCGCGGCGGAACTGTCGGCGACGCTGGCGGGGGCGACGGCATCGGTGTGACGGGGGGAGAGAATCAGCCCGTCCGGTGTTTGAGGACGACGCGCGTCAGCGCGGCCAAGGGGGTGCGAGGGGGCACCGCCCCGCCCGGAAACGATAGAGGGGCGCAGGACCGGGGCGCCCTCGCCTCCCCCGACGGATCAGGCGCCCTCCCGGGGGCCCGGCACGCCGGGAGCCGTCTCCCCGAACCGGTCGACCGCCGCCCGCACTTCACCGAGCGCCGACCCCAACGCGCTCACCGACCCCACGGCCCCCGCCACCAGCAGCAGCGAGCTCCGCAACCGCGAGACGTCCAGGTGCCCCGTGCGCGCCATCGCGTCCAGCGCGGCCAGCTCGTCCTCCGCGGCGTCCCTGTCGGGTAAGGGCGCGGGATGCCCGGCCAGCGCCCGGCGCAGCCGGGCCACGGCGGCGCTCAGCTCACCGGCTCTCGGGTCCGGTTCCTCACCGGATCGTCCCGTTCGCTCCTCTTCCACCACCACGGCGCCTTCCGCCACGACTGTCCCCCTCCCGCACGCCCGCCCGCGCGGATCAGTTAACGCCACTTCACGTGTGACGCGCCACACTCACAGCGAAATTCAGGCCGCGCGTTCCCGTACGAGTGACGAACTCCCGTACGGCGCACATGCGGACGCCCATACGGTATGCAGGGACCATGGCGTGGACGGCCGGCACAGACACAGACACAGACACGGGCACAGACACGGTCGCGGGGCTGCTGCTGGCGGCCGGCGGCGGGCGGCGGCTCGGCGGGCGGCCCAAGGCGCTGCTGGAGTTCCGGGGCGGCCCGCTGGTGGAGCACGCGGCTCGGGTGCTGCACGAGGGCGGCTGCGCCCCGGTCCACGTGGTCGTGGGCGCCGGTGCGGCGGAGGTGCGCGCACGGCTCGGCACCACGGACGCCGCCCTCGCGGACATCACCCTCGTGGAGAACCCCGGCTGGCACCGGGGCATGGGCACATCCCTGCGCGCCGGCCTGGCGTCACTGGCCGCCTCGACGGACCCGGCGGCGGTGTCGGCGGTGCTGGTGACGCTGGTCGACCAGCCGCGCGTCGGCGCCGCGGCGGTGGCGCGGGTGCTGGCCGCGCACCGGGCGGGAGCCCGGCTCGCGGCGGCGGCGTACGGGGGCGAGCGGGGGCACCCGGTGCTGCTCGCCCGGGAGCACTGGGCGGGCGCGGCCCGGGCGGCCGACGGGGACATGGGCGCGCGGGCCTATCTCCGGCGGCACGCCGCCGCCCTACGCCTCGTGGAGTGCGGCGACGTCGCGGCGCCGGACGACGTCGACACCCCGGACGATCTCGGGCTCCTGAACTGAGCCGTCCTGACACCCCATTGAACTTCCACGATGAGAAAACTATTCTCCACTTGCCGCTGTGACACCGCGTGCCACGACCACCGCGAACCGCCCGCTGAAGGAGTGACAGCCCATGTCCGCGCCTGCTCCGTCCTCACCGGCAGCCGTCGAAGCCCCGTATGCGGAACGGCAGGAGGAGGTGCTCACGGAAGCGGCCCTCGCGTTCGTCGCGGCGCTGCACCGCCGGTTCACCCCACGCCGTGACGAGCTGCTGACCCGCCGCGCCGAGCGGCGCGCGGAGCTCGCCCGGACCGGCACGCTGGACTTCCTCCCGGAGACCGCCGCCGTCCGCGAGGACCCCGACTGGCGGGTGGCGCCCGCGCCCGCCGCGCTGGAGGACCGGCGCGTGGAGATCACCGGGCCCGCCGACGACCGCAAGATGACGATCAACGCCCTCAACTCCGGCGCCCGCGTCTGGCTCGCCGACATGGAGGACGCCTCCTCCCCCACCTGGCACAACGTCGTCCACGGCCAGCTCAACCTCATGGACGCCCACGCGCGCCGCGTCGACTTCACCAGCCCCGAGGGCAAGACCTACGCCCTCCGGCCCGCCGAGCGGCTCGCCACCGTCGTGATGCGCCCCCGCGGCTGGCACCTCGACGAGCGCCACCTCACCGTGGACGGCCGTCCCGTCCCCGGCGCCCTGGCCGACTTCGGCCTCTACTTCTTCCACAACGCCCGGCGGCTGCTCGACCTCGGCAAGGGGCCCTACTTCTACCTCCCCAAGACCGAGTCGCACCTTGAGGCCCGGCTGTGGAACGACGTCTTCGTGTTCGCCCAGGAGCATCTGGGCATCCCGCGCGGCACGATCCGCGCGACCGTCCTCATCGAGACCATCACGGCGGCCTACGAGATGGAGGAGATCCTCTACGAGCTGCGCGAGCACGCCTCGGGGCTCAACGCCGGCCGCTGGGACTACCTCTTCTCCGTCATCAAGAACTTCCGTGACGCGGGCGAGGCGTTCGTCCTCCCCGACCGCAACACCATCACGATGACGGCCCCGTTCATGCGCGCCTACACGGAACTCCTGGTGCGCACCTGCCACAAGCGCGGCGCGCACGCCATCGGGGGCATGGCCGCCTTCATCCCGTCCCGCCGGGACCCCGGGATCAACGAGGTCGCGCTGGGGAAGGTCCGGGCCGACAAGGACCGCGAGGCCGACGACGGCTTCGACGGCTCCTGGGTCGCCCACCCCGATCTGGTCCCGGTCGCCCGCGCCTCCTTCGATGCCGTCCTCGGCGACCGGCCCCACCAGAAGCACCGCCTGCGCGAGGACGTACGGGTCACCGCCGACCAGCTCGTCGCCGTCGGCACCCTGGAGGCGAAGCCGACGATCGACGGGCTGCGCAACGCGGTGCAGGTGGGCATCCGTTACATCGAGGCGTGGCTGCGGGGGCTGGGCGCGGTGGCCATCTTCAACCTCATGGAGGACGCGGCCACGGCGGAGATCTCCCGCTCCCAGATCTGGCAGTGGGCCGACGCGGGCGTCGTGCTCGACAACGGGGAGAAGGTGACGGCGGCGCTCGTCCGGGAGGTGGCGGCGGAGGAACTGGCGTCCGCGCCGGAGGCGTCGGGCACGTGGCAGCAGGCCCACGACCTGTTCCTGCGGGTCGCGCTCAGCGAGGAGTACGTGGACTTCCTGACACTGCCGGCGTACGAGCTGCTGGACCGATAGGGGTGTTTCCCGGGGGCTCCGCCCCCGGACCCCCGCTCCTCGAATGCCGGAGGGGCTACGAAATCACCGCCCCCACCGCCACGAACACACAGATCAGCACCGCCAGAATCACCAGCAACGGCCACACGAACCGCAAGTACCGGTCGTAGCCGACCTTCGCCAGCGACACCCCGCCCACCACCACGGCCGTGGTCGGCACCCACAGGTTCATCCACCCGCTCGCCGACTGCCAGGCCGTCACGACCACCGCCCGCGCGACCCCCGCGAACTCGGCCAGCGGCGCGAGGATCGGCATCGCGAGCGTCGCGTGCCCGGACGTGGAGGGGATCAGAAACGCGAGCGGCAGGTTGACGAGGAAGACCATGACGCCGAAGAGCGCTTCCGGGGTGCCCCGGACCGTGCCCTCGATGGCGTGGAGCACCGTGTCGATGATCTTCGCGTTCGTCATGATGACGGTGATGCCCCGCGCGAGCACGATCACCAGCGCCGGGGAGATGAAGTCCGCCGCGCCCTGGACGATCGTGGCGCTCAGCTTCTGCTCGCCCAGCCGGGCGACGAGCCCGACGAGCACCGCGGCGGTGATGAAGAGGGCGGCCAGCTGGGCGAAGGACCAGCCCAGTTCCCAGCCGTAGGGCGTCGCGTCGGCCTTGCCGCTGAGCGCGCTCGCCCAGGGGATCACCGAGAAGATCATGAAGGCGAAGACCAGGGCGACGAGCACCAGCACGCCCTTC
The DNA here is from genome assembly GCF_040636475.1 of Streptomyces sp. NPDC037389. Taxonomy (NCBI): domain Bacteria; kingdom Bacillati; phylum Actinomycetota; class Actinomycetes; order Kitasatosporales; family Streptomycetaceae; genus Streptomyces; species Streptomyces sp. NPDC037389. The sequence continues at coordinate 249,580 of NZ_JBEZUS010000002.1, forward strand.
TGGAGTCCCGTCAGCTCCGGAGGGTGGACCGCCTCCTCGGCGAGCTCGCGGTCGCCCTCCCGGAAGCCGACCAGGGAGCGGGCCGGGTCCGCCCGTACCCGGCGCGCGTAGCGGACGACATAGGCGATGGTGACGGCCGTGAGCACCAGCCACATCGTGAATCTCAAGACGATGCCGTCGCCGAGTGAGATCCCCGCTGCCGAAGAGGCGACACCGGTGGCGAAGGGATTGACCGTCGAGGTCAGCACTCCGATGCCCGCGCCGAGGATGATCGTGCCGGTCGCGACCATGCGGTCGTAGCCGAGCGCCAGCATCAGCGGCACCAGCAGCCCGTAGAACCCCAGCGTCTCCTCGGCGAACCCCTCGACCGTGCCCAGCAGGGAAAAAACCGTCATCACCCCGGCGATGAGCAGCGCCCCGCGCTCCCTCAGCCGGTGGGCGAGGCGTTCGATGCCGCGGTCCAGGGCGCCGGTGGCGAAGACGACGGTGATGAACGCGCCGATGGCGAGGACGAACAGGAACACCCCGGCGCTGCCGTAGAGGGTGCCGACCGCGTCCGGCGCGACCTCGCCCGTCTTGAGGTCGCGGACGCCGTAGAGGCCGTTGACGGGTGACAGGAAGAGCTGGCCCAGGCGGTGGACGAAGCCGCCCCGGGCGGGTTCGTGGTGGTAGGTGCCCTGGAGGGGGTTGCCGTCGGGGCCGCGGTCGTAGGTGCCGGAGGGGATGAAGAACGCGACGATCCAGACGGCCACCGTCACCGCCGCGAGGACGGTCAGCGCGCTGGGGAAGACGAAGCGGTGCCGTGTCCCCGCCGTTTCCCCCCGGTCCGCCCCCTGCGGTTGCTCCTCCACGACGACACACCAATCAGTCCTTGGGGTCTTTGTCGGGATTCTGGCGTACGGCCGGGTCCGGGTGGCTGAGGCGCGCAGGCCTCATGGGGTTCGCCGGGCCCGTCCCACGTGGTTGAACGCGAGGTTCAGCAGCACCGCCGTCAGACAGCCGGCGCTGACCCCCGAGTTCAGGATGATCTTCAGGGTCTCGGGGATGGCGGTGTTGTCGTAGAAGGCCCGGGAGACGACCGGGATCAGGCCCACGCCGAGGGAGGCGGCCGCGATCAGCAGATTGTCGCCCTGGTCCAGGCCCGCCGTGCGGAGCACGTCGATGCCGCTGGCGGCGACCGTGCCGAAGAGCACGATGCCCGCGCCGCCGAGGACGGGCTGGGGCACCAGCGCGATGAGGGAGGCGAAGGCGGGGCTCAGGCCGAGCAGGACGAAGAACAGCCCGCAGGTGGCCACGGTGTAGCGGCTGCGGACGCGGGTGATGGCGACCAGGCCGATGTTCTGGGCGAAGGCGCTGTTGGCGAAGCCGTTGAAGAACGGGCTGACGGCACTGCCCAAGGTGTCGGCGCGCAGGCCCGCCGCGATCACCTTCTCGTCGGCCCGGCGGCCGACGATCTCGCCGAGCGCGAGCATGTCGGCGGTGCTCTCCGTCATGCAGACCAGCATCACGACGCACATGGAGACGATCGCCGGCACCTCGAAGACGGGGTGGCCGAAGTGGAACGGGGCGGGGAAGCCCACGAGGGCGGCATGGCGAGTGGCCGTGGTGTCGACGGCACCGGTGGGGACGGCGATCAGCGTGCCCGCGACGATCCCCAGCAGGATGGCGATCTGCCGCAGGAAACCGCTGAGGAGCCGGCGCAGGACGAGCACGGTCACGAGCGTCGCCCCGGCCAGGGCCAGATTGATCAGCGAGGCGGGCCGGTCGGGGTGACCGCCCTGGATCCAGCCGAAGGAGACGGGCAGCAGGGTGATCCCGATGAGGGTGATGACCGTGCCGCTGACGACGGGTGGGAAGAAACGGACGAGCCGGCAGAAGGAGGGCGCCAGCAGAAAGCCGAGGACTCCGGCCACGATGACGGCGCCGTGGATGACGGGCAGCGCGTCCCCGTGGGAGGGGCGGGCGTCGGCGATGGCGAGCATGGGGGCGACGCCCGCGAACGAGACGCCGTTGACGAACGGCATCCTGGCCCCGACCTTCCAGAAGCCGATCGTCTGGAGGAGGGTCGCGATGCCCGCCGTGAAGAGGGCCGCCCCCACCAGGAAGGTGATCTCCTTCGGCGGGAGGCGGAGGGCCGCGCCGAGGACGAGCGGCGGGGCGACCACTCCGGCATAGCTGGCGGCCACGTGCTGGAAGCCGCCGGCCAGCAGCCGGGCGGGGCCGGGGACCCGGTCCACGGGGTGGGTCCCCGCGCCCGCGCCCGCCTCATCCCGCTCGGGCCGCTCGATGGCGCCGGGCTCTGCGGTCACGGCTGTTCCTCCGGTGTGGTGGGGGGATGGAGAAGGACCGGGGCGGGGGGGGGGGGCCCCCCCCCCCCGCCCCCCCCCCCCCGGGCGCCCCCCCCCCCCGGGGGGGGGCCCCCCCCCCCCCCACCCCGGACCGGCCCGCCGAGGGCCGTCCCCCTCGGCGGGCGGCTCGCGCGGACGGAACCCGTGGGCGTCAGCCGTCAGGCGTCGGCCATCAGGCGTCGGCCGCGATCCGGGCCAGGCGCCGGGCCTCGTCGCGGGCCTCGCGGGCGATGGTGTCCTCGTCGGCGGTGACCAGGCGGCCGTCCTCGACGACCGGCCTGCCGTCCACGAGCGAGAGGGTGACGGGCGCGGGCGCCCCGAGGACGAGGGCGGCGACCGGGTCGGCGATGGTGGAGTGGCCGAGGCCGTCGAGCCTCCACAGGACGAGGTCGGCCAGCTTGCCCGGCTCCAGCGAGCCGATCTCCGCCGCGCGGCCCAGCACCCGGGCGCCGCCGTAGGTGCCCAGCCGCAGCGCCTGCCGGACGCCGAGGGCGTCCTCGCCGCCCGCGAGCCGGTGGACGAGGAGGGCGTTGCGCAGCTCGGTGTGGAGTTCCCCGGTCTCGTTGGAGGCCGTGCCGTCCACGCCGAGGCCGACGGGGACGCCGGCCTTGAGCAGGGCGGGGACGGGGGCGGTTCCGGCGGCTATCCGCGCGTTGGAGGAGGGGCAGTGCGCCACGCCCGTCCCGGAGCGGGCGAAGGCGGCGATGTCGGCGTCGTTCATGTGGATGCAGTGGGCCATCCACACGTCCTCGCCGAGCCAGCCCGTGGACGCGAGGTAGTCCGTGGGCCCCATGCCGAACTTCTCCTTGCAGAACCGCTCCTCCTCCACGGTCTCCGAGCCGTGGGTGTGGAGGCGCACCCCCTTGCGGCGGGCGAGCTCGGCGGCCTGGCGGAGGAGTTCGGTGGAGACGGAGAAGGGCGAGCAGGGGGCGACGCCGACGCGGAGCATCGAGCCGAATGACGGGTCGTGGTGGGTGTCGATGGCCTCCTCGGTGGCGAGGAGCGCGGCCTCGGTGGTCTCGACGGCGAAGTCGGGCGGCAGCCCGCCCGCCGACTCGCCGAGGTCCATGGAGCCTCGGGTGGGGCTGAACCGTACGCCCAACTCGCGGGCGGCGCGGATCTCCGCGCCGAGCAGGTCGCCCGCGCCCCGGGGGAAGACGTAGTGGTGGTCCATGGCGGTGGTGACGCCGCCGCGGACCATCATGGCCAGCGAGCCGCGCGCGGCGGCGTGGACCATCGGCTCGTCGATGCGCGCCCAGATGGGGTAGAGGGTGACGAGCCAGTCGAAGAGGCTGGAGTTCTGGGCGAGGCCCCGGGTGAGCCACTGGTAGAAGTGGTGGTGGGTGTTGACCAGGCCGGGGGTGGCGAGGTGGCCGGTGCCGTCGACGCGGCGGACGACCCCGGTCAGACCGGCGGGGGCGGGTCCGGGGCCGACGGTCTCGATGAGGTTGCCGGCGACGACGATGTGGCCGGAGGCGTATTCGGTGTCGTCGGCGTCGACGGTCGCGACGGCGCAGTTCTCGATGACGACCCGTGCCTCGGGTACGGGGGGTGAGGGTTTCGCCATGGTTGCGTGTCCTTAAGGTCCAGGAAGTGCTGGAGGTCCTAGAGGTTCGTCATGTCCACCGGAATCCGGGGCTCGGCGCCGTCGCGCAGGATGGTCGCCTCGATGAGTCCGTACGGGCGGTCGGCCGCGTAGTAGACCTCGTTGTCGTTCTTGAGGCCGAAGGGTTCGAGGTCGACGAGGAAGTGGTGGCGGTTGGGGAGGGACAGCCGGATCTCCTCGATGCCGGGGCCGTTCTCGAGGACGCGGGAGCCCATGCGGTGGAGGGTCTGCTGGAGTGAGAGCGAGTACGTGTCGGCGAAGGCCGCGAGGAGGTGCTCGCGGGCCTGCCGGTAGGAGCGGTCCCAGTCCGCCTCGTGGGTGGAGTGGCGCCAGCGGGCGTGCACCTGGGTGGCGAGGACGCGGTCGCGGGTCTCGGGGAGGGTGGTGTAGCGGTCCTTGACGTAGCCGGTGAACTCGGAGTCGGTGGAGTTCAGTACGGTCAGGTCCTTGAGCCCGGAGATGATCTCCCAGTCGGTGCCGTCGAAGCGGATCTGGGCGGTGCGGGTCTCCCGGCCCTCACGGACGAAGGAGTGCCGCTCGGGGCCGGGGGTCTCTATCCGTTCCCACGCGTATTCCTCGATACGGATCCGGGCGCTGTGGATCGTGGGCCGACCGGTGACGAAGTGACGGGCGAGAAGGATGCCGAACTCCTCGGCCGACGCTATGCCGTGCTCCTTGGCGAAGGCGAAGACCGTGTTCTTGGTGGTGTCGGTGGTCAGGACGTTGGCGTTGGAGCCGGAGAGGTGGACGTCCGTCATGTCGCCGGTGAGCGCGACCGAGACGTTGAGGTCCTTGATGTGGTGGGTGCTTCCCTCGCGGGTGATCCGTACGATGCGGTTCTCGGCCTTGCCGTACTGGTTCTGACCCAGGATCACGGGCTAACTCCCTCGGTATACGGAGTATCCGAACGGGCTGAGCAGCAGCGGTACGTGATGGTGCTCGCCGGGCGACACCGCGAAGGCGACCGTCACCTCGGGGAAGAACGCCGTACCGCCGGAGGACCGCGGAGACTGATACGGCCCGACGTCGAAGCGCAGGCGGACGTGCGTGACGGCCGGCGGCAGCACGGGGAAGGCGGCGCAGCGCCCGTCGGTGTCGGTCCGCGCCGCGCCGAACACGGACCAGCGCTCCCCGTCCGGGCCGTCGCCGCGTACGGCCAGCTCCACGCCGACGCCGGCGGCGGGGCGGCCGGAGGCGGTGTCGAGGACGTGGGTCGAGATGGTGGCCTCGTTCACCGCCGGGACGCTCCTTCGCTCGTGGGACGGACGGCGAGCCGGGCCAGCCGGATGCGGTTGATCCGGCCCAGCTCCCCACGGACGATCTCGCGCTCGCGTTCCGGGGGGTTGTCGATCCGGTTACGGACGGAGTCCCGCATCTGTTCGGCGGTGAGGCCGGTGGCGCAGATCAGGAAGACGTGCCCGAACTTCTCCTGGTAGGCGAGGCCGAGTTCGAGCATCTCGGCCTTGAGCAGGTCGGAGGCGCCCATCATGCCGCGCTGTTCCCGGGCGGAGACCGGATCGCCCGGCCGGGGACGGCCGATGGGCGGGTGCGCCGCCATGGCCTCGACCAGGTCGTCCGGCGAGAGCCGGGCGACGGCCGTGTCACTGACGGCCAGCAGTTCCTCGGCGTCACGGTAGGGGCGCCGGGCGAGGATCTCCTCGCGCCACGCAGTACTGGCGCAGATCTCGTGCAGCGCGGCCCGCGCGGTGTCGTCCTCGGCCGCGTTGAACCGGGTGAGCCCCGGTGTCGAACTCGAAGTCACGGGAACCTCCGTGGCGCTTCTCGCTGCGCTCGGATGAGCTGCGCATAGCTAACGCCTCCGGCGAACGCGCGTCAACAGTTTGTTGAAGAACCGTTCGCGTGCCTCGCGGCACCGGTCAGGCCGATCGTCAGGAAGGCGAACAGCTCGATGACGAGGGTGAGCAGGGTGATGCAGGAGGAGGTCTCCAGGCCGGGCCGCCAGTCCTCCGCCAGCTGCCCGCTGAAGCCGACGGGGATCCCCACGGCCATGGCCATCCGCCACAGCCCCGACGGCAGGACGGTCAGCGGAACGGCGCGCGCCGTGCGGTCCAGCCGGCGTGGCACGGGAGGGAAGGCGGGGGCGTCGGTGTCGTCGGGCAGCGGAGTCGCGAGGGTCATGTCCGTCTCCTGGGCGGCGTGGGCGTCACCTCAAGACTCGCCGTACGCCCCACGACCGGCATCCGCCTCGGGGACCGTCGTGGTCACCGTCCGGCTGAGCCGCCGTCCGGCCGGGGGCGGACGCGATCGTCCGCGTCCCGTTGGCGGTTGAGGTAGTTGTAAACGGTGAACCGGCTGACGCCGAGCGCGGCGGCGACCGTCTCCACGCCGTGCCGCAGCGCGAACGCGCCGCGCGCCTCCAGGTTCCGTACGACCGACTGCTTCGCCCTGCGGTCCAGTTGGGCGAGCGGCATGCCGTACCGGCGCTCCAGGTCGGCGAGTATGCCCTCCAGCGACTCCGCCAGGTGCGGGAGGCGTACGGCCACGACCGGGCGGCCCTCCCAGCGGAGGACGACGTCGTCGCCCTCGGCCTGCTCGGGTTCGAGCAGCCGGCCGCCCATGGCGTCCACGAGCGGCCGGACGGCGGCGCGGAAGGCGTCCTCGCTCACGCGCCGTCCCCTCTCGTCACGCCGTCCGCGCCGACCACGTTGACCTGGAGCGACACCCGCGTGGCGCCCGCCTCCAGGGAGGCGCGCAGCAGGGTGTCCAGCGCCGCGAGCACGGTGTCGGCCCGCCCCTCGACGGTGTTGCCGAACGGGCCGACGTCGACGGCGTCCAGCTCCGCCGCCTGGACGGCGTCCCGGGCCGCGAGGGCGTGGGGCGGGGGCTCGTCGAGATCGAACGGTTCGGTCGTGAACTCCACTCTCAATCGCACACGGTCAACGTACCGGGCCCTTGACAGGGCCGTCCGAACGGGAGCAGCCTTCCTCTAGGTGGAATTCAGTTTCCGTAATACGGAAGAGAGGGGCGGGTGTTGGGATTGCGCCGCTTCGATGTGAACCTCTCGATCCTCTTCACCGACCTGCCGCTGACGGCACGGCCCGCCGCCGCGGCGGCCGCCGGGTTCACGGAGGTGGAGCTGTGGTGGCCCTGGCCGGAGGACCCGCGACCTCCCGAGGCGGAACTCGCCGCGCTACGGGACGCGTTGGCCGCCGCCGGCACCCGGTTGACCGCCCTCAACTTCTACGCGGGCCGGCTGCCCGGTCCGGACCGGGGCGCGCTCTCCGTACCGGGCGAGGAGTCCGCGCGCTTTCGCGCGAACGTCGACGTCACGGCCGGCTTCGCCGCGTCGGTGGGCTGCCGGGCGCTCAACGCGCTGTACGGCAACCGCGTCGACGGGGTGGCCCCGGGAGCCCAGGACGCACTGGCGCTGGAGAACCTCGCGCACGCGGCACGGGCGGCGGACCGGGTGGGGGCGACCCTGTTGATCGAGGCGCTCAACGCCGTGGAATCGCCGAGGTATCCGCTGACGGACGTGGCGTCGGCCGTCGAGGTCGTCGACAAGGTCGACGCGGCGACGGGGCTGGGGAACGCACGGCTGCTGCTGGATCTGTACCACGTGGCCATGGGCGGGGCGGACCCGCGCGACGCCATCGACCGCTACGCGCGGCGGGCGGGACACGTCCAGATCGCGGACGTGCCGGGGCGGGGGGCGCCGGGGACGGGGGGCTTGGACTTCGCGGACCTCTTCTCCCGCCTGGACGGGGCCGGGTACGGCGGGGCGGTCGGCCTCGAGTACCGGGCCGCGGGCGCGAGCGCGGATGCCTTCGGCTGGCTCGCCGAGTTCTGACGCCCCAGCCCGCCCTTTCTCCCCCGGCTACCGCTGGGAGGTGCCCCCGGTTTCCTGGGGCTGAATTCAGCCCGTCCGGCGTTTGAGGACACCGGGCGAAGCCCGGTCCGGGGGTTCGAGGGGGCGGAGCCCCTTCGGAAACGGTGAAAGGGCGGGACCGGGGCACAACCAACCATCCCGAAGGGAAACGACCACATGCCGTCCCTCCCCCACATCGCCTGGATAGGCCTGGGCATCATGGGCTCCCCCATGGCCGAGAACCTCCTCAAGGCCGGGTACTCCGTCACCGGCCACACCCTTGAGCCCCACAAGCTCGACCGCCTCGCCGCCGCCGGCGGCACCCCCGCCGGCTCCGTCCGCGAGGCCGTCGCCCAAGCCGACGTCGTCGTCACCATGCTGCCCGCCGACCGCGAGGTCACCGCCGTCGCCCACGGCGACGGCGGCGTCCTGGCCAACGCCCGCCCCGGCGCCCTGTTCGTCGACATGTCCTCGATCAGCCCCCGGACCTCGGCCGCACTCGCGGAATCCGCGGCGCCCCGCAGCGTCCGCGTACTCGACGCCCCCGTCTCCGGCGGTGAGGCCGGGGCCGTCGAGGGCACGCTGTCCGTCATGTGCGGCGGCGAGCGCGCCGACTTCGAAGAAGTCGCGCCCCTGCTCCGCACGCTCGGCACGACGGTCGTGCACTGCGGCCCCCACGGCTCCGGGCAGACCGTGAAGGCCGCCAACCAGCTGATCGTCGCCGCCAACATCCAGGCGTGCGCCGAGGCCGTCGTCTTTCTGACCAAGTCCGGGGTGGACCTCGCCGCCGCGCTGGACGTCCTCGGCGGCGGGCTCGCCGCATCCGCCGTGCTCGCCCGGAAGCGGCAGAACTTCCTGAGCCGTGAGTACCCGCCGGGGTTCCGGATCGACCTCCACCACAAGGACATGGGCATCGTCACCTCCGCCGCCCGCGAGGTCGGCGCCGTCCTGCCGCTGGGGACCGTCGTGGCCACGCTCGTGGCCGCCGCCCGGGCCCGGGGCGACGGTGCGCTCGACCACTCGGCCCTGCTCCGGGGCGTCGAACGGCTCTCAGGAGGGACGGAATGACCACCGTCCCCGCCATGCACGCCGTCGTCCACATCCTCAAGGACGAGGGCGTCGACACCGTCTTCGGCTGCCCCGGCGCCGCGATCCTGCCGCTGTACAAGGCGCTGGAGACCGTCGGCGGCATCGAGCACCTGATCGTCCGCCATGAGGCGGGCGCCGCGCACATGGCCGACGGATGGGCCCGCACCAACGGCCGGGTCGGGGTGGCGCTGGCCACCTCCGGGCCAGGCGGCACCAATCTCGTCACCGGGCTGTACACCGCCTTCGCCGACTCGATCCCCATGGTCTGCGTCACCGGCCAGGCGGTCTCCACCAAGCTCCACCAGGAGGCGTTCCAGGCGGTCGACATCGTGGGGATCGTCCGTCCCGTCACCAAGTGGGCGGTACAGGTCACGGAGGCGGCGCAGATCCCCTGGGTGTTCCGGGAGGCGTTCCGGATCGCGCGCGAGGGGCGGCCGGGGCCGGTGCTGATCGACATCCCGGTCGACATCGCCCGGCGCGAGATCCGCTACGACGCCGCCACCGACACCCGGCTTCCCGTCCGCGTTCCCGTCCCGCACCCGCCTGGCGTCGAGGCCGCCCTGGATCTGCTGCTGACGGCCGAGCGGCCGCTGGTGCTCGCGGGCGGCGGGGTGATCCTGGCCGGGGCGGCGGCCGAACTGCGCGCGCTGGTGGAGCTGCTGGGCGTGCCGTTCCAGGTGACGCTGATGGGCAAGGGGGCCGTCGAGGACGATCACGAGCTCCACATGGGCACCACCGGTATCCAGACCTCGCAGCGGTACGCCAACGCCTCGTTCCTGGAGGCGGACTTCGTGCTCGCCGTGGGCGCGCGCTTCGGTGACCGGCACACGGGGGCGGACACGGACGTCTACCGGGGCGGGCGGACGTTCGTCCAGGTGGACGTCGAGCCCACCCAGCTGGGCAAGGTCGTCGCGCCGGACCTGGGCATCGTCTCGGACGCGAAGGAGTTCCTTTCGGCCCTGCTGGCCGCCGCCCGGCGGCGCGGGGCCCGGGCGGACGCGGGGCCGTGGCGGGAGCGCTGCCGGCTGCTCAAACGGACCCTCGTCCGGCGGGAGGACTTCGACACCGTCCCGGTGAAGGCCCCCCGCGTCTACAAGGAGATCAACGAGATCTTCGGCGAGGACACCTGCTTCCTCACCGCCATCGGCCTGTACCAGATCTGGGGCGGCCAGCATCAGAAGGCCCACCGGCCCCGCCACTACCAGGTGTGCGGCCAGGCGGGCCCGCTGGGCTGGGAGGTCCCGGCGGCGATCGGGGCGAAGAAGGCGCTGGAGGGCATGGGCCGGGGCGCCACGGAGGTGGTGGGAATCGTCGGGGACTACGGCTTCCAGTACACGGCGGAGGAACTGGCTGTCGCCGCGCAGTACGACATCCCGTTCGTTCTGATCATGCTCAACAACGAGTACCTGGGCCTCATCCGGCAGGCGTCCATCGGCTACGGGATGAACTACCAGGTCGACGTCCACTACGACGAGACGGGCACCGACAACGTCAAGCTGATGGAAGCCTACGGCTGTTCGGGGCGGCGGGTCGTCGAGCCGGCGGACATCCGTCCGGCCATCGAATGGGCCCGTAAGGAGGCGGTCGCCACCTCCCGGCCCGTCCTCGTCGAGATCATGATCGAACGGGAGGCGAACACACCGCACGGCGTGAACATCGACGCCGTGGAGGAGTCCGAGCCGATCCCCTGACCTCCGGGCGGCGGCGCCGGCATCCATCCTGTTCGCGCCCCGGCGGCGCCGCCCGGAGCACTCTCCCGCGCCCGCCTTGCCGATTCGCTCCCCCACCACGCCCGCATCGTGGACGATGGGGTCCCCTATCCCCTACGGACCCTACGCTGGAGCCGAAGATGGCCAAGAGCGTGCCGGTGCACTGCCCCACGTGTCACCGGGAGCACTCCTTCACCCCGCCGACCTTTCCCTGCGCCTGCGGCAACCCGCTGACCCTGCCGGTACCGCCCGACGCCACCCCCGAGTTACTCGCCCACCGCACCTGGCGCGACTCCTGGGTGGCGGTGCGCTGTCCGTCCTGCGACCGGCAGGGCCAGTGGCCCCGGCCCGAACTGGGCTGTTCCTGCGGGACGGTCGTCCTGCTGCCCGTCCTGCCGCCGCGCGACGCCGCGCAAACCCCTCATCAGGAAGTCAAGGAAGCCAAGGAAGTCAAGGGCGCGAAGAGCCCGGAGGAGGCAGCGCCCGAGGCGCCCTCCGACACCGCCCCGCGCCCCCGCGCGATCTCGAAGCCGCCGTTCCGGCCGGTGGCCATCCGTACCGAACGCGACGCGGTGATGTCCGCCGAGCGCTATCTGCGCTGGCTGGGCTTCCCGGACGTACGCCGCCCCGGCAACTGCCCGGCGCCCGCCGCGAGCGGCGTGGACCTGTGCGCCACCGGCGTCGTCGCCCGTGTCGACCCCACGACCCTCCCGACCACCTTGCGCGACATCGAGTGCCTGTGGCTGTACGGCCTGCTGGACTCCGCGACGAGCGTCTGCTTCTCCCTGGCGGGGTACGCCCGCGACGCCCGCTGCCGGGCGGACGACCTGCGGCTCCCGCTGTTCGTGATGGACCTGACCGGCACTCCGCAGGCTCTCAACGAGTGGGCCGACGAGCTCGTGCGGCGCGGCAGGAGGTGACCCGAAGCTCAATTCTTCCTCTGAACTGACGTTCCATCATGGCCACTTGGGTGCGATGAGGCGGAGACTGAGCACAGGGCCCGCGAGACACGGGGGACTGCGGGCCCTGCCACGGGGGAGAAAGAGACCGTTCACGGGGGAGAACGGGGGGCGACGGGGCGGGCCGCACGCGGCCCGCCCCGTCCGTACGCCGTCAGCCCCGCACGCCGACGCCCACCCCGACGAGCAGCGCGGCGGCCTCCTCCCTCAGCTCCACCTTCCGCACCTTGCCGCTGACGGTCATGGGGAAGGCGTCCATCAGCCGCAGATGGCGCGGCACCTTGTAGTGCGCGAGCCGGCCCCGGCAGTAGCGGGCGAGCTCGTCGCGCGTGAGGGTCTCGGCGGGGTCGCGCAGAATGACGCAGGCCATGATCTCCTCGCCGAACTTCTCGTCGGGGACGCCGATGACCTGGACGTCGGAGATCTTGGGGTGGGTGTAGAGGAACTCCTCGATCTCGCGGGGGTAGACGTTCTCCCCACCCCTGATGATCATGTCCTTGATGCGGCCGACGATCCGGACGTAGCCGTCCTCGTCCATCACCGCGAGATCGCCGGTGTGCATCCACCGTTCGGCGTCGACGACCTCCGCGGTGCGCTCGGGGTCGTCCCAGTAGCCGAGCATCACCGAATAGCCGCGGGTGCACAGTTCACCGGGCTCGCCGCGCGGGACGGTGGCGCCGTCGGCCGGGTCGGTGATCTTCACTTCGATGTGCGGCAGCGCCCGCCCGACCGTGCCGGTGCGGCGCTCCAGGTCGTCGTCGCGCCGGGTCTGGGTGGAGACCGGGGAGGTCTCCGTCATCCCGTAGCAGATGGCGACCCCGGACATGTTCATCTCCGTGACGACGCGCCTCATCACCTCCTCCGGGCAGGGCGAGCCCGCCATGATTCCGGTGCGCAGCGAGCCGAGGTCGTAGGTGGCGAAGTCGGGCAGGCCGAGCTCGGCGATGAACATGGTGGGGACGCCGTAGAGCGAGGTGCAGCGCTCGCGCTCGACGGCGTGGAGGGTGGCGGTGGCGTCGAAGGTGGGGGCCGGGATGACGACGCAGGCGCCGTGGGTGGTGGCGGCGAGGTTGCCCATGACCATGCCGAAGCAGTGGTAGAAGGGCACGGGCAGGGCGATGCGGTCCTCCTCGGTGTAGCCGAGGCCCTCGCCCACGAAATAGCCGTTGTTGAGGATGTTGCGGTGGGAGAGGGTGGCGCCCTTGGCGAAGCCGGTGGTGCCCGAGGTGTACTGGATGTTGACGGGGTCGTCGGGGCTCAGCCGGTCCTCGCGGACGGTGAGACGGTCGGGGTCGACGCTCCGGCCGAGGCTGACGAGGCCGGTCCAGGTGGGGTCGTCGATGTAGACGACGTCGCGCAGCGCCGGGCAGCGGCCGCGGACCTGTTCGACCATGCGGCGGTAGTCGCTCGTCTTGTACTCGACGGAGGAGACGAGGATGCCGATCCCCGCCTGGCGCAGGACGTAGGCCAGTTCGTGGACGCGGTAGGCCGGGTTGATATTGACCATGATCGCGCCGATCCGGGCGGTGGCGTACTGGACCATGACCCACTCGGGACAGTTGACGGCCCAGATGCCCACCCGGTCGCCCTTGGCCACGCCCTTGGCGAGCAGTCCCAGGGCGACCTCCTCCACCGCCCGGCCGAACTCCTCGTAGGTCCAGCGGCGGCCGCCCTGGACGTCGACGAGCGCCTCGCGGTCGCCGAAGAGCGCGACGGTACGGGCCAGGTTCGCGCCGATGGTGTCGTCGAGCAACGGGGTGTCGATGGGGCCTGCCGTGTGGGAGGGGGAGGGTGTGGTCACCGGTGGTCTTCCTCTCGGTACTCGGTCCCGCCGCCCCGCGCGGTGCGTTCGCGCAGCTCGATGCGGCGGATCTTGCCGGACACGGTCTTGGGCAGCTCGGCGAACTCCAGCCGGCGGACGCGCTTGTAGGGGGCCAGCACGGCGCGCGAGTGGGCGAAGAGGGCCTTGGCGGTGTCCGGTCCGGGCTCCCAGCCGGCGGCGAGGACGACATAGGCCTTGGGCACGGACAGCCGCAGCGGGTCGGGGGCGGGGACGACGGCCGCCTCGACGACGGCCTCGTGCTCCAGGAGGGCGCTCTCCAGCTCGAATGGGCTGATCTTGTAATCGCTGGACTTGAAGACGTCGTCGGCGCGCCCGATATAGACCAGATACCCCTCTTCGTCCCGTGCGGCGATGTCGCCGGTGCGGTAGTAGCCGTCCGCCATCGCCTCGGCGGTGCGCTCGGGGTCGCCCGCGTAGCCGGTCATCAGGCCGACGGGGCGATCGCGCAGGTCGAGGGCGATCTCGCCCTCGTCGGCGGGCTCCCCGGTCCGCGGGTCGAGGAGGGCGACGGTGAAGCCGGGGCTGGGGCGGCCCATGGAGCCGGGCTTCAGCGGCTGGCCGGGCGGGTTGGCGATCTGGACGGAGGTCTCGGTCTGCCCGAAGCCGTCGCGGATGGTACGGCCCCAGGAGCGCCTGACGGCCTCGATGACCTCGGGGTTGAGGGGCTCGCCCGCGGCCACGACCTCGCGCGGGGGATTGCGCAGCGCGCCCAGGTCGGCCTGGATGAGCATCCGCCACACCGTGGGCGGGGCGCAGAAACTGGTGACGCCGCAACGGTCCATCTCGGCCAGGAGGCGGGCCGCGTCGAAACGGGTGTAGTTGTGGACGAAGACGGTGGCCTCGGCGTTCCAGGGGGCGAAGAGGCTGGACCAGGCGTGCTTGGCCCAGCCGGGCGAGGAGATGTTGAGGTGGACGTCGCCGGGGCGCAGACCGATCCAGTACATGGTGGTCAAGTGACCGATGGGGTACGAGATGTGGCTGTGCTCGACGAGTTTGGGGCGAGCGGTGGTACCCGAGGTGAAGTAGAGGAGCAGCGTGTCGTCGGCGTGGGTGGGCCCGTCGGGGACGAACGTCTCCTCGGCGTCGTCGGCGTCCTCGTACGCGAGCCAGCACCCCGCGGGCCCTTCGCCGACGGCGATACGGGTGTAGTCGCCGGGGACGTCCGCGAACTTGCCGGTGTCCTCGGCCCGTACGAGCACGTGGCGGGCCCGGCCGCGCTCGATGCGGTCGGCGAGGTCGGCCGGGCCCAGCAGCGGGGTGGCGGGGATGACGACGGCGCGCAGCTTCATGGCCGCCAGAGCGGTCTCCCACAGCTCGCGCTGGTTGCCGAGCATGACGACGATCCGGTCGCCGGCCCGTACGCCTTGTGCGCGCAGCCAGTTGGCGACGCGGTCGGAGCGGCGGCGCATCGTGTCGAAGGAGAGCTTCTCCTCGCCGCCGTCCTCCTCCACGATCCACAGGGCGGTGCGGTCGTTGCCGCGGGCGATCGTGTCGAACCAGTCCAGGGCCCAGTTGAAGGCGGTGGGCCGGGGCCAGGAGAAGCCTTCGCGGGCCGCCGCGTAGTCCTCGCGGTGGTCGAGCAGGAAGTCCCGGGCCGCCCGGAAGCCGTCCGCCGGGCCGGGTTTCGCGGTCACGTTCGTCGTCGCCGTCACTTCGTCCTCCAGAGTGCCCGGGGCTCCGCCGCCCCCGCCGGTAAGCATCGTGCGGCAATGATCCACGTCTGACCAGCCCCGGAGGGGTCCGGTGCGCGCGGGGCGGGACGCGGGGCCGGTGGCGGTGCGCGCGGGGCGGATTGTTCCAAAGATTTCCGGCGGCCGGAGGCGGCGGTTCCGGGGCGGACGGGGCGGGTAGGGCTGCCGGTACGGCGGCGCGTCCACGGGCCGGACCGGCGCGAGGGCGCGTGGGGACGCGAGGGCGGTTCCCGGCGCGTAAACGAGCCGTCAAGGGACTCCCGGGTGGGGTCAATGTGCTGTCAAGGAGGCGGTCGCCCGGGCATGGGCCGGGCATAGCGTGACCGACGCACCTCACCGACGCACCTCACCGACGCCTCCCAGCCGACACCTCCCAAGGACCGTCATGCATCTGAGCCGTACTCCCGCCGAGGCCGCGGCCGTCGCCGCGGCGATGTGCCCCGACACCGCCGGGAGCCGCCCCGCCGACGACGGCGAGCCCTCCCATCCGGGCCATCCGGACCCGCAGCGGCCGCTGTACGTCCCCGTACGGCCCTGCCCCGTGGGCTTCGCCCTGCGCGTCTTCCGCACCCCTCTCGGCGCCCGGACGGCCGTCGCCTTCACCAGCAGGCGGCGGCTTTCCGACTGTCTGGGGCCGGGTGTCCCCTCGGTCCGGCTCGCCCTGCCCGCCGTACGGGCCCTGGCCGCGCCGCTGGGCGTCGGGCAGGTCTCGGTCGACCCGCAGCTGACGGCCCGCCCCGTGCTGCCGGTGGCCGAGGAGGCCGCGCCCGTACTGCCCGACTTCCCCAACTGATCGTCCCGGCTGACTCCTCGCGCCGCACCGATTTCCCCCGAAGGAGATCATCCGTGTCCCTCCCCCTCTCCCCCGCCGCCCTGTCCCCGCGGTCCGGGGAGCCCGTGCCGGCCGCCGGCCCGTCGGCCTCTGCCCGCCCCGCGCGGCCGGACTCCGCGCGACCGGACTCCGCGTGGCCGGGCCCCGTCTGGCCCGCCTCCGCCCGTGTCCTGCCCTCGGGCGGGCTGGCCGTCGGCGGGGTGCCCCTCGCCGAGCTCGCCGACCGTTTCGGCACCCCCTCCTATGTCGTCGACGAGGACGAGATCCGGGCGCGTGCCCGTGCGTGGCGCGCGGCGCTCCCGGACGCCGACGTGGCCTACGCCGGCAAGGCGTTCCTCACCCGGGCGATGATCCGGTGGGTCGAGGAGGAGGGACTCCACCTCGACGTCTGTTCGGCAGGCGAGCTCGAACTCGCCGCGCACGCGGGCTTCCCCGGCGAGCGCGTCATCCTCCACGGCAACGCCAAGAGCCCCGACGACCTGCGGACCGCGCTGCGCCTGGGCGTGGGGCGCGTGGTCCTCGACAACACCGGGGAGATCGCCCGGCTAGCGGCGCTGGTGCCACCCGGCGCCCGGCAGAAGGTACTGGTGCGCGTGGTGCCCGGCATCGAGGCCGGCGCCCACGCGGCGGTGCGGACGGGCGTCGAGGGGCAGAAGTTCGGACTGTCCCTCGACGGCGGCGAGGCGGCGGACGCCGTGGCGCGCATCCTGGGCCAGCCCCGGCTGGAACTCGTGGGCCTCCACTGCCACCTCGGCTCCCAGATCACCTCGGTCGGCCCCTACCTCGCGGCCGTCCGCAAATTGGTGCTGTTCCTGTCGGATCTGCGCGACGTCCACGGCGTGACGTTCCCCGAGCTCGACCTGGGCGGTGGCTTCGGCATCGCCTACCGCGACGGCGAACCGGCCTTCGACCCCGCCGAGTACGCGACGCGCGTCCCCGCCGAACTGGCGCTGCGCTGCGCCCACGCGGACCTCCCGGTGCCCCGGCTGGCCGTCGAGCCGGGCCGCTGGATAGCGGGCCCGGCGGGCGTGGCGCTGTACCGGGTACTGGCGGTGAAGGTCTCGGGCGGACGGACGTTCGTCGCCGTGGACGGCGGGATGAGCGACAACCCCCGCCCGGCGCTGTACGGGGTGCGCTACACCGTCCGCCTGGCGGGCCGCGCCTCGGCGGCGCCGGCCCGGCCGATGACGGTGGTGGGCCGGCACTGCGAGGCGGGCGACGTGCTGGCGGAGGACGTCCCGCTGCCGTCCGACGTCCGCCCCGGGGACGTCCTCGCGGTCCCGGCGTCGGGGGCGTACCACTTGTCGATGGCCTCGTCGTACAACCTCGTCGGCCGCCCCCCGGTGGCCGCGGTCACGGACGGCCGCGCGCGTCTGCTGGTCCGCCGCGAGACACCGGCGGACCTGTGGAGCCGGGAGCTGCCGGACTGACCGTCTGCCCCTGCGCTCGTCCGGGGCGAGCGTCGTCGTTCAACGGCGGCGCCCGTCCCGGGACTCGGGCGCGAAGGGGACCCCGGTCATCAGGCCGCGCGCTCCCACCGCCAGGGCCTCGCCCAGGAAGCCGACGCCGATCGAGAGCTGGACGGGGCGCGCCTGCGGGTGCATGCCCATCCGGCTCGCGAGGAGCCCGAAGCCGATCGAGATCAGCGCCGACACCGCCATCACCGCGAACGTCCGGCCGGTGTAGCGCTGCCAGAGCACCCCCTCCCTCTCGAAGACCTGGATGGTCAGCCCGCGCACCGCCCCCAGCGAGACGCCCAGCAGGACGCCGGCCGCCACCCAGACGGTGTCCGCGACACCGATCCCCTCGGCCTTCCACAGCGTCCACGCGCCGAGGCCGGTCAGGATCAGCGGGGCCGCGAACAGGTCGCGCGCGTTGAGGGGTTCCCCTCGCAGCCGTTTGACCACGACGGCCACGGCGACCGCGGCGATGAGGGCGGTCGACAGCCAGGCGTTCACTCCGACTCCTTGCGTAGCTCATTACTCATGGTTCATTTTTGTAGCCCACTCGTGCCAAAAAAGAATTTAACCCGCCCGTGCTATAACGGCAACATGCCTAAGATCGTCGACCCCGAGGCCCGCCGCCGGGCGGTCGCCGACGCCGTGTTCCGGGTGGCCCGGCGCGACGGCCTGGAGAACGCGTCGCTGCGCAACGTCGCCCAGGAGGCGGGACTCGCCGTCGGTTCCGTACGGCACTACTTCGCCGACCACTCCGACCTGATGCTCTTCGCCATGCGGGAGCTCGCCCGCCGCGTCGAGAGCCGCGTACGCGGCCACGCCGAGCGACTGCTGGCCACGCCGCCCGCCCCGGAGCGCGCCACGCTCGTCGAGGAGCTCCTCGCGGAGTTCCTCCCCCTCGACCAGGACCGCCACGACGAGGCCGTCCTGTGGCTGGCCTTCGGCACAGCGGCCCGCGTCCGCCCCGAACTGCGGCCCAGCGCCGACAGACTCCACACGGGCATGCGCGAGCTGATCGAGCGCGTCCTGCGCGAGGGTCGGAGCGCCGGCGGCTTCCCCGAGGACCTCGACGTCCCCACGGAGACGCTGCGGACGCTCGCGCTCATCGACGGCCTGACCCTCACGGCCGTGCTCCACCCGGACCGGGTCCCCGTCGGCGACATGCGGCGGGTACTGCGGCTGCACCTGCGGTCGCTGCGGGGCGACGACGACTGACCCGGCGCCGCCACAAAGCCCGACAAGCCTCCCGGCGAGACATCCCCTCAGAGGCTGCAAATGGGGATGTATATCCTGTTCCGCGTACCCTGTTCCGCGGCCCGCGACGAGCGAGAGGGAGACGAACCATGCCCGAGCGCCCTCCGCGCCACCGGTCCGCCCCCAGGAAGCACTCGTGGCTGCGCCCCACGAACGGCCGCACGGCCGCTTCCCCGGCGCCCGGCCAGGACCCCGCCGCCGACCCGCCGGCCGACCGCGCCGCCGATGGCAAGGCCGTCGACGGGACGAGCGTCGTCCACGCCGCCGTCTACCGCGACGGCCACCGCGTGGCCACCCCGACGTCGCTCGCCGACACCTACCGGCGACTGCGCGAGCAGCCCGACGGCATGGCCTGGATCGGCCTCCACCGCCCCTCCGAGGAGGAACTCCTCTCGCTCGCCGGGGAGTTCGACCTCCACCAGCTCGCCGTCGAGGACGCCCTGGAGGCCCACCAGCGACCCAAGCTGGAACGTTACGGCGACACCCTCTTCGTGGTCCTGCGCGCCGCCCGCTACCTCGACGCCCCCGAGGAGGTCGACTTCGGCGAGCTCCACGTCTTCGTCGGCCCCGACTTCGTCATCACCGTCCGGCACGGCGCCGCCCCGGACCTCCCGGCCGTCCGCCGTCGCATGGAGACCACCCCGGAGCTCCTCGCCCTCGGCCCGGAGGCCGTGCTCTACGCGATCCTCGACGCCGTCGTAGACGGCTACGCCCCGGTCGTGGCGGGCGTCCAGAACGACCTCGACGAGATCGAGACCGAGGTCTTCGGCGGCGACCCGGCCGTCTCCCGCCGCATCTACGAACTCGCCCGCGAAATGGTGGAGTTCCAGCGCGCTACCCGCCCCCTGGTCGGCATGCTGCACGGCCTGATGGCCGGCTTCGCCAAGTACGGCACGGACGACGAGCTCCAGCGCTACCTCCGCGACGTGGCCGACCACGTCACCCACACCAGCGAGCGCGTCGACGGCTTCCGCTCCGCCCTCACCGACATCCTCCAGGTCAACGCCACACTCGTCACCCAGCAACAGAACGCGGAAATGCGAGCCCTGGCGGAGGCGGGTTTCGAGCAGAACGAGGAGATCAAGAAGATCTCGTCGTGGGCGGCCATTTTGTTTGCACCCACGCTGGTGGGGACGATCTACGGGATGAACTTCGACGCCATGCCCGAGCTGCACTGGGCGTTCGGCTACCCCTTCGCGATCCTGCTGATGGCAGCGGTGTGCACGAGCCTGTACTTCATCTTCAAGCGGCGGGACTGGCTGTAGCGGCGAGGGCCAACCTCCTTGATCGACTTCGCGTACGCGAATGACACCGAGGGCGACTCCCGACCCTCTGGGGAGAATCTGGGGAGAACGCGCGAAACCTGGGAGCGGGGCAATCCTTTCCGCCACCTAACCCCACATCCCATGGACCTCGACACCCGGCCGTCGGCCGCGCCGCCCTGAAGCGGCGCGGCCCCTACAGGAAGTTCTTGAGGTAACGGTGACAGCCTCAGGGTGCATCCGCCCCGGCAGGTGCGCCATCCCCGCCTCTACCCGATCCGCTCGCGATCGGGCCGTCCATTGCCGATCAGGTTCGCTGCAGTGCGCCGGGGTCCAGGTGGACGGACCATCGTGCACGGCAGACCGCTTCGTGCGGCTACAGGAGAACACATCCCGTGCATGTGATGGACACGACCGCGAAAGATACTCCCCGCTCAAGCCCATGGCAGTACGTTGAGGGCTTCACTTCGTCTCTTCGCGGGGGTCAACAATCGTGAGTCTGCCCGATGTTGTTGGAGAAGTTGCGACTGGATCGGCTGTCGCGCTGGTCACTGGAGCGGTCACAAGCGGCATGGCTTGGGTTGGACTGAAGGTTCGCGAGCTCGTTCATCAAGGTACCCCTGCCGAGCAGGACGCTCTGATCGCTGTTCTCAACGATCGGGGGGCCACCTCGGAGGAACTCGTATCCCGCCTGACGCCGCTGATTCGAGCGCACCTCGACTCACACCCGGAGGCGATCCCCGATTTCAAGGCCCTGACCGTCACAGGACCCACCGTGTACAACCAGCACAACACCGGCAGCGGCTTGTTCATCGGTGGTGACAACCATGGCAGCCTGACGATCAACCATGGTGGACTCGAGCGTGACTGACCAGCCGCCCGAGACTGAGACGAGGGTCGTGAACCAGACGAACCACGGTTCGGGCACATTCGTAGCCGGCAACGTTCTCGGCAGCATCGTGAACCTGTTCATACCCGCTCAACGGCGGAGTCGCCCTACGTCGACCAACGGCCCCGACGCAACCGTGGACGACTACGAACGCATCAGCGGGTCACTCTTCGTTATCGCCTTCCTGGCAGCCGTATTCGGGACCGCAGTCGTCCATTGCATCCGAGGCCTACCCTTCTCCGGTGCAGGCCCGACTCCCGGCATAGCGACGCGGCTCGTGGTGGGGATCGTGTTCACATACGCCTTCTTCGCCTGCGTCGCGGCGTTCCTCGCGAGGGCCGCGCAGGGCCTCGAAGTGTGGGCAGGGAGGTGCGCCGACATCACTGTCCGCACGAGGGGCGGGATACTCGCACATCTGCCCGCAGGGATGGCCCGAGCCTTGGCGGCCACTTCCTCCGGGGTGGCAACGACGGCCGCCCTTGTGGCCGTCTTCTACGGGTGGGGGGACTTTGGCAACAGCGTCCAGGAGAGGGCATACCTCGCACGCGACAACGCCGCCACGAACGCCTCACGGGCGCGGTCAGCGGCCACGAAGAGCTGACACAGGCACACCGGAGAATTCAGCGCCCCTCGACGCCCACAACCGCCCACCGTCGCCCCGAAGCCAACTGCGAGGTGTGGTTCGGCGCCGCCCGCCACGCCTCTACACCGCTACGACGACTACTCGCTTGCCAACTAATTTCCGTCGGGCCGGTTGGCTGTGCCATCGCGAGCCCTCACAAAATATTGCTCCCGCCGAAGCCATGTGAGTGATGACGAATTCAGGCACACGCACCGGCTGCGCCAGTTCATCGGTTGACCAGGTAGAGGATGAAGAATGCGCCGATTCCGAGGCCCCAAAGGAATGCAAAGGCACGCGCCTTGTGCTCTGGGAGGATCTCTGGAGGAGGCGGAGTCACTGTAGCCTCGATCCGTCCAGCCGCGCCATTCAGCGCGTTCCCTATCTCCTCGATCCGGCCGAGGGGCTTGTCCCTGTTCTGCAAGTTCTCCATGCCCCTGACCAGTCGGTCCAGAGAACTCAGACTTCCCTCAAGACGCATAACCAGGCCTTCAAGGTCGATGACGCCGTTTCCCGAGCTAACGGCCCCCTCGATGCGGCTGACAATACTGTTGAACTCGTTGAGGTCAAGCTGCTTGGACACCTTTTCGAAGGTTTCCGCGGCATGGGATACCTGCCCTGCCACATCCTCATTGATGCTGTAGCTTGCGTGCGTAAGCATCCCAGCAACATCCTCGTTGATGCTGCGGCTTGCGTGGATAAGCATCGCGGCGACATCTTCGTTGATGCTGCGAGCCGCCACTGCAAGCAGACCCGCGGTATCGGGGGAGATCACCCCGTCCTCCATAGCCTCTTCAAGTAGCCGGACCAAGGCGGGTGAATCCTTGCAAATCTTCCTGAGCAGCGCCTTGGTCTTCGCATCGACTGCCTCGACGTGGATCTCGCCGTGGTTGTCACCACCAACGAAGGCACCATCGCCGTGGTTGTGCTGCTCGATGATGTGCCGCTGCGGCTCCGGATCAGTGCCTGCCAACGCTCCCCCTGCCCGTCGACGCGGCTAGCGCCGGATGCCTAGTTCTTTCGGATGAATTTGGTGCGCTCGCGGTTACATTGGGCCCGATGTGGACCCTCTTCGTAGGTGAAGGCGCCAAGCACCTTAGTACTCGATCGCTATGCGGAGAGGCAGCGAGGAACACGGTCAACATACAGCTCCACTGGGCCGCGATCTCGACATCAACGACCTATCACCATTCCAGAGGCCCCGCCGCACTCTCCAGGTGCACATAACACATCTGCCAGCAACGTCCTCCGCATCAAGCAAGCGAATCCCCCGAGGTGGTTGAGAACAAGCTACGAGCGTGCGTGATGGACTGATAGTCCCTCGCGGTAGTACTCAAGGGCGCGACATCGTCTGCAACCCAACATCTTTTCAAGGCAGTTGACCGAAAAGTGCAACCCATGCGGCGCAATCGCTGCGGATCGGCGGTCGAAGTTCATGACGTGAGGCGCCCTGGTCGTCTCCTCAACACGGCAGGGCCATCGAGCCTCGGCTGCGCACGGCTTGCATTCACCCGGGCGAACGTCGAGACGTGGAACGCCGATCGGGCATCTCCCGAACATCTCGATCTGAGGAGCCTGTACTGGCGCCAGACGCCGCGTGTGGCTGCCCAAAGAGCGTGTGCGGGCACTGCACCTGCTGGCGACCAAGTGCAGGGATCACACCTCGTCGAGGGTCGGCGCCCGGCGCAGCCGCCACTGACCGTGCACCGCAGGAACTGGCCATTTGACACGTCTTACATTTCCGCAGCATGACGCCCAGCCGAGAGGCTCGGCGCAGGCCAGCGGTTCGCGCAGGTGGAGAGGCACTCGCGAGGCCATGGCCGACTCGCACCCTTGCTTGCCGCACGATCATGACGGGGCGTCAGGTTCTGTCAGTGGCCACCGCTACAACCGAACTGGAGGTCCGCGCAGCGCGGACCGACAGGGAGGGGATGCAGCATGCCGAAGGTTCCGGACGGGTACGTGCGCGTACGAAGCCACATCCGCCGCAAGCCGGGGCCGAAGTCCGCCAAGGGGCTGAGCGTCTGGGCCGTGGCCGGCTTGTGTGCGGTCGTATGGCTGTGGGGTCAGGTCTTCGGGTTCGGCGACAGCGACGCCGAGCCGCAGCCTGCCCCGACGCCTGCCGTCTCCGCGCCGGCGAGCGGGCAGTGACAGCCCGGCCGCAGCGAAGGCTCAGGTGGCGACCGCGCGGCACCGTGGACGCCCTGGGTGCGGCAGCCGTGGCCCTCGCGGTCATGGTCGCCCTGGCACAGGCCGCATCGAACCTGATGACGAAGGCCGCTGCGGCATGGCCGCTGCTGGGCTTGGTCGTCTTCGCCTTGGCCGTCGCCGTGGTCAGCCTCCGGATCCGGGGCCACCGTCGAGATCGCGCGGACAGCGACCGGCTGGCTCGTCTGCGCATCACCCTGGCGGAGTTCGATGCGATGGACGACGGGCAGTTCGAGTACGCGCTGCGTGACCTCCTCGTCCGCGACGGCTGGGCGGCTAGGAAGGTGGGCCGGGCCGGGGACCAAGCCGCCGACGTGATCGGCGTCCGGACCCCTCTCGGGCGGATCGTGGTGCAGGCCAAACACACACGCGCCGGAGGCAAGGTCGGCTCGTCAGTGATGTACCAGGTGAAGGGCACGGCGGGTCCCGCGCACAAGGCGGACCACGCCGTCGTCGTCACCAACGGCTCGTTCACCCGCGACGCCATGACTTGGGGCGACCGACATGGCGTGCGGTGGGTAGACCGCAACCGGCTGGACCGCTGGGCCCACAAAGGTAGGCCCCTGCACGAACTGCTCGCGCTGCCCACGAGAGGCTCCCGCTTGCCGTGGCGTCGAGTGGCATGACACGCGCGCCGCGACGCGCCAACGAGAACGGGTGGCACAGCATGTGCTGTGCCACCCGTTGCTCAGGCCGCGATCGAGCTCTCTGGGACGTGCTCGGGAACCGGGCCGAGCAGCGCATCGACCGCGGCACGCCCCTTACCGCCGGCCTCCGGCATGAAGTGGGCGTAGTGGTCGAGGGTGATGGTCGGGCTGGAGTGGCCCAGCCATCGGGCCAGGGTGACGACGGACTCGCCCGCTTCGAGAATGATCGAGGCAAAGGTGTGCCGGAGGACGTGGAAGCCGTCCTTGCGGGATGCCTTCCAGCGCTTACCCTCCTCCCGCATGGGGATGACCCCTGCTGCGGCGAGGGCAGGCTTCCAGACCTCATCGTTGAAGATGTTGGCGCGGATCGCGTTTCCGTACGTCGTGGTCAGAACGAGCGGGAAGGTCCGCTTCTCACGCTCGGGCTCCGGGCCGCCCCAGGGCAGTTCCACCTCGACGGCTGGGTGCTGCAGGAAGTAGGCAGCCAACTCGGTCGCGACGGACCGGGGCATATCGGCGATGCGAGTCTTCCCACCCTTCGGAAGGGTGAAGTACAAGCGTCCATTGAGGAGTTGGACCTGTCGACGCACACGGATAACGCCGCGCTCGAAGTCGACGTCTTCTGGGGAGAGGCCGAAGACCTCGCCCTGGCGGAGCCCACACCCGAGGGCGACGACGACCGCGATGCGGTACCGCGCTTTGATTGCGTCCCGCACGCGCTGCGCGGTCTCCAGCGGCCACGCCTCCCGCTGGTCCTCCGGCGCCTTAGGCCAGCGCACCGACTTGGCGCGCATCGGGTTGCGGACGAGCCGCTTGTCGTCGATCGCCGTCTCGAAGACGTTGGAGAGGGTGGTGAGGATCTGCCGGGCGTAGCGAGGTGCGCACTCACCTTCGAGGGTGGCGATGTAACTGCGCAGGACCGTCGCGGAGACGTCCCTCAGCGCCAACTCGCCGAGATGCGGAAGGATGTGGAGGCGCATGCGCTCGTCGACCCGCTTAATCGTCCCCGGCGTGCCCCGCACGCCCGTCTTCCAGTAGCGGGTGACGTAGTCGGCGACGGTGATGGAGCCGTCGCGCGGGTCGACGAACTCTCCCCGTTCGCTGTCGGTGCCAGCCCGGCGCAGCCACGCCTTTGCGTCCTCCAGGACGTCGAACGACATGTCCCGCACGCCGGGGATTCCGGCGACGCGATATCGAGTGCCCTTCCCGTAGCGGGCGGTGCGCTCCCGCTTGCCGGTGACGGGGTCCTTCTTCTTGTTGATCCAGCGGTCTTCGATGTAGCCGGCCAAGGACTTCCTTGCAGGTGGGGGATCGGGAGCCGTCGTCCTGGTGGTGCTAGGCGGTGGCCGTGTAGCTGACACGGCGCTGCGGCGCAGCGCTCACGGGGTTCAAGGCGGGGTTCGAGCGAGAGTCCGCCTGCTCCTGCTCGCGTATCCACGCGTCGAGAGCATCGAGCCGGTACGTCACTCGACCGTGGGCTCCCATCCGGAAGCTCGGCGGCCCCTGCCGACGGTGGCGCCAGACGTACAACGTGCGGGGCGAAATCCCGAGGTACGCAGCGGTGTCCTTCACCCCGAGAAATGCACGACCGATGGTGGGGCCACCTCCGACTGCGGACATAGCGTGAGAGGTAATGGAGGTGACGACAGGCAAGTGGGATTCCTTAAATCGGCAAGCAGGAATTGGCAGCGCACCTCGACTGCAGGGAGCGCCAGGACGACCAATGGTCCGGAGAGTCCCCGGTTAGGAGAACCGGAGATCGTCGGCTACATTTCGCCCGCTCCGACCGGCTCAGGGCCAACGAGGAGGGTGTGGGACGGGGTCCCGAGGGCGGCTGCGATGGCGACGAGGTCGTCGATGTCACAGCGGCGGACCGTGCGTTCGATGCGGGAAAGCGCAGTGAAGGTCATGGGCCGGCCGAGTGCGGTGACACGGGCGGCAAGCTGGCGCTGCGAGTAGCCGCGGGCGATGCGGGTGCGTTCGATGGCGCGGGCGGCGGCTTGTCCAGCGGGTCCGATTTCAAGTGGGCGTGGCGGCATCGGTGTGTTGTAGCTCGCGTGCCGACCACTTGGGAAATCTTCTCTGTCTGCTGTGAGCGATGCCCCGACCGTCGGCGAATTTCCGGGGCTATTTCGCCAACCGGGATCGCGGACTTACAGTCAGCAGACCGGCAAAACGAACTGTCGTGGATTCCAGCGCTAAGGCTGGACTTTCACGCACCGGGTGTGGCTGTGTTGTCCACGCACCCCGGCCACGCCGGATGCCCCGCCCAATCCCCGAGGTGGTCTCTATATGACCGCCAGTGAAGGAGCCGCCTTGGAAGCCGCCACCCCGATACCCTGCCCCGAGGACGCTCAGCCGTCCTGGCCGCCAGTCGCTGTCCCTGGCGAACCGGCTGTATCCCGACCCGATCCCGCTCAGCCCTCCGAAGGCGAGCAGGTGCTGTCCGACCTGCGGGCACAGTTCCGGCGGTACGTGGTGCTGCCGAACGAGGACGCGCTCACTGCGGTGACGCTGTGGGTGGCGGCCACGCACCTGCAGACGGCGTGGCAGCACGCCCCTCGCCTCGCGGTCGTCGGCCCTGCCAAGCGATGCGGCAAGTCGCGCCTGCTGGACGTGGTCACCGAAACCGTGCACGACCCGCTGATCACGGTCAACGCCTCACCGGCGGCGGTCTTCCGATCGATCACCGAGAACCCGCCCACCCTGCTGGTGGACGAGGCCGACACTCTCTTCGGCTCGGCGAAGGTCGCGGAAAAGAACGAGGAGATGCGCGGCCTGCTCAACGCCGGCCACCAGCGCAACCGCCCCACTCTGCGGGTCTCCGGCCCCAACCACGAGGTGTCGAAGTTCCCCACCTTCGCCATGGCTGCCCTCGCCGGCATCGGTGAACTCCCCGACACGATCACGGACCGCTCGGTCGTCATCCGGATGCGTCGCCGCAGGCCGGGCGAGAAGGTCGCGGAGTTCCGCACCGTCCGCGACACCCCTGCCCTGCATGCCCTGCGTGACCGCCTCGTGGCCTGGCTCGCCCCGCTCCACGCCACCGCGATGGACCTCACGCCGCCGATGCCGGTCGAGGACCGCGCCGCCGACACCTGGGAGCCGCTCATCGCCGTCGCCGACCTCGCCGGCGGCCCCTGGCCCGAAGCCGCCCGCGCCGCCTGCCTGACGATGACGAAGCACGAGGCCGAGCAGGACCAGGACAACAGCGCCCTGAACATCCGCCTCCTCGCCGACGTCCGCCGCGTCTTCGCCGCCGAAGGCAACCCGGCGATCATCCGCACCAGCCGTCTGATCGACTCCCTGAACGAGGACGCCGAGTCTCCCTGGCCGGGGTACAGCGACAAGGGCCTGACCGCACGCGGGCTGCAGATCCTGCTGAAGGACTACGGGATCGGCTCGGCCAACCGCCGTTTCCCCGACGGCCACCAGGCCAAGGGCTTCACCCGCCTGCAGTTCACCGATGCCTGGGCCCGCTACTGCCCCGAGCCCGAGCCGACGGCCGAGCCGGAGTCCACGACCGGCGCCTGACCCGACACCACCCGTCCCCACTCGTCGCCGCGCAGGTCAGAGCCGGGACGACTCACCGGCCCGCAACGAGTCGACCCGACATCAACGCCCTGTCCCGTACCTGCTCTGACCAGGCACGCGACGAGTCGCAACGGGTCCCCACCCGCCACGGCCACACTCTCCACCCCTAACTCCTGGAGCACCCCACCCTTGCCCTCACCCACCACCACTCTCACCTCCGTCTCCGCACCGGCGGCCCTTGCCGCCTCGATCCGCACCGGTGTGGCCCTGCTGGCCCTGGCCGCCTTCGCCCTCTCCTACGACGCCCTGCGTCAGATGGCCGCCGCCAGCCACATCCACCAGGTGCTCACCTACGCCTTCCCTCTCGTGATCGACGGCTTCATCGCCATCGGCATCGGCGCCCTGCTCGTCCTGCGCACCTCACCCCTGCGGCCTCGCCTGTACGTCTCGGTGCTGGTCGGTATCGCCACCAGCACGAGCATCTGGGCCAACGTCCTGCACGCCGTCCGTCTCAACCAGCAGACCCGCCGGAGCGGACTCGCGCTCGACGACATCACCGTCGGCGTCATCTCCGCCATCGCCCCACTCGCCCTAGCTGGCGCCGTCCACCTCTACCTCCTCGTCCAGCGCCGTCCCGCCCAGATGGAGCCGCACGAAGAGCCCAGCCACACCGCCACCGTCCCCGTCTCCGTCGCCGGCCCAGCAAGTGGCGCCACAACTACCCCGGAACCAGTGCCGGTCAGCGATGTGGCTGAGGACGCCACCGATCAAGTGGCTCAGCCCAAAAGGCGGCCCGCCGGACGGCCCGGCCCACAGCCGAGCGCCACCTTGGAACAGGCCATCGAGATCGGCCGCACTGCACCGCTGGGACGTGGCGGCCGCGTATCCCGTCGCCACATCGAGAAGGCCATCCGCGACAAGGGCCTCGGCATCGGCCGTGAACGCCTCGACGAGGCCAAGAACTTCCTCCAGGACGAACTCGACCGAGCCCGGGCCGACGCCGCATAGGCCCGGCCCTGTCCGCAAGCTCCATCGTTCGCCCCAGAGATTCCTGGGGCGAACTCCGCTTCCCCTCCCCTCCAGTCCATCGCCAGAAGGCCCACCGATGCGCAATCAGCACAGCCCCGCCCCCTCCCCCACCACCCGACCGGAGACACCCGCTGACCCAGCCCCGGGCGGAGCAAGGTATGACGTTGGACCGTCCAAGGGCCGGTCCAACGCGAACACCTCCGCCCCGGGGGTGGCGGAGGACGTTGGGCACCAGGGGGTGCCCGAGGAGGAGGCACCCACCGCCTCCGCCGACGAAGCCACGCTGCGTCGCATCGCTCGCCGCCGTACCCGCGAGGACGTCCAGCGCAAACAGCGCGTCGACGTCCGCTACAGCATCGACGAGAAGGCCCGGATCCTCACCCGCGCCGACGAGATGGGCATCGCCGGCGCCCACCTCGTCGGCGCCGTGATCATGGCCTATCTCGACGGTGATCTCACCATGGGACTGGCCGGTCAGCGCACCCAGCTCGATGACTACCTCGACAAGCTCGACGCCCTACGAGCCGAGGTCGCCCGCATCGGCAACAACGTCAACCAGATCGCCCGCCGCCTCAACGCCGGAGGCGTTCCACACCCTATGGACACCACCGTCCTCGCCCAGGCCGAGCGCACCTTGGACGCCGTCCGCGCCGCCATCGGCGACATCGCGCAGGTCATGAACCACGCCGTCTCCGCGAAGGCCGCCTGATGATCGCCAAGATCGGCAGCGGCAAGAGCACCGCCGGCCTGATCCGGTACCTGTTCGACACGAAGAAGGCCAAAGACCACACCGACCCGCACCTGGTCGCCTCCTGGGACGGCTTCGCTCCCGACCCCGGCCGCGCCGACGACTTCGAAGCCACAAAAAAGCTCCTCGTGGCGGACCTCGACCTGCGGGTCAGGCAGGCCAGGCGACTGGGCCGGGCGCCCGAGCGGCACGTGTGGCACTGCTCGGTACGTGCCGCTCCCGGCGACCGGCACCTCACCGACGCCGAGTGGGCGGACATCGCGCGCCGGATTGTGGCGGCCACCGGCATCGCGCCACAAGGTGACCCCGACGGGTGCCGGTGGGTCGCCGTACGCCACGCCGACGACCACATCCACATCGCTGCCACCAAGGTCCGCAGCGACCTGCGCATCGCCCGGCACTGGAACGACTACCTGAAGGCCGACAAGGAACTCGCCGCCGTCGAGAAGGAATACGGCCTCCAGCAGGTCGTACGAGGCGACCGCACCGCAGCCAAACGCCCCACCCGCGCCGAGACCGAGAAGGCCCGCCGCGCCGGCAAGGACAAAACCTCCCGTGAACGCCTGCGCACCACCGTCCGACAGCTGGTCTCCATCGCCGCCAGTCCAGAGGACTTCTTCCACCTGCTCGACGGCGTCGAGGGCGTGCTCGTCGACGTCCAGCACTTCCCCTCCGGCGACATACGCGGGTACAAGGTCGCCGTCGAAGGCGACACCAACGCCGCCGACGAGCCCGTATGGTTCTCCGGCGCCAAACTCGCCCCCGACCTGTCCTTCCCCAAGATCCGCGAACGCCTCACCGCCATCGAGACCCCACCCGCCACCGAGCTGGGCAGCTGGCGCAGGCCCAACCCCTGGCACCAGGCCACCGCCGCGGCTGAGCGCATCCCCCACCACCTCGACCACGGCGACGACGAAGCCGCCCAGGCCCACATCGCGGCCTTCGGCGAGGCTATCGACTTCCTGCCACTGCTCGCCCCCAGCCACCTGCGGCCACAACTACAGCAGGCCTCTGTCGTCTTCGAACGCGCCACCCGCTCTCGCATCCGCGCCCAGCAGGATCAGGCCCGCGCCCTCCGGGGCGCCGTCCGGGCCCTGTGTGCCGCGCCGGTCACCGGTGACGGGTCCGGGCTGGCGATGTTCCTCGATATCGCCATCCTCGTCGTCCTCGCCACCGCCCGCTGGCACCAGGCCCGCCAGCACGACCAGCAGGTCACCGCCGCCCACCAGGCCCTGGCCCATCTCCAGGCCGCCTACCAGCAAGCCGCCGCTCAGCCGCTAGCCACCCTGGCCCAGAGCGAGCCACCGGCCCGCACCATGGAACGGCACGCCCAGCGAATCCTCATGGCCGTACCCGACTACGCCCAACAGGTCCTCGACGACCCCGCCTGGCCGGCACTGGCCGCCGCCCTGACCGAAGCCGAGAAGGCTGGCCACGACCCCGAGCAGCTCCTCCAGCACGCCGCCCGCCAGCGCACCCTGGACGACGCCCGCTCCACCGCCGGGACCCTCACCTGGCGCATCCAACGCCTCGCCGCCAGGCGAGCCTCTGGCGCCCGAGCACGAGCCGCCCAAGCCCGCACGACTGCGACAGCGCGACCGGCACAGCCCGGCCATGCCCATATGGCACCTGCCCGACACCGGTGATCCCAGCGCTGATGGCCTCGCGGAAGCAACGCCACGCCAGCCTGGGTGACCCCGGGCTTGACTGTCGGGCGCAAGGTGGATGTCAGCGGGGAACGCAGGGTTATGTCAGTGGCGGCGCTGAGTCGGTGTCAGTAGTTGGTGACAGCTCGGCGATCATCCGAAAGGCTGTACGCGACGTTGTCGTGCAGCTGGTCGACGATGCGCCGCGCTACAGTCGCGACCGGAAGCCATCGGGAGAGGTCATGGTTCAGCTACTTGGGGTTCTGCTTGGTGGCGTGCTGACGCTGGTGGGAAGCCTCGGTGCTGCCTCTTGGCAGGCACGGCAGCAGCGCGAGCTAACCCGTGCCAAGGATCTTTGGGACTGTCGTGCGGGGCTCTACCTCGACTTGCTGAAGCATCTCAGGGGGATGGTCTCTTTCGCAGCCGATTCCGACCCGTTCCTCGTTGGCTATGGGCCGAGGTCGGCCGAGGACTATCAACTGCGACACGAGCTTCGTGCCCGGGTCGCCCTGTTCGCCTCACAAGAGGTTCGAGACCACTGGAGCACGGCGGCGGATGCGGCGCTGCGCCTCCATGCCGAAACCATTGAAGGTGATCACCTGTCACGGGTCGGTGACCAAGTCATCGTTCCGGGGACGAGCGAGGATCCGGCATACGCACGACTCGTTGCTACCGAGGAGGAGGCGCGGGCGCAGCTCATCAAGCGCCTGCGTGCCGAGCTTGAGGTGGACCGATACCTGGCGGGCTGACCGTCGGTCATCTCCGGCGCTCAGCGGGCCAACTCAACCGCTCACGGGCCAGCTCAAGCGCTCAGTCGCATCCACCCTGATCCCGGCGCGCGAAAGCCGCGCTCTCGCCGTCCCTGAAACGACCGGTTCCGGGACGGCCGCCCGCCGCGACGGCCAGAGCGCGGGAGCCGTCCCGGAAAGCGTCTCGAAACCGGCGGGCGCGAAAGAGAAGCGGGATAGGTATTCGGGACGGGCCGCTTCGAGCGGCCGGGTAGGAGAAGAACGCGTGAACGGCGGCCTGGATGAGATTGCCCGCGCCGAGCTCGTCGAGCGCGAACCGTGCCCGGGGTGCGCGGCGCCGCCCGGCTCGGTGTGCCGGACGAACTCCGGCGTCGTCGTCGACTACCACGCCGGCCGCTACGCGAGGATCCCCGCGCTCAAGTCCGGGCCCGCGATCCGCATCCCGGCGGCGTGCGGTCCCGGCCGCGCTTGGGTGCCCGGTCCCGAACCCGACCATGCCGTGGGTGCCGCGCTAGCGCGGGCCGGTGACCGCATCGGCTACGCCCGGGTCTCCAGCAAGGGCCAGGACCTCGCTGGGCAGGTCCGCCTCCTGAAGGAAGCCGGCTACGTCCGCATCTACGTCGAGAAGGTCGGCACCCGCGAGAAGATCCGCCCCGAGTACAACGCGGCGCTCGCCGATCTGCGCCCGGCCGACACGCTCACCGTGACCATGCTCGACCGGCTCGGCCGGAACATGGTCGAGCTCATCACCTCCGCGCAGGACCTCGCCGAACGCGACCACCGCCTGGATATCCTCGGCGGGCCGCTGTCCGGCGTCTACGACCGCAAGGCGCAGACAAGGTCCTGTTCGTGGTGTTCGCCGCGATGGCGGAGGTCGAGCGGGAGTTCATCCACGAACGGACCCTGATCGGCCTGGACACCGCCGCGGCCAACGGCAACCACGGTGGCCGACCCTGGCCGTCGACGCCGACATACTCGCGGTCGTCCTTCGCCGCCGCGACACGAAGGAGTCCGTCACTGCCATCGCCGAACACCTCGGCGTCGGCCGCTCCACCCTCTACCGCACCCTCGCTGCATACGACGAAGCCGTTGACTTGGACGCTGGGAGGCCATAAAGCAGGTGAAGCAGCTGCATATGATGCCTCTTGGCTCACGGAGCGAACGCTTCGGTAGTGACATCGCACTCAAGCTCGACCAGCTCATGCCCATAGACATTCGGCACCGACACCCGGACGATCAGGCAGAACCGATCGATGGACGGCAGGGTCTTCATCAGCTCCTGATAGTGGTGCCTGAGAAAGTGCACCGCCGCGTGATTCGTGTTTCCCGTCTGACCACAGATAAGGAACACCGGACTGCACGCTCCAGCGAGAGTGAACTTAGCAACGACTGCGTACTCCCGCTCGCCACGCACCCACAAGAACTCGCGGTCCCCAACCACAATCCCAAGAGCATCGGGTCCGGAGCTGAACGGGAGGAACCTGACGCCAGGCAGGTGATAGGCGAGATGACCAGCAGAACGCTCATTGGCGTCGGGCCCACCAATGCACAACTCGGTGCGATTTCCGTTACTGCCTCGAAACTCACTTGCCGCCTCGACAGCGATCTCCCCCCGAACCTGGTCCACGAGGGCTGCTGCCTCAAGCAACGCGTACACGTCGTAGTGAGACGTGACCCAGGGCGAGGAGTGATGATGAGTCAAAATGATCAAGCCAGACTGACCTGGACTGATACCGAAGAATGCCGCCTGACGGCGCCATACACGCGCTGACTTGGCGCGCTGCCACAACCACACAGACGTGCCGCTGATGAGGCTAGTGATCAGTCCGATCAGGATGTTCGCGAGAACCGACGACATATGTTGCCCCCCGGCCACTGAGACTACTGTCCCCCGCAGCTCAGGGGCGGCCCTCACCGCAATCGCCCGGCATCACGGCGTCGGCCGGTCTACCCTCTCGGTGCTGACAGAACCCTGCGCCACACTGACACCTACTCTGCGCCCGACATGGACCGCGACGAGTTCGCCTCCGCCCTGGCATAGGTACCGTTCTGACAGAGACGCCTGAACGGACGGAGGCACCATGCCCTGCCGAACGACTGAGCCAAGCCGGCCCATCAGCAGGTCGGGGGTGCGCTGATGCTGGAAGAAGCCGAGGAGATCGGTCGCCGAGCCCGTCGTGCCCGCCTCCGCCTGGGCATGCCGCAGGCCGACCTTGCCGCCGCTCTGGGCAAGTCGCAGGGCTGGGTCTCCAAGATGGAGCGCGGCCTGATCGAACTGGACAGGGTCGGCGTCCTGAACCTGCTGGCGGCCGAGTTGCACATCCACCCCAACGATCTGATCGGCCGCCCGTACACCAGCTCCCCCGACGAAAACCAGTGGCAGGTTGCCGCGTCCTCGATCCTGCGGGAACTGCGCCGCTACGACCTTGCCCCCGTGTTCGACGGCACCCCGCGTCCGGCGGCGAAGCTGTGGCGGGAGATGACGCGGCTGCACCGACTGCGGGACGCCGCCGCAAACGTGGCCATCCTGCGCGTCCTGCCGGACCTGCTCCGCGAGTCACGCGCCCTCGCCGAAGTAACCACCGGCCACGAGCGGGAGGAGGCTTACGCGATCTACGCGGTGTGCTGCAAGTTCGCGCACACCGCCGCCCACGCCCTGGGCCACCCCGAGCTGGTCGCCATGGCCTGCGAGCGGGCCGCCTGGTCCGCACGGCTGTCCGGCGACCCGGTCATGCCCGCGGTCGCCGACTGGATGCGGGTCTGGGACATGTGGGCGAGCGCGGACTGGGAAGACGCCATCGTCCTGTCCGACAAGGCCATCAGCACTCTTCAGCAGGACTACGAGCGTGGCGAGCCATTGGCCCTGCGGGCATGGGGCACGCTCCAGCTCCGTGCCGCGGTCTCCGCAGCACGAGGCGGCCGAGCAGCGGAGGCGGAAGACCGCATCGATCTCGCCAGGACGGCGGCCGACCGCATGGGCGAGTACGCCGGGCCTCCGGTGTACGACCGGCACTCGCTGACGTTCTCACCCGGCAACGTCCAGATCCACGCCATCAGCGTGGCTCTGGAGATGGGACAGCAGCGAAAGGCCCTGACGATAAACCACCGCACCAGCCCGGAGCTGGTCGCTTCCATGCCCAACTCGCGTCAGGGCCATCACCACATGGACCTCGCGCGAGCCTGGCTGTGGGACGGAAACCGCGACAAGGCACTGGGCGAACTGGAGAGGGCGGAGCGGATCGCACCCCAGCTCATCCGTAACCACCCCATCGCCCGCTCCACCCTTCGCAGCATCGTCTACGCCGAACGAGCAGCGACACGAGAGAAGTTGCGGCACATGTCCGACCGCTTCCACCTGGACGGATGAGGGTCGTATTCCTCGGGCTCATATTCGCCCCCTGACCCGTTCCTAGCGTCAGGGGCATGAGCGGACGACCAACTCCCCATCTGCCTTCACAGGGAGCCGAGTTAGGCACAACGGCCCCGTTCTTTCCTCAGCTCGGTGACCTCGCCGCCGACACCGCCCGGAACGGCCGAGTCGGCGTCGTCGTCGCCCTCCCCGGCGAAGGCGCCGTGACGTACCACCTGCGCCCGCCGGGCGGCGGCCCGGAATGGTCCGCGCCGGCCGACTCCAGCACGTTGGAGCCGGTGCCCGCCAGGCCCACGCACGCCACCCTGCTCGTCACCGACCCGGTCTACGACCCGCGTGCCAAGCAGGGGTCGGTGGCCCTCCTCGTGCATCACGAAGATGGCGGCCGCAGCGAGGCCGCGCTGATCCTCACGTCGGCCGACCTGGAGCGCCTGCACACCCAGATCGGACGCATGCTCGTCGACAGCGAGCGCTCCCCCGGCGAGGCACCGTGATTACCCAGGGACGACACCGCGCGCTGGACCACGGTCCGAGCAGCCCGACTCACCGCGAATCCGGCGGCATAGCTCTGACCGCCTTGGCCCTGCTTGGCCTCGCCGGCCCCGCGTGGATCCTGCGCGGACAGGCTGCCGATCTCCTCTCCGCCGAGTGGCCCACGGCCATCTCCGTGCCGGACAACGCCGAACCGGCCCCCTAGACCGCTCCGGCCCCCGGCCTGGGGCCTACCCCCTCGGGTGCCGGAGCACCGGACACCGCCCTGGAGGAGGTGCGGTGAGGGGCCGCCCGAGCTACGGCGGGCTGCCCCGCAGCACAACCCGTTCCGCCCGGCGGAAGCCAGCGGCTCGGCTCCGCCGGGCGGAACGGTGATCGACCTGTACATGTCGTACGGCATCCGATCGGCCGCCCACCGCTGTGGGCAGGCGGACCAGCACCAGGGAGGAAATCCCGTGGAGATCCCGTACATCGTCGTCGACCAGCTCACCCCGTCGCAGCAGCAGGTGTGGAACACCTACTTCGGCGACGCCGACCGCCCCCGCTACATCGAGGAGGGCATCTGGCGCCGCACCCAGGAGGAGGCCACCGCCGGTCAGTCGGGGTGGAGCGGGGGTGACGATGCCCGTCGCCGCCTCATCCACTACCGCTACCGGTATGGCCTGGTGCCGACCACGGCCGCCCCGGCGATCGGCCTGACCGACCTGTACCTGTACCACTCCATGACCGCGCCCGCCGGCGAGATCACCGCCCACGAGGACGCGCTAAGGGCTGCCCTCGCGGTCGGTGGATGGAAGCGCGCTCCCGGCGGGGCGCTGTGGATGCGCCGCGACCTCAAGTGCAAGATCACGCAGTACGCATTGCACCCCCAGGACGCCGTGGCCCGCCGCAAGCTCCCGCAGAACTACCGCAGCCTCGACGTCCAGATCACCTCCACCCAGTACGCCCCACCACCAGCCGTGCGGCAACGGCCCTGGGACGTGCTGGCCTCCGGCATCCGGGTCAAGGACCGGCGCGGCACGCCCACCGTCGTCCCGGACCTGTCCGTTCTCGCCGATCATCTGCCCTTCCAGGTCGAGATCGGCTGCGGCACCTCCGTGGAGGCCGGCATCCCGCCCCTGCACCGCCTCCACGAAATCTACCGCGTCACCGACCGCCAGGGCGGCGACCCACGCGAACACCGCTTCGTCCTCTCCCCCGCCTTTGACCCGCTTCTGCACGAAGTGCTCACCGAGCCGGAAGAGAAGACGGCCGAGTTCACCGAGATGTTCAAAGCGTGCTTCCTGGCCGAGCCAACGCCCGCCATGCACGCGCTAAAGGAACTCCACGACGCCGGACACCTGGTCGGCCCCGTGATCACCAACAACTTCGACGTGCTGGCAGCCCGCGCCGGCCTGGAGGAGTGCTTCATGCGCCGCTACGACCAGGCCGTACCGGACGTCGAGTGGGTGGACGGCGCGAAGGCCCTGCTCGTCGTCGGTCTGCACGCCGACCGGCGCAAGGTCCAGGCCCGCGCCCGCGAGCGCGGCCTGAAGGTCGTCTACCTCG
The DNA here is from genome assembly GCF_040636475.1 of Streptomyces sp. NPDC037389. NCBI lineage: Bacteria > Bacillati > Actinomycetota > Actinomycetes > Kitasatosporales > Streptomycetaceae > Streptomyces > Streptomyces sp. NPDC037389. The sequence continues at coordinate 286,935 of NZ_JBEZUS010000002.1, forward strand.
ACCCCGAGGGTTTCTGGCACAACGGCCAGTTCAAGCCGTACCCACTGGAAGGCCCCCAGGACGAAGATCTGGTCTGCCAGAAGCCGGCCGCGGAGGGCCTGCCGGAACTCGTCAACCTCCTCGCCAAGCCCACCAACTGACCTACCTGCACAATCAGGTCCGGGCCGGACAGCGGCGCTAGCGTGTCGCCCCTGACCGGCCCGGACCACCGGGCAGGCGAGACAGGGAAAGGAGCGCCGGCACCATGCGCGTATCCGTCATCGGCTGCGGCCACCTGGGCATCCCGCACGCCGCGGCCATGGCCGAGATCGGCCATGAGGTCATCGGCGTGGACCTCGACCAGACGAAGATCGACCGGCTCAACGCGGGCGAATGCCCCATCTACGAAGAGGGTCTGCCGGACCTGCTGGCCACCCACACCGCGTCCGGCCGACTGCGCTTCACCACCGACCTGGCCGAGGCCGCAGCCTTCGCCGACGTCCACTTCCTCGCCGTCGGCACACCGATCGACGCCGACGGACGCAGCTACGACACCGGCCAGGTCTTCGGCGCGGCCCGCGCGCTCGCCCCGCACCTGACCCGCCCTTGCGTGATCATCGGCAAGTCCACGGTCACCGTCGGCACCACCCGCGACCTGGCCACTCTCCTCGCCCGCCTCGCCCCTGCAGGCAACGACGTCGAGGTCGTCTGGAACCCGGAGTTCCTCCGCGAAGGCCATGCCATCGAGGACACCCTCCGCCCCGACCGCATCGTCGCAGGCGTCCCCTCCCCGCACGCCGAGGACGTCGTCCGCCAGGTCTACGCCCCGCTGCTGCACAACGAGATCCCCCTGTTCGTCACCGACCCCGCCACCGCCGAACTGATCAAGGGCGCCGCCAACGCCTATCTCGGCATGAAGATCTCCTTCATCAACGGCGTGGCCGACATGTGCGCCGCCGCTGGCGCCGATGTCCATCAGCTCACGGAGGCCATCGGCCTGGACCCACGCATCGGTCGCGGTGGACTGAACGCCGGGCCCGGCTACGGAGGGGGCTGCCTGCCCAAGGACGTACGCGCGTTCACCGCCTCCGCACAGAGCCTCGGCGCCCTCGACGCGGCAGCCCTGCTGCGAGCCGCCGAGCAGGTCAACGAATCCCGCCCCGCCTCCGCCCTCGCCCTCATCAAACAGACCCTCGGCCGACCAGTGGCAGGGGCACGCGTCACCGTGTGGGGCGCCTCCTTTAAGGCCGGCACCGACGACGTGCGCGAGTCCCCCGCCCTCGCCATCGCCGCCCTCATGCACCAGCGCGGCGCAACCGTCATGGTCCACGACCCCCACGCGGTGCCCACCGCACTCGTACGCCACCCCGAGCTCGACTACGCGGAAGACCTGGAGGAGTCGGTCAAGGGCGCGGAGCTGATCGTCCTGGCCACCGAGTGGCCCCAGTTCCGCAACGCCGACCCCAAGGCCCTGTCCGCCTTGGTCGAGCAACCGGTCCTCGTGGACCTCCGCAACCTCCTGAACGCCGACACCTGGCGCACAGCCGGATGGACCGTGCGCCAACTAGGCCGACCCGCACAGGCATAGAACCCCAGGCCTGGCCCCACCCCGGGGCCGGGACACACGGATGGGAGATCCGTCATGGACAACCTGTGGGACAACATTGCCAAGCTCTCCGCCGTCTGCCACAAGGCCGGTGAACACCTCCCCGACGAGGAACTCAAGGCCCTCCAGGTGGGCAAGGTCGCCGAGGAGGCCGGCGAGGCCATGCACGCCCTCCACGGGCTGAAGGGCCTGACCACCTGCGACGACACCCACAGCTGGTCCGAGGTCCAGAACGACCTCGTCGGCGCCGTCATCGCCGCCCTGCTGGCCATGCACTACATCGACCCCGAAGGTGCCCGCGCGACCTTCAAAGACATCTTCCACCGCCGTACCCGCAGGGGCCGCGAAACCGCCGCTGCCGCCTGACCGCTCTCTCCACCCCCACGCCGGCGGTCGCGTGCCCTCGGAACGCGACCGCCGGCCCGTGTCGTAGACGCTCCACCCTCACCTGCGGGGTGGACGATGGCGGGATGACCGACACCGAGCTCGAAGCGGAAGCGATCAAGTCCGGTACTGGGGTATCCGCACTGATCACGAACAGCCAGGGCGACTACCTGCTCCACCTCCGCGACGACATCGAAGGCATCTGCTGGCCCGGCTACTGGACACCTGTCGGCGGACGCCCCGAACCGGGCGAATCGCCGACCGACACCGTCGCACGCGAGGTAGCGGAGGAGACCGGACTCACCATCCCGCTCAAGGAGTTCACCACCGTCCAACAGAGCAACGCCGAACACCTCGGCAAGGGCCCGATTGCCATCTACACCGGCCACTGGGACGGAGACGCCCACGCCCTCCCCCTCACCGAGGGCATCATGCTCCGCTGGTTCCCCGTCTCGGTGCTCCCACGGCTCCGCGTACCCCCGTGGTGCCGAGAGGCGATCGCTCTCCACCAGAATGCGCGGACGAGCCTCGCCGTTTCGTCGGAGGACACCAGCCCCTGACCACCAGCCGTTGCGACCCTTGCAACCTGACCATCGGGGCAGGCTGCGCGTGCTCTCCGGAGCCGCCTCAGCGTAAGACGGCCACCCATCCCGACTGGGAAAACTGGAACCCGAACGCCATCCTCGTATCGCCGACGCAGTACGCGCACATCCCCGGCTGCGCGCACCTGTCCGAGAACGAGATCAAGGCCCCGAGATGGGGTTGTACCACCGTCGCCGCAGGCACGTGGGCACGGATCTCCGCAACCCTGGCGGCCGAAAGCGACCTCTCGGCCGCCACCGAATCCCACCTTGATCCGACCTTACGCCCCTCGCGGGCCGAAGGGAGGGCGTTGCGAGGTGCCCTGCCCGTCCGCCGATCGTTTGGGCACGATGCTTGCCAGGTCTGGCTGGGCGTACCGCTCAGAGGTACGTCGCGACACAGACAACTACTTCTGCCATACCTTCAGGGACTCTTTCCAGAGAACGAACCACCAGTGCCACGCGCGCCGCTAATGTGCGGCCATGAGAGAACTCGCACAGCCTCGTGCCTGGGGCGAACGGTCACCAGGTATGCCGGTCTTGCCCGGCTCACGGGCCACATGGATCGGTACGCTGCGAGCGCTGATCGAGGAGCTTTCCGCCCATCAGGACCGGGACCTCAGCGATCAGGAATCGCTGCCGCAGGCTGGTGGACTCAACCGGCATCAGCTGCAGCGCCTTGTCCGAGCCGGACTGCTCTTGCGAGAGGGCCGGACGTTCCTGCCTAGCGCCGCCGCACTCGCTTGGTGCCAAGGCGGCGACGCGGCCTTGCTGGTGGAGATCTTCCACCACAACGTGAGGTTCGTCGGCGAGGTCATGGATGCGCTCACCGCTGGACCTCGGACACACGAGCAACTCTTGGATCTGGCACGCGAATCCTTCGACCTGTCGTGGGAGACCTCGGCGCCGGTGCGCGACCGGACGACGTGGCTCACAGTCACGGGCATGGTCGATCTCTTCGACGGTCGTGTCCACCTTACGGACGCCGGCCGCGACGTCATGGCGCGCATCGTGGTGGGGAGGCCCGAACCCGACGACACCGACACGACCGCGCAGCTGACGCCCGCTGTGGGTGCCGTCGCGCAGCTTATCGAGCAGCTCGACGAAGCGGGACTCAGGGCCAGGGCGGACGGCGCCAATCTGTACGTTCCCGGCACCTCCGCGAACGGCGGCACGATGGATGCACTTCAGGTGCTTGTCGAGGCCGCCATGCCGTCGATCACGGAAGCGGACTTCAGGCAATTCGTGAAGGACACCTTCCCCAAGGCCCAAACCATAGCCACGGCACGCACCGCCAAGGACACTCTCAAGGCTCTGGGGCTCATTCAGCAGACGTCATCCAAGACCTGGAGCGCCACTCCGGCCGCTATTGCCTGGGTCGAGTCAGGCGAACCCTTGGACCTCGCACGCACCGTCCATGCCTCGATCGCTTTCTTTGGTGAGATGTTGGGCGTACTCGACGAAGCCGCCCGTTGCACGTCCGGCACGCTTGTGGAGCACAGCACGCGGTATCTTCCCAATCGCGGCAAGCCGCTGATCCGGAGCGCCGTCAATACGCGCCTCAACCTGCTGGAGGTCTGCGGACTGGTCACGCGGCTCTCCCAGACCGCCTACCGTACGACTGCTCTCGGCCGGGCGTTCAAGCGCTCTGTGCCCTGTCTCACCTCCGACAATTGCCCTTCCCGCGCTGCCCCTGCCGCCGACGACGCCGACGCAAGCCACCGAGAAGCTCTGGGCAGCACGCTGCCACCGGACTCGCTCGGGTCGGACATTGCAGCAGAGCTGGAAAGCTCCGCACTCGCCAGCGCAACCCACAAGCGTTTGGAGAAGGCCGCCGTCGCCGCGCTGGCGTACCTGGGCATGCCTGGCGAACACGTAGGTGGTAACGAAGCAGTGGACGGTCGCGTGCACTTCGGCATTGGTGCGGACTCGCGAGTCCTGGCCGTCGAGGCAAAGACCGCAGCCTCGGGGCGGGTTGTCAATCAGAGGTTGTTCCCTCTGGCAGGACACCGAGCGAAGATCGGGGCCGAGGTCACCCTTCTTATCGGCCCAGGCTTCGAGCCGAGCTTGCTCAAGGAGGCCGACGAGGACCCGGCGATCGCCGTCATCGAGACCGGACTGCTGGCCGAGGTCGTCCGGCGCCAAGAAAGAACCCCGCTCACGCCGACCCAACTCGCGCCCCTCATCGACCCGGCGCTGCGCGCGGCACAGCGTAGAGAGGCAATCCGCGGGCACTGGCGGGACCAGGAGATCCGCGGCGAGCTCGAGTATGCCCTCGTCGACATCTTGAACATGGAGGCGGAAGACCCGCTAGAGGAGGGTGGCTGGCTCGATCTCACCTCGGTTCGACGCGAACTCCGAACCCGTGGGTACCGCATCGCGGAGGACGAAGTCGTAGAAACTCTCGACTTTCTTGCCTCAAGGCGGATCGGCGTTCTCGACCGCTCTGATCAGGGGTACCGATGCATCGCTGGTGTCCATACCGCCGGACAGCGCATTCGCGCTCTCGGGCATCAGTGGACAGCAGCCGCAGAAATCCACCATCGAATGCGCACAGGAGACGACACTGGCCAGGGGTCAAAGGCCTGAGGCTCAGGCTCGGTTGAGGCTGGATCGACGATACTCCCGTCCGCAATACGCTACCGAGAACACCTGACGAGCGCCGCAGAAGCGCGCCGGCGATGTCAAGCCGTGTTCCGTTCCAGGGGACGACAGGTGCGTGCCCCAGCTGTGCCCTTCTGAGCGGTGCAGGGCGGCCACCCGCAGTGCCGACGAACCCTCACCGACCTGCGGCAAGGCCGTTTGGGCACTACTCGTTGTCAGTGGCGAGGGACAGACTGGTACGACATCTGTCAACTGATCCAGAGGTTGCCTTCATTGACCAAGAGCAAGCAGCGCCAAGCCCACTGGCGCATCGGATACCTCTTCGTACACGGCATTGGCAACCAAAAGCCGGGTACCACTCTTGAGTGGGGCAGGAGCATCTTCAACGCTCTCCGTGACGTACACGGTGAGCGAGTCGTCTCCTGGAAGGACCAGCCACTGGCGACCTCGCCCGAGGACGCCACGAACCGGCACGCCGAAGTCGTCATCTCCCTCGGCGGCACGCACCACCGCGCCCTGTTCGCCGAGGCTCTCTGGGCCGACAAGTTCACCACGCTGGGTAGACCATCCATCCGGCGGACTCTGACGTTCCTCATAGCGAGCGTTCCTCTCCTGTTTTGGGTGGTCGGTCCGGACCAGCGCGATCTACGGGTTCTCGTCTCTCCTTCTCGCGGTCTCCGAGACCGCGGGGAAGCTCGGCTTGCCCAGATGAGGCTGCTGTGGCGGCTCCTCACCTTGGCGGTTATCTCGACCGCGCTCGTCTACGGCATCCTGCTGACGACAAGCAATATGCTGGTATCGGCACTCCTCCTAGCACTGCTGGCTTGGTTCGTCCGCTCCCGCCGCAATCTCCTATGGCATGTCCGAGTCGCCGCCATCGACGAGGACCGTACGCAACGCCTCCTCATGCACCTCCACCAGAAGGTGGAATGGATGGAACGCCACTGCGACGAGGTCGTAGTCGTCGCCCACTCGCAGGGTGGCTATCTCATGCACCGATTACTATCCCCCACTGCTGACCGTCGGCACCCGAAGGTCCGAAGGTTCATCGGGGTGGGCTCCGGCCTCAAGCCGATCAGCCTGCTCAAGACCTTCGACGACAGCGGCATCGGACCCGGCCTGTGGGGACTCATAGGCATCGCCCCCGCAGGCCTGTGGGGGCTCGGCCCTTGGACTTGGCAACCCTTGGGGTGGCTGGTTCAGACCGCCCTGCGCTGGCTATACCTAGCCCTTCAGATGACGGTGACGCCGTTGAGCGCCTTCGATGATGCACACGTCGCAGAGCTTCATCGTGAGGCCTTTGCCGCAGAACTGCATCGGACCCTCTCTACCATGCCCAGTCTGCATCTCGATCTGGCTCACGGGGCTGCCGTTGTCGCATCTATCGCCACAGCCTCCCTGCAGATGCGGCTGATCCGTGCAGCCTTGCAAGCACGGCCCCCACACCCCCTTGAGCTCGACCACCACCGCTGCCGCATCGAATGGCGCGAGTACAGCAGTCCACACGACATGGTTGGCCGGATGCTCGGACCCACCCTTCCCGACAAGGTCGAACAGCCATGGATCGCCCCCGTCGGCCAACCCCTCAGCGACCATACGATGTACTTCCACCACACGGGTGTCCTCCCCCGCCGCCTGGCGGCGGACCTACTGGGCGATCTCGGACTAGAGCGTCAGGCGGACGACTGGGATCAGGCTGTCACCTGGCTCGATGACCTCCGGCGTCGTCACGGAGCACGCCGACGTGCTCTCCAGGGCCTACTGATCGGCACCTTCGCCACGTTGCTCGCGGCACCCAAGCTCTTTGACAGGCCCTCCGTACTCCTCGCCTATCTGCACGCATGGCTACCGCTCTCCCTCTTGCTGCTCAGCCTCACCGTTCTCTTCAGCTTGTTGGCCCAACAATCAGCGCACAAGGCGGCCCGTTGCTTCACGGCTTCTCTGTCAGGAGCCGCGCCTTCACCACGCACGCGCTGGCGTGTGCGGATCGTGCCACCCGGGCCCCGCTTCCTGCCGACGATTGCGGCGGCAACCGGGGGGATGCTCGCCCTGTACGGCACAATTCGGTTCTTCCTGGCCGCCCGCGAGTACGGGGACACCCGCATCTGGCAGGGCTACCCCTTCCTCATGCCCATAGGCGTCGGGCTGGTGATCATCGCCTGCGCCTCGGCGGCTGGGTACCCGGTACGAGCGCGCTGGTACCTGGTGATTGCTGGTTTGGGATGCATGGCCTTGTATGCAGCCCCGGCACCCGCTGCTCTCGGCTCGCCCTGGGAACTCCGCCCCGAAGGGACGTTGCTCGGAATCCTGGGAGGATGCCTGCTCGTAGGGCTGGCTAGCTCCTTTCACGCACGTCTGAGAGCAGTCGACCTGACCACACGTGAGTGAGGCGGAATCGGTCCGGCTTGCTCCGGCTATCGCTCTCCTGGCCAGTGGTGACCCGGCTTCGGAGACAGCCTCCGCTGGGGAGAATCTGGGGAGAACGGAGCCCCGTTGGGGAGCGGCTGGGGAGGATCGGCCACACAAGCAGGCAGCACGGCGAAAGAGCCGGAAAGACGGATAGACGCAGGTCAGAGCGCCCCTCCAGTCGATCTCCGCAGGTCAGCGCCCCAAGGGCGACGACTTCAAGAAGATCTCGTCGTGGGCGGCGATTCTCTTTGCACCCACGTTGGTGGGAACGATCTACGGCATGAACTTCGACAACATGCCGGAGCTGCACTGGGCCGGCGGGTACCCGTTCGCGATTCTGCTGATGGCAGCGGTGTGCACGAGCCTGTACTTCATCTTCAAGCGGCGGGACTGGCTGTAGGCAGCACATCGACGCCATTGATCGACTTACCTCCCTCGAACGCATGGAAGCAGCCCGCAAGGCCCCCTGGGGAGAATGCGCAGCCCACCCCCGCGGGGCGCTCCCCTGTACCTTGGGGATGCCCCTGCCGCGCCGTCGACGCCTCCAGCAGCACGCGGCTACGGAGGGTAACGAAAACGGGTGGCACAGCATCTGCTGTGCTAGATCATCCACCGCGCAGGCCCCGGTCGTAGCCGAGCTGACCACGGGCTCTCGCCAAAGGCCCGGCCGACGCAGGGTCGGCGAAAATCTTGGCGTGCGGGGCCAACGGAACCGGGTAACGTCTTTGTCATGTTCTTCCAGACGCCGATTTACGAGTGAGAGCGTGACGGGCCCCTGCTGACGTCCTTCGACGTCGCCGCGCCCGTCCCCCACCGATGAATCCGTAGACCACTTCACATCATCACCGGGAGAACCCGTGACCGACAGCAAGAACATCAACAACCCCGTAGGCCAGGGCGGCGGCCAGCGCAAGAAGCTGTCCCGCGCCGAACGACAGAACAACGGTCCGCACCGCAACCTCGACCGCCAGGGTGCCGCCGACCGGAAGGCGGAGCTGGTACGCATGATGCGCGAGAAGGCACGCGCAGCCGAGGCCGCCGCGCAGGCGAGCAACGACACCGCACAGAGCTGACGCACCGCGCCGCAGGGCGGCACCGCACGGGGGCAGGGCTCGGACCGCAATACGCGGTCCGAGCCCTGCCCCCGTATCGGGGCTCTGCTGCCGCACCGCACGCGGCCGGTCCCAGGGGTTGGGCCGCCGCGCACGGCTACGTGCGAGTCGAACAGTTCCCTGCCGTCGATCAGTACTCCATGAGGGACGCCGACGAGCCCGATGTTTCCGCCGGGGCGGGTGGCGCGCAAGGACTGTCGCATCGCCTCGGGGGTGCCGACGCACTCGAGCACCGCGTCGGCACCGAGGCCTCCGGCCGGCTCCCTGATCCGGGCCACGCCCTCGTCGCCGCGCTCGGCGACGATGTCGGTGGCGCCGAACTCACGTGCCGGCTTCTGGCGGGAGGTGTGGCGACTCATCGCGATGACGCGTCCGGAACCGAGCTCGTTGGCGGCGATGACGGCCGACAGGCCGACCGCGCCGTCGCTGTCGCCGTCGCCGTCGCCGTCAACAGTGACGGTCTCGCCGGGCCGGACCTGGGCGGACGCAGCCGCGTACCAGCCGGTGCCCATGACATCGGAGAGGGCGGGCAGGCCGGTCTCTTCGACGATGCCGACGTATTCGTGGCCGATCGTCCGCAGCTCGTCGACGGTGCTGATGCCGCGGTAGCTCCACAGGTCGGAACCGCATACGCATGTGGCGACGGTGCGGATGACCGCGTCGGTCGGGTTGACGATTCCCGGGGCGGGAAGGCTCTCGACCCGAATGTCGCCGGGGGTATGGATGAGCGCCGCTCGCATGGGTCTTTCTGATTGCTGAACGTCCTGGAGATCGCTGCCGTCGACGGGTTGCCCGGGCATGCCGGCAACCCGAGCCAGGAGGAGCTGAGGTCGGTACGAGAGACCCAGCCGTTGGCGGCTCCGGTGCGGATCAGAGCCTGTGCGTATCGCCAGAGGTCCGCAGAGGCGTCATTGATGACCGCCTTGCGGGAGAGCACGTCGTCTTCGGTGACTCCAGGAGTACGCCATGTCCCACCGCGGTTGCCGTAATTGAGCAGCAGGGGCTGAAGCCTGTCCATGGCCTTGGCGAAACGGGCCTCGGGGGTGTCCCGTGCCTCGAACTCGTCCCACAGACTCCGGAATCGGTTGCTCTGGTCGGGAGGCAAGAGGGCGAAGAGCCTCTCTGCTGCCTGTTGTTCCCTCGACTCCTGGTCCACAGCGGCTGCGGAATCGTAAACGAAGGTGTCCCCCGCGTAGATCTCCACAAGGTCGTGGATGACGACCAGGGCAAGGACCTTGCCCACGTCGACGGGCTCGTCCGCGTATTCGGCGAGCACCAGAGTCATCAGTGCCAGATGCCAGGAGTGTTCGGCGTCGTTCTCTTTGCGTTGTGCGGCCAGCAATGGGCTTTGCCGGAATACGTTCTTGAGCCGGTCGGCCTCGATGGCGAACTCGATCTGCCGGCGCAGCCTGTCGGGGGTGGCGTCCGGCTGCTGAAACGATGCGGCGAGAAGAGGGAGGTCGTCGTAGGGCGATGAGACGGCGCTCCCCGCTGTGCCAGGCCGGGTGCCGAGAGGGTCGGCGCTCATACCGTTTCTCCCCGCGGAGATGCCGGCACGACAGGGCTGATGGTGTCCCCGATGTGCGCATGGCTCAGCAGCTCCCTCGGAGAGGAAGCCAGAGCGGAGCGCTACACCCTCGCCGCGATCCGCACCGCCACGGCCGCCGGCGCGCGGCGGCACGTCGCCGCTTCCATGTCCCAGCTCGCCGTCGGACACCTCATCGCCGGCAGCCCTCAGGACACGTTGCATCTGGTCCACGCCGCACGGGCGGTCGCCCAGCGCCCCACAGCACACTTCGCGGCCTCGCTGCACATCAGGGAAGCTCTCGCCTTCGCCCGCCTGAAGGACGAAACCGCCAGCTCCCGGGCGCTGGACCACGCGGTCCGCGTGCTGGACGCCGACGACACCGACCGGAAACCTGTGGACGACCTGTCCGGCATCGCCATCAACGAGGCGTACCTGGACGTGGTCCGCGGTCACGCCTGGTGCTTCCTGGGGCGGCCCGGAAAGGCATTGCCCTGCTTCGCCACCCTGTTCAGCTCCACCCCTTCGTCTCCCACGCCCTCTGTCTCCCCCTGCACCGCGAGACGGCTCCTGCACGCGGTGGACTCGCAGCTGGCCATCGGCGAACTCGACGCCGCCACCCACAGCACCCACCGCGCCGTCGCACTTACCGGGACCCTGCCTCCCGGTCTCGCCCACAAGTACCGGCAACGCTTTCTCAGCCACCGGAACGAGCCCGCCATCCGCGGCCTGCTCGACCTCCTGGCCGACACCACCCCATAGCCCGGGTCGCCGCGTACCCGGAGCGACCCGCCCTTGGATGAGTCATTCGGATGTGATCAGTGGTCGTGGGCGATCGGGGATCGCATGGCCGGTGCGCCGGTCTTGCCGGTTGTGCCGGATCGCCGCGGCCAGCGCGAGGACGCGTCGGGCGATCCGGACGGCGACACCCTCGAAGGTGCAACGGCCGTGGCATCAGCGCCGATTGGGCGCGGGCGAAATCCTGCACTCCACGTAAAGCCGGAGCTCCGCTGGGCGTTCGGCTACCCGTTCGCGATCCCGCTGACGGGGAAGGTCCACGTCAGCCCGTACTTCGTCTTCAAGAAGTGCGACCGGCTCCGAGACGGGCCAGGGCCCCCGGGTGCCGCAAGGCGCGCAAACATATAACCCAACGCAAAGTCAAGCCCCTATTCCCCCAAATTGCCCCCAAGGGCAGGCCAATCGCGTCCGGATCATACCAGTACATGGCCGGTTTGACTCTTATTCGGGGATCTTCAACACTGCGCCCAGACAACGCTTTCGTTCGCCCGTTCGCCCGGGCCACTCGAACGAGGCGCTACTGGGGGTTACAACAAAATGCACAAGAGTCAGACCAGCTCTGCGCGCACACGGAACATCGTCAAACGGGGGATCGTGGCGACCACCGCGCTGGCCGCCGTCGCCGGTGCGGCCGCGCCGGGCATCGCCGTTGCCGCGCCCGCCGGCGCGGTCGCCGCGGCCGTGGGTATCGGCACCACCGACACGCAGCGCGTCGACGCCGCGGCCGTGGTCCGTCTGGACCCGACGCCGGACGTCCTCCTCCTCAGCGACGACGACTTCGTCCACGCGCTGTGGCAGAAGGCGCGGGACGCCGGGGAGACGCTCCAGAACGTGCGCCTGGCCGCCGAGGACGCCATGGTCGGCGAATCCGCCGAGGACCGCGTGCGGTTCATCACCACCGGCATCCACGAGGCGTACAAGCTCGACAAGCAGCGGGAGAAGGACAAGGCCGACGCCGACCGCGCGGCCCGTGACGCCAAGTCCCAGGCGCTGATCGCGGTGGGCATCCCGAACAGCCCCGACCTGCTGGGCCTCAGCGACGACAATTTCATCCGCGCCGTGCTGAAGCACGAGGCCTCCGGGCCGGAGGTCCGTGACGCGGCGGCCAAGGCCCTGGCGGGCGACGCCGGCGCCTGGGCGAAGTTCATCGCCAACGGCGCCCGCGAGGCCCACCAGCGCGATGTGGCCAACGAGCTCAAGGAGCTCGAGCAGAAGAACCGCGAGGAGGCCGAGCGCCGCAAGGAGCTGGCCGCGCGCAAGAACGCGGCCGCCCTGTTCGGCATCACGCCGTCCGAGGCCGTGCTCGCCCTCGGCGACGACAACTTCATCCGAGAACTGCTGCGCGCCGCGTCCGGCGACCAGGGCACCGAGCTCTACGCCGCGGGCCAGAAGGCCGTGCTCAGCTCCAGCCCCGCGGACTGGAAGCAGTTCATCCACACCGGCGCCGAGGAAGCGTACAAGCGCGACGACGAGGCCCGCCGCAAGAAGATCGCGGAGGCCGGCCGCAGGCAGGCGCTCCAGATCCAGGCCGCGGCCGAGAAGACCGGGATGAATCCGAACCTGGTCGCCGTCGCGAAGAAGGCGCTGGCCGGCACCGACGAGGACGTCGCCCGGTTCCTCAAGGAGGACAGCCAGTACCGCGCGAAGCGGCAGTCCTTCCAGACCGTCAACGCCAAGCTGACCGGCTTCCACATCCGTCAGTCCGACGTGGACGGCGGCGAGGCCTTCATCGCTCCCGTCGACGCCAAGGGCAAGCAGACCGACCGCGAGGACGCCACCTGGGTGATCGTCCCCGCGCTGGCCAACCAGCCCGGCTGCTACTCCTTCGAGTCCGCCCGCAAGCCCGGCTACTACCTGGCGCAGAAGGACCGGCGGGTGCGGATGTCCGCGGACGACAGCAGCACCGACTTCCGCAAGGACGCCACCTGGTGCGCCCGCAAGGGCCTCGCCGGCTCCGGCATGTCCTTCGAGTCCGCGGGTCAGCCGGGGCGTTGGCTGCGGCAGTTCTGGGGCGACCTCTACACGGCCGACAAGAGCGGCAAGAACCGCTACGACGCCGAGAAGGACTTCGCCCAGGACGCCACCTGGAAGATCTCCGCCCCGCTCGCCCGCTGACCCCGCTCGGTACCGAGCCCACTCCTGAGAAGAACGGAATCCCCCATGTCTCGGATCACCCGGGCCACGATCGCCATCGGCGCAAGTGTCGCCGCGCTGGCCGGCAGCGCGGGCAACGCCTCCGCGGACGAGACCGCCGCGCGCGCCGGCGCGCCGACGGCCGTACAGCTCCAGGCCGAGCACAGCGGCAAGTGCCTCACCATCGCGAAGGGCAGCCTCCGCAACGGCGCCGAGGCCACGCAGGCCACGTGCGCCGACGGCCTGGACAACCAGCTCTTCGACGTGATTCCCACCGGCAACGCCACCTTCGAACTGCGCCCCAAGCACAGCGGCAAGTGCCTTGAGGTGGACAACGGCGGCACCGACATCCGCGCGAACGTCCAGCAGTGGTGGTGCGCCCAGCTTCCCCACCAGCAATGGCGGATGGTCATGGTCGACGTGGCCAAGGAGACGTACGAGCTGCGCCCCGCCCACGCCCTGAACCGCTGCCTGGACGTCCAGGGCGGCAACGTCGAGGACGGCGCGAACATCATGCTGTGGTACTGCAACAGCACCGCCGGCCAGCGCTGGAAGCTCCTGCCCGCCAAGTCCGCCTGAGCGGCACCCGCATCCTTCGATTCCTTCGAGAAGAAACGGATCCCACCATGGCACGGACCATCCGAGCCGCGCTGGCCATCGGTGCCGGCCTCATCCTCCTGACCGGCGGCGCCGGCACCGCGTACGCGGACGGGGACGACAGCGCCACCGCCGCCCAGCGCGCGGCGGAGGCCGCCGCACGCGCGGCCGCCGACGCCGCACGTGCGGCCGCCGACGCGGCGCGCGCCGCCGACGAACGCGCGAACGCGCCCCAGACGGTCGTCACCCTCCAGGTCGCGGCCAGCGGCAAGTGCCTCGAAATCAACAACGGGGCCAAGGACAACGGCGTCAAGGCACAGCAGTACACCTGCAACGGCACCACCGCCCAGCAGTGGCGCATGGTCCCCGCCGCCGACTCCACCTACGAGCTGCGGTCCGTACCCAGCGGCAAGTGCCTCGAGGTGGAGAACAGCGGCACCAAGGCCGGCGACGCCGCCCAGCAGTGGACCTGCCACGGCGGCGCGAACACCCGCTGGCAGGCCATCCTCGTCGACCACGACAAGAAGCTCTTCCAGCTGCGCCCCCAGCACGTCCAGGACCGTTGCCTGGACATCCCCGGGGCCAACAAGGAGAACAACGTGAAGGCCCAGCAGTGGTACTGCAACCAGAGCGACGCCCAGCTGTGGAAGATCACACCGGTCAAGTGACCTCGCGGTCGATGCCGCGCGTGCGCGGCAGATGGACCGCGCGGAGGGACAGCGTCTTGACCAGGGCGCTGTCCCTCTCCGTATGGACGACTGCAATGAGCTGCACGTTCTTAGCTACACGTTCTTGAGGGGGAAGAGTGAGTCGTCAGTGGTGGATCGCGCAGGCGCTGGCCGTCGGCATGCTGACCGGTGGGGTCGCCGCGGCAGGCGTGGCACCGGCGTGGGCCGACGCCCCTGCCGTGGTGGCGGCCCCGGCCGACCAGTCGGCCGACGAGGCAGCGCTCGCGCAGGCCGCGGCGGACCGGGCGGCGCGTGACTACGTGCTCAAGGTGGCGAAGACGAACCCGTCGGCCGACGTGCGGACCTCGGCGTGGAACGCCCTGCGCAGCACCCGGGGGGACGAGGCGATCGCGGAGTGGCTGGCACCCGGCGGCGGCTTCGACGCCGCCAGGCAGCGGGCGCGGGACGTCCGGGCCCGTAACAGGGCCTTCTGCGAGCGGGTGGTGCGTACGCACACGGCGGAGTTCTCCCCCGAGACGCGGGCGGCGGCCGAGCGCGCGCTGAAGGGCACGGCCGCCGACCAGGCGGCGTTCGTGAAGACCGGGTACGCCGAGGCGCAGAAGCGCGACCGGGCCACCCGGGAGGCCGACACCCGGCACAAGCTGGAAGTCGCGGCAAAGGACCGTGACTTCGTGTCGTCGGTCGCCGAACACGACCCGGGCGAGCAGGTGCGGGTGGCGGCCCAGTGGGCGCTGCGCCCGGGCGCCACGGACGCGGACGTGGCGGAGTTCTTCGGCTACGGCTGGTCGACCGGCGCGACCTTGGACTTCGAGGCCTTCGCGACGCGGATCACGGATGCGGAAACGATCCGGCGTGCCACCCTGGCCCGTCTGATCAAGGACGCCGACGCGGCGGAGAAGGCCGTGAAGGGCTCGGCGGACGCGGCGATGGCCCGTGCCGAGGCCGAGCGCGCCTGGAAGGCCGTGGCCGATCACTCCGAGGCGGCGCGCAAGGCGTGGCTGGCCGAGCAGGAGACGGCGGCGGCGCAGGCGGACAACTGGAAGAACATCGTGAAGGCCGCCCAGGAGTCCTCGGACGAGCTCTGGAAGAACATCGGCCGGTCGGCCGACGCCACCCAGAAGACCTGGTCCCAGGAGCAGGCCAACGCGCTGGAGACGTCCAGGTTCTGGCAGGACATGTTCGACAAGGCCCGGGACGGCGAGAACCGCGTCAAGGGCTGACGTTTTTCACGTACTTCGGCCGGCCTGACCTGTCGGCCGAACTTCCCTGACCGCTGTGCTTTCGGCGGTCATCCGGACCCGGTCGTCGTGACCGGGTCCGCTCTGCCCTGCCCGCGTACGCGGGTTCAGGGGCATTTTCCATTTCATTTCGTTGGGGGTTCTTCCCGTGATGGGTAGATTCCGGCCAAGAGCCGGAGGACGGCTGCGTGGTGACGTGGCCGGCGTGGTGAGAAAGGCCGTCTCCGCGGCTGTGGTGGTGGCGGTCCTGGGCGGCACGACGGGGGAGGCCACCGCGGCCACCACGGCGGCGCGCGCCCAGAGTGCCGCGGTCTCACCGACCAAGGCCATGGCCGCTTTGGACAAGCTGGCCGCGGCGCTGCCGAAGCCGGCGGCGGGTGCGGTGCCGGCGCCGCGGACCGAGCTGGACAAGCTCTCCGCCGATCGCGACCGGCAGCTGGTGGAGGATTTCGCGGAGTTCGATCCGGAGCCGGAGGTCCAGGAGGCCGCGAAGAAGGCTCTGGAGAGCTCGGACCCGAACGCGATCCGGGAGTTCCTGGAGCACGGTGAGGCCGAGGCCCGCCAGCGCGCGAAGGACAAGAAGGACGGCGCGGACGTCAAGAACCGTGCCGAGATCGAAAAGCTGCGCGGCACGGGCGGCCGGAACTTCAACGCCGAGGTCGAGCGCGTCCTGGGTCCGAAGGCGACCGCGAAGGACCGCGCCGACTTCCTCGCCTTCGGCGGGGCGATCGCCAAGCAGCGGGACGAGAAGGACAAGCAGAACGCGGCGAAGCAGGCGGAGGAGAACCGCAAGCGCGTCGAGATGCTCGCGGCCTCCGGTGGCCCGGAGGTGAAGAAGGCCGCCCAGGCCGCTCTGGACACCAAGGACGACGCGAAGATCGCGGAGTTCCTGGAGAAGGGCTACCTGGTCGCGGCCCAGAAGGACGCCGACGCCCGCGCCGCCATCGAAAAGGCGCAGAAGGAGGCCCAGGAGGCGGCGGACAAGCTGCGCGAGCTGGCCGAGAAGGCGGCGCGCGCGGCCGAGGCCCGCACCAAGCTGATCGCCGCCCATGGCGACGCCGTCAAGGCGTTGAAGAACGCCTCGAACGCGATGTCGCTGGCGGCGGGTTCGGCGCGGCAGGCGGACCGGATGCTGTCGGCCGACCGTGCCGGCAAGACGCTCTCGTCGTACGACAACGTCAAGGCCGATGTCGCCCGTCAGGTCGAGTTCGCCGGGATGGCCGCGAAGCAGGCGCAGGTCGCCGCGGCGCAGGCGAAGGTCCAGGCCGATGTGCTGGTCGAGACCGGTCTGACGTACGGCACGCAGTGGTCGGAGGTCGCTTCCGGTATCGCGGCGGCTGCTGACGCGGCGGTCAAGGCGAGCGAGACCGCGCAGCACGCGGTGGACGCCACCGAGGCCGACGCGAAGGGCCTGAACGCCAAGAACCAGGCGGAGCTGCACGAGCAGCAGGCCAAGATGTGGCGCGCGAACGCCGAGCAGCACGCCGCCACCGCGGCGAAGCTCGCCGAGGCGGCCGACAAGCAGGCCAAGATCGCCGCTGACGCTGCTTCGCGTGCGCGGACGGCGCGGATCGCGGCGGAGAAGGCCGAGGCCGAGGCGTGGGAGCACGCGAAGAAGACGCGTGAGGCCCGCCAGGAGGCGGAGCGCCAGGCGAAGATCGCCGCTGAGCAGCGGGCGATCGCCGAACGCGAGCGCGACCTCGCCGCGGCGGCGCGTGCGCGTGCCGAGCACGAGCGCGACGTTGCCGCCGCGGCACGGGCACGTGCGGAGGCCGAGGCCCGTACGGCGTCGGCAGCACGGGCGGAGGCCCAGGCCGCTGCCGCTACGGCGGCGTCGGCACGTGCGGATGCCGAGAAGCAGGACGGCATCGCCGCCAAGGCGGACGACAACGCCCGCGGCATGGAGACCCAGGCCCGCGAGGCCCGGGACAAGGCGTACGCGGCCCGGCAGAAGCACCAGGCCGAGGAGGCCAGGGCCCAGGCCACCGCGTCGATGGCCGCTGCGGCCAAGGGCACCTCGTACTCCGTAGAGTCGCAGGCAGCCGCTGTCGCCGCCCGGTCGGACGCCGACACCGCCAGTGCCGCGGCCGATCAGGCGCAGGGTGCCGCCGACACGGCCAGTGGTGCCGCTGTCCGTGCTCGTTCCGCCGCGACGGAGGCCGCTGGTGCGGCCGCGCGTGCCCGTGCCGCTGCTGCTGAGGCGACCGCGCATGCCGCGAATGCGAACGCCGCCGCGAACAAGGCCGAGGCGGCTGCTGCCGCGGCGAACGCGGCTGCGAATCGTGCCGAGGCCGAGGCCGCCGCGACCCACGCGGCGGCGACGCGTGCCAACGTCAAGGCCGCCGAGGCGACCGCGCAGGAGGCCCGCGCCGGTGTGGCCGCGCACGAGGCCGCCCGTCTGGCCGGTCTCGCGGCGATCGAGGCGAAGAACGCGCTGCAGGCCGCCAACCGCACCAAGGACGAGGCCGAAGGTGCCACCCGCGAGGCCGCCATGGCCCGCCTCCAAGCCGGCGTCGCCGTCCAAGCGTCCAGCGCCGCCAAGGCTTCCGCTGCCGGTATCGCCGACCCGGCGAACACCGCGATCGAGCTGACCGCCCCGTTCGCGGGCAAGGACATCGACGCGGACTTCGCCACCGAGGTCGCCACCGCCGCCCAGGAGCTGGGCGAGGAGCAGGTCGCCTCCGCCCAGGCCAAGGCGAACGAGGCCGTCAAGGCAGCCGAGGACGCGGAAGCCGCCGCCAAGCGTGCGAACGCCCAGGTCGCCCCGGCCTTCAAGGCCGCGGCCGACGCCGCCCGTTCCTCCGCGAACGCCACGCGCTCCATGGCCGCCGCCATGCGCTCCGCCGCCGACGCCGCCGTCGACGGCGCCAAGGCCCGTGCCGCGGCAGCCCGCGCCAACCAGGCCGACGCCCAGGCCCAGGCCGACGCCAAGGCAGCCCGCGAAGCAGCCAACCAGGCCTACGCCGACGCCGCCGCCGCCCGCCAGGCCGCCAATGACGCCGAAGCCGAAGCCGCCCGCGCCCGCGGCGCCGCCGCCGAAGCCGAACAGCACGCCGCAGCCGCCTCAAGCGCCGCCGACCTCGCCGAAAGCGAGGCCGCCACCGCCCAGGGCGCGGCCGAACAGGCCCGCAAGGACGCCGACGCCGCAGGCAAGCTCGCCGAATCCGCCGAGAAGCACGCCGCGTCGGCGAAGGAAGCGGCCAACAACGCCCTCGGCTACGCCAAGCAGGCCGACGAGGCCGCCAAGAAGGCCGAGGCGGAAGCACGCGAGCAAGAGCGCAAGGCGCGTGAGGAAGCCGCCAACGCGGACAAGAGCGACAGTCCTCAGCTGACCGACGACGAGCTGGAGGTCCTCGAGAAGAGCGGCATCTCCCGCGAGGAATATGAGAAGGCCCGGAAGCTCGCGGGCAAGGACTTCGCGGACCTCCTGGTGGAGATCGGTGGTGGTCTCCTCGCGGACTACTTCGACATCAACAACATCAAGAAGTGCATCAGCGACGGCAACGTCGAGGCGTGCTTCTGGGCGCTGGTGAACAACCTCCCCTGGGGCAAGGCTCTCCGAGCCATCGAGAAGTTCCCGGAGATCGCCAAGGCCATCAAGCGTCTGGCCAACATCGGCAAGCTCCTGGAGGAGTCGGCCACGGCGAAGAAGCTCATCGACAAGGGGAAGGGCGTCCTCGATGCCCTCCGCAAGGTGCATGCGGAATGCCTCATCGAAGCGGCCGAGGAACTCCCCGACAACAGCTTCACGCCGCGGACCCCGGTCCTGATGGCGGACGGCACCCGCAAGCCGATCGAGAACGTCCGGACGGGTCAGGACGTCCTGGCCACCGACCCCCAGACCGGCAGGACCGAGGGACGCATGGTCACCAACGTGATCATCGGCCAGGGTCAGAAGAACCTCGTCGAGGTCACGGTTGACACCGACGGTGCGTCGGGCGACGCCACCGGCAAGGTCACCGCCACCGGCAACCACCCGTTCTGGGTGGACAACCAGCACCGCTGGCTCACGGCGGCGGACCTCAAGGCGGGCGACCGGCTCCGCACCCCCGACGGCGGGCTGAACGAGGTCGTCGGCACCCGGGCGTGGACCGAGACGCGCAAGGTCTACAACCTCACCGTCGACGGCGTCCACACCTACTACGTCGGTGCCGGCACCACGGCGATCCTCGTCCACAACGCCAAGAAGAAGAAGTGCCTCGAGATCGATCACGTGGCCCAGGTCGACGGTGACTGGGTCCACAAGGGCGCTCACGTCAATATGGCGGACGAGACGGAGGTGCTGATCCGCGCGGACGGCAAGGGTGGCATCATGGGCCTGCCCTGGCGCCGAAAGGGTTCGATCGGCGAGCCTTCGCAGAAGCAGATCGACGCCGCCCTCGAGGAACTCAGGACGAATCCGAAGCGCCGTGCGGACATGCTGAGAGTCGCACGGTCCGCCAAGGAGAAGTTCGAGTACAGCGCCAAGGCGATGAAGGAGGGCCGTAAGCCGGAGTGGAAGTTCGAGAACGACCGGTCGAAGGAAATTCAGGACCTGATCGACGCACTGGAGAACATTCCGTAATCGGGGCATGGGAGAAGATCGAGATGTCCGATTTGGCGTTCTACGCCCACGTCGCCACTTGTGGTGACGTACTGGGGGCGGGAATCGGGTCCCGGCCTGCCGTATGGGAGGAAAAACTGGGGCCCGATTACGCCGACAACACGTCGGCGGGCCTCATCGGCCGGGACTACGGACTTGTGCAGTTGTCGTTCCAGGAGGACGAGGGCATCTGGTCGTGCACCGGCATCAAGGTGCGGATGCGGAGCCTGATCCGCGGCGCGGGCGTCGTACCTCCGGCCCTGAAGGAGGCGTACGGTGAATTCACTCATCGAGTCGGATTCGACGACCTGCGTGCCCTGATCACGGATATGGGGCATTCGGTCGAGCCGGACGACGACGCGTCGGTGACGGACGACTTCCACAGGTACCGGGTGTCCGGGTCCGGCGCGAGGATCTTCGTCGTCGCCGATCCGGATCCCTATGGAAACGGCGACATCGATCCGGACGACCCCATGGAGAAGCGGGTGGGGGACGTGCTGTACATCGATGTGTCACCGGCCTGGTGGTCGGATCGGGGCTGACCCGGTCCTGAACACGGCACGACAAGGAGTGGCGGGTACTCGCTCGAGTACCCGCCACTCCTTTATTCGTGGACAACCGTCCGCCGACCCCCCACCGGTTCCGCCGGGACGTCCGGGAGGGCGCGGCGGGCCAGGTCCGCCAGGGTGCGGCCCGGGCCGAAGTCGGTGAGCCGGGCGCTGCCCAGGTCGGTCACCAGCGCGTGGAGCGTGTCGTTCCAGCGCACCGGGGAGACGAGCTGGCGTGCGCAGAGCGCCGGCCAGCCGTGGCCGTCGGTGTGCGGGCGGGCGTCCACGTTGGAGATCACCGGCGCGTGGGCGGGCCGGAACGTGACCTCGTTCAGTGCTGCGGCTAGCGCCTGGCTCGCGGGTGCCATGTAGGCGGTGTGGCAGGCGGCGGACACCGGCAGGACGTTGTAGCGCCAGCCGTTCGCGAGGGCCCGCGCCCCGGCGGCCTCGACCGCGTCCGGGGCGCCCGCGATCACCGTCTGCTGCGGGGAGTTGAGGTTGGCGACCCACAGGTCCGCGCCGTCGCGGCGTACCCGGTCGGTGAGTTCCTCGACGTCCGCGGGGTCCGCGCCCATGACGGCGGCCATGGCTCCGGGCCGGTGGCGCGCGGCGTCGGCCATCGCGCGGCCGCGCGCCCCGACCAGATGGGCGCCGTCGGCGGCGGTGAGGGCCCCGGCCGCCACCAGGGCCGTGTACTCCCCCAGGCTGTGCCCGGCGAAGGCGGTGACGCGGGCCTCCGGGTGGGCGTCCCGGAACTCCGTCCAGGACAGCAACGACGCCGTGAAGACGCTGATCTGGGCGAGATCGGTGCGGGCCAGGGCCTCCGTGCCGGCTTCCAGGAGGAGTTCGGCGACGTCGTGTCCCGACGCCTCGGAGACCGTGTCGACCAGGGACCACGACGGCGTGCCGCGCCAGCGGGCGCCCATGCCCTGCCGCTGTACCCCCTGCCCCGGGAAGAGGGCGGCGAACGGCGTCGCACCAATGCCGTGCGTGTCGCGTGTAGTGGCCATCGGTGTTTTTCCTCCGGTCTGTTCCATGCCTCCGGTGAATCGGGTGCCGGATCGAGTGTCGGCACCAGCGGCTCAAGCGGGGGACAAGCGCCGGTCATCGCCGGGCCACTGGTGCGGGACTTGAGTTGAATATTGGCCGGGGCGCTGAATCCTGGTTCTCGCGCCGGGCTCGCGGCCCGGTTCCGCCGAACGCCTTGAGCGGGGCGTGTGCCGACGTCGGGAGACTCTCATTACGCGCACCACCGAGATGGCCAGAGAGGTGACCGGAGATTTGTACGCGGGAAACGCGATAGCGGAGGTTCTGGAGGTGTTCATGGAATCCAAGGTCCCTCGAAGCGGTCTGTCCGGAACGGAAACCCTCGAATTCAACCGGACCGTCGACCGGTCCTTGCTGCACCGCTGGGCCCTGTCCGAGGTGTTCCTGACGGACGCCCGCCGGGTGAGCGAGTCCGCGTATCTCGCGGCCGCTCAACTGCCGCCGTCGCACACCTATTACACGGAGGGGTGCTCCCGGCTCGGCGTGCCGGATCCGCTGCTCCTGCTGGAGTGCTGCCGGCAGGCGGAGACGTACGGGGGCCACGCGTTCTTCGGTGTGCCCCGGGACAGCAAGTTCCTGCTGCGTTCGTGGTCGATGTCCCTGCCGGGGCTGCTGACCGCGCCCGTCACCGACCGGCCGGGCGAGCTCGCGATACGGATGCGCACGAGCAACCGCCGCGGGGCGGCCGGTGATATCCGTCGGCTGACGTACGAGGCGGAGATGGAGCTCTCCCGGCACCGTCTGGGCACGGTGCGCATCGACGTCGGGTACATACCCGGCGAGGTGTACGCCATGGTGCGCGAGCGGGGCCGGGGCAGGCCGCTCACTCCGTTCACGGACCTCCCCCGGGCGGGTTCGCGGCTGGCGCCGTCCCTCGTGGGCCGCGTCAATCCGGCCAACGTGGTGCTCGGCGACGTGCGTACCGGCCCCGACGGGGCCTCCGCGTCGCTCCGGGTGCCCGTGGACAACCGCAGCATGTTCGACCACGCGCAGGACCACGTGCCGGGCATGGTGCTGATGGAGGCGGCCCGGCAACTGTGCCTGTTCACCGCCTCCGAGTCGCACGGCGCCTCGACGCCGCGCACCACGGTCGCCGGTTTCGACTTCTCCTTCACGCGCTACGCGGAGCTGGACTCCCCCACGACCGTGCACGTCCGCAGGACCGAGCCGTACGCCCATGTGGACGAGCTCGGCGCATCGCTGCCGGAACTGTGGACGTTCCATGTGGAGTTCGAGCAGGACGGCGCGGTCATCGCCACCGGACGGATGCACACGACGACGTCCCGCGCCTACGCGGCCGCCATGCAGGAGGTGATGGTGTGAGGGCACCCCGGGGAGTCCTCCTCACTCCTTCCGAATGGCTGCCGGCTACCACCGTCAAGGCGGTGGAGGCGCTCGCCGACGGCCTGGTCACCCAGGACGAGAGCGAAGCGATCGGCTATGACGAGCTTCCCGTGTCCGGGCAGCGGTCGGCCCCCGAGATGGCGGTGCTGGCCGGCCGGGAGGCGCTGGAGCGGGCCGGTGTGGCACCGGCGTCGGTGCGGGCCGTGCTGCACGCGTGGACGTACTACCAGGGGCACGACTTCTGGTCCCCGGCGCACTACGTGGCCGACCGGACCGGCGCGACCGGCAGTGTCCCCGTCGGCATCCAGCAGATGTGCAACGGCGGCGCGGCGGCCCTGGAGACCGCGCTGACCCGGCTGGTGGCGATGCCGGACCACGGCCCGGTGCTGGTGACGACGGGCGACCGGTTCTGCGGCCCCGGGTTCGACCGCTGGCGCGGTGACTACGGGGTCTGGTACGGGGACGGGGCGACGGCCGCGGTGCTGGAGCGCCGCGAGGGACCGGCGGGAGCCACGCTCGTCCTGGACGCCCTGGTCACCGAGGCCGCGCCGGATCTGGAGGTCGTCCACCGCGATGTGTCCCGTTTCCAGGAGGCGCCCCTGTCGGCCGGTACCACGGTCGATGTGCGGCGCACCAAGAAGGCGTTCCTGACGGGCACGGGCCGGGAGCCGTTCGTCGGCCGGCTGCGGGAGACGACGACCCGCGTGGTCGCGGCCGCGCTGGCCGAGGCGGGCCTCGGACCGGACGACCCGGCCCCGCGCGCGGTGCTGCTGCCCCGTCTCGGGCGGGCGACGGCGCGTGACATCTACGGGCCGGCGGTGGCGGCGGTCACCTCGGCCCCGGTCGTCGACCTGGGCGCGGGCACCGGTCATCTGGGCGCGGGCGACCTCTTCTCGAACCTCGCGGCGCTGGCCGGCGACGGCCCGTGGGGGCTGCGGTCCGGCGAGCACGCCGTCGTGCTCAGCGCGGGCGCCGGGTTCACCTGGAGCGGTGTCGTGGTGCACCGCCCCTGAGCCGTGCCCCAGCCCCCTCCTCAGCTTGGTCCCGGGTCCATTCGGCGATCCGGCAATAGAACGGCAATAGAACGGCAAACGGAAAGGCGTGATGATGACGATTCCCCTGCGTGAGCACTCCGGTGGGGAACGGCCGGTGCTGATCGTGGGCGGCGGGCCGGTGGGTCTGGTCCTCGCGTGCGAACTCCTCGGCCAGGGTGTGCCGGTGCGGGTCGTCGACGGCACCCCGCCGGGCTCCTCGCTGCACTCCCGCGCCATCGTGGTGTGGCCGCGCAGCCTGGAGTTGCTCGGCCGGATCGGGGCGGCGGAGCCGCTCGCCGAGGCGGGCAACCGGCTCGACGCGGTGACCTACTTCTCGCAGAAGCGGCCGCTCGGCTCGATCGAGATGAGCCGGCTCAAGGACACCCCCTACCCCTTCGGCCTGGTCATCCCCCAGCACCGCACGGAGGACGTGGTCCGCGACCGGCTGATCACGCTCGGCGGGAAGGTCGAGCAGGGCACGGTGACCGGGCTCGACAACTCCGGCCGGCGGCCCGTGGTCGACGTGGCGTGGACGGACGGCCGTACCGAGCAGATCGAGGCCGACTGGGTCATCGGCGCGGACGGCGCGCACAGTTCGGTGCGCCGCTTCGCCGGCATCGAGTTCCTCGGCAGCGGTGAGGACGTACTCTTCGCCATCGGCGACGGACCCATCGACGGCGATCTGCACGACAACGAGCTGCTCTACTGCTACACGCGGGGCGGGGCGCTCGGCTTCGCACCGTTCGGCGACGGCCGGTTCCGGCTGGCGGTGAGCGTGCCGGGCTGGACGGAGGATCACGCGCCGCCGCGCGAGCTGTTCCAGCGCGTGATGGACGAACGGGCCCCGCGCCCCGGCCTGATCGGGCCACTGGACTGGACGACGATCTTCCGGGCGCGGCGGCGGGTCGCCGAGACCCTGCGCGACGGCCGGGTCTTCCTCGCCGGCGACGCGGGCCACATCTTCAGCGCGGCGGGCGCCCAGGGCATGAACACCGGCATCCAGGACGCGGTGAACCTGGGCTGGAAGCTGGCGGGCGTCATCCGGGGCACCCTGGAGCCCGGAATCCTCGACACCTACGACTCCGAGCGCCGGCTGGCAGCCGAGCGGGTGGTCCTGACCACCGCCAAGCAGACCAGCTGGGGGCTGTTCCGGGGCCGCCGGGAGGTCGCCGTCCGGGACACCCTGGTGCGGGCCGCGCAGCGTACGGGAGTCCTCCAGCGGTTCGGTGCCCCGCTGATGGCGCAGCACGATGTCACCTACCGGCCCGCCGAGTCGCTGTGGCAGACGCTGCCGGGGCTCACCAGTGCCGTGCGGGCGGGCGACCGGCTTCCGGTCTTCAGCCGGCACGGCTCGGCCGGTGACGGCCCGGTGGCGGGCGGGGGCCGCTGGCCGTCCGTCGACGCCGCGGGCCCGACCGTCCTGCTGTGGGCCGGCGAGCGACAGAACGAGACGTGGGTCCGGCAGCGCGACGCGCTGATCGCGACCCTCCCGGCCGGCTTTCCGGCCCAGGACGTCTCGGCCTGGCCCGGCTTCGCCCCGCTGCTGGGCAAGGAGCCCCGGGCCGTGCTCGTCCGCCCGGACGGCCACATCGCGGCCCTGACCGGTCTGGACCCGGCGGAGCTGAGGATGGCCCTGCGGCGCGCCCGTGTGGTGCTCTCGGCCCTGCCGCGCACCGGGCGAGTGGGCACCGAGACCGTCACCGAGATGGGCGCGAGCGCGGCAGCGGGCGCCCCGGCACCGCAGGCGATACCCAGGAAGGCGGAGAAGACCGCGCCGGAAAAGCCCGAAACCCCGGAAAAGGCGGCGTCGTGAGCCGGGCCGCCGTGGTGTGCGGCCTCGGCGCCTGGGTGCCGCCGAGGGTCGTGCCCAATGACGTGCTGGCAGAGCAGCTCGACACCTCGGACGAGTGGATCCGCACCCGGACGGGCATCGAGCGACGGCATGTGATCGAGCCGGGCGACGCCACCTCCGACCTGGCGGTCGAGGCCGGGCGCAGGGCGCTGGCCTCGGCGGCCGCCCGGGACGGTGAGGAAGCCGACGGGATCGACCTGGTCGTGCTCGCCACCAGCACCCCCGACCACCCCTGCCCGGCCACGGCGCCCGTCGTGGCCGAGCGGCTGGGCCTGGGCGGCGTGGCGGCCTTCGACGTGGGCGCCGTGTGCACCGGCTTCGTCTACGCCCTCGCGGTCGCGGCCTCGATGCTGTCGGCCGGGACGGCGCGGCGCGCGCTGGTCATCGGCGCGGACACCTTCTCCACGATCCTGGACCCCGGGGACCGCACCACCCGCGCCATCTTCGGCGACGGGGCGGGCGCGGTGGTGCTGCGCACCGGGGACGCGGACGAGCCGGGGGCCCTGCTGGGCTTCGACCTCGGCAGCGACGGCGCGGGCTCCGGCATGATCACTGTGCGCGCCGGCGGCTCGCGGCAGCGCTCCACCGGGGAGCCGGCCCCCGAGGGCGACCAGTACTTCTCGATGGCCGGCCGCGCTGTCTTCACCGAGGCGGTGCTGAACATGAGCAAGTCCGCCCAGAACCTGACCGACCGGATCGGCTGGACCGGGGACGCCGCGGTCGACCGGGTGGTGGCCCATCAGGCCAATGTGCGCATCCTGCGCGCGGTCGGCGAGCAACTGGGCCTGGCCGACGAGCAGATCGTCGTCAATCTCGACAAGGTCGGCAACACCGTGGCGGGTTCCATCCCGCTCGCCCTCGCCGACGCGGTGGCCGCCGGGGACGTCCGGCCTGGCCACCGGGTGCTCCTCACCGGCTTCGGCGGCGGCCTGACCTGGGGATCGGCCGCTCTGTGCTGGCCGGATCTGGCCCTTGTCCCCGACCCCACGCCTACCCTTCGGAAGGAATAGTCATGACCACGGCAATAGCGACGCAGAAGATCAAGGACCGTGTGGTGTCCATCCTGAGCGAGAAGTTCGGCCTGCCGGAGGAGGAGATCCTCTCCGGCGCCGTCTTCGAGGAGCTCGACATCGACTCGCTGATCCTCGTCGAGCTCGGTCTCATCCTCCGCAAGGAGATGGGCGTCGTGCTCCAGGAGGGCGAGCTGAAGTCGTCCCACACGATCGACGACGCGGTGACCGTCATCGAGGCGAAGGGCCCGCGGGTGTGAGCGCCACCGCCAAGGACCGCACCGTGTCGATCACCGGCATGGGGCTGGTCACCCCCGCGGGCTCCGGTGTCGAGGACAACTGGCGGCGCGTCACCTCCGGAGTCTCCGCGGCCGCCACCGACCCCGCGCTCGACGGCGCCGAGGTCGACTTCTCCTGCCGCGTCCCGGACTTCGACGCCGACGCCCTGCTCGGCAGGCGCACGGCGTGGAAGCTGGACCGCTTCGTCCAGCTGGCGCTGGTGGCGGCGCGGCAGGCCGTCGCGGACTCCGGCCTGGACTCCGCCTCCTGGGACGGGGCACGGGTCGGCGTCGTCCTCGGCAACTCCCTGGGCGGCACCGCGACGTTCGAGAAGCAGCACCGCACGTTCTACGACGGCGCCCCCGAGGACGTGTCACCGCTGATGGTCCCGATGGGGATGGTCAACATGGTGGCCGGTTACGTCGCCATGGACCAGAAGGTCCTCGGCCCGAGCCTGGTGACCGCCACCGCGTGCGCCTCCGGCGCCGCCGCCGTCGGCATCGCCCGGGACTGGCTCGCCGCCGGTCTGTGCGACGTCGTCCTGGCCGGCGGCACCGAGTCGGCGCTCAGCCCGGCGACCCTGACCGGGCTCTCCCGGATGGGCGCGCTCTCAAGCCGCCGGGACGACCCGGGCGCGGCGTCGCGCCCGTTCGCCGCCGACCGGGACGGCTTCGTGGCCGGCGAGGGGTCCGCGGTGCTCGTCCTGGAGCGGGAGCGGGACGCGCGGGCCCGGGGCGCGCGGACGTACGCGCGGATCACCGGCTTCGGCGCCTCCTCGGACGCGTACCACGCCACCGCCCCCCATCCGGACGGCGCGGGGCTGGAGCGGGCGCTGCGCGCGGCGCTGGCCGACGCGGGGGTCGCCCCGGGCGACGTGGGCCACGTCAACGCCCATGGCACGTCGACGCCGATGAACGACCTGGTCGAGGCGCGGGCCCTGCGCCGGGTGCTCGGCACCCGCCCCGCGGTGACCTCCACCAAGGGCGTCACCGGCCACACACTGGCCGCCGCCGGGGCGATCGAGGTCGCCTACACCGCCCTGGCGCTGCGCCACGGCTCGGTGCCGCCCACGGCCAACGTGCGCGAACTCGACCCCGAGGTCGACGTCGAC
This sequence comes from Streptomyces sp. NPDC037389, assembly GCF_040636475.1. Lineage (NCBI taxonomy): Bacteria > Bacillati > Actinomycetota > Actinomycetes > Kitasatosporales > Streptomycetaceae > Streptomyces > Streptomyces sp. NPDC037389. Next base: position 315,397 of record NZ_JBEZUS010000002.1, read on the forward strand.
GTGGTCACCGGCGGCGCCCGGACGGTGGATCTGGACGTGGCGGTCAGCACCTCCCTCGGTTTCGGCGGGCACAACGCGGCACTCGTGCTCACCGCGGCCTGAGACCGGGGCGGGGCCCTCCCCGCCCCGCCCCGGGCCACTCCACCACCATCCGACGAACACATAGGAGAGCGCGTGCGCACACGTCAGTTGAGCGGTACAGGTCCCCTGGTCGGCGCCATCGGCCTCGGCTGCATGGGAATGAGCTGGGGGTACGCGGAGTCCCGGCGCGACGACGAGCTGTCCGTGGCGGTCGTCGAGCAGGCACTCGACTCGGGTGTCACGCTCATCGACACCGCGGACGTCTACGGCGACGGGCACAACGAGTCCCTGGTGGGCCGGGTGCTCGCGCGCCGCCGGGACGAGGCCGTCGTGGCCACCAAGGTGGGCATGGTCGCCACGGACCTGGCCACGCGCGCGATGCGCCGCGACGGTTCGCCCGCGCACATCCGGCGCTCCGCCGAGGCCAGCCTGCGGCGTCTGGGCACCGACGTCATCGACCTGTACTACCTCCACCGCGTGGACCCGGCCGTTCCCCTGGAGGAGTCCTGGGGGCAGCTGTCCGAGCTCGTGCGCGAGGGCAAGGTGCGCCGGCTCGGCCTGTCCGAGGTGACCGTCGAGGAGGCCGGACGGGCCCACCGCGTGCACCCCGTCTCCGCCGTCCAGTCCGAGCTGTCCCTGTGGACGCGGGACGCCCAGGCGCCGGGCACGGACGTCCTCGGATGGTGCGCCGCCCACGACGCCGCCTTCGTTCCCTTCGCCCCGCTCGGCCGGGGCTTCCTGACCGGCTCGTTCGAGCGGCCGGACTTCGAGGAGGGGGACTTCAGGGCGACCAACCCCCGTTTCGGCGACGCCGCGTTCGCCGCCAACCTCCGCATCGTGGAGACCGTCCGCTCCGTCGCCGCCCGGCACGGGGCGACCCCCGCCCAGGTGGCCATCGCCTGGACGCTCGCGCAGGGCGAGCACGTCGTCCCCATCCCCGGTACCAAGAACCCGCGCTACCTGGCCGACAACATCGGCGCCGCCGCGCTCCGGCTGAGCCCCGAGGACCTCGCGGAGCTGGACGCGGTGCCCGCGCCCGTCGGCGACCGGTACTGACCCCCGGCGGGCAGGCCGGTCGCCGGCCGGCCCGCCCCGGAAGGCAGGAACCCCATGACAGCGAGCACGACCGGCACCGCCGCGGTCGTCGGACTCGGCGCCGCGGGCGCCGGACTGGCCCGGCGGCTGGCCGCCGCCGGCATCCGCACCATCGGCGTGGAGCCGGACGCCGAAGCCGCCGCGCGCGCCCGGCGCACCGGGGTGGAGGTGACGGCGGACCTCTCCGCCGTGGCCGCCGCCGATGTGGTGCTGGAGGCCGTGCCCGAGCCCGGACCCGGCAAACGGGAGGTGCTCGCCGCGATCGCCGGCCACCGCCGGGCCGGCGCGCCCGTGGTGACCACGGCGCTCACCACGCCCGCGGCCGAACTGGCCGACGCGGCGGGCGGCGAGCTGCTCGCCCTGCGCTTCGCCCGCGCCGACCGGCTCGACGCGGCCGAGCTGGCCCGCGCCCCCCGCACCTCGGACGAGGCCGCGGCGACCGTCGCCGCGCTGCTGGACCGGGCCGGGGTGAGGACACACGCCGTGCCCGACGTGCCCGGTTCCCTCGCCCCGCGGCTGCTCTTCGGCTTCCTCAACCAGGCGGCGTGGATGCGCCACGACGGCTACGCGGACCAGGAGTCCCTCGACACGGCGGTACGACTTGGCTGCGGCTGGGCCGAGGGGCCGCTGGAGATCCTGGACGCCATCGGCCACCGCACGGCCGGGGACATCCTGCGCGGACTCCACCGGCGCCTGGGCGACCGCTTCGCACCGGCCCCGCTCGGCACGGAGACCGGCCCGGACACGGCGGGCTCGACGGCCCGCCCGCCGGCGGGCGGCGCCGGTGAACCGGCGGACTCCACCGGGACCGTCGCCGTCATCGGCTCCGGCACGATGGCCACCGGGATCGCCGAGGTGTTCCTGCGCGCCGGCTACCGCACCGTGCTCGTCGCCCGCACGGAACGCAAGGCCGCCGACGCCCGGGAAGCCGTCGAGTTCGGGCTGCTGCGGGCCGGCGCCGACGAGGAACGGCTCGCCGGGCACCTCGGCCGGTGGACCGGCACCACCGACCTCACGACGGTCGCCGACGCGGGCGTCGTGGTGGAGGCGGTCGTCGAGGACCTCGGCGTCAAGCGCGACCTCTTCGCCCGGCTCGGCACGCTGTGCGCCCCCGGCACCCTGCTGGCCACCACGACGTCCAGCCTTTCGGTGCGCGACTGCGCCGCCGCGTCCGGGCGCCCCGAGGACGTCCTGGGCCTCCACTTCTTCAATCCGGCGCCCGCCATGGAGCTGGTGGAGCTGGTCCGCGGCGAGCACACCGGAGAGGCCGCGGTCGCCCGGGCCCGCGCCGTCCTCGCCCGGCTGGGCAAGGCGGGCGTGGAGTGCGCCGACCGCCCCGGCTTCATCGTCAACGCTCTGCTGTTCCCCTGCCTCAACGACGCCCTGGCCGCGCTGCGGCACCCCTCGGTCACGCCCGCGCTGCTCGACTCCGTCATGAAGTCCGTCGGCGGTCAGCCCGTCGGCCCCACCCGGCTCCTGGACGTCGTCGGCGCCGACGTCGCCCTTGAGGTGCAGCGCCGCCTGTACGCGGACTCGGGCCGGCCCGAACTGGCCCCCGCCGAACTGCTGCGGGACCTCGTGGACCACGGGTTCCTCGGCCGTAAGACCTCCGGCCGGGGCGTGCGCGCCTTCCTGGCCGACGAGGCCCGGACCGCCGCTGTCTGACCGCCCTTTCGGGCCGTCCACGCCGTCCTTCCTCTCTCTCCTCAGCGAACTCCTCAGCGAAATCGCCCATCACTTGAACCACATCAAGGAGCACGCGATGTCCGTCATGCCCTTTTCCCGCGCCCACCGGCGCACGCTCGGCTACACCGCGATGGCCGCCGCACTGTGCCTGACGGCGGGCGGGGTGGCCAACGCCGCCGCGTCGGCCGGGCAGCCGGCCGGGCAGGCCACCCCCGGCCCGATCACCAGCGAGACCCTCTCCGAGGGCGATTCCGGCCTGCCGTTCAAGGTCGACGCCGACGGCCCCCGGCACCTGGTGTACCGCAAGGCCGTCGTCCCGCCGGGCGCCGCCACCGGCTGGCACTACCACGTCGGAGCGGAGATCGCCGTCATCAAGTCCGGGACGCTGACGCGTATCAACGGCGCCGACTGCACCGTCCGCGCCTTCAAGCCGGGCGACGCCCTCGTCGAGCCCACCGGACCCGACGAGGTGCACTACGGCGTCAACCGGGGCACCGAGCCGGTGGTGCTCTACATCACGGACGTCCTGCCGGCCGGCGCTCCCTTCTCCAAGCCCGCGGCCGACCCTGGCTGCCCCACCGCGCGGTGAGCGCCCCGATCGGGCGGACGGCCGCCACAGGCGCCGTCGACGCACCGGTGGGCGTCGCCTTCTTCGACGTGGACGAGACCCTGCTCACCTTCAAGAGCATGTTCCGCTTCCTCGCCCACCACTTCGCCGAGCGCGGTCTGCCACCGGACCGCGCCCGGCTCGCGGAGGAGGAGCTGCGCCTGCTGGCCGCCGAGGGCGTCCCCCGGGACGAGACCAATCGCGAGTACTACCGCAACTACGCGGGCCGTCCGGTGGCCGAGGTGATGACCCACGGCAGGGCGTGGTTCGCCGCGGAACTGGCGGCCGGCGGCGCGCTGCACGGCCCGGCGGTGGCGGCCCTGAACCGCCACCGGGAGGCGGGGGCGCTCACCGTCCTGGTCTCCGGCTCGTTCCCGCCCTGCCTGGAGCCGGTCCGTGCGCTCCTGGGTGCCGACCTGCTGCTGTGCAGCGAGCCGGAGACCGAGGCGGGCGTCTACACGGGCCGGCTGCCGACGCCCATGATCGGCCCGTACAAGGCGGCCGCGGCCCGCGAGCTGATGGCGCGCCGTGGCATCGCGCCGGAGCGGGCCGCCGCGTACGGCGACCACGCCTCCGACCTCGCCCTGCTGCGTGCCGTGGGCCATCCCGTGGCGGTGGGGGACGACGCCCGGCTGGGCGCCTACGTCCGGGAAGTGGGGGGCGGACGGCTCCCTGGCATCAGCGGCTGACCCGGCGGGTCCGCCGGGGAGGGAAAGCCCGCACGGCGCGCTCCCTCTCCCGGTGGGCCCGCCGCCTTACCGGGCCGCGCCCGACAACGCCAGGAACTGCTCGTCCGGTTCGTCCTGGAGCATCACATGGTGGAGGGTGTTGACGCTCGGGGAGGGGGAGATGCCGAGTGCCTCGCCCATCCGGCTGCGCAGCCGCTGGTAGACCTCCAGCGCGGCCGCCCTGCGGCCGGCCCCGTACAGCGCGCGCATCAGCTGCGCGTGGACGTTCTCGTGGTACGGGAACTCGGAGGCGAGCTCCGTGGCCTCCTCCACGGCCTCCTGCGACCTGCGCATCCGCAGCAGCGCCTCCACCAGCAGCTCCCGGGCGCCCAGGTGCAGTTCGCCCAGTCGCTCGGCGTACGGGGCGAGGATCCTGCCGAGGCGTACGTTGCCGAGGGGCTGTCCCCGCCAGCGGGAGAGCGCCATTCTCAGCAGCCGTTCGGCCTCCGCCGCGTCGCCCTGGGCGACGGCCTCACGGCCGCGCTGGACGAACAGGTCGAAGGCGGGCCTGTCCCACTCGTCGTCGGCGACGCGCAGCACATAGGTGTTGCCGTCCGTCATCAGCCGTTCCGCCGTGACCTGTTTGACCGTGGTGCCGCCGGCCTCGGCCATGGTGCGGCGGATGACCCCGACATAGGTCTGGAGGGCGGTCATGGCCGTGCGCGGCGGGCTGCCGTCCCAGATCTCGTCGATGAGCGTGGGCATGCTGACACGCTGCCCGGTGCGCAGCAGCAACAGGGCGAGGGCCTGTCTCTGCTTGGGGGCGGTCGGTGTGATGTCCCGTCCGTCGATGCATAGGGCCAGGTTTCCGAGGGTGCGAAATTCCATAGCGTCTTCCCGAGTGTGAGTCGTGGAACGGGCCCTGAGGGCTGGTCGCACGGATCAGGTGCCGGGCGTCCGTTCGTGAAGCCGGGAAACGGACGCGGAATCGGTCCGGGCGGCTTCCCGTCTGTCGAGACAGGGCGCGGCGTACGCACATGGCAGCGCCCACGGCGGGAGGGAAGGGCGGCCGACGTCATCGGCGGCCGCGGCCACGATTCGCCTGTCCGGCACGGACCCGGACAGCAAACCCTTGCGGTGTCGCGCCTCACCAGGCGGCGCGCATCGAAGCCCTGGCACGGTCTCCGTGCCCGGGACAGAGCGAGCGGACGCGTCACGGCCCGGCCGGGCCGTCGCAGGCGCGCACGCCACTCTCATCCCCCCGTTGACAGCGCGTGTCCAGAATTGCGTCGCCGTCTGTTGCCGATTTTCCCACTGACCGGTGAGTTCAGACAACAGACCTATGCGCTTCGTTAGCTACCTTGCAATGATCGAGCCATGGTGAAAGATTCCGACATTCTCGATGAAGACGACAGACGCGTGGTCGCGGCTCTCCAGATCAGTCCGCGGGCCGGACTGGGCGGAATCGGGCGGATCCTGGGAGAGCACGAGCGCACCGTCGCCCGGCGGGTCCACCGGCTCATCGCCTGGGGGGCAATCCAGCCGACGGCGGTCTACGACACCATGCGGTGCGGCCTGGGAAACGCTGTTCAACTGCGGCTCGAAACGGAGTGCGGGGCGCTGGAGGACGTGGCGCGGGCGCTGGTCCGGCGGGACGATCTGCGCCGGGTCGTCGCGGTCAGCGGGCGAAGCGACGTGCTGTGGTGCGAGATGATCGTGGCGCACCGGCCGGGCCTCCACACCCTGATAGCGGAGGGGTTTCCGGAAATCCCCCGGATCAGGAAGGTCGAGGTGCATACCACCCTCAAGACCTTCGTCACCGCGGCCGAGTGGCGCGTACCAGTACTGACGGCGGAGGAGGAGACGGCGCTGCGCAACTGCACGGTACGGCCCCTCCCCGATCCCGCGGACCGCTACGAGCTGACCGCCACGGACCGGCGCGTGGCGGAGGAGCTGATCCGGAACGCCCGGGTCAGCCTCACCGACCTGGGGCGGGAGCTGGGCTTCTCGGTGGCGACGGCGGGCCGGCGCGTCACGTCCCTGCTCGAACGGCGCATGCTCTATTTGCGTACGGAGGTCGAACCGGAGCTGCTGGGCAGACCCGTCCAGGCTCAAATGTGTCTCAAAGTGCACCCTGCGGCGCTGGAGACTGTCGGTGTCGCGCTGGCCTCCTCCCCCGAGGTGCGCTATTGCGCCGCCATCACCGGCGTCCAGAACCTGATCGTGGAGGTGTGCCTGGAGCACGAGGCGGACCTCTACCGCTTCCTGAGCGAGCGGCTGGGGAGCATTCCCAACATCACGGATGTCGCCACGGAGATCATCACCCATGCCTACAAGCGGGGATTCGTGGTCAAACCGGCCAGGAGGACGGAACGTTGAGGCGGCCGGAACGCGGAGGGGCGGGCGACCCGGTGGGATCGCCCGCCCTGTGCACCGCGGGGTGCGGCCCTTACGAGAGGGTGTCCGCGGTGACCTCGTTCTTCTTCGGCACGGCGGTCACCGGGCCGTCCACCGCCGCGGGCTGCCGCTCGGGCTCGCGGAGCATGACGTAGATGGCCACGGACAGCACCGCGCAGATCGCGGCGCTCGCCCACAGGACCACGTGCCAGGCGTCGGTGAAGCCGTCGGTGACGAAGTCGAAGAAGCCCGGCCGGACGTTCTCCGGGAGCTTCGACAACGGTCCGGTGAGGTCGCCCGAGTTGACGCTGTTGGCCAGCTCGACGGGCTCGCCGCGGTAGGCGGGGAACCGGTCCAGGCCGTCGTTCAGCCAGTTCTGCATCAGGTTGACCAGGGCCGAGCCGGCGGCCGCGATGACGACGGCCTCGCTGCCCAGGCGGAGGGTGTTGAGGAACCCGGCCGCCGTTCCGGTGGCCTCGGGCGGGACCACGTCCAGCGCCGCTCCGTCGACCAGGCCGAAGTTGAGCCCCAGCCCCACGCCGAGCGTGATCAGGGGTCCGGCCAGCGCTCCGGCGCCGACGCCGGGTTCGAGTACCAGGGCCAGCCACGCGACGCCGACCGTCAGGCACACCAGGCTCGCGGCGAACACGGCCCGGTTGCTCCAGCCCCACTTCACCAGTCGGCCGGCCAGCAGCGGGGTGATCAGGATGGGCAGGGTCATCAGCAGCATCATGGTGCCGGCCGCCTGGCTGCTCGACTTGTTGGCGACCAGCAGGTAGTTCGGCAGCAGGGGCAGCAGGATGACGAACGCGAACGTGACGACCACGGGGATCAGGCACAGCGCCATGAACCTGCCGTTGCGCAGCAGCTTCAGGTCGAACATGGGGTGCGGTACGCGCCGCTCCACCAGCGCGAAGAGCGCCATCAGCAGCACCGAGCCCACCAGCATGCCGAGCACTCCGGCGCTCGCCCAGCCCCACTGCGGGCCCTCGACCATGCCGAGCATCAGCAGGAAGAGACTGCCGACGAAGGTGACGGTGCCCGCCCAGTCCACCTTGGTCGCCGACTCGTTGCGCGACTCCCGCATGAACGGGATGGCGAACAGCACCAGCACCATGAGCACGGCGTGGGCCCCGTAGAAGGAGCGCCAGCCGAGCGTGTCGGCCAGCACGCCCGCCACCATGGCGCCCAGGGCGAGCCCGGCGCCCGTGGCGATGCCGACGGCGGCGAACGCCTTGGTGCGGACCGCGCCGTCGAAGGTGGTGGCCAGGATGGAGCTGCCGCTGGTCAGCAGGGCGGCGGCGCCGACACCTGCCGCGCCGCGCACCAGGTCGAGCAGGATGATGTCGCTCGCCACGGCGCTCACCAGCGAGGCGACCGTGAACACCACGGCGCCGGCCACGAACATCCGCCGCCGGCCGATCAGGTCGGCCAGGGAGCCGCAGGCCAGCATGAAGCTCGCGAAGGTCAGGTTGTACCCGTGCACCACCCACTGCAACGCGTCCAGCGACGCGTGGGTGTCCTGACCGATATGAGGGAGCGCCACCCCCGACCCGGTCACCGAGGTCGGCAGGATCAGCAGCGTCAACAGCACCGCGCACAAGGTGATCGCGGGACTCGTCCGGCGTGTGCGTCCGGTTAACAGGGCATCCACTTCGCGTGCTCCTTCGTCACTCGCGCATCAGCGCAGGGCTTCGGCTCGTACTTTCAGGGCGGCGTTCATCAGCAGGAAGCCCTCCTCGATGCGCCAGATCATGCCGCCGGCGAGAGGCATCGTGAGGCCGCCGAAGTCCTCCCGCTGACGCAGCCGCACACCGGAATCGGTCTCCTCCAGGAGGAACTCGTGCCGGGCCCGGAAGACGGTGGCGTGCCGGATGACACCGGACCACTGGAGGTGGCGGTTCTTCTCCACCACGGTGACCGTGGGGGTGTGGACCTCTTCCCTCGGCTTCTTGGGGCGCTGCATGCGCAGCCACAGCTGCTGACCGGCCTCGGCCTTGCCGCGGGCCTCCAGGATGAAGGGATTCCACTCGCCGTAGCGGTCGAAATCCACGATGACGTCCCACACCGTTTCCAGGGGAGCGTCGATATTGACGAACGTCTCGATGGAACGCATGTCCTGTCCTGACTCCTGTTCGAAGGGATCGCCGACGGGCCGCCGAGGCGGCGCGGGAACCTACGCGGGGATGGCGTTGACGACGCCGCCGTCGACCAGGAGGTCGACGCCGTTGACGAAGGCCGCCGCGTCGGAGGCCAGGAAGGCGACAGTCGAGGCGACCTCCTCCGGGGTGCCGACCCGCTTCTGCACCGACTGGGCGGCGCTGTCCTCGCGCGCCTCGGTGGTGGGGACGGACTCGCGGAACATGTCGGTGTCGATGTAGCCGGGGCTGACCGAGTTGACCCGGATGCGCCGGTCGGCGAGGTCGCTGGCCAGGGTCTTGGCGAGGTTGGCGACCGCGGCCTTGGTCGCCGCGTAGAGGGAGCCGATGGCGAGGCCCCGGTGGAGGGTCCAGGAGGCGTTGATGACGATGGACCCGCCGTCGCGGAGCAGCGGCAGGGAGCTCTGGATCGTGTAGAAGACGCCCTTGAAGTTGGCGTCGACGACGTAGTCGACGTCCTCCTCGGTGAACTCCTCGATCCGCTTGAAGACCCCGACGCCCGCGTTGGCGAACACCACGTCGAGGTGGCCGAACCGCTCACGGACCGCGTCCGTCAGCCGTGCGAGGTCGGCGGGCCTGGAGACGTCGGCGGCCACGGTCAGGAGGCGGTCTCCCCCGTCGAGCCGCTCGGCCGCGAGCTTGAGGCGGTCCTCGCTGCGCCCGGTGATGACGACCTCGGCGCCCTCGGCCAGGAGGAGCTGGGCGGTGGCGAACCCCATGCCGGTGGCACCGCCGGTGATCAGGGCGACCTTGCCGTCGAAGCGTGCCGCACCCGCAATGTTTAGCGTCATGAAATACCCGAATCGATCGATGGGTGATGAAATAAGTGGAGATAAAAACGACGGCCGGAAGTGCTCCGGCATATCGCCCGGCATCGCGCGGAGGCGCCGGCTGCCCGCCGGCGCCTCCGCCGCCACCCCTTGTGGGAAGCCACCCCGGGGGTTGGGCGGCTTTCCGCGCGGGGCGGGTGGTTGATCACGCCCACCATCGTGCGCGGTATTGCCCGGACATGAGTAGAGCCAACTTATGGTGGTGTCATGACCACCACCCACACGACAGCAGCCGACCGGACGGAGCAGGCGCCTCAGCGGCGGGAGGAGCTGCGGGCGTTCCTGCGTTCGCGCCGTGCCAGGGTGCGGCCGGAGGACGTCGGTCTTCCGGGGCGCGGACTGCGGCGTACGCCCGGTCTGCGCCGCGAGGAGGTCGCCACCCTCGCCGGTATAGGAGTCTCCTGGTACACCTGGCTGGAACAGGGGCGGACGATCAACGTATCGGACTCAGTAGTCGAGTCGATCGGTCGTGTGCTGCGCCTGGACCACGCCGAGCGGGCCTATCTCTATCAGCTGGTCGGGCTCAAGCCGCCGGAGGAGAAGATCCTCGAGAACTCCGCGCTCATGCACGAGCTGGAGCGGCTGGTGGACGCCTGGTCCCCTTATCCCGCCTATGTTCTCGACCGTTGGTGGAATTTCGTCATCATCAACGAGTCGGCACAGGCGGTTTTCGGACTGCGGGGATACGGGCAGAACTGCCTGATCTCCTTCTTCACGGACGCAAAGTACCGGTCTTTCTTTGCGAACTGGGACACATTGGCGCCGCAGGTCGTGGCCGATTTCCGGGGGTCGGCCGCGGCCTATCCCGATGACGGGCGGTTCACCGCCATCGCGGGCGAGCTCAACGCCCGGAGCCCGGAGTTCGCGAAACTGTGGGACCAGCACGACGTGCGCAAGGAGTCGAACGGTACGAAGGCCGTGCTCCATCCGGTACTCGGCGAGATGACCTTCGACCATCTGGTGCTCCACCCGTCGAGCCGGCACGACCTACGGGTGACCGTGCACCTGCCCCGGGAGGGCTTCGAGGCGAGGCGCCGGCTGGAGCGGCTGCTGGAGTCCCAGCCGGCGAGCTCTCTCAGATGTTTGTGAACCTCAGATGTTCGTGAACGCCAGCTTCGCGCCCAGGGCCACGAACGCCCCGGCGAAGGTGCGGCGCATCCAGGTCATGACCTGCGGCCGGGAGATCACATGGTCGCGGACCGAGGCCGCGAGCAGCCCATAGCCCACGAAGATGACGAAGGTCATCAGCATGAAGACCGCGCTCAGCTCGATCATGCGCGGCACCGGGTGCGCCTCGTCCGTGCTGACGAACTGCGGGAGGAAGGCCAGGAAGAAGATGGTCAGCTTGGGGTTGAGGATGTTGAGCAGGATGCCCGTCCAGATCACCCGCACCACGGACGGCGGCTCACCCGCCTGCTCCTCCACACTCAGGGTGCCCCGGTCGCGCCAGGTGTTCCAGGCGACGTAGAGCAGATAGGCGACGCCCAGGAACTTGAAGGTCTGGAAGGCCAGGGCGCTGGTGTGCATCAGGGCGGCCAGACCCATGATGGTGGCCGCCATGTGGGGAACGATGCCCAGGGTGCATCCGAACGCGGCGACGATGCTCGGGCGGAAGCCGCGCGAGAGGCCGGTGGCCAGCGTGTAGAGAACGCCGGTGCCGGGTGAGGCGGTCACGATTAAGGACGTGACCAGGAATTCGATGCCCACGGGCCATACTCCTCTTGCTGCTGTATGTATCGGGTGACGATACGTTTCTACTCGATCTCCGGGCCACCGTGCGGGAATTGACGGGCCAGGAGGGCCCGCGTCGCCGCCTCGATGTCGGGGTTGCGCATCAGGCTCTCGCCCACCAGGAACGCCGAGATGCCCACCCGTGCGAGCCGGGCCAGGTCGGCGGGGGTGGACAGACCGCTCTCCCCCACGATCACCCGGTCCTTGGGCACCTTCGGAGCCAGCCGTTCGCTGGTGGCGAGCGTCGTCTCGAAGGTGTGGTGGTCGCGGTTGTTGATGCCGAGGAGGCGGGAGCGAAGGCGCGAGGCGCGTTCGAGCTCCGCCTCGTCGTGCACCTCGACCAGGACGTCCATGCCGAGGTCGAAGGCGGTGTCCTCCAGGTCCTTCGCCGCCGCGTCGTCGACCGCGGCCATGATGATCAGGATGCAGTCGGCACCCCACGCGCGCGCCTGGACGACCTGGTACGGGTCGTACATGAAGTCCTTGCGGAGGGCCGGGAGTTCCGTCGCCTCGCGGGCCGCGACGAGGTGCTCCGGGCCGCCCTGGAAGGACGGGGTGTCGGTCAGCACCGACAGACAGGCCGCGCCCCCGGCCTCGAAGGCGCGGGCGATGAGCGGCGGGTCGAAGTCGGCGCGGATGAGGCCCTTGGACGGGCTCGCCTTCTTGATCTCGGCGAGCAGGGCGTACTCGCCCCGGGCCGCGCGGCGTTCGACGGCCGTCAGGAAGCCGCGCGGGGCCGGTGCGGCGGCCGCCTCGCGTTCCAGCGACGTGAGGGGGCGGTCGCGCTTCGCGGCAGCGATCTCCTCACGCTTGGCCGCTTCGATCCTGGAGAGGAAGCCGGGCATCCGTTTACGCTCCTTCGCTTCGGTGGGATTCGCTTCGGTGGGAATCACTTCGGCGGGAATCGTGCCGGTTGGATTCCGCTATCAGTCGTTCCAGCCTGCGGTGCGCTTCCCCGCCGTCGATCGACTCCGTGGCGAGCTCCATGCCGTCCTTCAGGTCCTTCGCCCGGCCGCCGACCACGAGTGCCGCCGCGGCGTTGAACGCCGCGATGTCGCGGTACGGCCCCTTCTCCCCCGTAAGGACGCCGCGCAGCGCCTCCGCGTTGGCTCGCGCGTCGCCGCCTTTGAGTAATTCGGGCGCCACACGCGGCAGTCCGACGTCTTCGGGGCTCACCCGGAAGACACGCACCGTGCCGTTCTCCAGCGAGGCGATGGTGGTGGGCCCGGTGGTGGTGATCTCGTCGAGGCCGTCCGATCCGTGGACGACGAAGGCGCGCTCCGAGCCGAGTTCGCCCAGCACCCGGGCCAGCGGCTCGACCCATTCCTCGGCGAACACGCCGACCATCTGGCGCCGTACGCCCGCCGGGTTGGTCAGCGGCCCCATGAGGTTGAAGACGGTGCGCGTGCCGAGCTCGACACGGGTGGGGTGGACGTGCCCCGTCGCGGGGTGGTGGTCGGGGGCGAACATGAAGCCGATCCCGGCCCCGGCGATACAGCGCCCCACGTCCTCGGGCCGCAGATCGATCCGTACGCCCAGTGCCCGCAGGACGTCCGCCGCGCCGCTGCGCGACGACAGCGCCCGGTTGCCCTGCTTGGCCACCGGCACACCCGCTCCCGCGACGATGAGCGCCGCGCAGGTGGAGATGTTGTACGAACCGGAGGAGTCACCGCCCGTGCCGAGCAGGTCCATCGCCCCGGGCGGCGCCTGCACCCCGCGCATCCTCGCCCGCATGGCGATCACCCCGCCGGTGATCTCCTCCACGGTCTCGCCGCGCATCCGCATCGCCATCAGCAGCCCGCCCATCTGGGAGGGCGTCGCCCGGCCGGCCATCATCAGGTCGAAGGCGCGGGCCGATTCGTCGCGGGTGAGGGTGGCGCCGGTCGCCACCTTGCGGACCAGGTCCTTGAACTCCTCGAACCGGGCGTCGTCAGAGCTGCCGTCCATGTCCCTGCCTCTTCTCCCGTGCCCACACACCGCCGCTGCTCACCGGCAGCGGCTGGTCCCAGTCGAGCTCGACGTTCTCCCGCCGGTACGGCGTCTCATCGGTGATCGCGGTGTCCAGGGTGCGGGCGAACAGATGGCCGCTGTGGACGGCCGCCGCGATGATCCCCGGGCCCAGGCAGTCGCCCAGCCGGACGACGCGCCGGATGCCCGCCGCGCCCAGGGCGTCCTCGCCGTACGCGCGCAGCCCGGTGTACAGCTCGTCGCGCGGCACCATGCCGGTGACCAGGACGAGCGCGTCGGCGGCGACCTCCGTCTCCCGGCCCGTGTACACACACGCCAGCCGGGCGGCACCGGGCTCGGCCCGCAGGAGCGCCGTCGATGTGTGGACGGCGGCGCACTTCTCCATCACCCGCCGCTGGACGCGCTTCTGCTCCGCCGTGAACTGTGTGAACGACGACACCACGCTGTCGGGCGTGACGAACGTGACCTCGCAGCCGTGCTCGGCGAGACGTTCGGCGATCACTCCGCCCATGTAGTAGTGGTCGTCGTCGAAGACGACGACCCGGCCGGACGGCAGCCGGCCGGCCATGATGTCGTCCGGGGTGAGGACGGGGGTCTCCGCCGGTACCTCCATGGGGAAGCTGTGATAGCGGCCCACGCCGTCCGCCCGCCACGCGGCGCCGGTGGCGACGGCGACGAGCGAGCACTCGGCCTCCAGGGCCATCCCGGCGGTGATCTCATTGTCCGGCAGCAGCTGGACGTTGGGCATGCGGCGCAGCTGGGTGAGCCGCCAGTCGCGCACCCGTGCCCACTCCCCCAGCCCCGGCAGCCGGCTCTCCAGGGTGACGCGGCCGCCGAGTTCGCGGTTGCGGTCGGCGAGCATGACGTCGTAGCCGCGCTGGCCCAGGGCGCGGGCGGCCTCCAGGCCGGCGGGGCCGGCGCCGACGACGAGGACGGTGTCGTCGGTGTCCTTGGGCGGGATGTACTCGGGGTGCCAGCCGCGCCGCCACTCCTCGCCCATGGTGGGGTTCTGGGTGCAGCGCATCGGCACGCTCGCCTTGTCGCCGGCGACGCAGATGTTGCAGCCGATGCATTCGCGGATGTCGTCGAAGCGGCCTTCCTCGATCTTCCTCGGCAGGAAGGGGTCGGCGATGGAGGGGCGGGCCGCGCCGATGAGGTCGAGCGTGCCGCCCTTGACCATGGAGACCATGGTGTCGGGCGAGGTGAACCGGCCGACGCCGACGACCGGTTTGCTGGTGACGCTCTTTACGAACTTGACGTAGTTCTCCTGGAAGCCCTCGTCGCTGAACCGGGAGGTCTGGCCGTCGTTGTCGAAGTTGCTGAGGTTGACGTCCCAGAGGTCGGGGAGCTCGGCGAGCATCTCGACGACGTCGCGCCCCTCGTCCTCGGCGCCGATGCCGCGCGGTCCCATCAGCTCGTCGACGCCGAAGCGGACGGCGACGGCGCAGGTGTCGCCGACGGCCTCCTTGGCGTCCTCGATGAGCTCGCGCAGCAGCCGGGCGCGGTTCTCCAGGCTGCCGCCGTATTCGTCGGTGCGGTGGTTGTGGCGGCGGGAGAGGAAGTGGACGGGCAGCGTCATGTCGTGGCCCGCGTAGATGTAGACGATGTCGAAGCCCGCGCGCTTGGCGTTGAGCGCGGCCGTGCGGTGCCAGCGGCGGACGGCGCGGATGTCGTCCTTGTCCATGGCCCGGGCGGTGATGGGGAGGTTGCCCCGGGTGGCCTTCAGGCTCGGGGCGATGGGTATCGTCCGGCTCTCCAGGTTGCCTACGTGGAAGCCGTTGTGGGCGAGTTCGACGCCGGCGAGGGCGCCGTGCCGGTGGATCTCGTCGGTGGCCCGGGTGAGGTAGGGCAGGTCCTTCTCGTCCCAGATCCTGATCTCCCGCTGGTGGTTGCCGGAGTGGTGGACGTCGCACTGTTCGGTGACGACGACGCCCCAGCCCCCCTCGGCCTTGACGCCGCGCATCGCGGCCATCGAGCTGGGGAAGGCCCGGCCCATGCCGTTGCAGTGGGGCACCTGGTAGAAGCGGTTCTTCGCGGTGACCGGGCCGATCCGTACGGGTTCGAAGAGGATGTCGTAGCGGGCGGGGCGGCGGGGTGTGCGGTTCTCCATGCGAACGGTTCTCCAGGGGCCGGAGTTTGCCGTGGACCCGGTGTTCGTCGTGGACGGATCCTCGGACGGAAGAAGGGCATGCACGGGCGGCGGCCCGGTCAGGGGTCCTGACCGGGCCGCCCGGTGCGTCTCAGGCCGTGCCGGAAGGATTCAGCGGCGGCCGGGAGCCGAAGATCGCGCTGCCCACGCGCACATGCGTGGCGCCGTACTCGACGGCCGTCGCGAAGTCCGTGCTCATGCCCATGGAGAGCTGTTCCAGACCGTTGCGGGCTGCGATCTTCGCCAGCATGGAGAAGTGCGGCTCCGGCGGCTCCCCGGCCGGCGGGATGCACATCAGCCCCACGACGTCCAGGCCGTGGGTCTCCCGGCAGTCCGTCAGGAAGGCGTCCGCGTCGTCCGGCAGCACACCGGCCTTCTGCGGCTCCTTGCCCGTGTTGACCTGGACGAACAGCCGAGGCCTGCGCTCCTGGCGGACGCACTCGCGCGCCAGCGCCGCGCTCAGGCTGGGCCGGTCGACGGAGTGGATGACGTCGAACAGCGCCACCGCCTCTCGGGCCTTGTTGCTCTGGAGCGGCCCTATCAGGTGGAGTTCGAGGTCCGGACATCGGCCGCGGAGCTCCGGCCATTTGGCCTTGGCCTCCTGGACCCGGTTCTCGCCGAAGACCAGGTGGCCGGCCTCGATGGTCCGCTCCAGGGTCTCCACGGGCACGGTCTTGGACGCGGCGACGAGCGTCACCGAGCCGGGCTCGCGGCCCGCTCGCGCGCAGGCCTCGGCGACGGCCCGCCGTACGTCGTCGAGACCGGTGGTGGGGTCGGGTATCGGATTCATGCTGTCTCCTCATCTCGTCGCGCGTACGAGAACTCCAGCCGGCGATCCGTGGCGTCGATCCTCCGGGACGCCGCGATCCGCACCCCGGCCTCCGGCAGCCCGGCCGTCAGCTCCCGCTCCAGCGCCGCGAGGTCCTCGGCGGCCGTGGGGTGCAGCGCCTCCGCAACGATGAGCGCGCGGTCCGTCTCCTTGGAGACGACGGACAGGGCGCTCTGGCGGAAGGTCCAGCGCCGGGAGTGGGCGTGGCCCGCCGCGTCCGTGAAGACGATCTCCTCGGGGGCGGGGTGCTCGGTCTCGCCCTGGAAGGTCCGGTGGACCTCCGAGCCGTCGGCGTGGCGGACCGTGATGCCGTCCGTGACCTTGTCGCAGTCGAAGACGGCGATGGGGATGGCGAAGGCCATGGAGACGACGTTGAGGTAGTCGACCAGCGGGTGGAAGCCCGGCAGATTCCGCTCCTTGCGATAGCGCCGGAGCAGCGCCTCCGAGGCACACCGGTACTGGGTCGGCTTGAGCCCCATCTTGGAGAACACCTCGCGCCAGGCGGCGATCTCCGGCATCGCGGACTCGCTCGCCGCGTCCAGTCGCTCCTCGACGCGCGCGGTGAGCGCCTCCCGGCGCTCCCGGCCGCTCTCGTGGCCGCTCGTCGTCCCGAGGACGCCGTCGACGGCCAGGGTGACCGCGCGCAGGCGCGGGTGGGCGTTCCAGACCGGATCGGCATGCGTGAAGTACATGGTTCTGTCCCTGCTCGCTGTACGGATGGACCGGTGGCACCGGAGGGCGGCGCCGGCCGGTGGTCGCCGTCCGGGGACGGCGCCGCCGGCCGGCGCCCACGGGTGGTGCCCGCTACGGGTAGAACCGCTTCCGGTCCCACTCGCCCTCCGGCTTCTCCCTCGTGAATATCAGCCGGTCGTGCAGCCGGAACGGTTTTTCGGTCCAGAACTCCACATAGACCGGCCGGACCCGGTAGCCGAGCCAGTGCGGCGGACGCGGCACCTCGCCCTCGCCGAAGCGGGCGGTCTCGCGGGCCACGGCCGCCTCCAGCTCGGTACGGTCGGCCAGCGGCTGGGACTGGAGGCTGGCCCAGGCGCCGATGCGGCTGTCCCGGGCGCGGGACGCGAAGTAGGCGTCGGCCTCGGCGTCGGTGACCTGCTCGACCGGGCCCCGGAAGCGCACCTGGCGGCGCAGGGACTTCCAGTGCAGGGCGCCGGCGGCCCGCATGTTGCCGGCGAGCTCCTTGCCCTTCTGCGACCTGCTGTTGGTGTAGAAGACGAACCCGTCGGCGTCGAACCCCTTGAGCAGCACGATACGGACGTCGGGCAGTCCGTCGGTGTCGGTGGTGGCGATCGACATGGCGTTGGGGTCGTTCACTTCGCCGGCTTCGGCGTCCCGGAACCATTCACGGAACAGTTCGATGGGGGCGTTCACTTCGTGCACGGAACTCACTCCTCGAATCACTCCTCGCGGAAAACGCGCGTCAGAGCTTCACGGCCTGCTTCTCGTCGAGCAGATGGCGCCACTTGTCGAGGTCGCCACCGCGGGCGGTGATGAGGTGCGGCGTTCCGGCGGTGTCCACGAGGACTTCCGCCGCCGGCGGGATGTTGAGGAATTCCATGTGCTGCGTGGCGCAGTAGGCGCCGACGTCGAGGATCAGCATGTGGCTGCGGGCGTCGACGCCCTCGGGCACCGGGTACTCGCCGGGCAGGATGTAGTCGTGGCGCAGGATGCTGCGGCCGCGCAGCGCCGCGTGGACAGTGCCGGTGGAGTCCCCCGCGGGGATCTCCTTCATGTCGCCGTCGAGGAAGACCACGTTGTGGCGACGGTCGCGGAGCTGGGCCGAGGGCATCAGCATCCGGGAGCCGTCGGTGACGACGAGGCTGCCGACGGAGTTGGTGATGACGTTGCGCTCCACGCTGAGCAGGAGGGCTCCGGTGTCGGCCAGCACGTCCCGGGCCGGCTCGAAGAGGAACTTCACATGCTCCGGGATGCCCATCCGGTCGGCGCTCGCCCGCAGCGCCTTGAAGTACTGGCCCCAGTCGAAGTGCTTCTCCGTCTCGTCCCACTTCTCGTAGACGAAGCCGTGGCCGCCCGCGAAGTTGATGGAGTGGGCCTTGGGGAAGTGGGTCTGGAAGATGGTGAACATCGTCTCGATGATGCCGACCATGTCATCGAGGGAGTTGCCGCTTCCGCAGTAGACCTCAAGGCAGTCGAGGTCGCGCCCGTGCCGTTCCAGCAGGTCCGACAGGTTCTTGAGCTCGCTGAGCTTGATGCCGGGCTTCCCGGACTCGAGGCTGTCGATCCGGACGCTGATCGAGGGGGCGTCGTTGCGCAGCGAGTGGGAGACCTCGTCCAGGCTGGAGAGGAAGGTGGGGTAGCCCGCCCGGTCCCAGAAGCTGATCTCGTCGTCGGAGACATGGCCGGGGGAGACGATGAACTTGTCGAAGCCGAACTTCGTGAGGAGCTCGTACTCGCTCGGCAGCTGGAGCAGGACGCCCACGCCCAGGTCCTGGAACGGCCGCAGGACATGGGGGTTGGAATTGGGGAAGAAGGGGACGTAGAGCTCCACGCGGGAGCCGATACCGGCCGCCTCGGCGGCGCTCTGTACGCGTCCTATGTTCTTGACGATCTGTGCTTCGCTGTAGAGGAAGACCGGTGTCCCCACTCGTTCGGCGATCGGTCGCAGATCGACCTCACCGAGCCAGGTACCGGTCAATTTACAGTCGCTCTGACAGTCGTTCGCGGACATATCGCCGCCTCACTCTCTGGATACCGAAGTTCCTGACCGACGCTCTTGCCGTACACGGACGTGCGAAGTGCAAGGTGGTGCGAGGTTCTCGGGTGCTGGAGATCGTGAGCTTCCGGTTCGCGGACAGGCCGGAACCGCGCGGCGCGTCGAGGGCGCCGCGATCCATTGAAGGGTTGTCAGGGGGATATGCCAGGACAGGCGTTCACTTACCGCGCTGGCGTTCGAAGTCTACACGCGTGGGCCGGAGTTGGTCCTGATCCGACGGCCGGAATCATTCCACGGAGCGGGCGACCTGCACGAACTCTCTGATCAAATACGGGTCCTTTACTCCGCGCCGCGCCTCCACGCCACTGGAGACGTCCACACCCCAGGGGGCCGTGGTGCGGACGGCGTCCGCCACGTTCCCGGGGTTCAGCCCTCCGGCGAGGATCCAGCGGCCCGCCGGCGGGGTGAAGCTCCCGGCGGACCAGTCCCACGGCTGGCCGGAGCCGGGGGCCGGGGCGTCGAGCAGGAGGAGGTCCTCCCCCAGCTCGCCCAGGACCGGCGGCTCGCCGTGGCTGGACGTGGCGCGGATCAGCGTCCAGCCGTCGGGCCGCAGCTCCGCGTAGTGCGCGGGCCCCTCGTCGCCGTGGAGCTGTACGGCCCCGACGCCCGCGGCCCGCGCCAGCGCGCGCACCTCGGCCACGGGCTGGCCGCGGAAGACCCCGACGGTCAGGACGTGCCCGGGCACCCGCTCGGCCAGCGAACGGGCGAGGGCGGGGTCCACCGTGCGCGGGCCGCCCGGCGCGAAGACGAAGCCGATGGCGTCGGCCCCGGCCTCGACGGCCGTGTCCACGTCCTCGGCCGTGCGCAGGCCGCAGATCTTGACGAACAGCGGCGTGCGCGACGCCTCCGGTGCCTCCGACGCGTTCGAACCGTTCACGCCAGTCACGCTGAAACTCTCCCATCGCCGGATCACCCGCGAACGTACAGCACCCCGCGCCCGCCGCAACAGGGCCGGTCGCCTCCTTGCTCGGGCGCCCACGGGCGTCACCGGCGCCGACGACGGTCTCACCGGCGGTGTCACCGGCCGGTGAAGAGGTTCCGCACCCGGCGCCTGGCCCGGCGCCCCGCCGTGTAGTCGTCGTCACCGCCGTTGTCGTCGTCATCGTCCGGGCCGTGCAGCACGGTCCAGCTGACGGCGGAGACGGCGGGCTCCAGCGAGAGCCTGCTGACGGCCTCCTCCAGGAGGCTGTCGTCCCGGCGCTCGGTGCCGATCTCGGCCGCGACCGTCACCTTCCCCGCCGTCTCCGCGTCCCGGCTGTGCACCGAGCGCAGCCGGAAGCCGGGCCGGGTCACGGCCTGGACGACGAGTGTCCGGACGTGCGCCTCCTCGGGCTCGGTGCAGACCACCTCGAAGTGGTAGTCGGTGACCACCTCGGCCCCGCCGTACGCCCCCCGGTCCAGGCCCCGGGCGAGCGGGCGCAGCAGGGTGTTGGCGCCCACCACCCCGACCGTGCCGAGAGCGGCGAGGACGTACAGCCCGGTGCCGGCGAGGGCGCCGACGGCGGCCGAACACCACAGCGTGGCGGCGGTGTTGAGGCCGCGCACGCTCAGTCCGTCGCGCATGATGACGCCCGCGCCGAGGAAACCGATGCCGGAGACGATCTGCGCGGCGACGCGCGAGCCGTCGTAGCCGGTGGTGCTGGTGGCGCTGCTGAAACCGTAGGTGGAGAGCAGGACGAAGAGGGCGGATCCGGCGGCGACGAGCGCGTTGGTGCGCAGCCCCGCCATTCTGGCCCGCCACTGCCGCTCCAGCCCGATGATCGCACCGAAGCCGAGTCCTGCCCCGATGTTGGCCGCGAGCTGCCACTCGTGAACCATGGCCATGATCCGCCCCTCCTGAGTCCTTCTCCTGCGTCGATCTCTCATCGGCCTTATCGGCCGCTCAGAGCCAGCTGTTGAACCGGCGGATGTACCAGGTCTTCACCCCCTGGGTCAGCAGGCAGTAGGCGAGCAGGGTGCCGGCCAGCCACGGGAAGTACGTCAGGGGCAGCGCCTGCATCCCGAGCACCCCGGCGAGCGGGGAGAACGGCACCCAGATGCCGAACGCCATGATCAGCGCGGTCATCACCAGCACGGGCGCGGTGGCCCGGGACCGCAGGAAGGGGATCTTCCGGGTGCGCAGCATATGGACGACCAGGGTCTGGGTCAGCAGGCCCTCGACGAACCAGCCGGACTGGAAGAGCGCCTGGTGCGCCTCGCTGTTCGCCCCGAAGACGTGCCACATCAGCAGGTAGGTGGTGATGTCGAAGACGGAGCTGGTGGGCCCGAGGACGAGCATGAAGCGGCCGATGCCCCGGGCGTCCCAGGCACGGGGCTCGCGCAGGTACTCCTTGTCCATCCGGTCCCAGGGGGTGGCCAGCTGTGAGATGTCGTACGCGAGGTTCTGCACGAGCAGCTGCATGGCCAGCATCGGCTGGAAGGGGATGAAGGCGGAGGCGACGAGAACGGAGAAGACGTTCCCGAAGTTCGAGGAGGCCGTCATCTTGATGTACTTGATGGTGTTGCCGAAGGTCTGCCGGCCCTGGATGACGCCCTGCTCCAGGACCATGAGGTCCTTCTCCAGCAGGATGATGTCGGCGGACTCCTTGGCGATGTCGACGGCCGTGTCGACGGAGATGCCGACGTCGGCGTCGCGCAGCGCGGCGGCGTCGTTGATGCCGTCGCCGAGGAAGCCGACGGTGTGGCCCTCGGCCTGGAGGGCCCGGACGATCCGGGCCTTCTGCACGGGGTTCGCCTTGGCGAAGACGGTGGTCGTGGCCGTCAGCTCGCGCAGCGCGGCGTCGTCCAGCTCGTCGATCTCCGCGCCGGTGACGACGCGGCCGACGTCGATGCCGACGTCCGCGCAGACCCGGGCGGCGACCAGCTCGTTGTCACCGGTGACGACCTTGACGGCGATGCCGCTGTCGGCGAGCGCCGTCAGGGCGCGGGCGGCGTCCTTCTTCGGCGGGTCGAGGAAGGCGAGGAAGCCGATGAGGGTGAGCCCGGACTCGTCGGTGACGGTGTACGTCTCGCGATCGGCGGGCGTCGTACGGGTGGCGACGGCGAGGACGCGCAGGCCGAGCCGGTTGTTGGCCTCGGCGGTCAGGACCGCCTCACGGCGCAGCGCGTCGGTGAGGGGGACGCGGGCGCCGCGGTCGGTGATGTGGGTGCACAGGGCGAGGACTTCCTCGACGGCACCCTTGGTGATGAGGACGTTCTCGGCGGCGGGCCCGGTGAGCTCCTTCCGGGCGAGGACGACCGACATCCGCCGGCGGGCGAAGTCGAAGGGGATCTCGTCGACCATCGCGAAACGGGCGTCGACGACAACCTCCTCGGCTTCGAGCACGCGGTCGATGACGGCCTGGTCCAGCAGATTGCGCAGCCCGGTCTGGAAGTGGCTGTTGAGGTAGGCGTATTCGAGTACCTCACTGTCCTCGCCACCACGGACGTCGAGGTAGCGGTCGAGGACGATGCGGTCCTCGGTGAGGGTGCCGGTCTTGTCCGTGCAGAGCACGTCCATGGCGCCGAGGTTCTGGATGGCGTTGAGGCGCTTGACGACGACCTTGTGGCGGGACATGGCGACCGCGCCGCGCGCCAGGTTGGTGGTGACGACCATCGGCAGCATCTCGGGGGTGAGGCCGACGGCCACGGCGATCGCGAAGGTGAAGGCCTCGGCCCAGTCGCCCTTGGTGAACCCGTTGATCGCGAAGACCAGCGGGACCATGACCAGCATGAAGCGGATCAGCAGGTAGCTGACCTTCTTCACACCGGTGTCGAAGCTGGTCTCGGGGCGCTCGCCGACGAGGGAGCCGGCCATGGATCCGAAGTAGGTGTCCGAGCCGGTGGCGATGACCACGCCGGTGGCGGTGCCGGAGGTGACGGAGGTGCCCATGAGGGCGAGGTTGTCGGCCTCGACGGGGTCGGTGGTCGTGGACTGCCCGTAGTCGTGGACGCGGGTGTCGGCCTTGGGCGCGGGCAGCGACTCCCCGGAGAGCGCGGCCTGGCTGATCATGAGGTCCTTGGCCGTGAGCAGCCGCAGATCGGCGGGGACGAGATCGCCGGCGGCGAGCCGGACGACGTCGCCCTTGACGACCCGGTCCATGGGGATCTCGACGGTGGCCGGAGCGGTGTCCCGCCCGGCCCGGCGCTGGACGGCCGTGGTGGTGGTGACCAGGGCGCGCAGCGCGGCGGCCGCGGAGGAGGACCGGTACTCCTGCCAGAACCGCAGCAGGCCGCTGATCAGCACCATCGCGCCGAGGATGGGGATCTTGGGGTCGAAGGGCTCCTCGTCGGCGACCTGGAGCCACTGGGCGTACATGATCACGACGAGGGCGGTCAGGATCAGGATGAACGGGTTCCAGAAGGCCCTGGCCAGCTGGGCGTACCAGCGGGGGCCGCGGTCGTGGGCGACGACGTTGGCGCCGTCGCGCTCCAGACGCTCCTCGGCCTCGTCCTGCCGCAGCCCCTGCGGGGTGGCGCGGACGTCCTGGAGCACCTGCGCCCCGGGCAGGGCGCTGTACCGGGCGAGCCGCCCGGCGACGGCACGGGTCCCGGCCTCCAGCTCGGCGGCCTTCCGCTCCCGGCGGGCCCGGCCCGGCGGTGCGAGCTTCTGGGGGGTGAGGGTGGTGTTGGTCATGGCGGAACCTCTCTCCGGGCATGACGGCATGGCGGCGTGGCGCACGGGGACGTGCCTCGCCGCACCGTGGGCACGGAAAAGTGGGCGTGAAGATATGACGGCCCGACGCGCGGAGGGCAGCGGAAACCACCCGTGTCCGCGGGTTCAGGCGAAGGAAAAGGCCGACAACAACGGCCGATGAGGAAGGGGAATCACACGCGACAGCGAACAGACCGTGGCGGGTCTGTCACCGATCGACGAACAGCCGACGTGTCAGCGGAAAAACGGCGTCAGCGGGCCGTGCGCGGGAGAGGTGCGCTGTGGCGAGGACTTCCCTCGGGACTCCGACTGGTCATCCCGATCACCTCCTCGCTCGTACGGACAGCGCGGGTGCCGCCGACATACACGCCGAAGCGGGCCGGAACGGCACCTTCGGCACCCAGCATGCCACAGGAGTCGTGGGGGGCCACCCGTTCGGGGTAATGAACCCGCAAAGGGTTCGGGTGCCGCTTCGGGTGCCCGTACGCCGCTCCGGGCGCCGGGAGTGGCACCGACTGCCGCCACCAGCTCGCGCAGGTCGTCGGGGGCGGCAGGGCACGCGTGCGCGGCGCGCGCCGCCGTCCGTCCCTCGCCCGGCGCCGCCCTCAGTCCCGGGCTGCCGCAGCGGCCAGCTCGCGCAGGGCGCCGAGGTCGCAGAGCCCCGCCTCGTCGGTCGGCGGCGCGAGCAGCCAGTACGTCCCAGGCGGGCCGACGCGGTGCGTCGGGGGTACGCCGAGGTAGCCGCCGACGCCGCAGCAGGCGAGCCGGGGCTCGTCCGCGGCGGCGGACGTGCCGGGTGGTACGAGCGCGTAGTACCAGCGGTGGTGGGCGTCGGCGATGACGGCGCGAACGATGCCCACCTGCCGGAAGGCCCCCTCGACCGCCGCCCTGTCCTCGCCGCCCGCGCGGACGTACACGAACCTCGCGGGCAGACGGACGGCCTCGACGTGGATGCCCATCCGGATCATCGCGGGTTCGCCCCGCGCCCACGCCTCGCGCGCTTCGCGGGGGTGAGTTTCACGGGATACGAGCCAGCGGGTGGCGAGTTCGTTGTCACTGAAGCGGTGGGTGTTCATGCCGTTGACCGTAGGGATGCCACACCTGAGCCACCCGAGCTGTCAGCTCGGGTGAGCCACTGGCTCTTCCTCTGAGCCACTGGCTCTTCCTCACAGCAACCCGATGCGCTCCGCCAGCGATTCGGCCTGCTTGGCATGTATGACGCGGGCACGCTTGACGAGCCCCAGCACCATGTCGCGGGCCATTGGCGAACGAGCCAGGTCTTCAGGGGCAAGTTGCTCCAACTGCAGGAGGTGGAGCAACACAGCGGGATCCTCACGTCGGAGGTCATAGCACCGGATGATGTCGGCTGTGAATGTGAACGACCGCTCCAGCGACTCGAGTGTGCTCGTGTCCACGACATCCGCCATGCGCAGTGCTTCTCCGGTCTCACCGGCCTCGATCTCGATGCCGATGCTGTGCAGCTCGACATTCGTGGGGCCGAACACTGTCCACATGACATTGCCTTCGCCAACACTCAGCGCCGCCGGACGGGCATGCCGCCTGATCCGCTCCCGGGCACCCCACCAGTCCCGGCGTCGTGCCGCCGCGACCGCCGCGCCAGGTGAAGTGCGCCGACCATCGCGATCCGCTCCGGATCGTTGCCTCGCCCGGCCGACAACTCCCCGATAGCGCGCATGACGACTTGCTCGGCTCCATCCGGCTCGCCGGACGCGAGGAGCGCGTGTCCCAAGTTCCACTCGGCGGCCGCGATCCGGATGGGGTCGTCGCTGTCCTCCGCGGCCCGGAGGCCACGGTCCGCGGCGAGCAGGCAGAGGTCGGTGCGGCCTGTGCGGCGAAGGTAGGAACGCAGCAGGAAGCAGAGGTCGGCAGCTACTCCGGAGGTTTCCCGCCGGGCCTTCGCATCGGAGCCGACCCGGTGCGCACGCAGGGATTGCTCGACATCACCAATGAGGTGAGGCAAGACCGCAGCCGCATCGGTGAACCGCGTGGGGGAAGTCTGCCAGCTTCGCCATGCTCCCTCGACCCGCTCCCGGAGATCGGCCGGGCCGGCACAAGCCCCGGCGTGCCGCAGGCCGATGCCCAGGAAAGCCTCAACGAGGCCTGGCGCGGAAGAGACTTCGGGCGCGCCGGCCGCCACGGGTTCCTCACCCAGCAAGGCGGCTACGGGCACGCCGAGTTCCCGTGCAATAGCTTGCAGAACCGGGATCGAAGGGATCTTCAGCCCTCGTTCGATCTGCGACAGGTAATCCGGTGAGATGCCGACAAGCCCTGCGATGACGTCCTGCCGACGCTGCTTCCGGTAGCGGCGGATCCTGGCGCCCACGGGCAGATCCGGAGCGACCATCGCCGCCCTCCGTCCTCAAGCCGAGCGATCGCCCCAGCGTAGCGGGATCCGACCCTGCCTGTGACAAGCTGAGCACAGGCGGTAGGGGGCACGCATGACGACAGGGCTCGTTCTCTGGGACATCGATCACACGCTCGTCGACACCCGAGGAGCCGGGCGGGCATTGTTCGCCGAGGCCTTCCTGCGGGTGACAGGTGTGCGGATGACCGGCCAGCCCCGCATCGACGGTCTGACCGAGCCGGTCATCTTCCGCGAGACTGCCAGGATGCACGGACTGCGCACCAGCTCCGCCGAGTTCGCGGATTTCGCCGTCGCTCTCGCCGAGGCCCACCTGCGCGGCATCGCCGGACTACGCGACCGGGGTCGAGCCCTGCCCGGCGCGGCTTCAGCGCTGACCGCGCTGAGCCAAGTCCCCGGCGTCAGGCAAACCGTCCTCACCGGTAACATCCGCGTCGCGGCCGAGGTGAAGCTCGCGGCCTTCGGCCTCGACCGCCACCTCGACCTCACTATCGGCGCGTATGGCGAGGAATCCGAAGAGCGAGCCGGCCTCGTGGGTCTGGCCCTCGCCCGGGCGTCCTGCCCGGCCGCAGACGCGGTCCTCGTCGGGGACACCCCGGGAGACGTGCGGGCCGGGCTGGCTTCCGGGGTGCGCGTGGTGGCCGTGGCCACCGGACGGAGCAGCGAGGAGGAGCTGCGCTCCGCCGGTGCCGAAGCAGTCGTAGCGGACCTTTCCGCCCATCGTGACGCTGTCGACCTGATCCTGAACGGAACGCATGGGTGATGCACAGTGAGGAGGTCGCATGGCCGAGGTGACCTATGAGCGGAGCTACGGCCCCGGCGCAGCCACCCTGCTCGACGGTTTCCTCCCGGCCTACGAGGAGGTGTACGTCGAGGCGCCCTACAGCGAAGGCCCCCGGGAGGTGGCCGAGTTCATCGAGCTCTTCCAGCGCCAGGCCCTGCGCCCCGGCTTCCGGTTAATCCTCGCCCGCGATGACGACGAAGTCGTCGGCTTCGCCTTCGGGTACCGGCTTCCGGCGGACACCTCGTGGTGGAACGGGATGCTCACACCGCTGCCGTCGCAGGACTTCACCCGGGAAACCGGGGAGCGCACCTTCACCATCATCGAGCTGGCGGTCCGTAAGCCATGGCGCCGACGCGGCATCGCCGACGCGCTGCACACTCGGCTCGTCGACGGCCTCGGTGTCGAGCGGGTCACCTTGACGATGCGCCCCGAGCCGGAGGCCGCGCCCGCGCAACGCGCGTACGAGGCATGGGGGTACGTCAAGGTCGGGCGGACCCGGCCGTGGGACGAGGCGCCGGTCTATGACGCCATGGTGCTCGGCCTGCGGTGAAGGCGGGTTCGTGGCAACGGTCCACGAACCCGGCCCATGGCCGGATCCGTATGTGTGTACGCAACGCGCCATGGACGTTCGCGATCAAGAACGCTACGTTCCCCCGCCGGGGCGACACGCGCCCCTCCGCAGAGAGGACTCGCATGACCGCGATCACCGGCTTCCACACCCTGACGTCCGTCAAGAGCGGCAAGCTCCTGGACGTGGCAGGCGCGAGCACGCAGGACGGCGGCAACGTCTACCAGTGGGAGGCCAACGGCACCGACGCGCAGGCATGGGAATTCCTGCCCGGCGGGCAGGAGGGCGTCTATCTGCTGCGCGCCCGTTGCAGCGGCAAGGTGCTGGATGTGCACGAGAGCGGCACCGGCAATGGTGCGAACGTCCTCCAGTGGACGGCCAAGGACGACCGTCCCGGTCAGAAGTGGCGGCTGACCCCGCTCGGCGGGGACGTCTACACGCTCACCAACGTGCACAGCAGCAAGCTCTTGGACGTCGAGAACAACGGCCTGGACAACGGCACGAACGTGATCATCTGGGGCTCCAACGGCGGCGACAACCAGAAGTGGCGCCTCACGGCCGTCAAGTAGCCAGGACAGGCTCGGGCGCGCTCACCGCTCCCGGGCCTTCCGCAGCCCTACGACGCTCACGGCGAGCCCCGGCACGGCCAGGATCCCCGCGAGGATCACGTCGACAACGCCCAGCGTGCCGAGAAGAGACGTGTCCGCGATCACGACGACCGGCGCGGTCAGCAGCAGCCAGGCGCTGCCGGCGAAGGCCAGGGAGCGCCGGCGGGAGCACGCTGCCGCGCATACCGCCACCCCGGCCAGGAGCCAGAAGCCGGACAGGCGCCACAGCAGTGAACTCCCGGCGGACGGGAGGTAGTCGGTGGCGTGCCCCCCGACCTCCACGCGGGTCATCGTGCCGCGCCACAGCCGGACGTCGGCCGGGGTGCCCCGCCGAGCGGCGTCGTACGTACTGCCCTTGACCGTCAGCCAGACGGTGTCCCGCCCGTAGCGGACGCGGAGCCGTTGTTCTTCGGGCGGGCAGCCGTCGCCGGGGCAGCCCCTGGTGCCCATGTCGACGACTTCGCCCTTCACCCGCTCGAAGCAGTCGGCACCGGCCGGGCCGCCGGCGGGGCACAGGGGTGCCCGTTCGTACACCACCCGGTCCCGGTACGCGTCCTCCACCCACGACGGGACGTGGACGAGGCCGAGAACGCTGACCGCCAGTACCACCACCCGCACGCACACCCATGCCCACCTGGACATCGCCGGTTCCTCCCCCGTACCGAACACACGACGCGCTCAGCGTAGGAGAACGCGTCCGGCCACCCATGGTGAGGTTCCGGCCACGCTCGACCCCCGTCACCGGGCGACCACCGGCTCCACCGCCCTCCCCCAGCTCTCGTCGTGGTGGATCGGCACCCTCCCGCCCGTCAGCGGAATCCCCGATCCCCCACGCCGCTGCGCGATGATTTCCGCTGCGATGGAGAGGGCCGTCTCCTCCGGTGTCCGGGCGCCGAGGT
This sequence comes from Streptomyces sp. NPDC037389, assembly GCF_040636475.1. Taxonomy (NCBI): domain Bacteria; kingdom Bacillati; phylum Actinomycetota; class Actinomycetes; order Kitasatosporales; family Streptomycetaceae; genus Streptomyces; species Streptomyces sp. NPDC037389. Next base: position 344,221 of record NZ_JBEZUS010000002.1, read on the forward strand.
CCAGGCCGATCGGGGAGCACAGCCTCGCCAGCTCCCCCTCCGACAGCCCCACTTCCCTCAGCCGCGCCAGCCGCGCCTCGTGCGTACGCCGCGAGCCCATCGCGCCCACGTACGCCACCGGCAGCCGCAACGCCCGTTCCAGCAGCGGGACATCGAACTTCGCGTCGTGCGTCAGGACGCACACCACCGTACGGGCGTCGACCGCCACCCTGTCCAGATACCGGTGCGGCCAGTCGGCCACGACCTCGTCCGCCTCCGGAAAGCGCTTCGCCGTCGCGAAGACGGGGCGGGCGTCGCACACCGTCACGTGGTAGCCGAGGAACTTGCCCGCCCGCACCAGCGCCGCCGCGAAGTCGATCGCACCGAAGACGAGCATCCGGGGCGGCGGCACGCTGCACTCCACCAGCAGCCGTACCGGCTCCCCGCAGCACGAGCCGTCCGCGCCGACGTCGACCGGGGCCGTACGGCCCGCGTCGAGCAGGGCCAGCGCCGCCCGGGCCGCCGTCGCTTCCAGCACGGCCGGGCCGCCCAGGCCGCCCTCGACCGGACGGCCGCCGGGCCGTACGAGCAGGGCGCGGCCCGGCGTCCCGGGCGGGCCCGTCACCACGCGCGCGAGCGCCAGCGGCTCGCCGCGCGCGGCGGCGGACAGCGCCGAGGCCAGCACCGGGTCCCGCCGTACCGGGGTCACCAGGACGTCGAGTTCGCCGCCGCAGGTGAGGCCGACGGCGAAGGCGTCCTCGTCCGAGTAGCCGAATCGTTCCAGCAGGGTCTCCCCGGTCTCCAGGGCCGTCCGGCACAGCTCGTACACCGCGCCCTCCACGCACCCTCCGGAGACCGAGCCGACGGCCGTGCCCTCGCTGTCGACGGCGAGGGCCGCGCCCGGCGGGCGGGGCGCGCTGCCCCGGACGGCCACCACCGTGGCCACCGCGAAGTCACGGCCCTCCGCGCACCACCGGTGCAGTTCCGAGGCGATGTCCAACACAGCCGATGCCCCCTGCTTCCCTGACTTCTCTGGCTTCCCTACTTCACGCCCAGCCACTGCTCGATCGGGTGCAGGGCGAAGTAGCCCGCGAAGACGAGGGTCAGCACCCACATGAAGACGCCCGGCTCGCGCCAGCGGCCCTGCCCGGCCTTGATGACGGTGTAGGCGATGACGCCGCCGCCGACGCCCACGGTGATGGAGTACGTGAACGGCATCAGCACCACCGTCAGGAAGACCGGGATGGTGACCGCCCGGTCCGTCCAGTCGATGTGGCGGGCGTGGCTCATCATCATCGCGCCGATGACGACCAGCGCGGCCGCGGCGATCTCGCCGGGGACGATCCTGGTCAGGGGCGTGAAGAACAGGCACGCCGTGAAGAACAGTCCGGTGACGACGGACGACAGGCCCGTACGGGCGCCCTCGCCCACGCCCGTCGCCGACTCGACGAAGACCGTCTGGCCCGAGGCCCCGGCCACCCCGCCGATCGCGCCGCCCGCGCCGTCGACGAGCAGCGCCCGGCTCAGGCCGGGCATCCGGCCGCGCTCGTCGGCGAGTCCGGCCTCGGTGCCCACGCCGATGATCGTGGCCATGGCGTCGAAGAACCCGGCCAGCACCAGTGTGAAGACGATCATCCCCACGGTCACCCCGCCGACCTTCCCCCAGCCGCCGAACTCGACCTGGCCGAAGAGGGAGAAGTCGGGCATGGAGACGGCGCCGCCGGTGAGTTTCGGGGCGCCGTTCTGCCAGGTGCGGGGGCCGAGGCCGAAGGCCGCGTTCACGACGACGGCGAGCACGGTGCCGGCGACGATGCCGATGAGGATCGCGCCGGGCACGTCGCGCGCCTGGAGCATGAAGATCAGCAGCAGGGTGATACAGAAGAGCAGCACCGGCCAGCCGGCCAGCTCGCCCGCCGGGCCGAGGGTGACCGGTCCCCCGGACTTCGCGGCGTGCACGAAACCCGCCTTGACCAGGCCGATCAGGGCGATGAACATGCCGATGCCCATGGTGATGGCGTGCTTGAGCTCCAGCGGGATGGCGTTCATGACGCGTTCGCGCAGCCCGGTGAGGACGAGGGCCATGATGACGACGCCGTAGAGGACGCACATGCCCATGGCCTGCGACCAGGTCAGCTGGGGCGCGACCTGGGTGGAGAGCACCCCGGAGACCCCCAGGCCGGCCGCGAGTGCCAGCGGAACTCTGCCTATCAGGCCCATCAGCAGGGTGGACAGCGCTGCCGCGAAGGCCGTCGCGGTGATCAGGCCCGTCCGGGCGAGGGTGTGCCGCTCGGCGTCCGGGCCGGACAGGATCAAGGGGTTGAGCAGGAGGATGTAGCTCATCGCCATGAACGTGGTGACGCCACCGCGCACTTCGCGGGCGAGGGTCGAGCCGCGTTCGGAGATGTGGAAGTAACGATCGAGCGCGGACCGTCCGGCGGGCGGACGCGAGCCCGCGCCCGCGTCCTCCGCCGTGGTCCCCGGCCGCACGGATGCATGGGTCATGGTGTGGCTGCTCCAGATTCCGGTGGGGGCCGCACGACCCGGGGGACGGCCCGAGACGGTGTGGGAAGAGAGGGTCAGGTGCCCGTCAGGTGTTCCGGCCGGACCGGGACCCGGGCGAGGGCCAGGCCCGTGGCCTGCCGGATCGCCGCCACGACGGCCGGCGTCGAGGAGAGGGTGGGGGCCTCCCCCACCCCGCGCAGACCGTACGGGGCGTGGTCGTCGGCGAGTTCGAGGACGTCGACCGGGATGGCGGGCGTATCGAGGATGGTGGGGATGAGGTAGTCGGTGAAGGAGGGGTTGCGGACCTTCGCGGTCACCGGGTCGACGACGATCTCCTCCATCACCGCGAGGCCCAGCCCCTGTGTCGTACCGCCCTGGATCTGGCCGGTCACGGACAGCGGGTTGAGCGCCTTGCCGACGTCCTGGGCGCACGCCAGCTCCACGACCTTGACCAGGCCCAGCTCGGTGTCGACCTCCACGACCGCCCGGTGGGCGGCGAAGGAGTACTGGACGTGCCCGAAGCCCTGCCCGGTGCGCCGGTCGAAGGGCTGGGTGGGGCGGTGCCGCCACTCCTCCTCGACCTCGACGACCTCGCCCTCCAGGACGTCCACGAGCGTGGCGAGGACCTCGCCGCCGTCGGTGACCACCTTGCCGTCCTCCAGCAGGAGTTCGCCGGTGGCCCACGCGGGGTGGTAGGTGCCGAACCGGGCCCGGGCCAGCTCCAGGAGCTTCTCCCGCACCAGCTCGCAGGCGTGCTTGACCGCACCGCCGGTGACATACGTCTGCCGGGAGGCGGAGGTGGAGCCCGCGGAGCCGACGCGGGTGTCGGCGGGGTGGATCGTCACCCGGGCGACGCCCAGCTCGGTCCGGGCTATCTGGGCGTGCACGGTGACCCCGCCCTGTCCCACCTCGGCCATCGCGGTGTGGACGGTGGCCACGGCCTCGCCGCCCACCGCCTCCAGCCGGACGCGGGCGGTGGAGTGGTCGTCGAAGCCCTCGGAGAAGCCGACGTTCTTGATGCCGACCGCGTAGCCGACGCCCCGGACGACCGATTCGCCATGGGTGGTGTTGGACAGACCGCCCGGCAGCGCCCGGACGTCCGGGTCACCGCCCGCCGACTCCCACTGCCGGGCCGGTGGCAGCGGCATCGCCTTGACGCGCCGCAGCAGTTCGGCGACGGGCGCGGGCGAGTCGACGACCTGGCCGGTCGGCATCACCGCCCCCTGCGCCATGGCGTTGCGGCGGCGGAGCTCGACCGGGTCCATGCCGAGCGCGGCCGCGAGCTTGTCCATCTGCGCCTCGTAGGCGAAGCACGCCTGGACCGCGCCGAAGCCGCGCATCGCCCCGCAGGGCGGGTTGTTGGTGTAGAGGGCGAGGGCCTCGACGTCGACGTGCTCGACGACGTACGGGCCCACGGCGAGGGAGGCGGCGTTGCCGACGACGGCCGGGGAGGACGAGGCGTAGGCGCCGCCGTCCAGCACGATGCGGGCCGTCACATAGACGAGGTCGCCGTCGCGGGTCGCCCCGTGCTCGTAGCGGAGTTTGGCGGGGTGGCGGTGGACGTGGCCGAAGAAGGACTCGAAGCGGTTGTAGACCATCTTGACCGGCCGGCCGGTGCGCAGCGCGAGCAGACAGGCGTGGGCCTGCATGGACAGGTCCTCGCGGCCGCCGAAGGCGCCGCCGACGCCGGAGAGCGTCATGCGGACCTTGTCCTCGGGCAGGCCGAGGACGGGGGCGATCTGGCGGAGGTCGGCGTGGAGCCACTGGGTGGCGATGTAGAGGTCGACGCCGCCGTCCTCGGCGGGGACGGCGAGCCCGGACTCGGGGCCGAGGAACGCCTGGTCCTGCATGCCGACTTCGTACTCGCCGGTGACGACGACGGCGGCGCGGTCCTTGTGGGCGGCGACGTCGCCGCGGACGACGGGCTGGCGGTGGACGATGTTGGGGTGCGGGACGTGGGGGGCGTGGTCGTCCGTGCGGCCCGGGTGGAGGACGGGGGCGCCGGGGACGGTGGCGCTCGCCTCGTCGGTGACGACGGGCAGCGGCTCGTAGCCGACGCGGATCTTCGCGGCGGCGCGGCGGGCGGTCTCGGGGTGGTCGGCGGCGACGAGCGCCACGGGCTCGCCGTGGTGGCGGACGACGCCGTCGGCGAGGACGGGGGTGTCCTTGATCTCCAGCCCGTAGCGGGTGGCGGCGGGCAGGTCGGCGTGGGTGAGGACGGCGTGGACGCCCGGGGTGGCGAGGGCCTCGGCGATGTCGAGGGAGCGGATGCGGGCGTGGGCGTGGGGGCTGCGCAGCGTCACTCCCCAGAGCATGTCCTCGTGCCACAGGTCGGAGGCGTAGGCGAATTCGCCGGTGACCTTGAGGGTGCCGTCGGGGCGGAGGGTGGACTCGCCGATGCCGCCCTTGGCGTCGCCGGCCTGGGTGAGCCCGGTGGGGGTCAGGTCGCGCATCGGGTCAGCCCTCCGCTCCGGTGCGGGCCGCCGCGAGGCGGACGGCGTCGAGGATCTTCTCGTATCCGGTGCAGCGGCACAGATTGCCCGAGAGGGCCTCGCGGATGTCGGCGTCGGAGGGGTCGGGCCGGTGCTTGAGCAGGTCGTCGGCGGCGACGAGGAGGCCGGGGGTGCAGAAGCCGCACTGGACGGCGCCGGTCGCGATGAACGCCTGCTGGACCACGGAGAGTTCGCCGGTCTCCTGGTCGGTCAGGCCCTCGACGGTGTCGACGTCCCGGCCCTCGGCCTGGCCCGCCGCCACGAGGCAGGCACACACGGGGACGCCGTCGAGGCGCACCGTGCAGGAGCCGCATTCGCCTTGTTCGCAGGCGTTCTTGGAGCCCGGCAGGCCGAGCCGTTCGCGCAGGACGTGCAGCAGGGACTCGCCCTCCCAGACGTCGTCGGCCTGCTGGGTGCGGCCGTTGACCGTGAACGTCACGCGCATCGCGCTTCTCCTTCCCCCGTCGTGTACGCGTCCCACACCCAGCCGAGGGTGCGGCGGGCCATGACGCCGACGGCGTGGCGGCGGTAGCGGGCGCTGCCGCGCACGTCGTCGATCGGGTTGCAGGCGCCCGAGCACAGCTCGGCGAACTGCCGTACGGCGGACGGGGTGATGGGGCGCCCCGACTCCCAGAGGCCGTCCTCGTCCAGGACCGCGGCGAGGAAGTCCTCGGCGGCCCGGGCGCGCACCGGGGTGGGCGCCGCCGAGCCGATGCCGGTGCGGACCGTGCGGCTCTCGGGGTGGAGGGCGATGCCGAAGGCGCAGACGGCGATGACCATGGCGTTGCGCGTGCCGACCTTGGAGAACTGCTGCGGCCCGGTGGCCTTGCGGACGCGGACGGCGCGGATGAGCTCGTCCGGGGCGAGGGCGTTGCGTTTGACGCCGGTGTAGAACTCCTCGACCGGGATCAACCGGGTACCACGTACCGACTCCGCCTCCACCCGGGCGCCCGCGGCGAGCAGCGGGGGGTGGCTGTCGCCGGCCGGGGAGGCGGCGCCGAGGTTGCCGCCGACGCTGCCCCGGTTGCGGATCTGCGGGGAGCCGACGGTGTGGGCGGCGAGGGCGAGGCCGGGCAGCGGGGTGCGGAGCTCGTCGAGGACGCGGGTGTACGGGACGGCGGCGCCGAGGCGGATGTCGGGACCGTCGTCGTCCCATTCGTAAAGTTCACCGATGCGGGTGAGGTCCAGGAGGTGTGCCGGACGGCGGTGGTCGAAGTTGATCTCGACCATCACATCCGTGCCGCCCGCGATGGGCACGGCCGTGGGGTGCTCGGCCTTGGCGGCCAGCGCTTCCTCCCAGGCGGCGGGGCGCAGGAATTCCATGGGCGGTCTCTTCTCGAGGGATCGAGGGGTTCGAGGGGGGCTTCATGTCCTGTTCACGCGGCGCACCGCCAGTACAGCGACGCGTGACCGGCCCGGTGCAGTCACCGAAAACATGAAGCTGGTTGGCTGGCCAGGCCCCATGTCTTGTAGATTCGAACGAAAGACGGGATGCAGAAACCTCACTGCATTCCACGGGTTACCTGAGGACAGATCGGCGGCGACGAGGATGCGGCTGCGCGCACTGCTGGAGACGGACGCGCTGGGCCTTCGGCTGCTCGGCGGCGAGGACGAGCTGGACCGCACCGTACGCGGCGTGATGACCACCGACCTGCGGGACCCGAGCCGCTACCTGTCGGGCGGCGAGCTGGTGCTGACCGGCCTGGCCTGGCGGCGCGAGCCGGAGGATTCCGAGCGCTTCGTGCGGATCCTCACGGCGGCGGGCGTGGCCGGGCTGGCGGCGGGCGAGGCGGAGATCGCCTCGACCCCCGACGACCTGATCGCGGCCTGCGCCCGGCACCGGATGCCGCTGTTCTCCGTGAACGAGACGGTCTCCTTCGCCTCGATCACCGAGCACGTCGTCCGGCAGGTCTCCAGCGAGCGCGCCGGGGACCTGGCGGCCGTCGTGGACCGCCACCGGCGGCTGATGACGGGCGGCCCGGCGGGCGGCGGCCCCGAGGTCGTCCTGGATCTGCTCGGCACCGACCTGGACCTGCGCGCCTGGGTGCTCTCCCCCACCGGCCGCCGGATCGCCGGGTCCTCGCTGGCGGACGCGGGCCCCGGCCTGTCCGCCGAGACGGGCGCGGCCCTCGCGGGCGAGCACCTGGCCGCCTCGCGCACCGGCCGGCGCGGCCCCCACCGGGTGACCACCGGCGGCAGCACGTACTCGCTGTTCCCCGTGGGCGGCACCGCCCGCGCGGCGTCGGCGTCCGACGTGCGCGAGACGGTCCTGTCGGACTGGCTGCTGGCCGTCGAGGCCGACGCGGGCGACTGGCCGGCGGAACGCCTGGACCTGCTGCACGGGGTCACCCAGCTGATCGCCGTCGAGCGGGACCGCCGCGACGCGGCCCGCACGGTGCGCCGCCGGCTCGCCCAGGAGGTGCTGGAGCTGGTCCAGGCGGGCGCCGCGCCCGCCGAGATCGCGGCCCGGCTGCGGGTGGCGGCCCCGGTGCTGCTGCCCGGCCTGGGCACCGCCCCGCACTGGCAGGTCGTCGTGGCCCGGGTGGAGTGGGAGGGCGGCGACGTCCCCGGCGGCCCGGTGGCACAGGCGCTGCTGGAGGAGGTCCTGGTCGACCAGGACAGCACCGGACCCGAGCCCACCGACCGGATCGCCGTCGCCCACACGGGCGACGAGGCCGTCGCGCTGGTGCCGCTGCCCGCCGTGGTCACCGGGCCCGACGAGCCGCTGAGCGGCGCGGGCCTCCACGCCGACGCGCTGCTCGCCGCCATCCGCGAGCCGCTGGAGCGCGGGCTCGACGGGGACGGGCGCCTCACCTTCGGCGTCAGCGCCGCCGTGCACTCCGCGGAGGGTCTGCGCGGCGCCCTGGAGGAGGCCCGGCACGCCCGCCGCGTCGCCGCCGCGCGCCCGGGGCGCGCGTGCGCCGCCGGCCACCAGGAGCTGGCCTCGCACGTCCTGCTGCTGCCCTTCGTCCCGGACGACGTGCGCCGCGCCTTCACGGCCCGGCTGCTGGACCCCCTGCGCGACTACGACCGGCGCCACCGCGCCGAGCTCATCCCCACGCTGGAGGCCTTCCTCGACTGCGACGGCTCCTGGACGCGCTGCGCGACGCGGCTGCATCTGCACGTGAACACGCTGCGGTACCGGGTGGGACGCATCGAGCAGCTGACGGGACGCGATCTGTCCCGGCTGGAGGACAAGCTGGACTTCTTCCTGGCGCTGCGCATGAGCTGAGGACAGTTCCTTCCCCGGCGACCAGATGAGCGGACTCCCGCTCATGAAGCCGATCATCTTTGGGTAGCCTTCGCCCCGGAGTTTGTGAATTGGTTCACACCTGACCCTTGGCCGGGCGCGGTTCGCCGTGCTGTGATCGAGGCAGGCTTCCAGCTCGACGGCGCGCTTGGGGAGGGCACTGTGGCGGACACCGCCATGCGGAATTCTGGGTTGTCGGAGCCACACGTCCCGGGGGACGACCCCCTCGAACACGCCGTCTGGCGACTGCGGTCGCGGGCCTGCTGGGAGGACGCCGCCGCACTGCTCGCACCCCGCGCAACGACCGAGCCGGGGGCCGCGCTGCGGCGGACGGCCGTGCTGATCGAACGGTGCGTGTTCACGGCGGAGGGCTGGGCCCCCGCGGAGGCCGCGCTCCGCGAGGCGGAGGCCCTCGCCACGGACGACGAGGAGCGCGGCGCGGCCGCGTGCGAACGTGGCCACCTCGCCTACGCGTCGACCCTGCTGGGCGTACGGGACCGGGCCGACGAGGCACGGTCCGCACTGGGCCGGGCGGCGGCCCTGCTGGCCCCGCACTCACCCACCCGCCCCCTGCTGGACTTCCGCCGCGGCCTGATCGCCCAGCACCTGTCCGGCAACCCCTCCGACGCCACGGCCGTCTTCCAGCGCGCGCACGCGGGGGCCGCCGCGCACGGACAGCGGCTACTGCTCTCCTTCACCTGGCGCCACGTGGCGGCGATGGCCGAACACGACGGCGACCTCCCGGCGGCCCGGCACGGCTTCGCGGAGTCACTGCGGATCCGCGAGGAACTCGGCTACCTCGTCGGCATCGCCCCCGCCCTGGCCTCCCTCGCGGCGGTCGTGGCCGACCCGGAGGAGGCGGAACGGCTGCGGGAGGAGGCGCGGCGGTTGGTGCGGTTGCTGGGGGGCGTGCCGGGGTGGTTGGCGGAGCGGCTCCGGCCATGACCCCAGGGGCTCTGCCCCCGGACCCCGTTCCGCGCTGTCGCGCGTCGTCCTCAAACGCCGGACGGGCTGATTTTCAGCCCGTTGGCGGTAGCTGGGGGAGTTTGAGGAGCAGCCCTATGCCGGGACGGCGCAGTGCCGGGTCACCAGCGCCTCGACCGTCGCGAAGTCGCGCGTGCCCAGTGCGTCCAGCAGCGCCAGGTGCTCCTCCGCGTGCGCGAGGAGCCCCACCGTGGAAGGCGGTCCGCCTGGACACTGCGCCCGCCGGTGCAGCTCCTCCGCCACGATCGCCAACTGCCGGTTGCCGGAAAGCTCCAGCAGCGCCCGGTGGAAGGCCCGGTCGGCCTCCGCGTAGGCCGCGCGGTCGCCCTCGGCGGCCACGGCGGCCGTGCGCTCGGCCAGTGGTCGCAGCTCACGCCAGCGGGTCGCCGGCACGGTGCGGGCGACCCGCAGCAGGGCGGGCACCTCCAGCAGGGCACGAACCTCCGCGAGCTCCGCGTGGTCGCGCTCCGTGCGGCTGGTGACGCGGAAGCCCCGGTTGGGGACGACCTCGACCGCGCCCTCCAGGGCGAGTTGCTGCATGGCCTCCCGCACGGGAGTCGCGCTCACCCCGAAGCGCTCGCCGAGCGCGGGCCCGGAGTAGACCTCGCCGGGCACGAGCTCACCGCTGACGAGCGCCTTGCGCAGGGCGTCGAGCACCTGTCCCCGGACGGAGTAGCGCTGTGGGACCCGGGGTGCGGGGCGGGCACCCGGGACGTAGGCGTACTCGCTCTCGTCATGGGTGTGCTCCCCGCGCGCGCTCGGCGTGGCCTGCGCGGATACACCGGTATACGGCCGCGATACTGCGCTGTGGGGTCTGCCCTGCTCCATTGAGGTCCTCCTGGTGTCCCATCGGAACCATAGGCGGCGAATCCGGCAGTTCAAACCCCGATACGGTTGGGTAAGGTTAGGCTTACCTGTTTACGATCGGGATTCGGTGGTCCCCTCGATGTCCGCTGCCTCGGCTGCACCTCCCTCTTCCGCCCCGCACGTCTCCCCCGTCGCGGACTCGTACGCCCGGCTGACGGAGGCCCTTCCCGCGATCACCGTCCGGTGCGGGCCGCCCGGACGGGGCGAGGGCTGGGTGACGGCCGCGGAGCTCGCCGCGGGCGGCCCGGCACTGGACGCGTTCCTCGCGTGGGACGAGGCGCAGGTACTGCGCGAGTACGGGCAGGAGCCCCGCCCGGACGTCGTCGCGAGCTTCGGGCTGCACCGCTACGCCTGGCACGTGTGTCTACTGTTCACCCTCCCGTGGTTCCTCCACCGCCGGGTGCCCCGGCTGCCGGTGGAGGCGGTGTCCCTGCACCGCGCCTCGGGGCGGATCACGGCGGACGCCGCGGCGTTCGCCTGTCTGCCGGGCGACCCGGCGGCCGGACACCCGGACGCCGTGACCATGACGGACGAGGAGGCGCTGCGCGCCGAGCTGCGCTCGGCCGTGGCGGCCCATCTCGCGCCGCTGCTGGCGGCGTTGGGGCCGCGGATGCGGCGCGGCGGGCGCGCCCTGTGGGGCATGGTGACGGACGAGACCGCCGAGGGGCTGTGGCACGTGGGGCGGCTGCTGGGCGAGGAGGGACGGGTCCGGCGCGAGCTGGAGCTGCTGCTCCCGGGGGACACCGCCCCGTACGTCGGTGACGCGGCCTTCCGTGAACTGACCGGCCCCCGGGGCGAGAAACTGCTCACCCGGGACCGCGCGAGCTGCTGCTTCTTCTACACCCTCCGCCCCGAGGACTCGTGCGCGACGTGCCCACGCACTCTCGACGCCGTCCGCATCGAGCGGCTGTCAGCCGACCGAATCGACTAAGCCACTCGATCGGGTGGATTGTTAGAACTCAATTCACTTACTGCTGGCGGGCGTTCGAATTCATTCGTCGCTCTCCGTATATCCTTGCCGTCCATTGGCGGTGAGTTACCGCGAAACCCCTTGGCATCCGGCGCGAGTCCGCCAGGATGGCGCGCGAAACGCCGTACTGCATGCAAGGGACGAAGATGAGAGTGACCGACATACCGCTGAATTGGGCGCTCCCCAGTGCCGTGGCGCTCATCGGGGCGGTGGTGGCGGTGACGGTGTACACGCGCGGCCGGAACACCGTCCGGGAGGACGGGGCCGCCGGCACGGACTCCTGGGAGCGCAACGAGGAACGCAGACGCCGCAAGGAAGCCCTCTACGGCAGCGCCTCGTACGTACTCCTCTTCTGCTGCGCCGCGGTCGCCGCGGCCCTCTCCTTCCATGGCCTGGTCGGCTTCGGGCAGCAGAACCTGGGGCTGACGGACGGCTGGGAGTACCTGGTGCCCTTCGGTCTCGACGGCGCCGCCATGTTCTGCTCGGTGCTGGCGGTGCGCGAGGCGAGCCACGGCGACGCCGCGCTGGGCTCCCGGATGCTGGTGTGGACGTTCGCGAGCGCGGCCGCCTGGTTCAACTGGGTGCACGCACCGCGCGGGCTGGACCACGCGGGGGCTCCGCAGTTCTTCGCCGGCATGTCGCTGTCGGCGGCCGTGCTCTTCGACCGGGCGCTCAAGCAGACCCGCCGCGCGGCGCTGCGCGAGCAGGGCCTGGTGCCCCGCCCGCTGCCGCAGATCCGGATGGTGCGATGGCTGCGGGCACCCCGGGAGACCTTCGGCGCCTGGTCGCTGATGCTCCTGGAGGGCGTACGGTCGCTGGACGAGGCCGTTGAGGAGGTCCGCGAGGACAAGCGCCAGCAGGCCCAGCACCGGATGCGCCGCCGGGAGGCCGGCAAGCTGGAGCGCGCCCGGCTGAAGGCCTACAACCGGCAGCACCGGATGTGGCCCCGCGTCCGCGGCGGACGGCAGGTCGAGGTGACCGGCCCGGCCGTGCCGGCCGCCCCGCAGCCCGCCCAGATCGGCTCGCAGGCGGGGCCGGAGCCCTCCATAGTCGAGCCGGGGCAGCTTCCGGTACGTTCTCGCCCGCTCCAGTCGGTGGACAGGCCCGTCCCCATCGACCTCACAGCGGAGGACGACACCCAGGCCATCCCGCGGCTCGACTCACTGGAGGAGAAACTCGCCCGGATCGAGCGGCAGTTCGGCTGACGAAGCCGGCACCGCCGACGATCGTCACAGCGGCCCCGGAGCCCTGATCCGCCTCATGGAGGCGGATCAGGGCTCTTGTGCGTCGGCTCTTCGTCGGCTCTTGTGCGTCGGCTCTTGTGCGTCTCAGGGCTCCTGCGCGTCCAGCTCGAACCAGACGGACTTGCCCACGCCGTGGGTCCGCACCCCCCAGCCGTCCGCGAGGGCGTGGACGAGCAGCAGGCCCCGCCCGGAGGTGGCCGCCGTGTCCACGTCCGCCTCTCCCGCGCCGCCCCGTTCGCCCTTGCGGCCCTGGGGGCCGATGGCGGGCGCCCGCAGCGTCGGATGCCGGGCGAGGAAGTCCCGCACCTCCACACGCAGCCGGCCCTTGACGGACGCGGCCGGACCGCCGGTGAGGCGGGCGGTGACCACGGCTCCGCCGTCGGTGTGCACCAGGGCGTTGGTGACCAGTTCGCTCACCAGCAGCTCGGCGGTGTCGGCCCGGCCCGGGGCGCCCCAGCGGGCGAGCAGCGCGCGCAGCCCTGCGCGGACGTCGTGGACTGCCGCCAGATCCTTGCCCCGTAGTCGTCTCTCCCAGTGCGGTGGCTGAGGTGGCTGAGCCGCCGCACCGGATTCACCGGATCCCTCCGTCGTGGTGCCTTCCGCGGACCCTCCCCTGCCCTCGCGCCGTTCCGCGCCCGCCCAGTGTGCAGTCCGCCTTTTCATCCCTCGCCGACCCGACCCCTCCCCGGCGCCCCGGCCTCGAACACGCTCACGACAAATGCATGCCCCAAGGCCGTCGGGTCGACGCCTGTTGACGCATCAACATGGTTATACGACCGGAATCCCGAAGCCTGTTGTGTCGCACGGGAATTGCTGCGCCGAGAGGCTCCTAGCCCTCCCAGACCGCGCAGGCCGTACGGTCGTCGGCGTACCCCTTCACCCTCAGCTGGACGTCCGCGAGGAACTCGGCCAGCCCGGGCGGCTCCGGCCGGGCCCACCGCTCGGCCAGTCGCACGCCCAGTTCCGCCTCGCCGCGCAGTGGGTCGGCCAGGCCCGCGCTGCACAGCAGCAGGGCGTCGCCGGGCCGGGCGATCGAGGCGCGGAAGCGGAAGGGCTCGGAGGGCACTTCGGCGGGGTCGATGACGGGCGCGGTGCCGGGCGTGGGGATGCCGAGGTCGACGGTGATCCGGTCGGCGACGTCGTAGCCCGCCAGCGGCTCGGCCTCCGCCTCGGCGGCGGGGGTCCGCGGCTCCGGGTCCAGGTCCTGCCAGGTGCCCTCGCGCAGCCGGAAGAGCCCGCCCGGGCCCACGCCGAAGAACACGCGCGTCCGGCAGCGCATGTCCACGGGGAGGAGCAGACAGCGCAGCCCCGCCGTGTACTCGGCCGGCCGCAGGCCCAGTTCGCCCGCGCGGACGCGCAGCCGGCCGTACGTACGGTCCGTCAGCCGGTGCAGCCCGGACTTGAGCTCGTCGCGGCGGCCCGCGTGGATGTCCTCGACCAGCCGGGCGTGGCTGCGCCCGACCGCGCCGCCCAGCCAGGCGCAGATCTCCCGCGCCGCCCGGTGGGCGCCCTCCGCCGCGCGGGCCCCGCTCGCCATGGCGACGAGCAGCAGCGCGTCGTCGCCCGTGCCGAAGCGCGCGGTCAGCAGGGCGTCCCGGCGGGGCTCGCCGCGGTAGCGGGCGGAGTCCCCGCGCAGCGAGCCGGCCCGCAGCGTCATCGCCCCGTACCGGGCACCGTCCAGCACGGTGTCGGGCACGAGGTCCTCCAGCCCGCCGGGGTCCGCGGGCGGCCAGGAGGTCGGCTCGGCCTCATAGGTGGGCGGCCGCCGCCCCACGTACTCGGGGGTGCGCAGCCGCGCGCCGTTCCGGCGCGGGGACCCGGCGACGGGCGACCGCTCGGGCGGGGGCAGCTCGGAGGCCTCGGTGGTCTCCAGGGCGGTGCCGGGGGCGGCCGCCGCCCGGGAGAGGCCGGGGATGCCGGAGAGCCCGTGAAAATCGGAGAGGTCGGGGAGCTCCGGCAGCTCGGGGAAGCCGGGCGGCTCCGGGGCATCGGGGATGCCGGGGCCGCCCGGGCCGCGTTTGCGCTTGGTCAGCTCCGCGCGTTCGGCCGGGCCCGGATACCGGTCCGGTTCGGCGCCCGCGCGGGGGTCGGTGATGCCGGGCGGCTCCGGGGGGTCCAGCGGCACCGGCAGGGGCGGAGGCGGCGGGGAGACACGGGTCCTGGGGTCGGGGGGCGGCGGCCCGTCGGGGAGGCGCTCCGGCCCTACGGGCGCGGTCAGTTCGGGAGGCGGGGGCGGGGGCTGCCGCCGGGGGGCGGCCGGAACGGGCAGGGCGGCATCCCGGGAGGCTCCGCCGGTGCGGCTGGCTCCGCCGGTGCGGTGGGGTCCGGCTGGGCCGTGGGGTCCGGCGGAGCCGTCGGGCGCGATGGCGCCGTCGGGCCCGGCGGAGCCGCTCGCTCCGTGACCGGTGCTCCCACCGAGGCCGCCGTTGGAGCCGAGACCGTCGCTCGCTGCGGGACGGCCGTCGGACCCAAGGCCGTCGTTCGTTTCAGGGCCGCCGCTGGGCCCGAGGCCGCTGTTCACCGCACGGCCACCGTTGGGCCCGAGACCGCCGTTCAGTCCGAGGCCACCGTTGGACCCGAGACCGCCGTTCGCCGCACGGCCGTCGTTCGCCGCACGGCCACCGTTCGGCCCGAGACCGCCGTTCGGCCCGAGGCCACCGTTGGACCCCAGGCCGCCGCTGGGCCCGAGACCGCCGTTCGCCGCACGGCCGTCGTTGGGGCCGAGTCCGCCGCTGGATCGGGGGGCGCCGCCGGAACGGGGGCCGCCCCTGGATCCATTGGCCGCGGCCCCGGCCGTGCCGTTGCCCGCGCCCGTACCGTTGGCTCCGCTCGTGCCATTGGCCGCACCCGTCCCGGGGCCCGCCCGGTCGGATCCGTTCGCACCGTTGACGGTGGGGGACGCGCCGCGGTCGCCGCCGTCGTTTCCGGAAGTGGAGGCGGGGGCGGGCGCGGGCGGGGTCCAGCGCTTGGTCTGCCGTGGCACGCCGCGGGACACGGCGGGCGAGAGCCCGGAGGGGGCGCCCGGCGGCGGGCCGGGCGGGCCGTCCGCAGACCCGGCGGCCCTCCTGGGCGGCTCGGGCCGTCGTGGCTCCGCTCTCGGACGGAGAGGTTCCGGACCGACCACCGCCGAGGCGGAGGAGAACCGTTCGTCGAGGCTGTCGCCGACGGCGCCGCCTCCCGTGTCGGGTTCACTCCTGCCGTACAACTCGCGCCACCAGGCGTCCTCTTGTTCGGCGTACTGGTCCCCCTGCTGACTCATGCCCTTATTGTCCACACTGTGGGGCATACGGGAAGAGTGCACGGCGAACACCACCCCAGGGATGATGGCCCGAGCCATAGGGCGGTCGCGGGGATGGGGAGGAAAGTCGCGTGCTCGGTTCCATGGGTGTGGACGCCATACAACGGACGGCACACGCGGAAAGTCCAGCGGAGCAGCCTGCCGGGGCGGGTGAGGTGGAGGTCGTGACGGGTGCCGGGGCGGTCGCCCGGCGGCTGTCGGGGCTCCGGCTGGGCACGTCGGAAGAAGTGTGCGTCATGTTGACGGGCCGGGTAGGGGTGTTGACGGAGGGGGCCGCGGTGGCCCACCGGACCGTCGTCGAGGGCACCGCGTCGTTCCCCGGCCGATGCCGGATGGTCGACCGGATACCCGCCGAACTGGTGATCGTCGACCGCAGGGTCGCGATGCTGCCCCTCGCCTCGGGCACCGCCGGCGCGACCGTCACCGCCGCCCTGGTCGTCCACTCCGGCACGCTGCTGGACTCGCTGATCGACTTGTTCGAGGGCGCCTGGCGCGAGGGCCGTCCCCTGCGCGCGGACGGGAGCCCGGGCGACGGCCCGGCCGGGCCCGACGCCACCGACCTGGAGGTGCTGTCCCTGTTGCTGGCGGGACTGACGGACGCGAGCGTCGCCAAACAACTCGGGCTGGGCCTGCGGACCGTTCAGCGCCGGGTGCGGCGGCTGATGGAGCTGGCCGGGGTGACCACCCGGCTCCAACTGGGCTGGCAGGCGGCCGAGCGCGGCTGGACGGTACGCCGGTGAAGCTCTGACCGAATTCGCCCGGGGGCGGCCGCGTCCGGGTTCCGGCAACCTTGACGCATGGGGACGTGGCAGCTGCTCCTGGTCGGCCTGGTGATGGTGCTCGGCCTGCTCGGCGTCGTGACCCCGGGCGTACCCGGGCCGCTGATCGTCTGGGCGGGCACGCTCTGGTGGACGATGGCCGAACTCTCGGCCGTGGCCTGGGCGGTGCTCGCCGGCGGGACCGGGCTCCTGCTGCTCGACCAGGCCGTCGTCCGGCTACGGCCACTGCCGCCGCCACGCCGGACGACGACCACGGTGGCGGAGGAGGCATGGGCGACGACGCTCTCCGCCTGTCTGGTGGTGGTCGGGTCCTGGGTGGCGGCGGTGGTGCTGGGCTGAGGCCGTGGCCGCACGGCCCCTCCGGCTGTTCCGGCTATTCCGGCTATTCCGGCTACGCGGCGCCCTCGAGTTCGAGGAGCAGCCGCTTGCGGTCCAGTCCCCCCGCGTACCCCGTCAGGGACCCGTCCGCCCCGATCACCCGATGACACGGCCGGAGGATCAGCAGCGGATTGGCCCCGACGGCGCCGCCGATCGCGCGGACGGCCGCGCGCGAGGCCCCGATGCGGGCGGCCAGCCCGCCGTACGTCGTGGTGGCGCCGTACGGGATGGAGTCGAGCGCCTCCCACACCCTGCGCCGGAAGTCCGTGCCCTCGGCGGCGAATTCGAGGTGGAATTCCTTGGCCCGGCCCGTGAAGTAGGCGTCGAGCTGGCGCTCGGCCTCCGCGAACGCGGCGGGATCCTCGCGCCAGTCCGGGCCGACGGCCGGGGCGTTCTTCTGGCCGGGCACGGTGAGGGAGGTCAGGGCGGTGCCGCCGGGGGCCGTGGCGGAGGGCAGGCCGGTGAGCAGCAGCGGGCCCAGCGGGCCGGGGACGTACGTGTACAGCATGGTCAGGAGTCCTTCGGTGCGTTCCACAGGTGATGGAGGGCGTAGGAGCGCCAGGGGCGCCAGGCGTCGGCGCCGCCGGGCGTGGCGCCGAGGGCGGCGAGTCCATGGCGTACCCCGGCGTCGCCCGGGAGGAAGACGTCCGGGTCGCCGAGGGCCCGCATGCGGATGTAGCCGGCGGTCCAGGGGCCGATGCCCGGCAGGCCGAGCAGGGCACGCTCGGTCTCGTCACGGTCCACGCCCCCGTCGAGGCGGACCGCGCCGTCCGCGAGGGCGGTGGCGAGGGTGCGCAGGGTCCGCCGGCGGGTGTCGGGCATGCCCAGCTCGGCGAGGCCGGCGGAGGCGAGGGTGACGGCGTCGGGGAAGAGGTGGGTGAGCCCGCCGTCCGGCGCGGCCAGCGGTCTTCCGTACGCGGCCACGAGTGTGCCCGCGAGCCGGGCGGCGGCCGGGACGGAGATCTGCTGGCCGAGGACGGCCCGTACGGCGAGTTCGTCGCCGTCGGCGGCGCCCGGGGAGCGGAGTCCGGGGCGGGCCTCGACCAGCGGGCGCAGCAGCGGGTCGGCGCCGAGCCGCTCGGCGACGGCGAACGGGTCGGCGTCGAGGTCGAACAGACGCCGGACGCGCTGGACGGCGGCGGCTGTGTCGCGGGGGTCGGCGAGGTGGAGCCGGCAGTCGAGCCAGTCGCCGTGCCGGCGGGTCCCGGCGGGGTCCGGCTCGTGGATCTCAGCCGTGCCGGTGCCGTAGGGGAGGCTCAGGGTGCGGCGGTAGACCCGGGAGCCGGGGGTGCCGAGGACCTCCTCGATGCCGGTGATGGCGCGGCGCTGGAGGAAGCCGAAGACCTCGCGTGCGGCGTACGGGCCCCGGTGGGCGAGCCGCAGCGGGATGCCGGCGGGGCCGGCGTCGGTCCCGCGCCGCTGGGCGGGACGGGCGCGTAGTTCGCTGGGGGTACGGGCGTGGACGGCGCGGATGGTGTCGTTGAACTGCCGGACGCTGGCGAAGCCCGCCGCGAAGGCGATCTCGGTGACCGGCAGGTCGGTGGTCTGGAGCAGCACCCGCGCGGTGTGCGCGCGCTGGGCCCGGGCGAGGGCGACCGGGCCCGCGCCCAGCTCCTCGGTGAGCTGGCGGTGCACCTGGCGGGAGCTGTAGCCGAGGCGGGCGGCGAGCCCGGCGACGCCCTCGCGGTCGACGACGCCGTCGCCGATCAGCCGCATGGCACGGCCGACGAGGTCGGCGCGGACGTTCCACTCGGGCGACCCGGGCGCGGCGTCCGGCCGGCACCGCCGACAGGCCCGGAACCCGGCACGCTGGGCGGCGGCCGCCGACGGATGGAAGCGGACATTGGCCCGCTTCGGCGTCACGGCGGGACAGCTCGGCCGGCAGTAGATGCCGGTGGTGACGACGGCAAGGTAGAACACCCCGTCGAAACGCGCGTCCCGGCTGGTCACGGCCTGGTACCGGGTGTCGTCGTCGAGGGGTGGGGGGTGGGCCGTCGTGCGTTCCATGTGTCCAGTCTGCGGGAGCGCCTGCCGCTGGGCTGGCGGAAATCGGACACGGCCCTCGGGGCCGTGTCCGCTCCCGCGCCGGGGCTGCCCGACCGGCTGGGGTCGGTTCGGCACCGCCGAGCCGGCCCCCGGCCCGCCCGGCCGCAGCGGCCCGCCCGGGCACGGGGCACCCCCGGCCCGGGGGAGGCAAACGCCCCGGGGGCACCCCCGGCGTCAGCTGACCCCCCGCTTCCGCGCCATCGCCGCCCTGCCCTCCGCCTGCTTCCGCTTCCAGTCGCGGCGGATCTCCGCCCGCAGGCGGGCGTCGGTGCGGGAGGCGATCCATTCGTTCTCGCGGAGGAGCTTGCGGTAGCTGTCGAGGCGGCGTGGCTGCAAGGTGCCGTCCTCGAGCGCCGCGAGAACGGCACAGCCCGGTTCCCCTCCGTGGCCGCAGTCCTGGAAACGGCAGTCCGCGGCGAGAGCCTCGATCTCGGCGAAGGTGCGGCCGACGCCGCCCTCCGCGTCCCACAGGCCCACTCCCCGCAGTCCGGGGGTGTCGATGAGGACCCCACCGCCGGGCAGCGGCAGCAGGTTGCGCGTGGTCGTGGTGTGGCGGCCCTTGCCGTCGCGGTCGCGGGTGGTCTGTACGGTCTGGACCTCGCCGCCGACGAGAGCGTTGGCCAGCGTGGACTTGCCGGCGCCGGACTGGCCGAGGAGGACGGACGCGCCGCCCGACAGCACGGCCGCGAGGACGTCGATACCGTCGCCCGTCTCGGCGCTGACGGCCAGCACCGTCACGCCCGGCGCCGCCGTCTCCGTGTCGGCGACGAGGTGGGCCAGGGTCGCGGGGTCGGGGACGAGGTCGGCCTTGGTGAGGACGACGAGCGGGGCGGCGCCGCTCTCCCAGGCCAGCGTCAGGAACCGCTCGATCCGGCCCAGGTCGAGCTCGACGGCCAGCGAGACCGCGACGACGGCGTGGTCGACGTTGGCGGCGAGGACCTGGCCCTCGGAGCGCTTGGAGGACGTGGAGCGGACGAAGGCGGTGCGGCGCGGCAGCAGGGCCCGTACATGGCCTCCGGAGAGGTCGACGGCGGCCCAGTCGCCGGTGCACATGATGTTCAGCGGGTCGCCCGTGGTGACGAGCGAGGTGTCGGCCATGACATGGCGGACGCCGGCCTCGCCGTCGGCGACGACGACGTCGCAGCGACCGCGGTCGACGCGGACGATCCGCCCGGGGACGAGCCCCTCGGCGGCGTACGGGGTGAAGCCGTCAGCGAACCCCGCGTCCCAGCCGTAGGCGGAGAGGGGGTGCGGAGCATTGAGCTCGGACAAGACTGTGGTCCTTCAGGAGGGAGGTGTGGATGGTCTTCTGAGCGCGGGCGCGGCCCGTGGCGACGACAGTCATCGCGTGCTCACCTCCTGTGGAGCGGTCCGAGTGCCTGGAGCGGTTCGTCCTGGCGAAAGCGATCGTAGGCGCGAACGCCGACGGGCCGCGAGTGGTTTTCTCGCGGCCCGTCGGCGGTCCTGATCACGTATCCCGTTTGTTGTTCGGTTTGGCGTGCTTGGGCGGGTGGTCCGGTTTGTGGAGCCGGGAGCGGACGTCCTCGGGGGGCAGGAACTGGGCCCAGCGCTCGGGGAATTCCGAGGGGGGTTCCCGGTCCTGGCCGATGACGCCCTCCTCGGGCTCCCAGGGGTCGTCGTCGATCTCGTGGACCAGGGCCC
Source organism: Streptomyces sp. NPDC037389 (assembly GCF_040636475.1). Classification (NCBI taxonomy): domain Bacteria; kingdom Bacillati; phylum Actinomycetota; class Actinomycetes; order Kitasatosporales; family Streptomycetaceae; genus Streptomyces; species Streptomyces sp. NPDC037389. Next base: position 364,672 of record NZ_JBEZUS010000002.1, read on the forward strand.
GGGCGGCCCGTTCGGCGGCCGCGCGGGCGGCGGCGGCCTCGCGCTGCCGGTCGACCTCGGCGCGGGCGGCGGCGGTGGTGACGGAGGGCCAGACCCGGTCGATCGCGGCGTTCACGGCGGCGCCGACGAGCACCGCGAAGGCGGAGACGCCGATCCACAGGAGCACGGCGACGGGCGCGGCCAGCGAGCTGTAGATGGTGACGCCCTCGACGGTGTGGGTGAGGTAGACGCGCAGCAGGAGGCTGCCGAGGACCCACATGGTGAGGGCGACGAAGGCGCCGGGGATGTCCTCCGCCCAGGGGGAGCGCACGGGGACGGACACGTGGTAGAGCGTGGTGAGGAAGGCGATGGACAGGAGGGTGACGACGGGCCAGTAGAGGAAGCGGACGACGTCCGCGCTCCAGGGCACGACGTTCACCACCGTCTCCGGCCCGGCCACCATCAGCGGCAGCGCCACCGCCCCGACGACGAGGGCGACGACGTAGAGGAGGAAGGCCAGCAGCCGGGTCCTGACGATGCCGCGCTTGCCCTCCAGCCCGTACATGATCGTGATGGTGTCCACGAAGACGTTCACGGCCCGGGAGCCGGACCACAGGGCGATGGCGAAGCCGACGGAGATGATGTCCGGGCTGCCGAGCTTGAGGACGTCCCGGACCAGCGGCTCGGCGATCTCCTTGGTGCCCTTGTCCGACAGGACGGCGGAGGACATGGTGAGGATGCTCTCCTGGATGCCGAGGATGGTGCGGGTGCCCGTCCAGTCGTCCAGGTAGCGCAGCAACCCGAGGAGGGCGAGGAGCAGCGGGGGCAGCGACAGCAGGGTGAAGAAGGCGGCTTCGGCGGCCAGTCCCGTGACGCGGTACTCCATGCAGGAGTTGACGGTGTCCTTCAGGAGCAGCCACGCCATCCTGCGTTTGGAGACATTTCGGTACAGAGCCCTAGCCCTGCGGAGCCGGCCGACCTCCCGGCCCGAATGTTCTTTTGCTGCCTGCACGGCCTAACCGTATCCGCCGCGGGCGGGTCGGTTCATCCTGCGGCCCGGCGCCGGGCCGGGCGGAACCGTTGCAGGTGGGAGGCCGCGGAGGGTGATGCTGCGCCGACTCGGCACCACCCTCCGGCCGCTCCCCTTCACCTTCCGCCCGGAACGGGTGCGTTCGCAATGGTTGCAAGGCGTTGCAATATCGCGGATGACCCGGCGCGGAGCGGCTCGCGACGGCACCATTGCAGCGTGAAGCGCATACCGATCGACGCGGGACTGCTGCCCGCCATCCGGGAGGCCGCCCTCGGCGGCGTGGAGTCGCCCGTGCGACCGCGTCCGGTGATCGGCGAGTCGTGGCACCGCGCGCGCCGCCACGGCCTCGACCCCGACACCGGCGGGCCCGTCGCCCTGATCTCGGCGGCGGAGGTGGAGCACTTGCGCCGGAGCTCCCCGCTGGGCGGGCTGCTGCCGCAGGTGCGGGAGGGGCTGCGCGAGGCGGTGGACGCCGTGCGGCATCTGATCGTGGTCTCGGACGCCGAGGGCCGGGTGCTGTGGCGGGAGGGCAGCGCCGGGGTGCGCCGGAGCGCGGACCGGCTGGGCTTCGAGGTGGGCGCGTCCTGGACCGAGGAGCGGGTGGGCACCAATGGCATCGGGCTGGCGCTGGTGGAGCGCCGGCCGGTGCAGGTCCATTCGGCCGAGCACTTCGTACGGACGCACCACGCCTGGACGTGCGCGGCGGCGCCGCTGCACGACCCGCGCGACGGGCGGCTGCTGGGCGTGCTGAACGTGTCGGGGCCCGTGCCCGCGTTCAACCCGGCGACGCTGGCCCTGGTGACGGCCGTGGCCAAGGTGGCCGAGGCGGAGCTGCGCGCCCGGCACTGGGAGTCGGTGGACCGGCTGCGCACGGTCGCGGCGCCGATGCTGGCCCGGCTGGGCGGCCGGGCGCTGGCGGTGGACCGCGACGGCTGGACGGCGGCCGTGACGGGGATGGCGCCGGTGAGCCGGGTGGTGCTGCCCCGGGAGGCGGCCCCGGGGCGGGTGTGGCTGCCGTCCCTGGGCCCGTGCACACTGGAACCGCTGCCGGACGGCTGGCTGGTCCGGCTGGACCGGGGCGCGGACGAGGAGACTCCGCCCGGGCGGCTGGTGCTGGACCTGCGCCAGCCGCGCACCTGGACGGTGAGCGTCGCCGGGGCGGCGGGACAGTGGTCGCACGACCTCAGCCCGCGCCACGCCGAGCTGTTGTACGTGCTGGCCCGGCACCGGGCGGGGCGGACGGCCGCCCAGCTGGCGGCGGACCTCTTCGGCGACGCCTCGCGCACGGTGACGGTGCGGGCGGAGCTCTCCCGGCTGCGGCGCACCCTGGCTGGGGTGCTCAGCCACCGCCCGTACCGCTTCGCCGACGGGCTGGAGGTGCATCTGCTGGAGCCGGAGGCCCCCGAGGACCTGCTGCCCGCCTCGACGGCACCACTGGTGCTGGCGGCGCGCCGGGGGCTGCCCGTGGAGTGCTGACAGCGGTGTGATGAGGTTTCGGCCATGAGCGACAGCACGACGACGACCGTGACCACCTGGTCGCTGGAGCAGACCTCGCCGGCCGATCTCGTCCCGGCTCGCGTTCCGGACGCTTCGTCCGGCATCCGGATCGAACGGGCGGCCGTGCCCTGCCCCGAGTTCAGCCGTTTCCTGTACACCGCCGTGGGCGGGGACATCACCTGGACGGACCGGCTGAGCTGGTCGTACGAGCGGTGGGCGGCCTTTCTGGAGCGGCCGGGGACGGAGACCTGGGTGGCGTACGAGCACGGCACGCCGGCCGGGTACGTGGAGTTGGAGGCCCAGCCGGAGGGGGCCGTCGAGATCGTGTACTTCGGGCTGATCCCGCGGTTCCGGGGGCGGCGCGTCGGGGGGCATCTGCTGAGCGTCGGGACCGCGCGGGCCTGGGACCTGGCCGCGCGGTGGCCGGAGCGGGAGCCCACGAAGCGGGTGTGGGTGCACACGTGCAGCCTGGACGGACCGCACGCGCTCGGCAATTACGAGCGGCGCGGCTTCCGGGTGTTCGGCACCGAGGTGACGGAAGAGCCGGACGCGCCCACTCCGGGCCCCTGGCCCGGCGCTTACCCTGAGAAGGCGGCGTAGCCGCAGCGGGCGGGGCGACGGCGGGCGGCGCCCGCGAGCACAATGGACCATTCCACATTCCGGAATGGTCCATCTTGTCATTCGGACAACAGTGGACTGGCCGAAGACTGCCGTGCCACGCTGCCGTCATGTCCCGAGCTGGAATCGCCTTGGTGAGTCGGCGTCACGTCGACCTCGGCCGCATGTCCAGCGCCATCTGTCCGGCGGGCTGACAGTCACAGCACCACCGCCCCTCCCCTCCGTCGGCCCCGTCGTGCCGACGAGGTGGCCCCTGCCTCCCCTTCGTATGCCGTGCCCCGCGCACCCATCGGGGACACATGCGGACTTTAAGGACATTTCTCAATGGCTGACACCCCTTCCCGCTCCCCCGCCGCCCCGGCGCGGCGCAAGTCCGGCCGCCACCGAGGTGAAGGCCAGTGGGCCGTCGGCCACTTCACCCCGCTGAACGCCAACGAGCAGTTCAAGAAGGACGACGACGGTCTCAATGTGCGGACACGCATTGAGACGATCTACTCCAAGACCGGCTTCGACTCCATCGACCCCAGCGATCTCCGCGGCCGGATGCGCTGGTGGGGCCTCTACACCCAGCGCAAGCCCGGCATCGACGGCGGCCGCACGGCCGTCCTGCCCCCGGAGGAGCTGGACGACGAGTTCTTCATGCTGCGGGTGCGCATCGACGGCGGCCGGCTGACCACCGCGCAACTGCGCGTCATCGGCGAGGTCTCCCAGGAGTTCGCCCGGGGCACCGCCGACATCACCGACCGGCAGAACATCCAGTACCACTGGATCCGGATCGAGGACGTGCCCGAGATCTGGCGGCGGCTGGAGGCCGTCGGCCTGTCCACCACGGAGGCCTGCGGGGACACGCCCCGGGTGATCCTGGGCTCGCCCGTGGCCGGTATCGCCGAGGACGAGATCCTCGACGGCACCCCGGCCGTCGAGGAGATCCACCGCCGCTTCATCGGCAACCCCGACTTCTCCAACCTGCCCCGGAAGTTCAAGTCGGCCGTCTCCGGCTCCCCGCTGCTCGACGTCGCCCACGAGATCAACGACGTCGCGTTCGTCGGCGTCCGTCACCCCGAGCACGGCCCGGGCTTCGACCTGTGGGTGGGCGGCGGGCTGTCCACCAACCCCCGGATCGGCGTCCGGCTCGGCGCGTGGGTACCGCTGGACGAGGTGGCGGACGTCTACGGCGCCGTCATCGGAGTCTTCCGCGACTACGGCTACCGACGGCTGCGCAATCGAGCCCGGCTGAAGTTCCTCGTCGCCGACTGGGGCGCCGAACGGTTTCGCCAGGTGCTGGAGGACGAGTACCTCGGCCGCCGGCTCGTCGACGGCCCGGCCCCCGAACAGCCCCTGCACCGCTGGCGGGACCACGTCGGTGTGCACCGGCAGCAGGACGGCCGCTTCTACGTCGGCTTCGCCCCGCGCGTCGGCCGGGTCGACGGCACCACGCTCACCAAGATCGCGGAGCTGGCCGAGCAGCACGGCTCGGGCCGGATACGCACCACGGCCGAGCAGAAGATGATCGTGCTGGACGTGCCGGAGGAACAGGTCTCCTCGCTGGTGGCGGGACTGGAGGCGCTGGACCTGCGCGTCGCGCCCTCCCCCTTCCGGCGCGGCACGATGGCCTGCACGGGCATCGAGTTCTGCAAGCTCGCGATCGTGGAGACCAAGGCGCGGGGCTCCGCGCTCATCGACGAACTCGAACGCCGGCTCCCGGACTTCGACGAGCCCGTCACGATCAACATCAATGGCTGCCCCAACGCCTGTGCCCGTATCCAGGTCGCGGACATCGGCCTCAAGGGCCAGTTGGTCACCGACGAGCGGGGCGAGCAGGTCGAGGGCTTCCAGGTGCACCTGGGCGGGGCGCTCGGCCTCGCGGCCGGGTTCGGCCGCAAGGTGCGCGGCCTGAAGGTCACTTCGGCGGAGCTCCCGGACTACGTGGAGCGCGTCCTGCGGCGCTTCCGGGCGGAGAGAGCCGAGGGGGAACGGTTCGCCCAATGGGCGGCCAGGGCGGACGAGGAGGCCCTCTCATGAGTGAGCGCGCCGCCCCTTTCTACTGCCCCTACTGCGGGGACGAGGACCTGCGGCCCGGTGAGCAGGGTCACGGCGCCTGGGAGTGCGGCGCCTGCAACCGCGCCTTCAAGCTCTCCTTCCTCGGGCTCCTGGCCCGGGGCCTGGTCAAGGGGCGGGCACATGGTCAAGGGGCGGGCACATGACCGATCTTGAGAAGCTGGCGGTCGAGGCGGGCCGGGAGCTGGAGGACGCGCCCGCCCTGGAGATCCTGCGCTGGGCCGCCGACACCTTCGGCGAGCGCTTCTGCGTCACCGCCTCCATGGCGGACGCCGTCGTCGCCCACCTCGCCTCGCGCGTCCGCCCCGGCGTCGATGTGGTCTTCCTGGACACCGGCTACCACTTCCCGGAGACCATCGGCACCCGCGACGCGGTCGAGGCCGTCATGGACGTCCACGTCCTGACGCTGACCCCGCGCCGCGGCGTCGCCGAGCAGGACGCGGCGTACGGGCCGCGGCTCTACGAGCGCGACCCGGACCTGTGCTGCCGGATGCGGAAGGTCGAGCCACTGGCGGAGGGCCTGGCCGCGTACGACGCGTGGGCGACCGGCCTGCGCCGCGACGAGTCCCCCACCCGGGCCGGCACCCCGGTCGTGGGCTGGGACGCCCGGCGCGGCAAGGTCAAGGTCTCCCCGATCGCCCGCTGGACCGAGGCGGACGTCGACGCGTACGTCGACGAGCACGGCGTACTCGTCAACCCGCTGCTGATGGACGGCTACACCTCCGTCGGATGTGCGCCCTGCACGCGTCGCACGCTGACGGGTGAGGACGCGCGGGCCGGCCGTTGGGCGGGCACGGGCAAGACGGAATGCGGACTGCACGGATGACGGAACTCCTGGAGCTGGAGAGGAATATGAGCGTGGGCGCCACCGTGTGGCTCACCGGCCTGCCGAGCGCGGGCAAGACGACGATCGCCCGTGCGCTCGCGGACCGGCTGCGCGCCGAGGGGCGGCCGGTGGAGGTGCTGGACGGCGACGAGATCCGGGAGTTCCTCTCGGCGGGCCTGGGCTTCTCCCGCGAGGACCGGCACACCAACGTCCAGCGGATCGGCTTCGTCGCCCAACTGCTGGCCGCGCACGGCGTGAAGGTGCTCGTGCCCGTCATCGCGCCCTACGCGGATTCCCGCGAGGCGGTGCGCAAGCGCCACCGGGCGAACGGCACGGGCTATGTGGAGGTCCATGTGGCCACTCCGGTGGACGTGTGCTCCGCCCGGGACGTGAAGGGCCTGTACGCCAAGCGGGCGGCGGGCGAGATATCCGGCCTGACCGGTGTGGACGACCCGTACGAGGTGCCGGCCGACCCGGACCTGCGGATCCCCGCGCACGAGCAGAGCGTCGGGGAGTCGGCGGCGGCGCTGTACACGCTGCTGACGGAAAGGGGGCTGCTGTGAGTACCGCGGCGGACAGCCCGTACGCCCTGACGCATCTGGACGCGCTGGAGTCGGAGGCGGTCCACGTCTTCCGGGAGGTGGCGGGCGAGTTCGAGCGGCCGGTGCTGCTGTTCTCCGGCGGCAAGGACTCCATCGTCATGCTGCACCTCGCCCTCAAGGCATTCGCCCCGGCGGCCGTGCCCTTCCCGCTGCTGCACGTGGACACCGGGCACAACTTCCCCGAGGTCCTCGCCTACCGCGACCGCACCGTCGCCGAACTCGGCCTGCGGCTGCACGTGGCGTCCGTACAGGACTTCATCGACCGGGGCGAGCTGCGCGAACGCCCCGACGGCACCCGCAACCCGCTCCAGACGGTGCCGCTGCTGGACGCCATCGGCGGCAACCGCTTCGACGCGGTCTTCGGCGGCGGGCGGCGCGACGAGGAGAAGGCCCGGGCCAAGGAGCGGGTCTTCTCGCTGCGGGACGGGTTCGGCGGCTGGGACCCGCGCCGGCAGCGCCCCGAGCTGTGGCAGCTCTACAACGGCCGCCACTCCCCCGGCGAACACGTGCGCGTCTTCCCGCTGTCCAACTGGACCGAGCTGGACGTCTGGCAGTACATCGCCCGCGAGAAGATCGAACTGCCCTCGATCTACTACGCCCACGAACGCGAGGTCTTCCCCCGCGACGGCATGTGGCTGGCCCCGGGTGACTGGGGAGGCCCCCGCGACGGCGAGCGCGTGGAGAGACGCCTGGTCCGCTACCGCACCGTCGGGGACATGTCCTGCACCGGCGCCGTCGACTCCGATGCCGCCACCATCCACGCCGTCATCGCCGAGATCGCGGCGTCCCGGCTCACCGAGCGGGGCGCGACCCGGGCCGACGACAAGCTGTCCGAAGCCGCGATGGAGGACCGCAAGCGCGAGGGGTACTTCTAGCCATGAGCACCGACACCGCCACCGACCAGGCCACCTCACTGCTGCGCTTCGCCACCGCCGGAAGCGTCGACGACGGCAAGTCCACACTCGTCGGACGCCTGCTCCACGACTCCAAGTCGGTCCTGGCCGACCAGCTGGAGGCCGTCGAACGGGCGTCGCTGGGCCGCGGCCAGGACGCCCCCGACCTGGCTCTGCTCACCGACGGGCTGCGGGCCGAGCGCGAGCAGGGCATCACCATCGACGTGGCCCACCGCTACTTCGCCACCCCGCGCCGTCGTTTCATCCTCGCCGACACGCCCGGCCATGTGCAGTACACCCGCAACATGGTCACCGGCGCCTCCACCGCCGAGCTGGCCGTGGTGCTGGTCGACGCCCGCAACGGCGTCGTCGAGCAGACCCGCCGCCACGCCGCCGTCGCCGCGCTGCTGCGCGTCCCCCACGTGGTGCTGGCCGTCAACAAGATGGACCTCGTCGGCTACGCCGAGTCCGCCTTCGCCACGATCGCCGGGGAGTTCGGCGCCTACGCCGCCTCGCTCGGGATACCCGAGGTCACCGCGATCCCGATCTCGGCACTCGCGGGCGACAACGTGGTGACCCCGTCCGCCCACATGGACTGGTACGGCGGCCCGACCGTCCTGGAGCACCTGGAGACCGTGCCCGTCGGCGACGACCCCACCGCCGAGCCCGCCCGCTTCCCCGTCCAGTACGTCATCCGCCCACAGACCCCCGAACATCGCGACTACCGGGGCTACGCCGGCCGGATCGCCTCCGGCGTGCTGCGCGTCGGCGAACCGGTGACGGTCCTGCCGTCGGGGCGTACGAGCACGATCGCCGCCATCGACGGCCTGGCCGGGCCGGTGGACGTGGCCTGGGCACCGCAGTCGGTCACCCTGCGGCTCGCCGACGACCTCGACGTCTCGCGCGGCGATCTCATCGCCCCCGCCGGCGCGGCACCCGGAACCACCCAGGACGTCGAGGCCACCGTCTGCCACGTGGCCGACCGGCCACTGCGCACCGGCGACCGGGTGCTGCTCAAGCACACCACGCGGACGGTGAAGGCGCTGGTCAAGGCGGTGCCGTCGCGGCTGGCCCTCGACGACCTCACCCAGTGCCCGGACCCCGGCGAGCTGGCCGCCAACGACATCGGCCGGGTCGTCCTGCGCACCGCCGAGCCGCTCGCGCTGGACGCGTACGCCGACTCCCGGCGCACCGGCTCGTTCCTGCTGATCGACCCCGCCGACGGCACGACGCTGACGGCGGGCATGGCCGGGACGGCGTTCGCGGCGGACGCCCCGCGCGCGGCGGCCGACGACGACGGCTGGGACTTCTAGCGATGGCGGGCCGGGTCCAGGACGTCTTCGCGACGTTCGACAAGGAAGGCGGCCGCATCGGCAGCGGTGCCCTCGGCAGCGGGCAGGGCGGCGTGGGGCGATGTGCGGGCTGACGTACGTCCCCGTCCCCTGTACCGCGCATATCGCGTACACCGCGTATACCGCTGAACGAGAGGAACCCCCCTCGTGTCATCCCCCGCCCGCCGGGCACTGGCGGCGCTCGCCGCCCTGCCGCTGCTGACCGTCGCCCTGGGCGCCTGCGGCTACGGCTCCCAGAAGGCCTCCGGCACCAACGCCGGCCCCGCGGCCGCCACCGGCGCGAAGCTCTCCGCCGCGAAGGTGCGGATCGGCTACTTCCCCAACATCACCCACGCCACGCCGCTGGTCGGCGAGCAGGCGGGCATCCTCCAGAAGGAGCTGGGCACCACCGAGCTCACCTCGACCACCTTCAACGCCGGGCCGTCGGAGATCGAGGCGCTCAACGCGGGCTCCATCGACATCGGCTGGATCGGCCCCTCGCCCGCCATCAACGGCTATGTGAAGTCCAAGGGCAAGAACCTGCGGATCGTGGCGGGTTCGGCCTCCGGCGGGGTGAAGCTGGTCGTCGACCCCAAGAAGATCGCCTCGCTGGAGGACGTCAAGGGCAAGCGGATCGCCACCCCGCAGAAGGGCAACACCCAGGACGTGGCGTTCCTCAACTGGATCTCCGGGCAGGGCTGGAAGGTCGACCCGCAGAGCGGCAAGGGCGACGTCTCGGTCGTCCGCACGGACAACAAGGTGACGCCGGACGCCTTCAAGTCCGGTTCCGTGGACGGTGCCTGGGTGCCCGAGCCGACGGCGTCCAAGCTGGTGTCGGAGGGCGGGAAGGTGCTGCTGGACGAGAGCACCCTCTGGCCGGACGGCAAGTTCGTCATCACCAATGTGGTCGTGTCGCAGAAGTTCCTCGACGCGCACCCGGACGTGGTGGAGGCCGTACTGCGGGGCTCGGTGAAGACCAACGCCTGGATCGCCGCGAACCCCGACCGGGCGAAGTCCTCGGCCAACGCGGCGCTGAAGAAGCTGACGGGCAAGGACCTGCCGCCGGAGATCCTCGATCCGGCGTGGCAGTCCATCAGGACGACGGACGACCCGCTGGCCGCCACCCTCCAGGCCGAGGCGGACCACGCGGTCAAGGCGGGGCTGCTGGAGAAGCCGGATCTGACCGGCATCTACGACCTGACCCTGCTCAACAAGGTCCTGGGGGCCGAGGGCAGGCCCGCGGCCGGCGCGGCGCAGCTCGGCAGGCAGTGACGTGTACGCAGCAGTAGGGGCTCGTATGCCCGCTCCCCGACCAGGAGGTGACCGGATGGCACCGGCACTGAGCACCGATACGTCCGGTAGTACGCCCGCCATGGCCGTCGTCGGTGACGACGCGCCGGCGGCCGTCCGGATCGACCACGTCCACAAGAGCTACGGCGGCCGTTCGCACGACGGGCGTCCCGTACTCGACGACATCACCCTCGACGTCCGCCCCGGTGAGTTCGTGTGCCTGCTGGGCGCCTCGGGCTGCGGCAAGTCGACGCTGCTGAACCTGGTGGCGGGTCTGGACCGCCCGTCCGCCGGCACCATCGAGGTGCCCGGCGGCCGCCCGGCGCTGATGTTCCAGGAGCACGCGCTGTTCCCCTGGCTGACGGCGGGCCGCAACATCGAGCTGGCCCTGCGGCTGCGCGGCGTGCCGAGGGCGGAACGCCGGGCGGAGGCGGAGCGGTTGCTCCAGCTCGTCCGGCTGGGCGGCTCGTACGGCAAGCGCGTGCACGAGCTGTCGGGCGGGATGCGGCAGCGCGTCGCGCTGGCGCGGGCCCTGGCGCAGGACAGCAGGGTGCTGCTGATGGACGAGCCGTTCGCCGCGCTGGACGCCATCACCCGGGACGTGCTGCACCACGAGCTGACGCGCATCTGGTCGGAGACCTCGCTGTCGGTGCTGTTCGTCACCCATAACGTCCGGGAAGCGGTGCGGCTCGGCCAGCGGGTGGTGCTGCTGTCGTCCCGGCCGGGGCGCGTGGTGCGGGAGTGGACGGTGGACATCCCGCAGCCGCGCCGGATCGAGGACGCGGCGGTGGCGGACCTGTCGGTCGAGATCACCGAAGAGCTCCGGGGGGAGATCCGCCGCCATGGCCGGGACTGAGACCGAACGGCCCCGGGCCGCGGAAGGGGACCTGGCCGGCCTGGAAGCCGGGCTCGACGCCCTCGACACGGTACCGGTGAAGCGCACACCGCTGCGGGAGGTGCTGCTGCGCAAGGTGCTGCCGCCGGTCACCGCCGTCGTACTGGTGCTGGTCGTGTGGAAGCTGCTGGTCCTGGCCGGTGTCACGGACGACTACAAGCTCCCCGACCCGTCGGCCGTCTGGGGCGCGCTGCGCAGACTGTGGCTGGAGGGCACGCTCTTCGGGATCGTCTGGACCAGCGTCTCGCGCGGCCTGCTCGGCTTCCTCGCCGCCCTCGCCATCGGCACCCCCCTGGGGCTCCTGGTGGCCAGGGTGCCGCTGATACGGGCAGCACTGGGGCCGGTCCTGTCGGGGCTGCAATCCCTCCCGTCGGTGGCCTGGGTGCCGGCGGCCGTCATCTGGCTGGGCATCACGGACTCGGCGATGTACGCGGTGATCCTGCTGGGCGCCGTGCCGTCCATCGCCAACGGCCTGGTCTCCGGCATCGACCAGGTGCCCCCGCTGTATCTGCGGGCCGGCCGCACGATGGGCGCGACGGGCGTGCGCGGGGCGTGGCACGTACTGCTGCCGGCGGCCCTGCCGGGGTACCTCGCCGGGCTGAAGCAGGGCTGGGCCTTCTCCTGGCGATCACTGATGGCGGCGGAGCTCATCGCCTCCTCGCCCGACCTGGGCCTGGGCCTGGGCCAGTACCTGGAGAACGCCCGCACCGACTCCGACATGCCGGGAGTACTGCTGGGCATCACCCTCATCCTGTTCGTCGGCATCGCCATCGACCTGATCGTCTTCAGCCCGCTGGAGCGCAGGGTGCTGCGCTCGCGCGGCCTGGCGACGCGGTAGCCGGGGCGCGGCGGTGGTTCTGCTCCTCGTGGCCCACGGCAGCCGCGACCCCCGGCACGCGGCGACGGTCGCCACTTTGCGGGCAAGGGTCGCGGCCCGTCGGCCCGGGCTTCGGGTGGAGGTCGGCTTCCTGGACTTCTGCGCACCGGGCGTGCCGCGTGTCCTGGAAAGGCTGGCGGCGGAGGGCGTACGGGAGGTGGTGGCGGTTCCGCTGCTGCTGACGCGGGCGTTCCACGCCAAGTCCGACATCCCGGCCGCGCTGGCCGGGGCGACCGCCCGGCTGCCGGGGCTGACCGTCCACCAGGCGGACGTCCTCGGCCCGTCGGCCCTGCTGACGGACGCGCTGGAACGACGGCTGCGGCAGGCCGGGGTGCGGGACGCCGACCGGAGCTCGACCGGGGTCGTCCTGGCCTCGGCGGGCTCATCGGACCCGGAGGCGATCGCGGTGATCGCAGAAATCGCGCGGGAGTGGCGGCACACGAGTGGTTGGTGTGCCGTGCGACCCGCGTTCGCCTCCGCCTCCCTCCCCCGCACGGAGGACGCGGTACGCGCGCTACGGCGCGCCGAGGGCGTACGGCGCGTGGCGGTCGCCCCGTACGTCCTGGCACCGGGACGCCTGCCGGACCGCATCGCGACGGGCGCGCGGGGCGCCGATTTCGTCGCGGACGTGCTGGGCCCGGCCCCGGAGGTGACCGCGCTGGTGCTGCGGCGGTACGAGGAGGCGCAGATGGTGCGTCCGCTCGTCGGCCGCGTGGCGGCTACCGGGTGAGCAGCGTAAGGGTGTCGACCCCTACGGCTCCACCGCCGTCCCCACCCCCAGCGCCACCAGCACTCCGCCCATGGTCCGCTCCAGGTTGCGGTGGACGCGGGGACGGCGGAGCCAGCCCAGCAGGCGCGTGGCGCCGGCTGCGACGAGGAGCAGCCAGGCGCCCGCGACCGCCGCGTCGACCGCGCCGAACAGCAGCGTCGTGCCCAGCGCCGATCCGTCGCCCTCCGGGAGGAACTGCGGCACCACGGCCACGAAGAAGACCCCCACCTTGGGGTTGAGCAGACAGCTCAGCAGCCCCTGCCGGAACGCCTCGCCCAGCCCCGGGGCAGCCCCGCCCCCGGCCGGCGTCTCCGCGGCGACCGCACCCGCGCGGCGCTGGGCCCAGAGCACCTGCGCACCCAGGAAGACCAGGTACGCCGCCCCCGCCAGCCTGACGACCGTGAAGGCCGCGTCCCAGCGCCGGAGTGCCGCCGCCAGACCGAAGGCCGCGGCGACGCCCCAGGCGAGGGAGCCGGCCGCCGCGCCGAGGCGGTGGCGCTGCCCGTGCGGCGGCCGCCGCGCAGGCAGTTGCGCAGCACGAGGAGGGTGTCCGGGCCTGGGGCCATGGCCACCAGCAGGGAGAAGAGGGCGAAGCCGAGTATCGCGGCGGTCATGGGCGAAAGCTCTTCTCACAAGATCACGCAGATGTGGGGGAGCCTATCGAGACGGCCGCCGTGCCCCGTGGGGGTTGGGCACGGCAGCCGATGGGACGCGACCGTACCAGGGGTTACGTGATGGACCGAACTCCCGGCGTGTCCGGCCACCGCCGCCCATGAGGGAGACTGGCGGCATCTCGTACGCGCGTACGGCGGAGAAGCGGAAGGAACGGCGTGGCATTCACCGAACAACGGGCGCGGGAGCTCCTCGCGGCGGCGGACGCTCCGCTTCCGGCCGGCGAGGCCGAGCTGCTGGCCCTCGGGGAGAACGCGGTGTTCGCCGCCGACGGCCTCGTCGCGAAGGTGGGGCGGGACGCCTCCCTCGTGGAGCGCGCCGGCCGGGAGCTGCGGATCGCCGCCTGGCTCGCGGAGGCCGGAGTGCCGGCCGTGCGCGCGGCGGAGCCCGGGGTGCTGGTCGCCGACGGGCATCCGGTGACGCTCTGGCACCGGCTCCCGGCGGCGGAGCGCCCTGCCGGTACCGCCGATCTGGCTGTCCTGCTCCGGCAGGTGCACGCCCTGCCGGACCCGGGGTTCGGGCTGCCCCGGCGTGATCTGCTGGGCGGCGTCGAGCGGTGGCTGCGGCTGGCCGGGACGGCGATCGATCCGGCCGACGCCGACTATCTGCGCGAGCGCCGCGACGGGTTCGCCGCCGCGGCCGCCGCCCTCACCCCGCATCTGCCGCCGGGGGCGATCCACGGTGACGCCCTCCCCCGCAATGTCCACATCGGGCCGGACGGGCCCGTACTCGTCGACCTGGAGACCTTCGCCTCGGACCTGCGGGAGCACGACCTGGTGGTGATGGCCCTCAGCAAGGACCGGTACGGGCTGGACCCGGACGCCTATCACTCCTTCGTCCGTTCCTACGGCTGGGACGTCCGGGAGTGGGAGGGCTGCGCCGTGCTGCGCGGGGCCCGGGAGACGGCGAGCTGCGCCTGGGTGGCTCAGCACGCGCCGGGCAATCCGGCCGCCCTCGCGGAGTTCCGGCGCCGGGTCGCCTCGCTGCGGGAGGACGACCCGGCGGTGCGGTGGTACCCCTTCTGACCGGCGCCCGGCCGGTCTGACCGGCTCCCGGCCGGCGCGGCTACGCGGTGTGGAACGAGGCGCGCGGTCCGTCGAGGGTGGCGTTCATGCGCGTCAGCTGGCCCTCCGTGAACATGAACATGGCCGCGTCGTCGACGTAGTCCATGTAGTTCATGAACATGTCGCCGTCGGGTGCGTTGTTGCACGTGACGCGGGGAAAGCCCGGCTTGCCGAAGTTGGGCCCGCCCTGGTTGGGCGTGTCGGCCACGAAGTCGGTGCCGTTGCAGGCCGTGCCGTCGTCACCCCAGATGTGGAAGAGGTTCAGCCAGTGGCCCACTTCATGGGTCGCGGTGCGGCCCAGGTTGAAGGGGGCCGTCGCGGTCCCGCTGGTGCCGAACGCGGAGTGGAGGATGACCACCCCGTCGGTGGCGGCCGGTCCGCCGGGGAACTGCGCGTACCCGAGCAGCCCGCCGCCCAGCTCACAGGACCACAGGTTGAGATAGCGGTCGGTGGGCCAGGGGTCCTGGCCGCCGGTCGCCGTCGACTTCACTGCGTCGTCGGTGCCGAAACTCGCGGTCGCGGTCTGTGTGCGGGTGATGCCGTCGGTCGGCGCCCCGGACGGGTCGGTGGTGGCCAGCTGGAATTCGATGTTGCAGTCGGCCGCCAGCGCCTGCCAGACGGCCGGGACGCCGGAGACGTCCGTATTGGTCTTGCGGTAGTCCCGGTTGAGGGCCTCGATCTGGCTGGCGACCTGGGTGTCGTCGATGTTCTGCGCGCCGTTCTGGTGCACGACGTGGACGACGACCTGGATGAGGGTCACTCCGGCACGGGTGGTCCGCTCGCGCCCCTTCTCATAGGCGAAGGCCTTGTTCTCCAGGGCCGCACGCGCCGCCGCGTACGGGGCGTGTTCGGTGAGCAGTCTGCGGTGGACTTCCATGGTCCCGCACAGCAGGCTCTCGGGTGACCTCTCGGCTGTGGCGTTCTGCCGGTTCTCGGGCATGCTGCACCTCCTCTGACCGCCGTGAAACGCGGCGAGTTACGGGAGTGAGTCGGGCCCGATGGCGTCTACGGTAGACCCGTAGGACGTGAAAAGAGATGGATATCGCGGAATTCAATTCCAACCGTATGCCAACCTTCCGGATCCCGCCATTCAGGTGAATCCGGGTAATTGCTGAGGTATTTGAGGAATGAACGAGCCACCCCCGGCTCTCTTCCGGAGCTGGACCCACTCCCGCGAAGAGGACTCCGCCGACATCGCCGTCTACCGGCCCGCCGACCATCCCTTCCCGCCCTCGCGAGGGCGGGAAGGGATGGAGTTCGCCGCCGACGGAACGTTCATCGACCACCCCATCGGGCGCGGTGACGCCCCCGACTCCGTGCCCGGCGTCTGGCAGACCAAGGACGGCGCCCGGCTGACGATCTCCTTCCCCGCGGCCGGGCGGCCCGGACGGGAGCTGGAGATCGTCTCCTGCGACGAGAGCGTGCTCAGGGTGCGGGGCTAGGTCCAGGGCCGTGCCGGTCGCCGCGCGCATCCGGCTCGGCGGCTCCGCTCAGCGCAGCGGCCACGTCCCCTCCACCACCGCCTCCGGATTCCCCTGACGCCGCAGCCACTTCTGATAGCCGGCCGCCCACTCCCCGTACCACCGCTCCTGGTCACGGTGGAGCTCCCACAGGCCGGCCGCCGCGATGTGCTCGTACCGCTCGGCTATCGCGCGGGCCACGCGCACGGCCGCCAGGGCGTCCGCACCCGCCTCGTGCGCCCCGTCGAGCACGACGTCGTACTCCCCGCAGGCGGCGGCCAGAGTGCGCCGGCCCTTGCGGAAGCGGTCGACGGCACGGTCGATGGTGAGGGGATCGACGACCGGGCCCACG
Organism: Streptomyces sp. NPDC037389; assembly: GCF_040636475.1. Taxonomy (NCBI): domain Bacteria; kingdom Bacillati; phylum Actinomycetota; class Actinomycetes; order Kitasatosporales; family Streptomycetaceae; genus Streptomyces; species Streptomyces sp. NPDC037389. The sequence goes on from NZ_JBEZUS010000002.1 coordinate 380,885, forward strand.
GCCAGCGGCGCGCCCGCGCCGTCCTCGCCCGGACGCTCGTCCAGCCGCTCGGTCAGCGACCGCAGGCCGTACCGCTCCAGCTCGGCCGAGAGCAGGCTCAGGTCGAAGGCGGCGTTGTACGCGACGACCGGCACGCCCATGGACCAGTGGCCGGCCAGGGCGGTGGCCACCTCCTCCGCCACCTCGCGCGCGGGCCGCCCGCAGTCGGCGGCCCGCTCGGTCGTGATGCCGTGGATCGCCGTGGTCTCGGCCGGTATCGGCGTGCCCGGGTCGGCCAGCCAGAGCCGGCTCGCGACGACCTCGCCGCCCTTGGTCTCCACGACCGCCGCGGTGACGATCCGGGCCGTCGACGGGTCGGTGCCCGTCGTCTCCAGATCGAAGCCGACCAGACGCTCTTCGTGCCAGGACATCGCGATCCCCCCTCAGGTTGTGCTTCCCCCGTGTGGTCCCCAGCGTCGCACGGCCCACTGACAACGGGCCCGGGACTGGAGAAGGGGCCGCTACGACACCGGCCGGGAGTCCTCCCACACGCCCTCGAACTCCTCGCGGTAGGTCTCGAAGAGCCCGCCGTCCGCGTCGGTCCGGCCCTCCCGCAGCACGCCCCGGCCGTGGCCGCCGCGCAGGACGAGCACGGGCGACTCCATGCCGCGGGCCTTGCGCAGGTAGGACTGGACGACGGCCACGCCGTCCGAGCCGTCGCCGTTGATCAGGTAGGCGGTGAAGCGGGGGGTCTCGTCGAAGACTCGGATCTCGAAGGCGCCGGGGTCGCGCAGCCGGTCGCGGACCCGCCGCATGTGCATGATGTTCATCTCCACGGACCGGCTCATCTCGCCCTTCTTGATCCCCAGTTCCCGCTCCCGGCGGCGCACGGCGCTGCTGGCGGGGTTGAGGAAGAGCAGCCGGGTGCGGCAGCCGGCCTCGGCGAGGCGGACCATGCGCCGCCCGGAGTAGTTCTGGACGAGCAGGTTCAGGCCTATGCCGACGGCGTCGAGGCGGCGGGCGCTGCCGAAGAGGTCCTCGACGGGGAGCTGGCGCTGGAGGCGCACCCGGTCGGGGTGGACGCCGACGACGTCGGCGTAGCGGTCGCCGACGAGGTCCTCGACGGCGTCTATGGGCAGCCGGTCGGCGGAGGGCGTGCCCGCGCCGTGGCCGCCGCCGAGGATGTCCAGCAGCCTGGCCGAGGCGCGTTCGGCCTGGGCGAGGACGGTCTGGGAGAGCGCCCGGTTGCGGGAGACGACGTTGCGGGCCACCTCGAGCTCGTCCAGTGCGAGTTCGAGTTCGCGCCGGTCGTCGAGGTAGGGCTCGAAGCACGGCCAGTGCTGGACGACCAGCTCGCGCAGCTGGGGCAGGGTGAGGAAGCTGAGGACGTTGTCGTCGGCCGGGTCGAGCAGATAGCCCTTGCGGCGGCTGACCTCGCGGACGGCGACGGCGCGCTGCACCCACTCCTGGCCGGCCGGGCCGGCGGCCGCGACGACCCATTCCTCGTCGCCGTGGACCGGCTCGTAGACCGGGCGCAGCACGGCGGCGACGACGGCGCGCAGCCGCTGCTCGACCAGATTGAGCCATATGTAGGCACGCCCCGCCCGGCGGGCGCGTGTGCGCACCTCGCCCCAGGCGTCGGCGCCCCAGTCCAGTTCCGCCCCGATCTCCCTCGGGCGGGTCAGGGAGACCACGCCCGGAGGGGTGTCGGACGTGCAGTCCTCTTCCGGACAGCCGTCCCCAGGAGGCAGCTCCAGCCCGCCCGAGCTCACCTGTGCACCGCCTTCCGCCCCCGTCCCAACGATCAAGGCAGACTACTGTGCGGGCGGGAGGGGGTGCATCCACGTCCGGCGGCCCTTCGGCCAACTCTGCCGTCGGACGTGCCGGTTGTCCGAAAGCCGGACGCCGGACGTGATCTGATTCATAGCCAGAAGTAGCCGGAAGGGTGGCGTCACCCGCTCGGCGGAGCCCTCGGGGCGGGCGGCGGACCGGCTTTTGCCGAAGATCTGCGGAAAGCGCGGCCCGGGGTGGAAGACTTCTGGGCATGCAGGTCTGGCCGGGACAGGCGTACCCCCTCGGTGCCACGTACGACGGCGCCGGGACCAATTTCGCGGTCTTCTCGGAGGCCGCCGAACGGATCGAGTTGTGTCTGCTGCACGAGGACGGCTCGGAGATGGCGGTGGAGCTGCGGGAGACCGACGCGTTCGTATGGCACGCCTATCTACCGGGTGTGATGCCGGGTCAGCGGTACGGCTTCCGGGCGCACGGCCCGTACGAGCCGCAGCGGGGGCCGCGCTGCAACTCCGCCAAGCTGCTGCTCGACCCGTACGCGAAGGCCGTGAGCGGCGCGGTGGACTGGGGGGAGGCGGTCTACGGCTATCCCTTCGGGCGGCCGGAGAAGCGCAATGACATGGACTCGGCACCTCACATGATGACTTCGGTGGTGGTCAATCCGTACTTCGACTGGGCGGACGACCGGCCGCCACGGACGGAGTATCACCGCACGGTCATCTATGAGGCCCATGTGAAGGGCCTGACGATGCTTCACCCGGCGCTGCCGGAGGAGATCCGGGGCACGTACGCGGCGCTGGCGCATCCGGCGGTGATCGGGCATCTGACGGAGCTGGGGGTCACGGCGATCGAACTGATGCCGGTCCATCAGTTCGTGCACGACCACCGGCTGGTGGACGCCGGGCTGGTCAACTACTGGGGCTACAACACCATCGGCTTCTTCGCTCCGCACAACGCGTACGCGTCGTGGGGCGACCGGGGTCAGCAGGTGCTGGAGTTCAAGACGGCGGTGCGGGCGCTGCACGCGGCGGGCATCGAGGTGATTCTGGATGTGGTGTACAACCACACGGCCGAGGGCAGCCATCTGGGGCCGACGCTGTCGTTCCGGGGGCTGGACAACGCGTCGTACTACCGGCTGACCGACGATCCGCGCTACTACATGGACACCACCGGCACCGGCAATTCGCTGCTGATGCGGAGTCCGCATGTGCTCCAGCTCATCATGGACTCGCTGCGCTACTGGGTGACCGAGATGCGGGTGGACGGTTTCCGCTTCGATCTGGCGGCGACGCTGGCGCGGCAGTTCCACGAGGTGGACCGGCTGTCGTCGTTCTTCGACCTGGTGCAGCAGGATCCGGTGGTCAGTCAGGTGAAGCTGATCGCGGAGCCGTGGGACGTGGGTGAGGGCGGCTATCAGGTCGGCAACTTCCCGCCCCTGTGGACCGAGTGGAACGGAATGTTCCGGGACACCGCGCGGGATCTGTGGCGGGGCGAGCCGGCCACCCTGGCGGAGTTCGGCTCCCGGCTGACCGGCTCCTCCGACCTCTACCAGGGCGACAGCCGGCGCCCGCTGGCCTCGGTCAACTTCGTCACCTGTCACGACGGCTTCACCCTCCACGACCTCGTCTCGTACGACGTCAAGCACAACGAGGCCAACGGCGAGGACAACCGGGACGGCGAGAGCCACAACCGTTCCTGGAACTGCGGGACCGAGGGACCGACCGACGACCCGGGGATCCTCGCCCTGCGCGAGCGGCAGATGCGCAATTTCATCGCCACCCTGATGGTGTCCCAGGGCGTGCCGATGCTCAGCCACGGCGACGAGTTCGCCCGCACCCAGCGGGGCAACAACAACGCGTACTGCCAGGACGGCGAGCTGTCCTGGGTGCGGTGGCCGGGCCGCCCGGAGGAGGCGGAGGAGGACGTCGACGAGGCGACGGCACGGGCGCTGCGGATGCTGCGCTTCACACGCTCGCTGGTCTGGCTCCGCCGCGACCACCCCGTCTTCCGCCGCCGGCGCTTCTTCCACGGCCGCCCGGTGCAGGGCACCCACGACGACCTCTCCGATATCGCCTGGTTCACCCCGGAAGGGGAGGAAATGCGGGACGGCGACTGGCACGTCGCCCATGCCCGGTCCCTGACCGTCTTCCTCAACGGGGGCGCCATCTCCGAGCCCGGGCCGCGGGGCGAGCCGGTGACCGACGACTCCTTCCTGCTGATGTTCAACGCGCACGACCGGCCGCTGGACTTCACCGTTCCGGCCGACCACGGCGCGCAGTGGCAGGTCGTCGTCGACACCGCGCGCCCGGAGGGCGTGGCGGCGGATGGACCGAAGGTCCGGGCGGGGGAACGGCTTACGCTCACGGACCGCAGTCTGGCGGTGTTGCAGCGGCCGGCGTGAGCGCTTCCGCCGGGAGCGGCCTTGCCGGAAGCGCGGTCCGGTCACCTGCCGGCCGGTGGGGGCTGGTCGCGCAGTTCCCCGCGCCCCTTACGGGGCGCGGTACCGCATCGGTCCTTGACGGCCCGGCGCTCCACGGGGCCCTGTGGTGGGTACGTATGTTCCTGTGAAGCCCGACAGCCGTCACCCGCCTACCGCCACGTACCGGCTCCAGCTCCAGCCCGCCTTTCCCTTCGCGGCGGCCGAGCGGGCCGTGCCCCGCATCGCCGGGCTCGGCGTGTCCCATCTGCATCTCTCCCCGATCCTGGAGGCCGTCCCGGGCTCCACCCACGGCTACGACGTCGTCGACCACACGGCGGTACGGGCCGAGCTGGGCGGCGAGGACGGGCTGCGTTCCCTGGCCCGTACCGCCCACGCGCACGGGCTGGGCCTGATCGCCGACATCGTGCCCAACCACATGGCCCTGCCCGCCGCCGGACGCCCGGGCGGCCCCCTGTGGCACGTGCTGCGCGACGGACCGGCCTCCCCGTACGCCCGCTGGTTCGACGTCGACTGGGCCGAGCACGGCGGGAAGGTTCTGCTGCCCGTGCTGGCCGACCGGCTCGGCGCCGAGCTGGACCGCTTCACCGTCGCCGACGGCCTACTGCGCTACGGCGACCACGCCCTCCCCCTGCGGCCCGGCACCGAACGGCTGCCGCTGCCCGAGCTGCTCGACGCCCAGTGGTACCGCCTCGCCTGGTGGCGGCTGGCCCGCACCGAGCTCAACTACCGGCGCTTCTTCACCGTCTCCGAGCTGATCGCGGTACGCGTGGAGGACCCCGAGGTCTTCGCCGCCACCCACGCCACCGTGCTGCGGCTGCTGAGCGAAGGCGTCCTCGACGGGCTGCGCGTCGACCACCCCGACGGGCTCGCCGACCCGCCCGGCTATCTGCGACGGCTGCGCGACGCCACCGGCGGGCGGTGGACGGTCGTCGAGAAGATCCTCGCCGGGGAAGAACGGCTGCCCGCCGACTGGCCCGTCGCCGGCACCACCGGCTACGACGCCCTGCGCCGGCTCGACGGCCTCTTCACCGACCCCGCCGGGCTCGGCGAACTCACCGCCGCCTACCTCGCCTTCACCTGCTGCCCGCCCGACCGGGGCGGCGACTGGCCCGCGACCGTGCGCCGCGCCGCCTACCGGGTCATCGGCCACGAGCTGGCTGCCGAGGCCGAGCGGCTCGTCCGCACCGCCGTCCGGCTCTGCGAGACCTCCCACACGCTGCGCGACCACGCCCCCTGGGCGCTGCGCACCGCCCTGTGCGAGATCCTCGTCCGGCTGCCCGTCTACCGCCCGTACGTCACGGCCGGCCGGCCCGCCGCTCCCGCAGACGCCGCGCTGCTGGACGAGGCCGCCCGGGGGGCCCGAGGCGCCTTCGCCGTGCCCGGCGAGGCCCGGGCCGTCGACCTGATCCGCGACGCCGCCCTGGGCCGCCTCGGCGACGGCCCCGACCAGCGGGACTTCTGCGCGCGCTTCGCCCAGACGGCGTCGGCGCTCCGCGCCAAGTCCGTCGAGGACACCGCCTTCTACCGCTACGCGCCCCTGCTGTCGGTGACGGAGGTGGGCGGCACCCCCGACCGGCCGGCGGTCGACCCGGAGGAGTTCCACGCCTTCTGCGCCCTCGCGCAGCGCGACCGGCCCCACGGCGGGACCGTCCTGTCCACCCACGACACCAAGCGCAGCGCGGACGCGCGGGCGCGGATCGCCACGCTGAGCGAACACCCGGCGCTCTGGGCCCATCTGATGGACCGGCTCCGGTCCGGCTCCCCCGCTCCGGACCCCCATCTGGCGTGGACCGCCTGGCAGAACGCCTTCGGGCTCGGCGACCCCGACGCCGGCCGGCTCGTGCCCGCCGTGCTGAAGAGCGCCCGGGAGGCCGCGCTGCTGACGACGTGGACGGAGCCGGACGCGGCGTACGAGGCGGCGGTGGAGGAGTTCGTCACCACCGGCCCGTGCGGGGCGGCGGGCCGGGAGGCGCTGGCCACGTTCGGGGAAGAGGCCGGGGTCGCGATACGCGCCAACACCCTGGGGGCGGCGCTGCTGCATCTGACGATGCCGGGGGTGCCGGATGTGTACATGGGAACGGAGGGGGTGTACCGGGCACTCGTCGACCCGGACAACCGGTCGGTGCCGCCCTCCCCCGGCGAAGACGAGACGGAGGAGGGCCTCTCCGCCGAGAAGCTACGACTGACGCGGGCCGCGCTGGGGGTGCGCCGCGAGCACCCGGAGTGGTTCGGGGAGGAGGGGGCTTACGTGCCGCTGTACGCGGACGGTCCGGGGGCAGGGCACGTCGTGGCCTTCGCCCGCGCGGGCGGGGCGATCGCCGTGGTGACACGGCTGGCGCGGAGGCTGGCCGAGGCCGGACGCTGGCGGGGAACGGCGCTGGAGCTGCCGGGTGACCACGCGTGGCGGGATCTGCTGACGGGTGGCATATGGGAGGGACGGGTGGCCGTCGCGGAGCTGCTGCGGGCGGGGCCGGTGGCACTGCTGGTCGCGCGCCCCTGAACCCCCGGCCCGCAGGCGCCGGACGGGCTGAAGCCGGCCCGTCCGGGAAGCATTCCCCCATCGGGCGTCGAGAGGAGCCGTCGTGCTGTTCGAGGTGTGGGCACCGCAGGCCCGGCACGTCGCCCTGGAGGCGGCCGGCCGGACGTACGCCACGGAGGCCGGCCCGGCCCGTCCCGGCTGGTGGCGGGGCGAGGCTCCCGCGGGCCACGGCACCCGCTACGGCTTCGCCCTCGACGGCGGCCCGACCCGGCCCGACCCGCGCTCGCGGCGGCAGCCGGACGGGCCGGACGGGCCCAGCGCCGTCGTCGACTTCGCCCGCTTCGCCTGGCGGCACCCGTGGTCCGGCCGGGGACTGCCCGGCGCGGTCCTGTACGAGCTGCACACCGGCACGTACACCCCCGAGGGCACCTTCGACGCGGCGGCCGAGCGGCTGCCCCACCTCGCGGATCTGGGCGTCACGCACGTGGAGCTGATGCCCGTCTGCCCCTTCCCGGGCCGGCACGGCTGGGGGTACGACGGGGTGGCGCCCTGGGCCGTGCACGAGCCCTACGGCGGCCCGGACGGGCTGCGGCGCTTCGTGGACGCCGCGCACGGCCTCGGCCTGGGCGTCGTCCTCGACGTCGTCCACAACCACCTGGGCCCGTCGGGCAACCACCTGCCCGCGTACGGCCCGTACTTCACCGACACCCACCACACCCCCTGGGGCGCGGCCGTCAACCTCGACGCGCCCGGTTCCCCGGAGGTACGGGCGTACCTCACCGGCAGCGCCCTGGCCTGGCTGCGCGACTACCGGCTGGACGGGCTGCGGCTGGACGCCGTGCACGCGCTCGCCGACACCGGCCCGCGGCACTTCCTCGCCGACCTGTCCGCCGCCGTCGACGAGCTGGCCGGACGGCTGGGCAGACCGCTGTTCCTCGTCGCCGAGTCCGACCTCAACGACCCGGCCACCACCGCCCCGCGCGAGGCGGGCGGCCACGGCCTCCACGCCCAGTGGAACGACGACTTCCATCACGCCCTGCACACCGCGCTCACCGGCGAGTCCCAGGGCTACTACGCCGACTTCGCCGCCGACCCGGCCCGCGCCCTCGACAGGACCCTGCGCGGCGGCTTCTTCCACGACGGCACGCACTCCGCCTTCCGGGGGCGCCCCCACGGCCGTCCCCTGGACCCGGACGCCACCCCCGCCCACCGGCTCCTCGGCTACGCCCAGACCCACGACCAGGTCGGCAACCGGGCGCTCGGCGACCGCCTCTCCGCCCGGCTCTCCCCGGGCCTGCTCGCCTGCGCGGCAGCGCTCGTGCTGTGCGCGCCCTTCACCCCCATGCTGTTCATGGGCGAGGAGTGGGGCGCCCGGACGCCCTGGCAGTACTTCACCGACCACCCGGACCCGGCCCTGGCGGAGGCCGTACGGACCGGCCGGCGCCGGGAGTTCGAGGCCCACGGCTGGCCCGCCGAGGAGATCCCCGACCCCCAGGACCCGGCCACCCGCGACCGCTCCTGTCTGGACTGGACGGAACCCGGCCGCCCCCCGCACGCCCGGCTCCTCGCCTGGTACCGCCGCCTGATCGCCCTGCGGCGCGCCGAGCCCGCCCTGACGGATCCGCGCTGGCGGTACGAGGCGCTGTCCGTCACCGCCGAGGGCGTCGTCTCCTTCCGGCGCGGCCCGCTGCACATCGCGGTCAACCTCGCCGCCCGCCCGGCCGCCCCGCGCCTGACGGGCCCGGTGACGGAGGCCGTCGCGGCGTGGCGGCCGGTGGGCCTGCCGGACGGCGACGGCGGCGTGCTGCGGCTGCCGCCGGAGACGGCGGTGGTGCTGCGCTGAACCGGCCCGCTTGCGCCCCTCCGCTCCCCGGGCCGACCCTGGTAGTGACGCGACCGCGCCCGGCAGGAGCGTGGGACCGGCGCCCCTGCGTGGCCGCGCAGGTGAAGGAGTGAGGGCCATGCGCATGCTCTTGCGGGCCCGGATGGACACCCATACGTCGAACGAGGCGATCAGGGACGGCAGCATGGGCGAGCTGATCCAGCAGGTCGTGGAACAGCTCAAGCCCGAGGCCGCCTACTTCGCGGCCCTGGACGGCGGCCGCTCCTGCCTCATGGTCTTCGACATGCAGGACCCCTCGCAGATGCCCGCCATCTGCGAGAAGTTCTTCCTGAGCGCGGAGGCCGAGGTCGAGCTCCACCCGGTGATGGACCTGGACGACCTGAAGAAGGGCCTCGCGGCCCTCTCCTAGCGAACGGGCTCAGCCCTCTTCCGGGCGCAGCCGCAGCGAGATGGAGTTGATGCAGTACCGCTGGTCCGTGGGGGTGGGGTAGCCCTCGCCCTCGAAGACGTGGCCCAGGTGGGAGCCGCAGCGGGCGCAGCGGACCTCGACGCGGGCCATGCCGTGGGTGCGGTCCTCCAGGACCTCGACGGCGTCGGAGTCCTTCGGGTCGTAGAAGCTCGGCCAGCCGCAGTGGCTCTCGAACTTCTCCGTGGAGCGGAACAGCTCCGCGTCGCAGGCCCGGCAGGCATAGACGCCCACCGTTTTCGTGTCGGTGTACTCACCGCGGAAGGCGGGCTCGGTGCCCGCCCGGCGGAGCACCTGGTACTCCGCCGGTGTCAGCTCCGCTCGCCACTGCTCGTCCGTCTTCTCGACCTCGTACGCCATGCCGTACGCCCTCCGCGGTGTGTCGGTCAGTTCTCCAGGCGGGCCAGGATCTTCGGACCGAGGTCCGTGACGTCACCCGCGCCCATCGTGAGAACGAGATCACCGGGGCGGGCCATTCCCGCGATCACGTCCGGGATCGCGGCCATGTCGTGCTCGGGGCGGACGTCCGCGCCGGCCTTCTCCGCCGCGTCGATGATCAGGGCGCTGGTGATGCCCGGGATCGGGTCCTCACGGGCGGGGTAGATGTCGAGGACCACGGAGCCGTCGGCCAGGGCCAGGGACCGGCCCATCTCCGTGCCGAGCTCCTGGGTGCGGCTGAACAGGTGCGGCTGGAAGACGACCAGGACGCGGGAGCCGGCGGCGGCGCCCCGGATGGCCTCCAGGTCGGCGGTCATCTCGGTGGGGTGGTGCGCGTAGGAGTCGATGACCTGCACGCCGGCGGCCTCGCCCTTGAGCTGGAGGCGACGGCCCACGCCCGTGAACTTGCCGAGCGCGGAGGCGAGGTTGTGCGCCGGGATGCCGAGGGCCACGCCCGCGGCGAGGGCGGCGACGGCGTTGTGCGCGTAGTGGCTGCCGGGCACGGAGACGGCGAAGGTGAGCATCTTGCCGTTCAGCAGGATGGTGACCTCGCTGGCCAGGCCGCGCGGGGTGACCTTCAGGACGCGCACGTCGGCGTCCTCGGCCGTGCCGTAGGTGACGATCTCGATGTCGTGGCGGCCGGAGACCCGCTCGGTGAGCTCGCGGGCGCCCGCCTGGTCGGCGGAGACGACGAGCGTGCCGCCGGGGCGGACGCGGCCGACGAACGTCTCGAAGGACTCGTAGATCTCGTCCATCGACGCGTAGTTCGCGTGGTGGTCCAGCTCCACGTTGAGGACGATCGCGACCTCGGGCGCGTACTTGTGGAAGCTGCGGTCGCTTTCATCCGCCTCGGCGACGAAGATGTCGCCGGAGCCGTGGAGGGCGTTGGTGCCGGGGCCGGCGAGGTCGCCGCCGATGGCGTACGACGGGGCCAGGCCCAGGGCGTCCAGGGAGACGGCGAGCATCGACGTCGTGGTCGTCTTGCCGTGGGTGCCCGCGACGGCGATCGGGCGCAGCCCGTCCATCAGCCGGGCCAGCGCGTCGGAGCGGTGGACGACCGGGACGCCGCGCTCGGCGGCCGCGGCCAGCTCGGGGTTGTCGGCGCGGATGGCGCTGGAGACGACGACGCAGGTGGCGTCGGCCGCCAGGTGCTCCGCGGCGTGGCCGATGTGCACCGTGACGCCCAGCTCGCGCAGGGCCGCGGCGGTGGCCGAGTCCTTCGCGTCGCTGCCTGCGACGGCCGCGCCGCGCTGGGCGAGGATCTTCGCGATGCCCGACATGCCGGCGCCGCCGATGCCGATGAAGTGCGGTCGGTCCATCGTCGTGGGGACGGCCGGTGCCATGTGCGGTGCTCCCTGGAGGTCGGTGCTCATTGCGGGCCTAACTCTATTCCCCGGCTCGGACAGCCCCGGCCGCACCCGTCACACCGCCGTCACACCGCCCGGATCAGCCCCGCCGTCAGGCCCGCCGCGACCGCCGCCGTGCGGCTGTCGACGCCGAGCTTGTCGTAGATGTGCACGAGGTGGGTCTTGACCGTCGCCTCGCTGATGAAGAGCCGCTTGGAGATCTGCCGGTTGGCCAGGCCCTCGGCCACCAGCCCCAGGATCTCCGTCTCGCGCGGGGAGAGCGCGGGCCGGCCGCCGGCCCGTACCCGGCCCAGCAGGCGGGCGGCGACGGGCGGGGCGAGGACGGTCTCGCCGCGGGCGGCGGCGTGGACGGCTGCCGCGACCTCCTCGGGCGGGGCGTCCTTGAGGAGGTAGCCGGTGGCACCGGCCTCGACGGCGGCCAGGATGTCGGCGTCGGTGCTGTAGGTGGTGAGGATCAGCACGGCGGGCGGGGACGGCAGCGCGGTGATGCGCCGGGTGGCCTCCACGCCGTGCATTCCGGCGCCCATCTGGAGGTCCATGAGGACGACGTCCGGGCGTGCTCCCTCGGCGAGCAGCCGCAGCGCCTCGGCACCGTCGGCGGCCTCGCCCACGGCCTCCACGTCGGGCAGGTCGTCGACCATGGCGCGCAGCCCGCGCCGCACCACGGGGTGGTCGTCGACGAGGAGGACCCCGATGCGGGCGCTCATGCCGCCGCTCCCACGACGCGGATCTCCGTCGGCACCGTCGCCGCGATGGCCGTGCCCTCGCCGGGGGCGGACTCGACGGTGAAGGTGCCGCCGAGGCCTGCGATGCGCTCGCGCATGCCGTGGAGACCGAAGGTGCGGCGGCCGTCGGCCGGGCCCCGGCCGGGGGCGAAGCCGACGCCGTCGTCGTAGATGTCGAGGGCGACCTGCCCGTCGAGGAAGGCGAGGGTGACGGCCGTGTGCTCGGCCCGCGCGTGCCGGGCCACGTTGGCCAGGGCCTCCTGGGTCAGGCGCAGCAGGGCCACCTCGGTCTCCACGGGCAGGGGGTGGGGCTCGCCGTCGAGGCGGAAGACGGCCCCGGGGACGGTGCGCGCGGTCACCCGGCGCAGCGCCTCGGGCAGGGGCGCGTCCTCCAGGGCGGGCGGGGTGAGGGCCTGGACGAAGCGGCGGGCCTCGGCGAGGTTGTCGGCGGCGGTCAGCCCGATCTCGCGGACCCGTTCCCGGGCCGTGTCCCGCTCGGCGGTCTCGGCGGCGCGGGCGAGCAGGACGATGCTGGACAGGCCCTGGGCGAGGGTGTCGTGGATCTCGCGGGCGAGCCGCTGCCGCTCGGCGAGCCGGCCCGCCTCGCGCTGGGCGGCGGCGAGCTCGTCCCGGGTGCGCACGAGGTCGTCGATCAGCCGCTGGCGGCGCTGTCCCTCGCGGTGGAGCGCGGTGTAGCCGTAGGCGGTGAGGATCGCGACGGCGGCCCCGGCGGCGGGGCCGATGACCTTCGCGACGGTGAGCCCGCCGGGCGCGGTCGCCTGGGCGGCGACGACGGCCGCCGTGGCGGCGACGACGGCGGGGTGCGCCCAGCGGACGGGGAGGGCTCGCAGGAAGAGGAAGAACAGCGGGAAGGCGACGTAGCTGAAGCCGCGGTCCAGGGCGAGGAGCGCCAGCCACAGGGCCGTGACGGCGGAGAGCCAGAGTCCGGGGCGGCGGGCGGGGCGGGCGGTCCCGGCCGCGTACACGGCGGCGAGCAGCGCGCCCAGCGGCAGTACGGCCAGGGGTCCCGCCGACGGCCGGCCGGCCACGGTGGGGGCCAGGGCGACGCCCAGCAGCGCGTAGAAGGCGCCGTGGAAGGCGAGGCGGACCAGGTGCAGCGGGGGCACGTCGGAGGCCTCGCGTCCGCGCGGGAGCGCGGCGGGCGCGCCGGGGTCGGGAGGACTCGTTCGGCTCATCCCACCGAGCGTACGGGCCCGTGCCGGACGCTCCGGAACCGGCCGCCATCAACCGTTCGATTGATTTCCGGGTGCATCGGACGGACGGTCCATGGACCGTCCCCCGGCCCGATGGCGGCGCGGGCGCGGGGCGGCAGCCTGGAGTCCGCAGTCGACGCGGTTGACGCAGTCGATCCGGCACCGGAGGGAATCCCTTGTTCGTCGCGCTCCGCGACATCCGTTTCGCCCGGGGGCGCTTCGCCCTCATGGGCACGGTCGTCGCGCTCATCACCACGCTCGTGGTCTTCCTCTACGGCCTGACCGACGGCCTTGCCAGGGAGGCGTCGTCGGCCGTGGCGGGGCTGCCGGCGGGCCGGGTGGTCTTCGGGGCCCCGGCGGGGGCCGCGCCCGAGGTGTCGTTCTCCAACAGCACCGTCGACGAGCGGCAGGCCGAGGCGTGGCGCCGGGCCCCGGGGGTGCGGTCCGCGGAGCCGTTCGGCGTGGGGATGACACGGCTGACGGCGGGCGGCTCGGCGGAGTCGGTGAGTGTGATCGGCGGCCCGGAGCGGCTGGCGCCGGCGCCCGAGGCGGGGGCCGCTCCCGCCGACGGGCAGACAGCCGTGAGCCGGCGGATCGCCCGGGAGCACGGGCTGCGGCCCGGCGACCGGATCACCCTGGGCACCCGGGAGCTGACCGTCTCCGGCGTCACGCCCGACCGTGGCCACGGGCACGCGCCGACCGTCTGGACGACGCTCGCCACCTGGCGCGAGGTGAGCCACCTGCCGAGGCCGACCGCGCTGGCCGTGACCGGCTCCGGTACGCCTTCGGGGGCCGTCGCCCGCACCACGAAGGCCGTCGCCCTCGACGACGCGCTGGACGGCATCGACGGCTACGCCGCCGAGCACGGCACGCTCCGGATGGTCCAGGGCTTCCTGTTCGTGGTGAGCGCGCTGGTGGTGGGGGCCTTCTTCACCGTGTGGACGGTGCAGCGGCGGCCCGACGTGGCGGTGCTCAAGGCCGTGGGCGCGAGCAGCGGCTATCTGGTGCGGGACGCGCTCGGGCAGGCGGCGGCGGTGCTGGCCGCCGGGGCGGCCGCGGGCGCCGCGGCCGGTGCGGCGGGCGGGGCGCTGGCGTCGTCGGCGGTGCCGTTCGAGCTGAGCGCGGCGGCGGTGGCCGTACCGGTGGCCGCCATGGTGCTGCTGGGGCTGGCCGGCTCGGCGCTCGCCGTCGCCCGCATCACGTCCGTCGACCCGCTGACCGCGCTGGGAGCCACCCGATGACCGCCTCGACGAGCCCTTCCCCGAAGACGGCTTCCCTGAAGACGGCTCTCCGTCTGGAGGACGCCGTCCTCACCTACCCCGACGGGGACCGCACGCTCACCGCTCTGGACCGGGTGTCGCTGGCCGTGGCGCCCGGCGAGCTGGTGGCGGTCGTGGGGCCGTCGGGCTCGGGCAAGTCCAGCCTGCTGGCGGTCGCGGCGACGCTGCGCAGCCCCGACGCGGGGCGGGTGGTGGTGGCGGGGCGCGACACGGGGCCGCTGAGCGCCAAGGAGCGCACCGCGCTGCGGCGCGAAAGGATCGGCATCGTCTTCCAGCAGCCGAACCTGCTGCCGTCGCTGACGGCCGAGGAACAGCTGCTGGCGGTCGCGCACCTGCGCGGCGGGACCGTCCGGGCGGCCCGGGCGCGGGCGGCGGAGCTGCTGGAGTCGGTCGGGCTGGACGCGGCGAAGCGGCGGCGCCGTCCCCATCAGCTGTCCGGGGGCGAGCGGCAGCGCGTGAACATCGCCCGCGCGCTGTTCGGCGACCCCGCCGTGCTGCTGGTGGACGAGCCGACGTCGGCCCTGGACCACGAGCGCGGCGAGCGGGTCGTCGAACTGCTGGCCGAGGTCACCCGCCGGCACCGCACGGCGACGGTGCTGGTCACCCACGACCGGGGGCTGCTCGGCCGGGCGGACCGGGTACTGACGATGCGCGACGGCAGGCTGGGGTGACGGGACGCGCGGCCGGGTGACGTGCCGGGCACGGCCTGGCACGGCGCGGTGTCGCGCCCGTCCGGCTCAGTCGCGCCCGCCCGCCGCCGGCGCCTCCTCGCCCTCGCCCTCCCCCTCCCCGTCGGCGTGCGCGTAGAGCTTGAGGACGGGCACCCCGACCTTGTGGCGGGCGCGCGAGGCCCAGTCGCGGTGGAAGAACTCCTCGACGAGGTGGGGCGCGGTCAGCACGATCACCTCGTCGGCGTGGGTCTGCTCCACGACGGAGCGCAGGAGGTCCAGCGGGTGGCCGTCGATGAGCTGGCCGACGGCCTCGCAGCCCGCCTCGCGCAGCAGGCGCAGCGAGTGCTCCAGGGCCACCGCGGCGGGCCGTACGGCCGCGTCGCCCTCGGGCTCGTCGGCCTCGTGGAGCGCCTGCTCCAGCTCGCCGAGGGCCACGTCGTCGATGGCGCGCAGCAGCCGGTCCTCGTCGCCTCTGGGGCGCATGAGGACCACGAACGACATGCTGTCGTCGTGGAGGGTGGTGACGAAGTCGACATCCGTCGCGGAGAGCGGCTGCTCGATCATCAATACGCTCGTGAACACGGTGGGAGCCCTTCTACTCCATGGGCCACCGGGCCCCAACAGAAACCATCCTGCGCGGGCTCCCCGGGAACCCGCCTGTTTTGATCCTGTGCCCCCGGGGGAGCGTCTGACTCAATTCTGCCCACCCCGAGTTAAACCGGAACGGTAAATTCCGCCGATTGTCAGACCCGCCGACGGACCGCCGGCGCGTCAAACCCGTCGGTACCGGGTGAAGAGGAAACCGCCGTCCTCCAGCACCGACCCCAGCGCGAAGCGCTCGGGCACCGCCAGCGGCGGCCCCGCCATGATCCGCGGGGCCGTCCCGGTGGCCACCACGGGCGCCAGCGACAAGCACATCTCGTCCAGCACCCCGGCCGCCGCGAACTGGCCCAGCAGCCGGGGGCCGCCCTCGGTCAGCAGCCGCGTCAGCCCCCGCCCGGCCAGCAGCCCCGGCACCCGCGCCACGTCGACGCCGGGTCCCTCGCCCGCCACGAGCACCTCGGCGCCCGCCGCCCGCGCGGCGGCCACGCGCTCCGCCGGGGCGTCCGCCCCGGTCAGCACGATCGTCGGCACCAGCGGCTCGGTGAACAACGGAAGCGAGAAGTCCAGGTCGAGCCCCGCGCTCACCACGGCTATGACCGGCGCGGGCCCCTGGCCGAGCGCCGCCCGCCGCGCCGCGAAGGCCTCCCGGGCCCGCGCGGGCCGGTAGCCCTCCTGCCGTACGGTCTCCGCGCCGACCACCACCGCGTCGGCCAGGCCCCGCAGCGTGCCGAAGATCCGCATGTCGGCGGCCGAGGACAGCGGCTGCGACCGGCCCTCGTGATGGGCCGCGCCGTCCAGCGAGGAGACCATGTTGGCCCGCAGCCACGCCGTCCCGGCGGAAAGATCGGCCGGGTACGCGTAGAGATCGGCGAGCTCGTCCAGCCCCCATTCACGGTCGTCGAGGTCGGCGGGGCTGAACGGGGAGGGGAACAGGCGTCGCATAGGCCGCAGTGTGACATGGCTCGCTCCGCGCGGGCGGGCCACCGCACTTTCAGGGGCTACGCTGGACAGCTGTGTCGTCCTCCACCGCATCACCCGCAAGCGCCACGGGCCCCGTGGCCCCCGGTCCGATAACCGGCGGCCCGGCCGGAACCCCCGTCGCTCTCACCTCGCGCGCCCCGCACGTCCCGGCCGACCGCCTGGTCGCCGAGATGGTGCCCCCGCCGCGCTTCGACTCGGTGCGCTTCGACACGTACATCCCCGACCCCAACCAGCCCAGCCAGACCGAAGCCGTCAAGATCCTCGGCGGCTTCGCGGGCGGGCTCGACGGCGAGGCCGCCGGCGGCCGCAAGCGCTGGTTCCGGCGCGAGACCAAGCCCGCCACCCCCGCCGGCCCGCGCGGCGTCTACCTCGACGGCGGCTACGGCGTCGGCAAGACCCACCTGCTCGCCTCCCTCTGGCACGCCACCCCGGCCGCCCCCGAGCGGAAGGCCTTCGGCACGTTCGTGGAGCTGACGAACCTCGTCGGCGCCCTGGGCTTCCAGCAGACCGTCCAGACCCTCAGCGGCCACAAGCTGCTGTGCATCGACGAATTCGAGCTCGACGACCCGGGCGACACCGTCCTCGTCTCCACCCTGCTGGGCAAGCTGGTCGACGCGGGCGTGGCGCTCGCCGCGACCTCCAACACCCTGCCCGGCAAGCTCGGCGAGGGCCGCTTCGCCGCCGCCGACTTCCTCCGCGAGATCCAGGGCCTCTCCGCCCACTTCCGCCCCCTGCGCATCGACGGCGAGGACTACCGCCACCGCGGCCTGCCGCAGGCCCCCGCCCCTTACGACGACGCGACCGTCGAGCGGGTGGCGCACCGCACCGAGGGCGCCTCCCTGGACGCCTTCCCCGACCTCCTCGACCACCTCTCCAAGGTCCACCCGAGCCGCTACGGCGCCATGTGCGACGGCGTCCGGGCCGTCTGCCTGACCGGCGTCCGGCCCGTGCCGGACCAGTCGACCGCGCTGCGCCTGGTCGTCCTCGCCGACCGGCTCTACGACCGCGAGGTCCCGGTCCTGGCGTCCGGGCGGCCCTTCGACGAGCTGTTCAGCGAGGAGATGCTGAACGGCGGCTACCGCAAGAAGTACTTCCGGGCGATCTCCCGGCTCACGGCGCTGGCGCGCGACGCGAAGCCGCTCGTCGACGCCGGCGAGTGACCGCCACGGCCGACCCACGGGCGCGGTGAGCCCTTCTTCGCGCGCCCGGCGCGCCCGGCGCGCCCTGGCACCGGCCGCCGCGCCGGCGCTCTGCGCGGGACAGACCCGACGAAGGTCACGGCCGCCCAGTGGGACGTCGTCAGCGGCGACGCCTTCGCGAAACGGGCCGGGCCCGTGGCCACGGAGGTGCTCTCACGGGTCGAACCGGGCTCGGTGGTGGTGATGCTCCGCACGCGCAGCGCGGCGCCGGTGACGGAGGAGGCGGTGCGGAGGATCGTGCCGGAGCCGCGGGCCCGGGGGTACGAGTTCGTGCGGGTCTCTGATCCGGCGGGTTCCGGCCCCTGACCGCCCTCTTCCCAGGGGGAGGCGGGGCGAACTCCCCTAATCCGCCGGCACGAAATCGATCCGTTCCTGCGTCACCGGATACCCCGCCCTGGAGAAGCTCGCCGCCATCGGGGTGTTGCCCTTGTCCGTGGCGGCCGCGATCCTCGTGGCGCCCCGGTCGAGCAGGTCGTGGGTGCAGTCCACGAGCAGGTCGTGGGAGTGGCCGTGGCCGCGCCGTTCGGGGACGACGCCGATGTAGCCGACGCAGGGGCCGGCCGGGTTGTGGGCGGGGACGTGGAGGCCGGCGAGGTCTCCGTCGGGGGTGAAGGCGAGCCGCCACCATTCGCGGGGCGAGGGCATCCAGTGGAGGAGGCCCATCATGTCGTCGACGGCGGCTTCGAGGCCGGACTCGGCGATGGTGCGGCGGTCGTGGGCGTCCAGCGTGCCGTCCATGGTGCGGCGCACCGCGTCCCGGAACACCGCGTCGTCCGGCTCGGGGCGGTACTCCAGGCGGCCGGTGCGTTCCGGCAGCGGGCAGGCAGGCGTCCACTCGTAGCGGTACCGCTCGACGAGCCGCCGCATCCCGGCAGCCTCGGCCGCCGCGGCGCGTGCCTCGACGGCGGCCCGTACGCGCGGCAGGTCGCGCCAGCCGGGCGGGGCGAGCAGGGCGTACTCGGCGTTCAGCGGGGCGGTGCGCAGCAGCCGGACGGCCGCCTCGGTCTCGCCGTCGGCGAAGTCGAACCAGTCGAGGGCCTTGGGCGTCTCGTCGTCGGGCCCGCCCCACCAGGCGGCGCGGGCGACGACGCGGCCGTCGCGCAGCGCCACCCAGGTCCAGTCGGGGCGGTACTCGCCGCCGAGGTGGACGGGTGTATAGGTCCGGCCGAAGGCGGCCCTGCCGACGAGGGCGGGGGCGGTGTCGAGGGCGGTGAAGAGGGCGGTGTCGTGCTCGGTGAGGGCACGGATGACCAGGGAGGTCATGGGGATCCTTCCGGAGGCGGGTGGTCGCGCTCCCGGTCGGACGAGATGTCAGACGGAGGACGCCCGGCGGAGGGGGCGGGAGCGCGGGACAGTGCTGTCGGTGCGGTTCATCTCTCGCCCCTCCTTTCCGGGTTCTCGGACGTCTGCGGCGACCTTAGGGGCCGTCAGGCGTGGGCGTCCAACGATTTACCGCAGCGCTTTACCGAGGCGTTACGGCTGGTGCAGGCCCCGCCCCGCCAGCGCGAGCATGACCTCGCCGACCGCCTCCGAGAGCGTCGGGTGCGGGTGGATGTGCTGGGCGACGTCGGCGGCCTCCGCGTCCCAGCCGACGACGAGCTGGCTCTCGGCGATCATCTCGGAGACGTGCGGGCCCACGAGGTGGACGCCCAGCACCCGGCCGCCGTCCTCTTCGGCGACGACCTTCACCATGCCGCCCTGGCCGTGCACCATGCCCTTGGCGGTGGCGGTCAGCGGCATCGTGACGGCCCGGACCGGGTGGCCCAGCTCCCGCGCCCCGTCCTCGGTGAGGCCCACCGAGGCCGTCTGCGGGCTGGAGTACGTGACGCGGGGCACGGCCGCGTAGTCGACGGGCCGGGGCGTGAGGCCCGCCAGGGTCTCGGCGACCAGCAGGCCCTCCGCGAAGGAGGCGTGGGCCAGGCCGGGCGACGGCGGCGGCAGCAGATCGCCGACGACGTGGACGCCGGGGACGGCCGTCTCCAGCCGGGACCAGTCGGCCGGGGCGACGAAGCCCCGGGCGTCGGTGGCCAGTCCGGCCGCCGCGAGGCCGAGGCCGTCGGTGACCGGGACCCGGCCGACGGCCACCAGCAGCCGTTCCGTCTCCAGCGTCCGCGTCTCGCCGCGCGCCGTGCGGAAGGCGACCCGTACACCCCCGTCGTACGGGTGCGCCTCCACAAGGCGCGCGCCGGTCAGGACGTCGATGCCGCGCTTCTTCAGACCGCGCGTCAGATGGCGGCCGACGTCGGCGTCCTCCAGCGGAAGCAGTCGGCCGGCGGCCTCCAGCAGGGTCACCTCGGCGCCCATGGAGCGGTGCAGCGAGGCGTACTCGACGCCGATCGCCCCGCCGCCCAGCACCACGACCGAGCCCGGCAGCCCGGGTGCGAACAGCGCGTCGTCGCTGGTGACGACCCTGACGCCGTCCGGTTCCAGCCCGGGGAGCGTCCGGGGCCGCGAGCCGGTGGCAAGGACGACGCCGCGCCGGGCCCGCCACGCGGTGCCCGCCTCGGCGCCGGTGCCGATCCGTATGTCACGGGGTCCGGTCAGGGCGGCCGAGCCCCGGACGACGCGCACGCCCGCGTGCGTCAGCTTGCCCTCCACCCCGCGGTGGTTGCGGGAGACGATGTCGTCGCGGGTCGCGGTCAGGGCGGACCAGTCGACGGACTCGAGCGTCGCCTTCACCCCCCACCGCTCACGCGCCTCCACGATTCCGTCGACGAGCTCCGCCGCGTGCAGCATCGCCTTGCTGGGGACGCAGCCGCGGTGCAGACACGTGCCGCCGACGAGGTCGCGCTCCACGAGGACGACACCGAGTCCGAGGGCCGCCGCGCGCAGCGCCGTGCTGTAGCCGCCGGTTCCGCCGCCGATGACGATGACATCTGTCTCATGCATGCCTCAACCCTCCGCCCACCAGTGATGATGAGTCCAACGCAAGTTTTTGATGGGGTCGATGACGGCTCTTCATAGGGCCATGGGGCCGGCTGGGGGCGTACGGATGAGTCTGCGGCAGATGGAGTACCTGGTCGCGGTCGTGGAGGAACGGTCCTTCAGCCGGGCCGCGCACACCCTCAACGTCACCCAGTCCGCGCTGTCCCACCAGATCAAGGCGCTGGAACGGGCCGTCGGCGGCCCCCTGCTGGAGCGCCTGCCGCGCGGCGTGGAACTCACGCCGATGGGCCGGGCCTTCCTGCCCCACGCCGAGCTCGCCGTGCGCAGCGCGGGCCGGGCCCGCCGCGCGGCCCGGGCCGCCGCCGGGGCGGAGGGCGGTGAGCTGCACATCGTGACGCTGCACGCGCTGGCGGTCGGTGTTCTGCCATTGGTACTCGCGCGCTGGCGGGCCGAGTTCCCGGGGGTAGCGCTGCGGCTGCACGAGTGCGTCACCACGGACGAGTTGCGGGACCGCATGGAGCGCGGTGTCGCGGACCTGGCCGTGGGGCCCCGTCCGCAGGGCTGGCCGGGTCCGGTGGTCTCCCTCGGCGAGGAGGAGATCGTCCTGGTCGTCTCCGCCGACGACCCCCTGGCCGGACGCACGGCTCCGGTCGCGCTGGAGGAACTGGCGGACCGGGCGTGGGTGCGGTGCGCGCTGGAGCCGGTGGTGGGCGGGCGGCGGTGGCTGGACGTGGTGTGCGAGGAGCGGGGCTTCACTCCGGTGACGGCGGTGGAGACGGAGCAGTCGTCGACGGCGGTGCGGATGGCCGCCGCCGGGCTGGGGATCGTGGCGGCGCCCCGGCACCTCGCGGCCGCGGCGGCGGGCGCGGTGCCGGTGGCCGTCGATCCGCGCTGGCGGCGGGAGCAGACGGTGTTCTCGCGGGTGGAGCCGACGGGGGTGGCGGCCGTGTTCGTGGCGCGGTGCGTGGAGATCCTGCGCGGGGAGTCTCTGGGGGCGGCTGGCAGACTGGGGGTGTGACCAGCACCGATACCGTCCCGTACGACGAGGACCCCCGCGATGGCGCCCCCCAGTTCGTCCTGCCCCTCGTGGTGCGGATCGAGAAGGCCGCGCCCCCGGCGCGCACGGACGCGCTGGAGACGGCGGCGCGGGCGGTGCTGTTCCTGCTGTCGGACGAGCGGGCGGCCGGGGACGGCGAGTGGGCCCGGGCGGTGGCGGACTGGCAGGACGCCCGCATCCGCAAGGTCGTGCGGCGGGCGCGCGGGGCGGAGTGGCGCAAGGCGTCCGCGCTGCCGGGCATCGAGGTCGCGGGCGAGGCCGCCGAGGTGCGGGTCTTCCCGCCCGTGCCGCTGGACGGCTGGCCCAAGGAGCTGGTGAAACTTCAGGTGTCGGGCACCGACCTGGACGACCCCGAGCCGCCGGCCGCGCCGGACCCCGCCCGGCCGGTGCTGTGGCTCAACCCGGAGCTGGAGATGTCGGCGGGCAAGACCATGGCCCAGGCCGGGCACGGCGCGCAGCTCGCGTGGTGGGCCCTGGACGACGCGGCGCGGGACGCCTGGCGGAGGGACGGTTTCGCGCTGTCGGTGCGCACGGCCGAGCCCGGGCGCTGGGTGGAGCTGACGACGAGCGGGCTGCCGGTGGTGAGGGACGCCGGTTTCACGGAGATCGCCCCCGGGCTGACTGTTGCAGTCGAAGGGATCGACCGCATCGGCTCTCTCCCGCCCCTGCAACGACCGTAGGCGGACCACTCTGGTCCCCGACACGGCAGCGGAGCGGGAGGCGTGCGCGTTCCCGAACTCAGCGCGCCCGGGTGGCCGCCGCGTGCCGCATCATCCACCAGCTCCGGCCTCGACGCTCTTGCAGCCGAGTGGCGGCAGCGCCAGTCCAGAGCGACCATGGCTGAAACGGGGATGACGCCATGAAGGTATTCATCTCTTGGTCCGGAGATCTGAGCGAAGAAACCGGGCGGATACTCAACGACAGCGCTCCGGCAGCGCAACCGCCGGCGAGCGACCCTCAAGGTACGGCCACCCGCATCTGCGTCTGAGCCTCGTGCGGTGGTGCGTGTCGGGTGCGCTCGACGAGGCGGCGCCTCGACGCCCCGCCGACCGTCCCGGATCGGCGGGGCGTCGAGGCGCCGTGGCCTCGGAGCATCCGGACGCCCTCGTGCCGATCGGTGCTCTTCGCCGGACGATCGCGTACGGAAATCAAGGTTTCCCACGATGTCGTGCAAACCACCGGTTGGTCTGCAGGTGGTGCGGCCCACTCTCTCCAACCACACAGCCCGGCGCGCCCCACGACGTCGCGTCCGTCTCGCTCGTACACATCCAGGGAAGGGGCGTCCCATGCCTACCGCCACCGTCGACTGCGACGTGGTCTTCTTCGACCTGCGCGACACCCTCGGAGACGTCGACCGGCCCGGTCACCTCGCGCTGTACCGCCCCAGCACCGAGAAGCTGCTCGACGCCATGCGGGATCTGGTGGGGCTGCGTGTCGGCGTGATCACCAACCTGCCCGCGGAGGTCAGCGCCGAGCAGGGACATCGGATGATCGCCGAGGCCGTCGTCACCGAGAAGAACGGCAGCGTCGTCCACCTCGCCGACATCCTGGACCCTCAAGGCATCGTGATCAACCACGAGGCCAAGCTGGACAAGCCCGATCCCGCCATCTACCGCTTCGCGGCCGATCAGATGCGCGTACCGATCGGGCGGTGCCTGTTCGTCGGGGAGAACCTCATCGAAGTCCTCGCCGCCCAGGCAGCCGGCATGCGAGGCATGCTCAAGCCGTCGCCACCCGGCAAGGAATTTCAGCCCGCGGTGATCACTCGGCAGGGGGAATCGGTCCGCGACAGCGGCCGTGCCTTCGAGGAGTGCCTCGAACAGGAGCACCTGCTCGGCGAACGCATCTTCGCGTGTGGCAGCCGCATCGTGCAAGCGCTCGACTCGGTGCACCAGGCACAGGACATCCCGCCGGAGGTACACACCGCGATGGGGATGTTCGTGTACGTGCTCACCAACTTCGCGGACCAGGCTCACCTGAAGGCCGAGGAAGCGATCGTGCCGCTGGCCGTCGCACGCGGCATGCCACCCGACCATGCCCGCTGGATGTTCGACCAGCACGACCAGGCCCGCGCTTATTGGGAGGCGATCCGCGTCGCCTGGCGACGGATCCAGAACGGCGACCCCCGCGACGTGTCCTACGCGATCTCCGACTTCCGCCGCTGCACGGAGGGCTTCGTACTGCTCTTCCGGTCGCATGCGGTACGCGAGAACGACGAGTTGTATCCGGAGCTGGGCCACCACCTCACCGACGCGGACGACGCGACCGTGCTCTCCATCGTCCGCCACACCGGCCCGCCGGACATCGGACCCTACGCGGCGATCGTCGGCGCGATGGAGGAGGCCCTCGACAACGCGGATATCGCAGACGCCGCGGACCCCGCGCGCGGCACGGACGACGTGGACAGCACGGACGGGGCGACCCGGATCGCCGGAAAGGCCTGACCATGTGGATCCTGCGACCGCCCGACACCGGCTGTTTCGACAAGGACCAGCGGCGAGCCGTGGAGGTGCTGTTCGACGCGGTCCTGCCCGGCGGACCCCGACGACCCGGCGCGGCCGACGCCGACGCCGCCGAATACGTCGACCGGCTCCTGGTCATGGGCCCCGAGACGCATCCCGAGATTCCGGCGTGGCGCCTGGCCTACCCGGTGCTGCTCGCCGCTCTCGACACCGCCGCGCAACAGGCGCACGGTGGACGCGGCGTCGCCGAACTCGACCGCGCCGAGGCCACCGCGCTGCTGCGCGACCTGGCGACGGGGACCCTGCCCACCTGGCCCGCGGCCGCCCTTGCCCAGCCGGCCGCGTTCGCCCTGCTGCGGGCCCACTGCATCGAGGGCTGCTTCGGGGACCCACGCTGGGGCGGCAACCGCGAAGCGGTGATCTGGCGCTGGTACGGCTATCCCACACCGGCCGAACCCTTCACCCGCCCCACCGCTGCAACCGCCGACCGGCCCGGGGAGGACTCATGACCGCCACGACCACCGCACCCGGCGCGTATGACGCGATCGTCGTGGGCGCCGGCGCGGGCGGCGGCACCGCGGCTCGCGTGCTCACCGCGCGAGGACGCCGCGTCGCCGTGCTGGAGAAGGGCCCGCTCCCGGCCGCCGACGACTTCCTTCCCTACGACGAACTCCACTTCCACACGCACAAGGCGCTCATCCCGCACCGCGACACCGACCCCAACATCTACATGGCCGGCCCCGCCCAGGACCGGCCCACCCGGGTCGAGCGCTGGTGGAACGTCAACATGGTCGGCGGCGCGACGAACGTGTGGGACGCCAACGTGCCCCGCTACACCGAGGAGGACTTCCGCGTCCTCGACCACCTGCGCGACGTGCCGCCCGAAGCGAACATGGTGAACTGGCCGTGGACCTATCGCGAGTTCGAGCCGTGGTTCGAACGGGCCGAGTACGAATGGGGCGTCTCCGGGCGGGCCCGGCAGTCCCCGGCTCAGGAACCGATACGGGTCGGCTACGACTACGCGATGCCGCCGCTGCGCCCGCACGCGGCCGTGCCGTTCCTGACCGAGGCGTTCGGCCGCGCCGGCATGCGGCCCTACCTCGGCCCCCGGGCGATCAACTCCCGGGTGTACGACGGCCGTCCGGCCTGCTCGTTCTGCGGCTTCAACCAGTTCTTCGGTTGCGGTCTGAACTCACGGGCCTCGGCGCTGAACACGGTGCTCCAGCGCGCCTTGGCCACCGGCCGGTGCGACCTGTTGACCGGACACTGCGTGACCCGGCTCGTGCACGAGGACGGGCGGGTGCGCGGCGTGATGTATCGCACCGAGCCCGGCGGACCCGAACGGTTCCTGGGCGCATCCCAGGTGGTGGTCTCCATCCAGACCATCGAGTCGGCGCGGTTGTTCCTCGTGTCGCAGGTGCCCGACCCCAACCGGATGATCGGCCACTATCTGACCTATCACACCCATGGAAGCGCCGAAGTCACCCTGCCGCTCCAGCCCGTGTGGACCGGCAACGGCGCCCAACAGCCCTCCACCGCGATCGGCTCCCTACAACTGCGCGACCTGTACGTGGTCGACGACCCCGCCACCCCGGTCACCAAGGCCGGCAAGTTTTCCGTATACGACCCTTACACGTGCGTGCCGCCGGTCCGGCTCGTCAAGGGCGCCGCGCTCGGACCCGGCCGCGGCGGCCTGTGGGGCGAGGACCTGTACACCTACCTCGACGAACTGCGTCACCAGGGCGGCGTCTCCTTCTCCTTCACCGGCGAGGCACTCTCCCTGTACGACAACCGGGTCGAACTCGACCCCGACGTCACCGACCCGTGGGGCATGCCCGCCGCCCGAATCTGGTACCGGCACCACGCCTACGACCTGGCCGCGGCTCGCTACGCCATCGATCGCGTGGTGCGGGTGATGGAGGACGCGGGCGGCGAGTTGCGCGGCTACGACGTTCCCGGCACGGAGAACCCCGGCTACGGGCACGTACAGGGCACGCTGCGCGCCGGCACCGATCCCGGCGCCTCGGTGCTCGACGAGAACTGCCAGTCGCACACCGTCTCCGGACTCTATGTCCTCGACTGCGCGTTCATGCCGACCGCCGGCGCCTCGAACCCCACCCTGACGCTTCTCGCCAACGCCTACCGGGTGTGCGAGCAGCTCCCGGACCCCGACTGAGGCGCACGCCCTCGACAAGGAGGTACCGACACACCGACACCGGGTCGACCGGGAACGATGCGAAAGGAAGCACCATGGACACCCTCGACGAGCGAGTCGACATCGCCCGCGCCCTGCTGTCCGCCGGGATCACCCCGGCCGACCTCGAGCTGTCACCCGACCTGGCCGCGGCGCCCGAAGGCCCCGTCCTCGCCGCCAGCCTGGGGATCGTCTTCCCCGACGGGCTCGCACCCGTCCCACAGCCCTTCGACGTCGAACCGTCCCCCGACGCCGCGCTGCCTCGCGCCGACGTCGTTGTGATCACCTGGACGAACGACGAACAGGACGCCCTCGCCGACGTGTTCACCCAAGGCTTCGGGCGGCTGCGCTGGTATCGGTACACCCGTCGCTTCGAGGAGCACTACCGGCCGCTCATCAGAAAGGGAGCGCCCTCGCTCGGCGGCCGCCCGCCACGCCTGGGCTCGTACTTCCCCGTCAAGCTCGGCAACCTGGACCTGCTGTGCGTGAAGTCCGAACTCCACCTCAACCAGGACGGCATCAAGACCGGCGAAGGCACCGCCACCCTGCCCGTCCGGGACTTTTTCAAGCAGATCATCGAGGAGGTCCGGCCACGAGTGATCGCCACCATCGGCACCTCGGGCAGCGTCTTCGGAGATTTCCCCCTGGGCGACGTGGTGGTCACGCGCGCGGCGAAGTTCCACTGCAAAAAGGAGTTTCTCAACGAGGACTTCAACGGCCGGACATTCAAGTGCGACTGGACCCTCCCGCTCGGCCGGATCGACGACGCGCAAACCCTGATGCGCGGCTTCGCCAACCGGCTCGCCGAACCACCGCTCGGCCCACCGTCCACCCGATTCCCCTTCGTCGGGCCGCTGCTCAAACCGCCCGACAACAATCCGACCGTCCGCATCGAGCAGGGTACGCGGGACATGCCCGAGTTCCACCCGATCCTGACCACCGACTACTTCGAGTACGGCACATCCACGAACGGCCTGGAACACGAGGGAGCGGCCGTCGAGATGGGCGACGCGGCACTCGGTCTGGCCTGCGCCGACCTCACCGACGCGGGCGCGGATCACGTGCCCGACTGGGTGGTGGTCCGCAACATGTCCGACCCCCAGATCAACGGCGAACTGCCCACTCGCGATTTCCGCCTCAACCAGCAGACCATGTGGGCGGTGACCTACTACAAGGCGTACGGCTACTGGACCAGCGTCTGCGGTGCGCTCACCACATGGGGCCTGCTCGCGGGACTCTCCGAGGCGGGCATCGACAATGCCTGACCCTCCGGCCGTCACCCGGCTCCCCATCGAGGTTGAGCTGCTGTTCGAGCTCATGCCGTGCAATGCGTTGCGTACCTCGCAGTACGCCGGACCCGGTGCCCATCCGTGTGCCTACTTCCGCTCGTGGGGTACCTATCACGCCTACGACTACGACGCCGACGAGCCGCCGCCGGACGCCTCGATCGTGCGGCCCTCGCACTACACCGGCCGGATGACCGCGCTGCCGGAACCGTTGTCCGGTTGCCGCAAGGCCCCGATCCTCGCCGTCGGCATCAACCCCAACCTCCCGGGCTGGTGGCCCGACAGCCACAACTCGCTCACCCCCGACTTCGACTCCGTGCGCCAGTACGCGCACTACTTCCGGCACCGAGGGGTGTTCAAGCCCGAGCTGCCCGACGACGCGTATCGCGCCTTCGGCGGCGGACCCGACGACGATCCCCTGGCCGGGGTCCCGCTCACCGTTCCCGAGGACGCGCGGGGCCGCCGCGAGATCCCGGTCCGCGAGCAGCCGCAGCGCATGTACCTCGTCTACCAGCAACTGCTGGACGCCCTCGGCGCGGAACTGGGACTCGACCAAGGCACGCTCACCGTCGGCGAGGACCTGTCGTACGGCAACATGGTCGCCTGCGCCTCGGCCAAGTGGACCACCCGGACCGATCCGCACGACCCCGCCCTTCCGCCGATGACCGACGACCAGCGCGTCGGGATCGTCGGCGAGTGCTTCCGCACCCGCCGCCACCTGCTGCGCCAGATGTTCCAGTCGCTGCCTGCCGTGATCCTCGTGCTCGGACAGAGCACCGCCAACGCGTTCACCGGCGAACTCGGCGACCGCCTGGCACCCGTGCCTGCCCCGGACACCACCATGGCGCAACTGATGGCGACCGAGATCCGGCTCACCTACGGCGCCCTCGACAACGGCGAGGAACTCGACGCCCGGGTGCTGTTCGCCCCTCATCCCACCGGGCACCCCGACGACTACGCGCGGGCCCGGCCGCTGCTCGTCGAACAACTCCTGCACGAGGCCCGCTCCGGCCGGCTGGGTCACGACGAACGCATCGGGCATCTGACACGCCCCCGCGGCTCGTGCTCCTTCTGTCCCCTGCTCGACATCGGCCCGTGCCCGTACGCCGACGTGCTCACGCCGCTCCCGGGCGGTGGCCCCGCCCTGCTCGCCGACGGATCGGCGCCCGTCGGGGCGGAGAAACGCACCCAGCTGAGGCTGCTCGACGGCATCACCGAACGGGCCGCACCCGTCGCCGAGGTCTGGGCACACACCGACGATCGGGAGGACTGACGCCGAAACGCCCCACCAGCGCCGCCACCCTCCGAAAGCGAGACCACGATGTCCGGCAGAGTCGACCCCGAGGAAGCACCCGACAGGCCGTACCGCATCGCCGTCTACTTCGACACCGGCCGAGAGGCCGAGCGGATCGAGGCGATCCTCGGGGACCGGACGCACCGCTACCAGGGGGTCATCCTCGCCGAGACCTCCGGGGAGCGGATCGCCCGACTTCGCGCGGCCGGCTGCGTCGTCGACGTCCGCGCCGATCTCACAGCCGAACACGCGGCCCGGCACGAGCCCACCGCGACGGACGCGCTACCCGGCAGTGACGGCCCGCAGAGCATGCTGCCTCCGCGCGGCGCCGGCGCGGCCGGCACCACCGACCGAGTCGCGCCCGACCCGGATTTCGTGGCCGACCTCACCGAACGTGCCGTGGAAGCGTGCGCACAGGATGCGGCCGACGCGGAGACCGCGGTGCCCCTTCCCATCCCGCCGGGCGAGCCGGATCACAACACCTACCTGGTACGTCTGCGAGGACCGCTGGACCGGGCCCGCCGCGCCGCCTTCGCCGGGATCGGTGCCCGCGTCACCCAATTTCAGCCGCCCGGAACCTACTGCCTCCGCCTCACTCCCGAGCAACGCGACCTGGTCGCCGACCTGCCGTGGGTGACCGCGGTGCGCCCGTGGGGCCTCGCCGACACGGTCACGCGCGCGCTCGACGACGCGCTCGACCGAGACGCCCACCGTGCCGCCGGTCCACAACTGCTCGCCGACGAGGGCGTCGCCGCACCGGACCCCTACCTCGACACCTTCGACGTTCTCGTGCACGATCCCCTCGACCTCGCCACGCTCCGCCCCGTTCTCGAGGCCACGCCCGGCGTCGAGGTGCTCGCCGCCGTCGATGTCATGCTGCGCTTTCGCACCGACCTGACCGGGAACCGGCGGCGCGACCTGCTCGCCGTCGTCGCCGCCCGGTACGAAACCCGTCAGGTCACCCCCTACCGGCCGCCTCTGCTCTATGCCGACCATGCCCGTCGGCTCGTCGGCGTGGACCGCATCGGACCGCGAGCCGACCATGCCGCGCCGACGGCCCAGCCACCCTGGACCGGG
The DNA here is from genome assembly GCF_040636475.1 of Streptomyces sp. NPDC037389. Classification (NCBI taxonomy): domain Bacteria; kingdom Bacillati; phylum Actinomycetota; class Actinomycetes; order Kitasatosporales; family Streptomycetaceae; genus Streptomyces; species Streptomyces sp. NPDC037389. The sequence goes on from NZ_JBEZUS010000002.1 coordinate 410,617, forward strand.
GCGGACGAGATCGTCGGCGTGTTCGACAGCGGCGTCGACGGCACCCACCCCGACCTCGTCGACCGCATCGTCGTCAACGAATCCCTGGTCGGCGGCGAGGCGTTCGACTTCTGCGGCCACGGCACCCACGTAGCCGGCATCATCGTCGGCTCCGGCGCGGCGAGCGGTGGCCTGATCACCGGTGTCGCCCCCGGCGCCCGGCTGGCCGTCTTCCGCGTCTTCGACGAGGACAACCGACTCCGCGTAGGCCCCAGCCTGGGCCCGATGCTCACCCGTGCCGTCGACGCGGGAGCGCACATCATCAACCTCAGTTGGGGCAACCCGCTGTCGGGCACCTACGACCAATACTCGCTCGCCGTGGACAAGTTCGTCGCCGAGCATCCCGACGTGCTCGTCATCGTCGCGGCCGGCAACAGCGGCGTCGCCCCCGAGGGAACCCACGAGTTCAACACCTGCGGCACCCCCGCCACCGCCAAGAACGCGCTCACCGTCGGCGCGTGCGACACCGACCGCGACAACGACGGCCTCGCCGATCTGACCTGGAACCGCTTCCGTCAGCCCCAGTTCCCGCTGCCGCCGGCAGGCGGCGAGCACGTATGCGGCAACCCCGACCTGCCTGCCGCGATCAGCAGCCGAGGCCCCAGCGACTACGGCAGCGTCGTGCCGCACCTGCTCGCCCCAGGCACCTTCGTGCTCTCGGCCCGCAGCAGCAGCGCACAGATGGACCCGCGGTTGCCCTGGCGCGACTGCCCCGACCACGACGGGCACTACATGTACATCGGCGGCACCAGCATGGCCGCTCCCGTCGTCGCCGGCGCCGCCGCCGTCCTCCGGCAATACCTGCGCGAGGTCCACCGACTCGCATCGCCCTCCGCCATGCTCATGAAAGCCGTCCTCATCGCCGCGACACGCCGCCTGCCCTCGCTGCGCACGCCGCACACCGCACAGGATCTCGGCTACCCCGACTTCGACCAGGGCTTCGGGCGGCTGGACCTGACCACCGTCCTGCCCACCCCCGACGCGCCGCCGGATCGTCGGCTCGTATGGGCCGACCTGTCCGACGCCGATCCCGACGCGCTCGAAGCGTTCGCCGACCCGGAGGGCACCCGACACGGCAGTCGCACCTACCGCCTCACCGTGCCGGACGGCCCCCACACCGACGACCTGCGCATCGTGCTGGCCTGGACTGACCGCCCCGGCAGCGCCGTACAGAACAACCTCGACCTCGCGGTGACCACACCCGACGGCACCATTCACGTCGGCAACGAGGAGCACACCTACAACAAGGTCCCCGGCTTCGACCGCAGCGCCGTGGCGCAACTCACCGGTCTCCCTCTCGACCGCGCCAACACGGTCGAAGCCGTCCGGATCGGCAACCCGGCGCCCGGCACCTACACGATCAAGGTGTTCGCGCAGAACACGCCCTTCCCCGCGCAGGGCTACGCGGTGTGCGCCGCCGGCCCGATCAGCGAAGAGGAGTTGACGATGCCATGAGGATCGCCGCGATCGGCGGCAACGCCCTGCACGCCCCGCCCCACACCCGTACCGCGCTGACGTCCGCCTACGTCCAAGGCGCCGACATCCTCGTCTTCGACGTCGCCGTGACCGCCGACGGACACGTCGTGCCCGGCTCCGATCGCGGTCTGCCCGGCCAAGCCGGCTCGGCGGCCTCCGTCGGCGAACTCACGCTCACCCGACTACGCGCGCTCGACCTGAGCGCGACCTTCACGCCGCGCGACTCCCCGCACTTTCACTACCGGCCCCAAGGCCACGCGCCCGTGCGCATCGAAGCGCTCGACGACCTCCTCGATGCTCTGCCCGACGAAGTCACCTATGTAGTGCGGGTGAGCACCGGCGGCGCGGACACGGTCGCCGCCGTCATGGGCATCTTCACCCACCGCGCCGCCACCGCACGCCTCGTCGTCGCCGCCTGCGACCCCGGACTGCTGAGCCACGCGCGTGGGCTCGGCCTCGACGTGGGCACCGCGCTGACCGGACCCACGCTGGTCGGCCCCGGTGCCGGCCCCGACCCGGGCCTGCTCGACACAGCCCTTCAGGACGGGGCTCTCGACCTGGTCCTCGCCGACATCGACGATCTGATCGGCCCCGACGGCCGGCCCACCGGCCTCGGCCTTCGACTCAGCGAGGCCAAACGCCCGGAAGGCGTACGGCTCGGCGTGCTCGTCCTGCCTCGGGCCGGCCGGGGCCTCAATGACTACGCACTCGCCGCCGCGCAGCCGTATACGTGGGCCGTCGGTACCGAGTCCACCTTCGACACCGCCGAAGCCCTCCGCCCCGGCACCCGCCGGCTCGACGAGACATTCGCCGGCACCCACGTCGACACCCGCCGCTTCGCGCTCGGCTACGCCAAGGCCAATCCCTATTGCCACGTCTTCCAGGACGACGGCATCCACATCCGCATCACCCCGTACACGGGTGACCCCCAGCCGCCCCGGCCCGCCGACCCGATCGAGCTCCGTCTCGCCGAGTTGGAGGAACGCACCTGGGACGCCCTCGGCGACTGGCCGTTCTACAGCGGCGGCGGCGTCGGCGTGATCCGCGGTCTGCGCGGCGACTTCGCCGCCGAGGTGCGGGTCGACTCGGCCGTGGCGGCCCAGGCCACCATGTGCGAGATGGCTGCGGTCAACGCCGACCCCGGCACACACCACCCGCCGTACAACGACGACGGCTCGCCGTGGTTCCCGCGCTCTTTCCGCGACAAGGACGCCTTCTACGACCCCCACGGTGCACCGCCGTTCGTCGGCGCCGAACACGACGAGGACGACGGCTACCGGATCAACTGGAACCTGGGCACGCTCTACGACACCAACCAGTACGGGCCGCCCGTCGGCGACGGTCGTGTGCTCGCGGCCCGGCTGCGGTTGGAGCGGCGCGGCGCCTACTTCGCCGCGTACACCCGTAACGACGTCGATGCCCACGACTGGGTGTGCGTCGGGACGGTGCGCAACGACTCGATGAACGAGACCGTGCACCTGCGGTGTTCCGGGAAACGCTGGCGCCAGGAGGACGCGGCCGACCCGACGCGCTACGTGCCGATTCAGGCCAACGAGTTCGTCTTCCGGGACCTGCACATCATGTGCTACTTCTGAGCGCACCGGTTCGGCAGGCGGTGGTCCTGGCGGTCCCGGTGGTCCGCCTCGCCCGCTGATACCCGCGGGTGAAATCGGCGCGGCCGGCGGGTGCCAGCCGTACGGCCGGTGAACCGAGCGGTGCGCCCGTCGATCATGGAGGGCATCGTCCGCACGCAGCCCGCACGTGTTCTCGGGGGAGCAGCCATGCCAGTGCCCGACGCGGTACCGGAGTGGCGAGTCCGTCGAGCAGATCCGCCGCGACGTGATCATCTCCACCCTAGCGATCTGCAACCCTGAGCCGTGGGCGGAGTCCTGGCGCACTCGGGCCACAGGGTTCCCAGAACCAAGATGGGGCCGTGCGCGCTCCCGGCACTCGGCGCGCCTGAGTGGCCGCTGCCGTCGCGTGCCGCATCCTCCACCACCAGCGCTGCCCGCCAAGCAGCGCGAGGGGAGTCGAACCCAAAACCATGACGCTTCTCACGTACGGTTTTACCGAGGAGCCGGACTCTTAGGCCATTTCCTCACACCCACTCACACCTCCCCGCGCCTCCCTCACGTCAGGTGTCCCCACTTCGTGCAGCAAGGCACGACGCCGCCGGTCGCCGACTACTGGTGCCGCCACGGCTACACCGTGGTCTATACCGACCCCCGCGGTACTTGAGGATCGGAGGGCGATGCGGTCACCTAGCCGCTGGCCGATCGCAGGCTCTCCCGGCTGCTGAAGCAGTCCGCTGGAGCAGGAAGGGGTCAGGGGATCTTGAGGCCGAATTTGTTCTTGAGCTCGTCGATGAAATTCTTATTGTTCCCTCTTGGGTTGGGGAAGAACTGGGAGTTCTTTTCGTCCCATTCCCAGTAGCGCCCGCCCGCGTACAGCATGAGTGTTTCGAGCCGCACGACCTGGGCGTCGTCCAGCCCCTCGGTGTTGGGAAACTTCCCGTTGGTCCGGTGTTGGCCGAGGAGGCCTCTCGCGATGCTTCGATGCCCCTTCAGGAGTTTGACGCCCCCCTTGACATTCTCGCGCCAGTCCCATCGCTGGGCGCAGGTGGGCGGCGGAACCAGCAGTTGCATAAGGCCGGTGGCACCACTGCCCGCGTTCAACAGCGGGAGGTCTTCCTGGGCGAACTGCTGCAATGTGCCGCCTGTCTCGTGGGCGGCGATCAGGAAGGCGTCGGGCTCCTGTTCCGACAGACACAGCGCCCGAATGTCCGCTTTCGCCGGGTTCTTGCCACGGATCCTCACCTTCACCTCGTTGTGCATGGTGAAGCCGGGGACCGGGATGCCGCTGAAGATCGTCGCGGTGACCCTGATCGTCACCTCGCCGCCCAGAAAGTCCGTCAGCGGCGGATCCCAGTGCCCGCCGACCACGTCGGTGCCCGGTGTCGTGGTGCGGCAGTGCACCAGCCGCGCGGTCGTGTCGTCGATGGTCAGGGTCCACTGGAACCGTGTGGTCGGCGTGGGGTCGGGTTTCACTCCGACGATCCGTGCGTCGCAGGGGATGGCGGGCATGGCCGGCTCCGGGCCGATGAAGAAGGTCTCACCCGGTTTGGGCCGGTCGATGACGATGACCGGGTCCGACGCGTTGGGCGTCGCGGCGGCGGGCTGGGCGAGAGCCGCGGGAGCGAGGACCTGTGGGGCCTTTGCCGCCGTGCCGTCCGCCAGTGCGGCATCCCCGCCGGGGACGGGGTCGGTCACTGTGTATCACCTTGGCCGGTGGCGGTCGGGGTGGTGGACACGGTGGTGCCGGAGTCGGAGGCGGAGACGGAGATCTTGCCGGGCAGCCCGACCGAGAGCGGGAAGAGGTCGTGGTAGATGCGGGCCTTGATGCTGTCCGAGTCCTTGACGATGTCCTGGCCGAGGGACTCACGGTCGTTGGCCAGCGTGCGCTGGCGGACGGCGTTGGCCTGCAGGGCGGCCGAGTAGTCGTCGAGGGCGTTGCCCTGGCCGAGGAGGGCGTCGGCGATGACGCCGTCGGTACGCATGACGACCTTGTCGACGTTGATGATGACGCCGGGGACGGTGACCTCGTTGCCGGTCTCGTCGCGGTAGGTGGAGGTGGTCCTGCGCCAGCGCAGATAGGTGTCGTTGGGACCGAGCTGGCGCTCTTCCACCATGGGGGGCTGCACCAGGGTGTCCTTGTAGTCGAAGAGCGTGGAGAGCTGCTCGATCGCCATCTTGCGCACCTCCGCCCGTTTGGCGGGCTGGACGTACGTCGCCAGCAGGTCGTCCAGCCCGGACAGGGGTACTTCCACCACGCTCTCGCCGTAGCCGTTCCAGAACCCGACGCGGACGTCGATCAGGTGCAGGATCGTGATGTGCTCCTGGTTGATCTGCCGGAACACGAAGTTCAGGGTGCGGCCGACGTTGATGTTCTCCAGCTGCCGGGTGATCGCGGTCTCCTCGCCGCTCTCGGTCTTGACCTCGTTGGAGGTGTTGACCTGCACATCGCGCTTGGCGGACGCCTTGGAGGCGTGCTTGTTGACCGCGTTGCTGGTGTTCCTGGCGAACTGCTCACGCTGGGAGGCGGTGGATCCCTTGACGCCGCCGCTGACCTTGGCGCTGGCGAATCCCCAGGAACCGGAGGCCTCGGCCTCCACGTGCCACTCCAGGCTCTTCTGCTCGGCCTGCTTGTCCGACTGCTCGCGCGTCACCGTGGTCTCGAAATCGTCGGCGCTCTCCTTGGAGAAGGAGTCGAGGATGCTGGAGGCCGACTTGCTGTCGGTCTCCGTCTTCCGCCACGTCTTGATGCTGATGGTGGTCTTCTCGCCCGGAAGCAGGCTGAACGTCTTCAGCGTGCGGCCCGCGCCGTACTGGCCGAGGAACGTGGAAAGCCGGTAGGTCTCCACCAGCGCGATCTGCGGCCGTCCTTGGGCCGGTGCGTCGGCCGCTGCCGGAGGGAAGGGCTCCGGCAGGAACGTGTGGGTGTAGTCGCCCCACAGGCTCCGGTGCACGCTCAGCCGCTTGCCCGCCTGGAGCATGGTCGTGATGAGCGGCACGTCGATGTCCGTGACCCGCGGCCGGACCCGGTGGTCACCCAGTGCGGCCTCCGTCAGCACCGAACCGGCCGCGGCCTTCGGCAAGTGCGTCACTTCCGTCTCGGCCAGGCCCTGTGCATCCTGTTCCGCAGCCTGCCCCGCCGCGGCTCCCTCACGGATCCCGGGGGACGACCGGCTCAGGCCGACCAGCGGCAGCAGATCGGGGGCGACCGTTCCCCTGCGGAGCCCCTGGGCCAGCACGCTCGTCGTCGCCGTGTCCAGCGCACCCGAACTCTGGAAGACGGCGGTGTGCGTGGCGAACAGCCCGGCACTGGTGGCGGCCGGGTTCTTGATGCCGGGAAACGTCTTCAGGTCGCCGGTGCGCAACGCCTCCGCCACCTGCTCCGGAGTGACAGCCGCCAGCGAGAAGTTGCGCTCCGGGGGCTTGAACGCGTCGCTGACGAACCAGTCGGTGAGCGGTCCCACGAAGTCGAACGCGATGATGTTCCGGCCGGTGTACGAGGTGGGTTCCGGAACGTTGTAACTGAGGATCGATGCCTTGCCGGCCGGATCGAACTTGCTGATCGGTTCACCCATCGACAACCTCCCAAGTCGAAGCCGGCCCCCGGACGACGAGGCACCATCCGCGATAGGACACCCCATAGCGGATGAAGCGCAATGAAAGCGTGAAGGATCACCCAAAGGGATGGAAGGGGGCTCAGCCCTGCGGGATGCCGCGCTTATCCGCGTGCGCCAGCTCCGAGTGCCGGTAGGAGTAGCAGAAGTACACCACCAGCCCCACGACGAACCACACCGTGAACCGCACCCACGTCTGCCAGGCCGGATAGGTGATCAGCCAGATCGAGGCGGCCACCCCGATGCCCGGCACCGCCGGCATCCACGGGCAGCGGAAACTGCGCGGCAGGTCCGGGCGCCGGTATCGCAGCACGATCACCGCCGTTCACACCACCGCGACGGTGACATCCATGCTCCTGCACTCACCGAGATCGCTCCTGGTTCGTGCACGGTCGTCGCGGAACATCCCTTGCTGCGGAGTTGTCACACGCGCCTGTGATACTGGCGCCTGAACATCTGTACCGGTGCCAGGGAGTACGACGTTGTCGAAGACGTTCTCGAAGAGGTCTGTCTACGGTCCGACGGCGCTGGGCTCCATATGCATAGCGACGGCGCTGGTCGTCGTGCTGACGCAGGGCGACGGGGGCGAAGGCCGCAAGGGCAACGCCTCGTCGTCCTCCGAGCGGGCCGGCGGGACGGACGCGGCAGGTGACGGCAAGAAGCAGGACGAGGAGCCCTGGGACGGCAAGGTCAAGGTCCTCGGGGACGGCTCGACGTCCTTCACCGGCCCGCAGCCGAAGGTCGCCAAGCCCGAGAAGCTGAAGCCCGGCGAGAAGCCCCCGCAGTTCGTCGTCTTCTCCTGGGACGGCGCCCTGGAGGGCGACGACCACCTGTTCTCCCATTTCCGGGAGGTCGCCAAGCAGAACAACGCGCAGATGACGTTCTTCCTGACCTCCATGTATCTGCTGCCGAAATCGAAGGCGACGCTGTACAAGCCGCCGCAGCACAAGCCGGGCGACGCGGCGATATCCTACGCAACCGACCAGCACATCCGGGACACCCTGAATCAGGTGCGCGGCGCCTGGCTGGACGGCAACGAGATCGGCACCCACTTCAACGGTCATTTCTGCGGCACCAAGGGCGGTGGCGACTGGAGCCCGGCGGAGTGGAAGAGCGAGATCGAGCAGTCGTACTCCTTCGTGGAGAACTGGAAGACGAACACCGGCTACAAGGACCTGCCCCCGCTGCCCTTCGACTACAAGAAGGAGCTGGCGGGCGGCCGCGCCCCCTGCCTTGAGGGGCAGAAGAACCTGCTGACGGCGGCGAAGGACTTCGGCTGGCGCTACGACGCCAGCTCGCCCGGCGACTTCCAGCTGTGGCCGTCCAAGATGAGCGGCATCTGGAATTTCCCGCTCCAGCTGCTCCCGTACCCCAAGAGCGACAAACAGGTCCTCTCCATGGACTTCAACTTCCTCTACAACCAGTCCGGCGACAACACCAAGGGCGACCCGGCGAAGTACGAGGAGTGGCGGAAGCTGACGCGCGACGGCTATCTCAACGGCTTCAATCGCGTCTACAACGGCAGCCGGGCTCCGCTTTTCATAGGCAACCACTTCGAGGACTGGAACGACGGCATCTATATGAAGGCCGTGGAGGACGTCATGAAGTCGGTGTGCAAGAAGGACGGGGTGCGCTGCGTGTCCTTCAAGCAGCTGGCCGACTGGCTGGACGCCCAGGACCCCAAGGTGCTGGCGAAGCTGCGCGGCCTGGACCCCGCGCAGGCGCCGGACTGGAAGACGTTCCTGAAGTGAAGTCCGGCGCGGTACCGCGCCCCTAAGGGGCGCTGGGAACCGCGCGACAAGCCCCCACCGGCCCGCGCCGGCAGAACCGCGCCCCCAGCGGGAGCGTCAGCGCTTGGCCATGTACCGCGTCCAGATGTCCCCCGGGTACGTGCTCCCCTGAACCGTCTTCGCGACGCCGCCCAGCCCGTCCAGGGGCAGCAGCTCCTGGGTCTTGGGGTCGATGCGGGAGAGCGAGACGGCCGTCGACACCGTGCCCCGGTAGCCGGCGAACCAGGCGGACTTGTTGTCCGTGCCGGTGCCGGCGGTGGCCGCCGTGCCCGCCCCGGCGGCCTTGGCCGCGGCCCCGTGCCCGTTCTGCACGCCTTGGCGCAGGGCGTCGTCCACCGCGCCGGCGACGCTCGCGGACAGCGCGCGCACGGCGACGGATTTCTCCACGGACACGGGGTCGCCGTTGCGGCTGACCTCCGTGACGGAGTACGGCTCGGCGTTCATGCCCTTGGCCGCGAAGGTGGCGTAGGCGGCGGCCATGCGGATGGCGCTGGGCCGGGTGGTGCCGAGGGAGAAGGCGGGCACCTGCGGGCCGAGGCTGTCCTCCAGGATTCCGCACTGGACGGCCGTGCGGCCGACCTTGTCCAGGCCGACGTCCATGCCGAGCTGCATGATCGAGGAGTTGACGGACTGGGCCACCGCCTCCCGCAGCGGGATCTTCCCCCAGGACTTGTCGCCCTCGTTGCGCCCCTTGACGATCTTCCCGGAGCGGTCCCAGTAGGGGCCCTCGGGCGTCCGTATCGCGATCTTGTCGTCGCCGTCGTAGACGGTGGCGGGGGTGACGGGGACGCGGGGGCCGCCGCGTTCGCGCTGGATGCCGTTGGCCAGGGCCGAGGCGTAGACGAACGGGGAGAAGGCCGTCCCCGCCGGGACGACGGTGGAATTGGCGTCGTTGAAGCCCTGCTTGAGGTAGTCCGGCCCGCCGTAGAGGGCGACGATCCGCCCGTCGGCCATGACCGAGGCGGCCCCGATCCGTACGTCCCGGTCGGCTTCCCGCTTGTCGGGGTCGAGGCCCCGGGTGGCGTCGGCGACGGCCCTGGCCAGGCCGTCGGCCTTGGGCTTCTCGAAGGTGGTGCGGATCTGGTAGCCGCCGAGGTCGAAGTCCGCGTCGGAGACGTCGGTGTGGGCGCTCACATAGGCGCGGGCGGTGTCGACGAGATAGCCGGTCTGCCCGGTCAGCCCGGCCGGCTTGGGCGGGGCCTTGGGCTCGGGGAAGGTCGTGTACGTGGCCCGCTCCTGCGGCGAGAGCTTGCCGATGACGACCATGCGGTCCAGGATCCACTTCCAGCGCTCCACGGCCCGCTCGTGGTTCTTGGGACCGAGCGAGGGGTCGTAGAGGCCGGCGCCCTTGAGGAGGGCGGCGAGGAAGGCGCCCTCGCTGGGGGTGAGCTCCGAGACGTCCTTGCCGTAGTAGGCGTGGGCGGCGCGCTGGATGCCGTAGCTGCCGCGCCCGTACCAGCTGGTGTTGAGATAGCCCTGGAGTATGTCCGATTTGCTCATCTTGTTGTCGAGCTTGACGGCGATGAACATCTCGGTGAGCTTGCGCGTGAAGGTCTGCCGCTGGTTGAGGTAGGCGTTCTTCACGTACTGCTGGGTGATGGTGGAGCCGCCCTGGGTGTCCCCGCCGCCGATCATCTTCGTGACGGCCCGGGTCATACCGCTGACGGAGACCCCGCTGTCGGTGTAGAAGGTCTCGTTCTCGGCGGCGAGGGCGGCCCAGCGCACCTTCTCGGGGACCTTGTCCAGGGAGGCGTCCTGGCGGTTCACGGGCCCCGTGCGGGCCATCTCGCTGCCGTCGGCCCAGTAGTAGACGTTGTCCTGCTGGGTGGCGAAGGCGTTGAGGTCGGTGGGGATGTCGGTGGTGGCGTAGAGGACCGCCACGGCGGCGGCGAGGGTGCCGAAGAGGCAGCCGAACAGGCCGAGGGTCTGGCGCCACGAGGGTATCCAGCGGCGCGCGCCCGTCCGGCCCGGGCGGGGGTAGGCGGGCCGCAGCCGGGCCAGGCGGGTACCGAGGGCGCCGGTACGGGCACCGGTGGCGCCCCGGCGGGGACGGGCCGCCCGGTGGCCGGAAGAGCTCGTGCCGACGCCCGGGCCGGCACCCGTGGCGGCCCGCTGCCCTCGGCGGCCGCGCACGGAAGCGAAGGGTTTACGGGCACGCGCCCTGCTGCGCCGTTCGCTCACCGCTCTTGTCCCCGCCCTTGCCCGAACATCCGTCTTCGGTTCTGCCGATCGATTACCGGGAGTCTGTCATACCGGAATCTGAAGGTCCGTCCGTTAGGTCACCCGGAGTCCGTTAGTCCTTTACACTCCTGTAGAGGTCATGACGGGCACAGCGGAAGGAACGCCGGAAGAGATGGAAGCGGCCGCACCCGCCGACGACGTGCGCCGGGGCCGGCGCCGTGCCAACGGCGCGCTGGAGGGCGAGGTCCTCGCCGCGCTACAGCGCGCGGGCACCCCGCTGACCCCCCGCGAGGTCCAGAGCACCCTCCCGGGCGAACTGACCTACAGCACGGTGGTCACGATCCTTTCCCGGCTGCTCGTCAAGGACGTGCTCACCCGCACCCCGCGCGGCCGCGCCTACGCCTACGCTCCCCTCACCGACGAGGCCGGGCTCGCCGCCCGCCGGATGCACAAGGTGCTCGAGGGGCGCCCCGACCGGGAGATCGTGCTGACCCGATTCGCCGACGGCCTGGCCCCCGAGGACGCGGACCTGCTGCGGCAGCTCCTCACCGGCATTCCCCGGCCCCGCTGACCCGTCCCCCTCCCGGAGCCGTCGCCGGTCACGCCCGGAGCCAGACGCGCCGGTTGCGTGCCACGGTGTGGATCCGGTCCACCCGCTCCGGGCGCAGCACGCCGCCCAGCCTGCCGAGCCCCGGTACGTCCCGCTCCCGCAGCACCCGTACGTCCTCCGGCGGGCCGGTCGTCCCGACCTCGGCCGCGCCGACCAGTACCAGGACGGGCCGCGCCCGCACCGGGAAGTCGCAGCCCCGCGAGAGCACGAGCGAGGACCGCGCCGCGCTGTGCCGGATCCGCCGGACGTACGGGCGGGGGTGGCGCTCCCCCGCGTAGCGGACGGCGGTGTCGTCCACCGTGAGCCGTGCCCCTTGGGCGGGCTCGGGGGCGACGCAGAACACTCCTCCGGGGCCGATCAGCAGATGGGGGATCACGTCGTCCCCCGGCAGGACGATCGAGTGGACGACCTCCCAGCCGCCCGCCGTCAGCAGCTCCAGCGCCGACCCGACGAGCTGTTGGACAGCCAGCTCGCGGCGCCAGGTGTCCTCCACGGGCCGCCGGCCGAGCAGCCGGGCGAGCACGAGTCCCACGCGGCCGGTCCGGGACGCCTCCAGCCTGGCGCGCAGGGTCTCCCCTGGGCGGTTCGGGGCGAGGTCGTCGTCGGGTGGGAGGAAAAGCCTCTCGGGGTCGTAAGCCTTTCCGTTCGCGCTCCTCTTCGCTTCCGGCCGCTCGCGCACGCCCATCACCCCCACCCGCCATACTGCCGCAGAAGTGCGGGAACCAACCCAATCGGACGTCCGTTGAACCGGTCGAGGCCCCGCGGCATCCCCCCGACCGCGGGGCCTCGTCCATGCCCGGGCCGGCGGCGGAAGCGCGCACCCTACCGGTGGCGGCCCGCTCCTCGGGCACCCTCGCCCCGGAAGTGACGTGGCGCACAGTCTCCCGCCGGATTCCTCCGGAGCGGCGGAGCCGCAGGTCGGCCCGGGGTTCCGGGGCCAGCCCGCCGGCAGGGCTTCCCGGAATCCCCTTGGCGATCAGCACCGGGCCCCTAACGTGCGGTGCCGCACAAGGAGGTGCCATGCGATCCCCGAAAGGCGCCGTACGTTCCCTCACCGGCACCGGTCTGGTCGTCACCGCCCTGGTGGCGACGGCCGCCGCGCTGCTCTTCCCCCTCTGGTCGTACCGCGACCGCGCGGGCCCGGGCACGGGCGTCGCCGATCTCACGGCGGGCTCGGTGTCCACCCGCTTCGGGCCGCTGTCGGCGGCCGACCGCGACTTCGTCGCCCGGGTCCGCCAGGCCGGGCTCTGGGAGCTGCCCGCCGGCCAGCAGGCCATGGAGCGGGGCGGCACGGCGGCCGTGAAACGGGCGGGCGAGCATCTCGTCGAGGGCCACACCTCGCTCGACCGGCACGTCCGCGACGTGGCCGCGCGGCTGGGCGTCGATCTGCCCAGCCAGCCCGCCGCCGAGCAGCGCGGCTGGCTGTCGCGGCTGGACGCGGCGCACGGCGCCGCGTACGACCACGAGTTCACCAACGTCCTGCGGCTCGCGCACGGCCGGGTCTTCGCGCTGGTCGGGCAGATCCGCGCGGCCACCCGCAACGCGGCCGTGCGCGAGCTGGCCGAGGACGCCAACGCGACCGTCCTGGACCACATGAAGGTGCTGGAGGACACCGGGCTCGTCGACTTCGACGCCCTCACGGCGCAGCTGGGGCAGCCGGGGCAGCTGGGGGCGCCGCCGTCCGGGGCTCCGGCCCCGTTGTCGTCCCCGGGCGCCGCCGTCACCGGTCCGCCCCCGTCGGCCGTGAACCCGTCGGCTGTGGCCCCGTCCCCCGAGTCGCCGACGCCGCCGTCCGGCTCCCCGGCGTCGTCCCCGTCGTCCCCAGCCTCGTCCTCGTCCATGTCGGTGTCCCCGCCCTCGCCCGAAGCACCGTCGTCCTCTCCCTCACCACGGACCTCCTCCCCCGCGTCCCCCTCATCCCCCGAAGGGAACTGAGCCGTCATGACCGCCGCTCACCGGCGCCGCCTCGGCGCCCGGCACCTGATCCTCGTCGCACTGCTCGCGTTACTCGGCTCGGCGGGCACCTTCGCCGCCGTCACCGGCAGCGCCTCCGCCCATCCGAGTCCGTCACCCAGAGTGACAGACCCCACTGACAGTCACGCCCACGGCGGCACCTCCCCCGCCGATTTCGCCGACATCCGCCGCGCCCGCCCCGACGCGCGACCGCCCCGGAACCTGCCCTCCGCCTCCACCGGGACCTTCACCGCCCGCTGCGGCCGCAACGAGAACGGCCACCGCAACCCCGACAACTTCATCGTCACGCCGGGCGTGCGCAACGGCGCCCACCACCTCCACGACTACGTCGGCAACCTCTCCACCGACGCCTTCTCCACCGACGGCTCGCTGCGCGCGGCCGGCACCACCTGCGCCCGGGGCGACAAGTCGGCGTACTTCTGGCCCGTCCTGCGGCTGACGGGCACCGAGCCGGACACGGAGGGAGACGAGGGAGACGGCAGCGGGAACTCCGGGCGCGTCCTGACCCCCGACAGCGTGGCCCTCACCTTCCGCGGCAGCCCCACCGCCAAGGTCACCGCCATGCCGGAGGGGCTGCGCGCGATCACCGGTGACGCGAAGGCCTTCACCAACGGCAGCAACGGCACCGACGACGCCAAGGACGCCCGCGCCCGCTGGAGCTGCACCGGTTTCGCCGACCGGCACCTCACCGACAAGTACCCGCTCTGCCCGCGCGGCAGCGCGGTCGTACGGCTGCTGGACTTCGCCAGCTGCTGGGACGGGCAGCACACCGACTCCGCCGGGCACCGGACGCACCTGGTCTTCCCCGACAGCGCCACGGGTCGCTGCGGGCGCGGGTTCACGCCGGTGCCGCAGCTGCGCATGGAGCTGACCTACAGCGTTCCCCGGGGCCCGTCCTTCGCCGTGGACAGCTTCCCCGAGCAGCTCCGCAAGCCCGTCGCCGACCACGCCGACTTCGCCGACGTGATGCCCGCCGGGCTGATGGCGACCGTCGTGCGCTGCGTCAACGAGGGGCGGCGCTGCGGCTGAGCGGGGACCGGCCTCTCTTCGGGCGCATCGCACCCGACATCGCACCCCGGTGCTTTACTTCATCAACTACTGGCCTAATTATCCCTTTTGCCGCATTACATATGAAGGGATGGCGCCAGTGCCACTGAGAGCAGCAGCCCTGTACGGAACCCTCGGATCCCTGGTCCTCACAGGGCTCACCGGCCTCCCCTCCGCCCCGGCCCATGCCCATGCCCCGGACGGGCGGGCCGAGGCCCACGGTGTCGCCCAGGCGGCCAAGCTGGCCGCCGCCCGGGGCGTCGACTTCGACGACTGCCCCGCCTCGGAGGGCCTGCCCGCCCCCATCGAGTGCGGCACCGTGACCGTGCCGCTGGACTACGCCCACCCGGGCGGCAAACAGATCAACCTCACCGTCAGCCGCGCCCGCGCCCTCGGCCGGGAGGAGGACCGGCAGGGCGCCATCGTCTTCAACCCCGGGGGCCCCGGCGGCAACGGCATGTTCTACCCGCTGCTCACCCGCCTCCCCCAGTGGCGGAACGTCGCCGAGGAGTACGACCTGGTCGGCTACGCCCCCCGCGGCGTGGGCCGCTCCGCGCCGCTGTCCTGCGTGAACCCGGCGGGCTTCGGCAAGGGCCCCACCCAGGCGCCCGAGCACCCCACCGAGGTGTACAAGAAGGACCAGGTCAAGAAGGCCAAGGCCTACGCCCAGGGGTGCGCCCGCCGCAACGGCGCCGACCTGCGCCACTTCACCAGCGTCAACAACGCCCGGGACCTCGACGTCCTGCGGGCCGCGCTCGGCGAGCGGAAGCTGACGTACGTGGGCGCCTCCTACGGCACCTACTTCGGCGCCCTCTACGCCACGCTCTTCCCCACGCACGTACGCCGCATGGTCTTCGACAGCGTCGTCAACCCCGACCCCCGCAAGGTCTGGTACGGCAACAACCTGGAGCAGTCCGCCGCCTTCGACCGCCGCTGGGCCGACTGGCGCCGCTGGGCCGCCCGGCACCACGCCGTCTACCACCTGGGACGCACCCCCCAGGAGGTGCTGGCCTCCTACGAGAAGGCGGTCCACGCGCTGACCCGCCGGGCCGCCGGCGGCAGGGTCGGCCCCGGCCAGCTCCAGGGCGTCTTCCTCAAGGCCGGATACACCGACAGCTTCTGGGCGCGCGCCGCGCAGGTCCTCTCCGCGTACCTCCAGGGCGACGACAAGCCGCTGCTCGCGGTGGCCGGCGGCGAGGCGGGCGCGCGGGCGGCCGAGAACGAGAACGCCGTCTACACGGCCGTCGAGTGCAACGACACACCCTGGCCGCACTCCTGGGAGGTGTGGGACCGCGACAACAGCAAGCTCGCCGAGCGGGCGCCGTTCGAGACATGGAGCAACGCCTTCATGAACCTGCCGTGCGCCTACTGGCAGGGTCCGCGGCAGAAGCCGCTCGACGTCCGCCCGGGCCGGAAGTCCGGCCTGCCGCCCACGCTGCTGCTGGCCGCCGAGCGGGACGCGGCCACCCCGTACAAGGGCGCGCTGGAGCTCCAGAAGCGGCTCCCGGGCTCGTCCCTGGTCACCGAGCGGGACGCGGGCACCCACGGCATCGGCGGCGGGCCCAACACCTGCGTCAACCGCTACCTGGAGACGTACCTGCTGACGGGCGACGTCCCCGCCCGTCGCGTCTACTGCGCGCCTCGCCCGGAGCCACGCGCGACGACGTGACGTCGTTCACGCACGAATGACGCCGGGCGGACCGACCCTGCCGGTCCGCCCGGCGTCGTCGTCCGGCTCAGGCGAGCCCGGCCACCAGGTCGGCCACGGCCTTGCGGCGACCGGTGTAGAACGGGACTTCCTCCCGCACGTGCATCCGCGCCTCGGAGGCCCGCAGGTGACGCATCAGGTCGACGATGCGGTACAGGTCGTTCGCCTCGAAGGCGAGGATCCACTCGTAGTCGCCCAGCGAGAACGAGGCGACCGTGTTGGCCCGGACGTCGGGGTAGCCGCGCGCCATCTTGCCGTGGTCGGCGAGCATGCGACGGCGGTCCTCGTCGGGCAGCAGGTACCAGTCGTAGGAGCGCACGAACGGGTAGACGCTGACGTAGTCGCGCGGCGTCTCGTCGGCGAGGAACGCCGGGATGTGCGACTTGTTGAACTCGGCGGGGCGGTGCAGCGCCATGTTCGACCAGACCGGCTCCAGGGCGCGGCCCAGCTTGGTGCGGCGGAAGAGGTTGTACGCGTCCTGGAGGGCGTCCGAGGTCTCGGAGTGCCACCAGATCATCACGTCGGCGTCGGCCCGCAGCCCCGACAGGTCGTAGGTGCCGCGCACCGTGACGTCCTTCTCCGCCAGCTGGGCGAAGAGCTCCTCGACCTCCTCGGCGTAGCCGGCGCGGTCCTGCGGCAGCACGTCGCGCAGCTTGAACACCGACCAGAGGGTGTAACGGATGACCTCGTTGAGGTCCTTGGCCTTCTTGCCGGCGTTCGGGATCTTCACAGGGGCGTCAGAGGCGTCAGTCATGTCCCTATTCTCACTCGCCGCCGCCGGCGTCTTCCGTCAGGGTCGGCGTGAGCGCCGCCAGGACCTCGTCGGCGGCCCGCCGGCCGCTCGCGACGCAGGCGGGGATGCCCACACCGTCGTAAGCCGCCCCGCAGACGCGCAGACCGGGCAGGTGGGAGACCTCCTCGCGGATGCGGGCGACCCGGCCGAGGTGGCCCACCGGGTACTGCGGCAGCCCGCCGTACCAGCGGGTCACCCGGGTCTCCACCGGTGCCGCCGCGAGGCCGACGGCCTCACCGAGGTCCTTCAGCGACATCGATACCAGCTCGGAATCCTCGCGCTTCAGATCCTCCTCGTCGCCAAACCGCCCGATCGAGGTACGCAGCACGAAGAGGTCCGGGGCGGAGTCGGCGTTCCAGCGCCACTTGTTGCTGGAGAACGTGGACGCCTTGATCTTGCGGCCGTCGACGGGCGGCACGAGGAAACCACTGCCGTGCAGCAGCCCCGCCACGTCGGAGCGGCGGAAGGCCATGGTGACCAGGGCCATGGAGGCGTACTCGATGCCGGCGAGCCCGGCGGAGGCCTTTGGGGCCGCGGCGTGGAGGATCCGCGCGGCCTCCGGCGCGGGCGCGGCCAGCACGACCGCGTCGGCCTCCATGATCCAGTCGGAGGAGTGGACCTCCCACTCGTCGTCGGCCCATCGCAGATCGTGCACGTAGGTGTTGAGGTAGATCTCGCCACCCTTCGCCCGAACCGCGTCCGCGACGGCACCCGGCAGCGTTCCGATGCCGCCCTCGATGCCCATGAAGACCGGCCCCGACTGCTGCGGCGCGGCGGCCGCCCGCTCCTGGAGCGCCTTCACGGCCGCGGTCAGGGTGCCGTGCGCGCGCGCCGCCTCGAAGAGCTGGGGGACGGCGGTCCGCAGGGAGATGCGGTAGGCGTCGCCCGCGTAGACGCCGCCGAGCAGCGGCTCGACCAGCCGGTCGACGACCTCGTGGCCCATCCGCTCGGCGACGTACTCGCCGATGGCGACGTCCTCGCCCAGCTCGGTGGGCGGCAGCTCCTCGTCCTTCGCGACCCGGGCCAGGCCCTCGGCGGACAGGACGCCGGAGGCGGCCACCTCGGCGAGGTCGCCGGGGACGCCCATCATGTGGCCCTTGGGCAGGGGCCGCAGCTCACCGCGAGTCCAGAGCGACGCGGTGGCGGCGGGCGGCATCAGCCGGTCGCCGAGGCCGGCCGCGCGGGCCAGGTCCACGGCCTCGGGGCGGCGGGCGAGCACCGACTCGGCGCCCAGGTCCACGGGCGCGCCCGCGATCTCGCCCGCGAGCAGCTTCCCGCCGACGCGCCCGGAGGCCTCCAGGACCGTCACGCGCACCCCGCCCTCCAGCAGCCGCAGGGCCGCCGCCAGGCCGGAGACGCCGCCGCCGATGACCACCACATGCCGCGAGGGGGTGTGCGCTGCGCTCATGACTCCACTGTCTCAAACCGCCCCTCCCGGCCGGTCGGCACCCCATTGCCAGCGGTCGGGAGCGGGCATTGACAGTGATCGGGAGCGGGCCGAGACTCGCGCGCAATATGACCGTCTCACCGTCCCACCCGCCACGAACGTTTACGGAGACCCCATGAACGACCGCATCCGGGATGTGTACATCGTCGACGCCGTCCGCACCCCGGTCGGGAAGTACGGCGGCGCCCTCGCCTCCGTACGCCCCGACGACCTGGCCGCACACGTCGTGCGCGCCCTGGTGGACCGGTCCCCCGACCTGGATCCGGCCCGCGTCGACGACGTGGTGCTGGGCAACGCCAACGGCGCGGGCGAGGAGAACCGCGACGTGGCCCGGATGGCGGTCCTGCTCGCCGGGCTGCCCGTCTCCGTGCCCGGCGCGACCGTCAACCGGCTGTGCGCGTCCGGCATGGAGGCCGTCGTCCAGGCGTACCGGGCCGTCGCCCTGGGCGACGCGTCCGTGGTGATCGCGGGCGGGGTGGAGTCGATGAGTCGCGCCCCCTGGGTGCTGCCCAAGCCGGAGCGGGCGTTCCCGGCCGGCCACCAGGAGCTGTACTCGACGACGCTGGGCTGGCGGATGACCAACCCGGCCATGCCGCCCCGGTGGACGGTCTCCCTCGGCGAGGGCGCGGAGCTGATCGCCGACAAGCACGGCATCACCCGCGCGGATCAGGACGCCTTCGCGCTGGCCAGCCACCGCAAGGCGGCCGCGGCGTGGCGGGAGGGCCGTTACGACGCCGAGGTCGTGCCCCTGGACGGGGTGGCCCTCGCCCGGGACGAGTCGATCCGCGACAGCACGTCGACGGAGGCGCTCGCGGCGCTGAAGCCCGCCTTCCGGAAGTCCGGCGGCACGGTCACCGCGGGCAACTCCTCCCCGCTCAACGACGGCGCGGCGGCGCTGCTGCTCTGCGACGAGGAGGGACTGCGCACGACCGGCCGCGAGCCGCTGGCGCGGATCCGGGCGACGGCGGTCACCGGCATCGAACCGGACCTCTACGGCCTCGGCCCCGTCGAGGCGGTGCGGCGGGCCCTCACGAAGGCGGGCCGCACGTTCGCGGACGTGACGGACTTCGAGCTGAACGAGGCGTTCGCCGCCCAGGCCCTGGGATGCCTGGCGGAGTGGCCCGAGCTGGACCCCGCCGTCGTCAACCGGCGCGGCGGGGCGATCGCCGTCGGCCATCCGCTGGGCTGCTCGGGCGCCCGGCTGACGGGCTCGGTCGCCCACGCCCTCGCGGCGGCCGGGTCGGGGACGGGGCTGGCGGCGCTGTGCGTCGGCGTCGGCCAGGGGCAGGCGCTGGTCCTCGAACGCTGACAAGCCCCCGGAGGCTGACCGACAATCGCCGGTCCGGCGGGGATCACCGCCGCCGGACCGGGGTAGGCCATGGCCATGGCAGCGCCCGAAGCGATACGCGAACAGGAACGTGACCGGCGTGACCGGACCGGGGCACCCGCCCCCGAGCCCTATCTGGGCCCCGCCGAACGCCACCCCCGGCAGCCGCTCGTACCGCTCGCGCTGTCCCCCGGCGCCGTCGAGCTGACCGGGCCCGTGTTCGGGGCGGCAGATGTGAGCCCGCTGGACGCCGATCTGACGCGGCAGCACCCGGGTGAGCCGATCGGCGAGCGCATCACGGTCTCCGGCCGGGTCGTGGACGGCCGGGGGCGCCCCGTACGGGGCCAGCTGGTGGAGGTGTGGCAGGCCAACGCCGCCGGCCGCTACACCCACCGGCTCGACCGCCATCCGGCGCCGCTCGACCCGAACTTCACCGGCACCGGCCGCTGCCTGACCGACGACGAGGGCCGCTACCGCTTCACCACGATCCGGCCCGGCGCCTATCCGGTCTTCCCGGACGCGAACGTCTGGCGCCCGCCGCACGTGCACTTCTCGCTCTTCGGCACGGCCTTCACCCAGCGCCTGGTCACCCAGATGTACTTCCCCGGCGACCCGCTCCTCCCCCACGACGGGGTGTGGCACTCCGTCGCCGGCCCGGCCGCCCGGCGACGGCTGATCGCCGCCTACGACCCCGGGCTGAACGACCCGGCGGCGTCCACGCTCGGCTACCGCTGGGACATCGTCCTGGACGGTCCCGCCGCCATCCGGTCCGAGGAGGGCCGTCACTGATGCCGTCGTCGTCGCGCGCCACGCCCTCGCAGACCATCGGGCCCTTCTACGGCACGGCTCTGCCCTTCCCGGGCGGCCCGGACGCCGCCCCCGCCGGCCATCCCGGCGCGATCACCATCCACGGCCGGGTCCTCGACGGTGAGGGCATGCCGGTGCCGGACGCGCTCCTGGAGTTCTGGCAGGCGTCCCCGGACGGTTCCCTCACCGGGTCCCCGGGCAGCCTCCACCGCGACGGGGCACGCTTCACGGGCTTCGCCCGCGTTCCCACGGGCGGCGACGGCCACTACGCGCTGCGGACGCTGCCGCCGGCGGAGGGGGTGCCGTATCTGGCGCTGTGCCTCTTCGTCCGGGGGCTGCCGCGGAATCTCTTCACGCGGATCTATTTCCGGGAGCCGGACGGGGACCCGCTGCTGGGCGCGCTGTCGCCGGAGCGGCGGGCGACGCTGTTGGCCGCGCCCGATCCGGGCGGGCATCGGACGTACCGCTTCGACGTGCGGCTGCGGGGCGAGGCCGAGACGGTGTTCCTCGACTTCGCCGTTTCCAGCCCGTCCGGCGTTTGAGGACCGAGGGTCCGGGGGGCGGAGCCCCCGGTCGGCTCAGCGCGCCGTGCGCTCGTGCACGTACTCCACCAGGTGCGTGAGCGCGTCCGGATCCATCGTGGGCATGACGCCGTGCCCGAGGTTGAAGACGTGGCCCTCAAGGCCACGCGCGGCGGCCAGCACCTCGTCCGTCTTCGCCTCGACCGCCTCGCGCGGCGCGAAGAGCACCGCCGGGTCCAGGTTGCCCTGGAGCGCCTTGCCGGGGCCCACGCGCCGGACGGCCTCGTCCAGGGAGACGCGCCAGTCGACGCCGACGACGTCCGCGCCGGCCTCGCCCATCAGGCCGAGCAGCTCACCCGTGCCCACACCGAAGTGGATGCGCGGCACGTCGTAGCCGGCGACGGCGTCGAAGACCTTGCGGGAGGCGGGCATGACGTAGCGCCGGTAGTCGGCGGGGGCGAGGGCGCCCGCCCAGGAGTCGAAGAGCTGGATCGCGCTCGCGCCGGCCTCGATCTGGACGCGCAGGAAGGCGGCGGTGATGTCCGCGAGGCGGTCGACCAGGTCGGCCCACAGCTCCGGGTCGCCGTACATCATGGCCTTGGTGTTCTCGTACGTGCGCGACGGGCCGCCCTCGATGAGGTAGCTGGCCAGGGTGAAGGGCGCGCCGGCGAAGCCGATGAGGGGGGTGGTGCCCAGCTCGGCGGTGAGCATGCCGATGGCCTCGGTGACGTAGGGGACGTCGGAGGGGTCGAGGGCGCGCAGCCGGTCCAGGTCGGCGCGGGTGCGGACGGGCTCGGCGACGACCGGGCCGACGCCGGGCTTGATGTCGAGGTCGACGCCGATGGCCTTCAGCGGCACCACGATGTCGCTGAAGAAGATCGCGGCGTCGACGCCGTGCCGGCGCACCGGCTGGAGGGTGATCTCGGTGACGAGGTCGGGCCGCATGCAGGACTCGAGCATGGGGATGCCCTCGCGCACCTTGCGGTACTCGGGGAGCGAGCGGCCCGCCTGTCGCATGAACCACACGGGCGTGTGCGGCACGGGCTCACGGCGGCACGCCTTCAGGAACGCCGAATCGTGTGCCGCGGTGCGGCCGGTCTGCTGCTGGCTGCGCTCACTCATGCCCCAAATCTTCGCACGGGCCGAACGAGTGACCCGCCCGTGTGGGTGTCCCTACCCGGAACAGCGGGTCCTTCCGCCTAGTCTTCCGGGCATGGCTGCGGCGCAGGGACACCTCTCGGACGGTCCGGACGACGCGGATGGGGAGGGCACCCCGTCCGTCTTCCGGCAGGCGGTCGCCGGGCTGCAAGGGGTACGCCTGCGGCCGGAGATCGAGCTGGACGCGACACCACCGCCCCAGCGGCTCGCCCCGTACTCGTACGCGCTGGAGGCGGCGGTCGTCGTGGACGACCAGGAGCTGGCGGACGGGCGGCTGATCCTGCTGCACGATCCGGCGGGACACGACGCCTGGGGCGGCACGTTCCGGCTGGTGACGCTGGTGCACGCGGAGCTGGAGCCGGAGATGGCGGCGGACCCGCTGCTGCCGGAGGTGTGCTGGTCCTGGCTGACGGGGGCGCTGGAGGCGCGCCGGGTGCCGTACGCGGCGATCAGCGGCACGGTGACGCGCGCCGGCTCCCACTACTTCGGGGGGCTGCGGGAGCGGGAGCCGTCGACGCGGATCGAGATCCGGGCGTCGTGGTCGCCGGCCCCCGCGAAGGGGCCGGCGGGGGCCGAGCGGGCGGTGCCGGACACGGCGGCGCATCTGTCGGCGTGGTGCGACCTGCTGTGCCAGATCGCGGGGCTGCCGCCGGGGGGCGCGCCCGAGGCGGGCATCGTGTCGCTGCCGCAGCGCCGGGGGCCGCACAGCAGCCGCTGACGGGGGCCGCCGACCGGTGGCCGACTCCTGACGAACCACCCTTGACCGGCGGTTTTCGGTCAAGGGTGGTGGGTTATCCGGTCATGATTCCGACCGGGGAAACAGTCGAATCGATCGGGCAATCGTCTCAATTGCCCGAATTGTTACTCATCAATTCGTGATCATTCCCTAAAGCCGGGCCCTTTCATTGCCGAAGGACCTTGTGACCCTTCCCATACGGATCGCCCCGGCTTATCCCCAAAGTCGGCACCCGTCCCGCCACTCCCCCCACTGGAGGCCTGGTGTCCGTTCTCCTCGAGCAACCCGCTAGCCTCGCCTACCGCCCGAACAAACCCACGGCCATGGTCGTCGTCGCCGACCCCCGGGTCCGCTCCACCGTCACCCGGCATCTGTGGGCGCTGGGCGTGCGCGACGTGATCGAGGCCTCGTCCATCGCGGAGGCCCGGCCGCGCATCGGCAACCCACGCGACATCTGCGTGGCCGACGTCCACCTCCCGGACGGCTCCGGCCTGACACTGCTCTCCGAGACCCGCGCCGCGGGCTGGCCCAACGGTCTGGCCCTGTCCGCCGCCGATGACATCGGCGCCGTGCGCAACGCCCTCGCCGGCGGCGTCAAGGGCTATGTCGTCACCGGAACCCGTACGAACCTCGGCATCCCCGGTCGCCCCGGGGCCGCCCCCATCGGCTCCGCCGCCGCCCGGATGCAGCGCCGGCCCCCCGGCGCCCCCGGTCACCCGGGTGGCTACCGCGAGCTGTCCGGACGCGAGGTGGAGGTGCTGCGGCTGGTTGCGGAGGGCCAGTCCAACAAGGCCATCGGCGTCTCGATGGGGCTCTCGGCGCTCACCGTCAAGAGCCACCTCGCCCGGATCGCCCGCAAACTCGGCACCGGGGACCGCGCCGGGATGGTGGCCGTCGCGCTGCGCACCGGCATCATCCACTGAGCGCCCCCCGAAATCCCCGCCGCGCCCGTCGCCGGAACGTTCCGGCGACGGGCGCTTGCCATACACAGATACCCTTGACCGGTGACCGACGCCCAAGAGACCGCAGAAGACACGACACTGCGAACCACCGGGGGCGGCCCCCCGGACGACGTCGATTCGGCGCCGATCCCCCTGCTGGAGCCACGGGAAGGCATGCCCCCGGTCGTCGCCGACGCCGACGCCCTGGCCCGGGTCGTCGCGGCCTTCGCCGCGGGCACCGGGCCCGTCGCCGTGGACGCCGAGCGGGCCTCCGGCTACCGCTACGGTCAGCGCGCCTACCTCGTCCAGCTGCGCCGCGAGGGCGCCGGCACGGCGCTGATCGACCCGGTCGGCTGCCCCGACCTGTCCGCCCTCGGCGAGGCCATCGGCGACGCCGAATGGGTGCTGCACGCCGCCACCCAGGACCTGCCGTGCCTGCGCGAGATAGGGATGGCCCCGTCGCGGCTCTTCGACACCGAGCTGGCGGGCCGGCTCGCCGGCTTCGCCCGGGTCGGGCTCGGCGCGATGGTCGAGAACGTCCTCGGGTACGCCCTGGAGAAGGGCCACTCCGCCGTCGACTGGTCCACCCGCCCGCTGCCCGAGCCCTGGCTGCGCTACGCCGCGCTGGACGTGGAGCTCCTGGTCGACCTCCGCGACGCGCTGGAGACGGAGCTGTCCCGGCAGGGGAAGCTGGAGTGGGCCCACGAGGAGTTCGACGCCATCGCCTCCGCCCCGCCCCCGCCGCCGCGCAAGGACCCCTGGCGGCGCACGTCCGGGATGCACAAGGTCCGCCGCCGCCGGCAGATGGCCGTGGTGCGGGAGCTGTGGACCACCCGCGACAACGTGGCCCAGCGACGCGACGTCTCCCCCGGCAAGGTGCTCGGCGACGGCGCGATCATCGAGGCCGCGCTCAACATCCCGCCCAACACCCACGCGCTCGCCGCGCTGCCCGGCTTCGGGCACCGGATGAGCCGCAAGCAGCTCGAGCAGTGGCAGTCCGCGATCGACCGGGCCAAGGCCGTCCCGGACGCCGAGCTCCCGCAGCCCGGCCAGCCGCTGACCGGCCCGCCCCCGCCGCGCGCCTGGGCGGACAAGGACCCGCTGGCCGCCGCCCGGCTGACCGCGGCGCGCTCCGCCGTGTCCGAGATCGCCGAGCGGCTCACCATGCCCCAGGAGAACCTGATCACCCCGGACACGGTGCGCCGGCTGTGCTGGGAGCCGCCGAGGCACCCCACCGTGGAGTCCGTCGCCGAGGCCCTCACGGCCCACGGCGCGCGCGCCTGGCAGGTGGACCAGGTGACGACGGCGCTGGTCAAGGCGCTGACGGAGGCGACGGCCTAAAGGCCGCACACACCCACGGAAGGGCTGGATCCATCCAGCCCTTCCGTCGTTTTCAGGACCGGGGTCCGGGGCCGGGCCCCGGGACGGAATGTGACCTTCGCCGCTCCCGCCCAGGGGTCTGGGCAGCATGGTTACCCGCAAGTAGCATGACGGTGTCAGCCCGCACCGCGGCGGAGCCGTCTAGGCATGCCCGCGCGCAGCGATCCGCACCTGGAGGAGAGCCAACGTGCCTCGTACCGCTAGGGACGTCGTCTTCGTCGACGGCGTCCGCACCCCGTTCGGCAAGGCGGGCCCGAAGGGCATCTACCACGAGACCCGCGCCGACGACCTGGTCGTCAAGTGCATCCGGGAGCTGCTGCGCCGCAACCCGGACCTCGACCCCGCCCGTATCGACGAGGTCGCCATCGCCGCGACCACGCAGATCGGCGACCAGGGGCTGACGCTCGGTCGTACGGCCGGCATCCTCGCGGGCCTCCCGCAGTCCGTGCCGGGCTACTCCATCGACCGCATGTGCGCCGGCGCCATGACCGCCGTGACCGCCCTCGCCGGCGGTGTCGCCCTCGGCGCCTACGACATCGCCCTGGCCGGCGGCGTCGAGCACATGGGCCGTCACCCCATGGGCGAGGGCGTCGACCCCAACCCCCGCTTCGTGTCGGAGAAGCTGGTCGACGAGTCGGCCCTCTTCATGGGCATGACGGCGGAGAACCTCCACGACCGTCTGCCGCACATCACCAAGCAGCGCGCCGACGAATACGCCGTGCGCAGCCAGGAGAAGGCCGCCAAGGCGTACGCCGACGGCAAGATCCAGGCCGACCTGGTGCCGATCTCCATCCGCC
Source organism: Streptomyces sp. NPDC037389 (assembly GCF_040636475.1). Taxonomy (NCBI): domain Bacteria; kingdom Bacillati; phylum Actinomycetota; class Actinomycetes; order Kitasatosporales; family Streptomycetaceae; genus Streptomyces; species Streptomyces sp. NPDC037389. Next base: position 436,534 of record NZ_JBEZUS010000002.1, read on the forward strand.
GTACCTCGCCCGAGGGCGGGGAGACCGGCTGGGGCCTGGCCACCGCCGACGAGCCGATGCGCCCGGGCACCACGCTGGAGAACCTGGCGGGCCTGAAGACGCCGTTCCGTCCGCACGGCCGGGTCACCGCGGGCAACGCGGCCGGTCTCAACGACGGTGCCACCGCCTCGCTGATCGCCGCCGAGGACGTGGCGCGCGAGCTGGGCCTGCCGGTCAAGATGCGCCTGGTCTCCTACGCCTTCGCCGGTGTGGAGCCCGAGGTCATGGGCATCGGCCCGGTCCCGGCGACCGAGAAGGCGCTGGCCAAGGCCGGTCTGACGATCGACGACATCGGTCTGTTCGAGATCAACGAGGCCTTCGCCGTCCAGGTGCTCTCGCTTCTGGACCACTACGGCATCGCGGACGACGACCCGCGCGTCAACCAGTACGGCGGCGCCATCGCCTTCGGTCACCCGCTGGCCTCCTCCGGCGTCCGGTTGATGACGCAGCTGGCCCGGCAGTTCGAGGAGCAGCCGCACGTCCGCTACGGCATCACCTCGATGTGCGTCGGCTTCGGCATGGGCGGAACGGTCATCTGGGAGAACCCGCACTTCGACGGAGGCAACAAGTGAGCACCACCACTGAGCTCCTGAAGGGCGCGGCCGAGCTGTTCCCCGACGAGGTCGTGACCCAGGCGCACGTGCGCCACCTCGACCTGCCCGGCGCGGGGCGCTTCGCGCTCATCACGCTGGACAACGGCCTGGACCACACCAAGCCGACCACGTTCGGCCCGCAGTCCCTCGCCAACCTCGACAAGGCGATCGACCAGGTCGAGGCGGAGGCCGGGGCCGGCGAGATCACCGGCGTCGGCATCACCGGCAAGCCGTTCATCTTCGCCGTCGGCGCCGACCTCAAGGGCGTCGAGCTGCTGAAGAAGCACGAGGAGGCCCTGGCCATCGGCAAGGGCGGCCACGACGTCTTCAAGCGGCTGTCGGCGCTGGCGGTCCCGACCTTCGCGTACTACAACGGCGCGGCGATGGGCGGCGGCGTCGAGGTCGGTCTGCACTGCACCTACCGCACGGTATCCAAGGCCATCCCGGCCTTCTCGCTGCCCGAGGTCTTCCTCGGCCTGGTGCCCGGCTGGGGCGGCTGCGCCCTGCTGCCGAACCTCATCGGCGCGGACCGCGCGGTCTCGGTGATCATCGAGAACTCGCTGAACCAGAACAAGCAGCTGCGCGGCAAGCAGGTCTTCGACCTGGGCATCGCCGACGCCCTCTTCGAGGGCGCGGACTTCCTGGAGCAGTCGCTGCTGTGGACGGCCTCCGTCCTCAAGGGCGAGACCGAGGTCGTCCGGCCCGAGGTCGACCGCGGCGAGGCCTGGGACCAGGCCATCGAGCGCGGCCGCGCCTTCGCCGACTCCAAGGTGCACGGCGCCGCCCCGGCCGCCTACCGGGCGCTGGACATCATGGCCGCAGCCAAGAACGGCGACCTGCGTCAGGGCTTCGACGCCGAGGACCAGGCCCTCGCGGACCTGATCATGGGTGGCGAGCTGCGCAGCGGCATCTACGCCTTCAACCTGGTGCAGAAGCGCGGCAAGCGCCCGGCCGGCGCGCCGGACAGGTCGCTCGCGCGCCCGGTGAACAAGGTCGGCGTCGTGGGCGCCGGTCTGATGGCGTCCCAGCTGGCGCTGCTGTTCGTCCGCCGTCTGGAGGTGCCGGTCGTGCTGACCGACATCGACCAGGAGCGCGTGGACAAGGGCGTGGGCTACGTCCACGGCGAGATCGACAAACTGCTGCTCAAGGGCCGTATCAACCAGGACAAGGCCAACCGCCTGAAGGCCTCGGTGACCGGCTCGCTGGACAAGGCCGCCGCCTTCGGCGACGCGGACTTCGTCATCGAGGCCGTCTTCGAGGAGATGGGCGTCAAGCAGCAGGTGTTCGCCGAGCTTGAGGCCGTCGTGCCCGAGCACGCGATCCTCGCGACCAACACCTCCTCCCTCTCGGTCACCGAGATGGCGTCGAAGCTGAAGCACCCCGAGCGAGTCGTCGGCTTCCACTTCTTCAACCCGGTCGCGATCCTCCCGCTGCTGGAGATCGTGCGCGGCGAGCGGACCGACGACGGGGCGCTGGCCACGGCGTTCGGTGTCGCCAAGAAGCTGAAGAAGACGGCGGTCCTGGTGAAGGACGCCCCGGCGTTCGTCGTCAACCGCATCCTGGTCCGCTTCATGGGCGAGATCCAGAACGTCATCGACGAGGGCACGCCGGTCGCGGTGGCGGAGAAGGCCGTCGAGCCGCTCGGTCTGCCGATGTCGCCGCTGGTGCTGCTGGAGCTGGTCGGCCCGGCGATCGGTCTGCACGTCTCCGAGACGCTGGCCGCCGCCTTCCCCGACCGCTTCAAGGTCTCGCCGAACCTGGCCGCCGTGGTCAAGGCCGGCAAGCGCGGCTTCTACGTCTACGACTCCGGCAAGCCGGAGCTGGACCCGGAGGTCGCCGCCCTTCTGGTGCAGGGCGACACCGTCCTGACGGAGGAGCAGGTCCGGGCGCGCGTCCTGGAGGCCATCGCCCAGGAGATCGGCCTGATGCTGGACGAGGGCGTCGTCGCCGAGGCGCAGGACATCGACCTGTGCCTGATCACCGGTGCCGGCTGGCCCTTCCACCTGGGCGGCGTCACGCCGTACCTGGACCGCGAGGGCGTCTCCGAGCGCGTCATCGGCCGTCGCTTCCTGCCGCAGGGCGTGGCGAGCGTCCCGGCGTAGCGGTACCTCTCACCGGACGGGCCGGATTCATCCGGCCCGTCCGGCGTTTGAGGACACGCGGCGCAGCCGCGTCCGGGGTCCGGGGCGGAGCCCCGGGAAACGGTGAAAGGGCGGGATCGGGGACAACCCACCGCCTACCCGCGCCCCGCACTCCACCGCCGGACGACCTCCGTCAGCGCCCGGACCGCCTTCGCGACAAGGCCGTCGTCCATCCGTACCGTCCGGCTGTGTTCGACGTGGAGGAACGGCACCCGTACCGCGTCCGCGTGGTCGCCCTCGACGTTCGTCCGGCCTTCGAGCCGGCCGCAGTAGCGCCGCCACACCTCGCACACCCTCAACCCCTCGCGGCCCAGCGCCGCCGACAGCCGACGCCCGGCGGGCAGACCGGCGTCGCCCTTGCCCGGCGAGACGACCACGTCGCGGTCAGGGAGGCTGCTGTCGGCGAAGCCGTGCACCTGTACGGCGGGCAGTCCCCGGTCGGCGAGCACGGCGGCGACCGCGGCGAAGACGGAGTCCGCGCGGTGGGCGACATCGGCGGCGTCCGCGTCCGCACCGTCACCGTTGGCCGCCGCGTCACCATTCGCCGCCGCGTTGCGGTGCGCCCCCGCGAGGATCAGCACCCCGCCCGGCGCTCCGCGCAGCAGCCCGATGCCGAGTTGTTCGGTGCGCTGGTCGGCGCTGGGGTGCGGCACCTGTACGGACCAGCGCGCCGGGCCGTGGAGGTCGAGGTAGACGCGGCCCCAGCCCCGGGTGGTCTCGCCCTCCGGTGTGGCGTCGGCGATCTCGGCGTAGCGGCGGCCGTCCTGGCGGTCGGCGAGGGTGCGCAGGGCGTAGCCGACCCCGGCCAGCGACCGTTCGGCGGCGGCGTGGTCCCCGTCGAGGAGGTGGCGGACGCCGTCGGTGACGGCCCGCCGGTCGCTGTCGGCCGGGACGCGGTAGTGCCCGTTCTGGGTGATGCGGTCGGTGAAGACCGTGATCCGGGCGCCGAGGTCGACCGAGCCCGCCGCGTCCGGCGGCTCCGCGCCGGCGGTGCCCTGGCGGGCGCGGCCGGAGGGGTCGGCACAGCCGGTCAGCCCGGTGAGCGCCGTCAGCGTCAGCGCGCCGAGCAGCACGGACGCCAAGGGCGAGGAGATTTCGGGCTTGAGCCTCATGGCGGTAAAAATACCCCGGTGAAACGTTTCCTCCGTCGCCCCGTCGTCCTCTCCACAGCCCTGGCGCTCCTCGTCGGCGGCTCGACGGCGGGCTATCTGTACGCCCGAGCGGAACCGGGCGGGGTGGAGGCGTCGTTCACGCTCGCAGCGGGCGGGGACGTGCTCATCCATCCGGAGATCACGGAGCAGGCCGTCAAGGACGCCCGGGAGGCGGGCCGGCCGGGGCCGGACTTCGGTGCCGTCATGGCCGGGATCAAGCCGGTCGTCGCCAAGGCGGACCTCGCGGTCTGCCATATGGAGACCGCCATGGCCGAGCCGAAGGGGCCCTTCCTCGGCTACCGGAAGTTCAGCGTGCCGCCGCAGATCGCCGGCACGCTCAAGGACCTCGGCTACGACGCCTGCTCGACGGCCTCCAATCACACCCTCGACCACGGCCCCGAGGGCGTACGACGGACGCTGGACACCCTCGACGCCGCCGGGCTGCGGCACACCGGGTCGGCGCGCGACGCGCGGGAGGCCGCCACGCCCCTCGTCCTGGACGTCAAGGGCGTGAAGGTGGCGCAGCTGTCCTACGCGTACGGGCTCAATGACACGACCGTGCCGAAGGACAAGCCCTGGCTGGTCAACGTCACCGATGTGCGGCGGATGGCGGAGGACGAGAAGCGGGCCCGGGCGGCGGGCGCCGAGGTGGTCTTCGCGAGCGTCCACTGGGGGCGCGAGGGGCGGGCCGAGGCGAGCAGGGCGCAGACACGGCTGGCCGAGCGGATCGCCGAGGAGACCGGCATCGATCTGGTCGTCGGCCATCACGCGCATGTGGTGCAGCCCTTCGAAAAGGTGGGGAGCACCTGGTTCGCCTATGGTCTGGGCAATCAGGTGGCCCGGCATGCTCAGCCGCTGGGCGTCACCGAGGAGGGCGTGCTGGGCTGGTTCTCCTTCACCAAGCGGAAGGGCTCGTGGTCGGTGTCCGACGCCCGGTTCGTCCCGACCCTGGTGGAGCTGGAGCCGAGGATCCGGCTGGTGGACGTGGGGGCGGCGCTGAAGGGCGGGGGCCTGACGGCGCAGCAGCGCTCGCGCTACCGGACGGCCTTCGAGCGGACCCGGGGCACGGTGCTCAACCGGGGCGCGGAGAAGGACGGTCTGCGTCCGCTGACCATCACGGAATGGCCACGACAAAAAGGGCAGAGTTGATCATGCCCATACAATCGACTTGGTCAATTCTTTAAAGTCTGCCTAGAATCCGGACGATTCATGCTCCAAAACGCAGTGCGGCAGACAGTTAGGGCCAGGACCTCACGGTTCCGGTGAGCATGCCCCGCGCGCTCACCACCGAGAGGAACACCGTTGCCCGCTTCGCGCGGCTCACGTCGGCGCAAGACGCGCCGTCGCGCCGACATGCCCCTGCTGGGCGGCGCCCGCCCGCCGATCGCCGCCCTCCTGGCGCTGCTCCTGGCGGTGGCGGGCACGACGGCCCTGGTGCTCGGCGACCGCGACCGGGCCCTCGTCGACCGGGCCGTGCTGACCTCCCAGCAGCATGTGGCCGAGGACGGCGCCCTGTCGCTGCGGGCCTCCCTCGACGAGAGCGTCACCGACATCCAGCGCGCCGCCGCCCAGTTCGGCGGTGAGAAGGCGGGCGCCCCCGACGCCCTGATGGACCAGCTCGGCAAGGTCTACGGCAAGTGGCGCGGCACCGCCGTCGTCGACCCTGGCAGCGGCACCCTCCTCGCCGCGCGCGGCGAGAACATCCCCCTGGCGACCGTCCTCGGCGGCAGGGCCGGGCAGCCGGGCACGAAGGATGCCAAGTCCGGTGACGCCGGGGCCGGAGGCACCGCCCCGCTCGGCCCGCAGCTGGTGCGGCTTCCCTCCGGCGAGACCCGGATGCTCGTCATGGCGGCCCTGCGCGGCGAACGTCCCCGGCTGCTCGTCGCCTCCGGCACCCTCAACGTTCCCGGCATCTCCTCCGGCGAGGACCGCTCGCTGCTGGTCGTCGACTCCGCCGGCACGGTCCTGGCCAGCGACGGCCCGTCCGTCGCCCGCAAGGCGTGGGCGAAGAGCGCCCGCAAGAAGGCCGCCGCCGAGTTCTCGAAGACCCCCGAGCCCGGCGGTCACCCCGGCGCGAGCGGCCACCTCATGGGCACCGGGCGCGGCGACACCCGGATGGCCGTGGGCTACGCGGCCGCCGGGCGCGCCCCCGGCGAGACGAGCCCCGCGGGCGCCCTCGGCCTGTCCGTCGTCACCTCCGTCGAGGCCACCGAGGACCCGTCCGCCGTACGCACCCAGGCCTTCGGGCTCGTCGCCGCCGGCGTCCTGCTCGTCCTCGCCCTGATCGTGGGCTGGGTGCTGCTGACCACCGTCCAGCGGCCGCTGCTCCAGCTGTACCTGGAGAGCCGCCGGCTCGCCCGGGGCGAACTGGAGCGGCCCGTCCGCCGCTTCAAGGGCCGTGAGCCGGCCCGTGTCGGCGCCGCCCTTGAGAGCCTGCGCGGCCAGCTGCTCGGCGGACGGCCCACGCGCGCCGGCCGGGCGCGCGGCGGCTTCGGCACCCGCGGCTCCGTGATCGTGTGCGCCGTGGTCCTGCTCGCCTGGGCCGCGCCGCTGCTGCTGCTCGTCAACCGCGCGGGCGGTGGCGTGACCGTGCCCCAGCAGCTGGTGGAGGACCAGCGCCGCCGTACAGACACCGCCTCCGACAGGGTGCGCAAGGCGCTCAACGAGGGCTGGGCCGACGTCGCCTCCGTGGCCCAGGCCCTCGGCGCGGACGACCGCGAGGCGTCGGAGGCCACCGACAAGGCCGTCCTCGACAAGACGCTGCGCGAACACGGCCGCTACCGCGCGGTCTACGTCGTCGACGGCGCGGGCAAGGTCCTCACGCGCGCCGGAGCCGCCCCGCACCACCCGGCCGGCAAGGCGCCCCACGACGACTCCGTCGTCCAGCTCAACGCCTCCGGCAAGGAGCCGCTGATCGCCGCCTACGCGGCCGTGCCCGGCGGCAAGGGCCGCGCGGTGGTCGGCGAGTACGACCCGCAGTTCCTCGTCTCGATGGTCACCCGGCCCGGCCTCGGCCAGGTCTGGCTGATCGACAAGTCCCACCGGATCGTCGCCGCCGACCGCGCCCACGGCTTCCGGGCCTTCGCGAAGCTGCCCTCGGGCCACCTCGACGACCTCGCGGTCACCGCCGCGAAGCACCCCGGCAAGACCTCCGGCACCGCCGTCCTCCACCGCGGCAAGGGCACCTCCGACATCGCGGCCGCCGCCCCCTTCACCGGCGGCGGCGCGGTCAAGGACCTCGGCTGGCAGGTCGTCAGCTCCCAGCCGACGTCCTGGCTGGAGCTGCCCGAGTACCGCGCCCAGCGGCGCACCATGCTCGCCGGGCTCCTCGGCGTGACCGCCGCCGTGGCCTGCCTGGGCTGGCTGCACATCATCGTGATCCGCCCGCTGCGCAAGCTCGCCGACCAGGCGGAGGCGCTGGCCGGCGGCGACCGCAGGACGGTCCTGTTCCCCCAGCACCACGACGAGACGGGCGCGGTCGTCCGCAACCTCGAACTGATCCGGCAGCAGCTGACGCGCCCCTCCGGAAGGACCTGACGCGTGCTCTTCCTCTATACGGTCCTGGTGATCTGCTGCGCGATCCTCCTGGTCGCGGGCGTGATCGAGCAGCGCCGGCACTTCACCAACCTCGACACGATCCCCACCCGGGTGCTGATCAACGGCATCCGGGGGAAGAGCTCCATCACCCGGCTGTGCGCGGGCGCGCTGCGCGGCGGCGGGCTGGTCACGGTCGCCAAGACCACCGGCACCGCGGCCCGCTTCATCCACCCGGACGCCACCGAGGAGCCCGTCTACCGCAAGTTCGGCATCGCCAACGTCGTCGAGCAGATCGGCATCGTGCGCCGGGCCGCCGCCTACCGCCCGCACGCCCTGGTCATCGAGTGCATGGCCGTGATGCCGGCGCTTCAGGAGGTCAACCAGACCAAGCTGATCCGCTCCACCATCGGTGTGCTGTGCAACGTCCGCGAGGACCACCTCGCCGAGATGGGCCCGACCCTCGACGACGTGGCCCGCTCCCTGAGCCGGTCCATGCCGGTCGGCGGAATCTGCGTCACCGCCGAGCGCGACCGGCTGCACATCCTGCGCGAGGAGGCCGACAGGCGCGACTGCCGGCTGATCGCCGTGGACCCGGAGACGGTCACCGACGAGGAGCTGCGCGGCTTCAGCTGGTTCACGTTCAAGGAGAACGTGGCCATCGCGCTCACCGTCGCCGAGCTCCTCGGCGTCGACCGGGCCACCGCCCTGCGGGGCATGTACGACGCGCCGCCGGACCCCGGTGTGCTGTCCGTGGAGCGCTACCGCACCCCCGAGGGCATGCCGTTCCGCTTCGCCAACATCTTCGCGGCCAACGACCCCGAGTCGACGCTGATGAACGTCGAGCAGCTGCTGGGCCTCGGCGCCATCGACCGCCCCCTGCACGTACTGATCAACTGCCGTCCCGACCGCGTCGAGCGCAACGGCCAGATGGGCGAGCTGATCCCCCGGCTCGCCCCGGAGTCGGTCTTCCTGATCGGCCACCCGACGAAGAGCGCCGCCGACGCGATCCCCGCCGAGTGGCGATCACGCATCGTCGACCTGGGCGGCGACCGCCGCGACCCGGCCGAGCTGGAGCGGGAGATCCTGGCCCGGCTCGGCCCCGGCGCCTCGCTCATCGCCATCGGCAACATCCACGGCCAGGGCGAACTGCTCCTCGAACGCCTGGCCGCCCTACCGGCCGGGCTTCCGGACGACGATTCCGCACCCCCCGACTGGGGGCACCTCCCAGCGGTAGCTGGGGGAGACCCATCGCAGCCGCAGCACACAGGAGACTTCCGTTGATCCCCGCCGTCCTCACTCCGGAGATCGCCGCCATCGGGATCGCCCTGGGGCTGCTGTTCTCGCTGGTCTGCTACCTCACCACCAACCTCTCCCCCGGTGGCATGATCACCCCCGGCTGGCTGGCCCTGACCCTGGTCGAGGACCTCCAGCGCGCCGCGATGGTCGTCGGCATCACCGTCCTGACCTATCTGGGCACGCTGCTGCTCCAGCGTCACGTCATCCTCTACGGCAAGCGGCTCTTCGCCGCCGTCGTGCTGACCGGCGTGGTGCTCCAGGCGACGCTCCACATCATCCTCCAGCAGCAGTTTCCCCTGATGTACGCGAACCAGACCCTGGGCTTCATCGTCCCCGGCCTGATCGCCTATCAGCTGGTCCGCCAGCCGCGCGGCGCGACCCTGCTGGCGACAGCGACGGTGTCGCTCGCCAACTACGTCGTCCTGACCGCCGGGCTCCTGCTCGGCTTCATGCCCACCGTCTGACCACGGAGCTCATCTTCATGTCCCGGAAGCACAGCACCCGCCGCAAGGGCGGCGGCCCGAACGGCAGGCGCGCCCTCCACGCCCTGGTCCTCCTGGGGCTGCTCGGCACCAGCGCCTACCTCACGGTGGAGCTGCGCGACCGGCAGGACGACCCGGCCCCGCCGGTACGCACCATCGGCCCGGCGAGCAAGGTCGCGGGCAGGACCACCGCCACGGGCGAGCGCCGCTTCGAACGCCTCGCCTCCCCGGCCCGTACGGTCGTGCGCTCCGCCGACGGCTCGGTGCTCGCCACCTTCACCGACAGCGCCCGCACCGCCGTGCTCACCGGCCCCAGCCGGACCTTCACCGAGCCCAACTACACCTCGGCGAAGGTCACCACCGACAGCTGGGTGCGGCTGCTGCCGGAGAAGTGGACGGAGGGCGCGGAGAAGGCCCCCTGGTTCAAGGAGTGGTTCGCCACCCAGCTCGGCAGCCATGAGCCGGACATCTTCGCGTTCTCCATGGAGTACCTCGAAGGAGCCCCGCAGAAGAAGGACGCCCACGGCATCCCCTACGCGGGCGACGCCCAGTTCGGCCCGCTGAACCCCCAAGGCTCCGAGGCCGGGGACATGCGCCTGGAACAGTCCGACTTCTACGACTACCTGGGCATCCCCTACACCTTCCGCGACGGCACGGTGGAGAAGCCCGAGGCGCAGCGCTTCCGCGCGATGGACTGCTCCGGCTTCGTCCGCACGGTCTTCGGCTACCGCGCCCGCTACCCCCTGCTGGGCAAGGACATCAAGGGCGACGGCCTGCCGCGCACGGCCAACGGCATGGCCCGCCTCGCCCCGGGCGTGCCGGTCCTGGAACTGACGGGCAAGCGCCCGGTGGCCATCGACAAGCTCCAGCCGGGCGACCTGGTCTTCTTCGACATCGACAAGCGCACCGGCGAACGCCTCGACCACGTCGGCGTCTACCTGGGCCTCGACACCGACGGCAAGCCCCGCTTCATCTCCAGCCGCGAGGAGGCCAACGGCCCCACCTTCGGCGACAAGGGCGGCACGGCCCGCCTCGACGGAAACGGCTTCTACGCGACGGGGTTGCGCAGCGCGACGCGTTTGTAGTGTCCTCAAGCGCTGGACGGGCTGGCAAAGTCAGCCCGTCCAGCGCTTGAGGACCGGGGTCCGGGGCGGAGCCCCGGGAAACGGTGAAAGGGCGGGGCTGGGCCGAACTACACCCGCGCCCACGGCCCGAGGTCGAGCCCGGCCGCATCCCCGCGCTGCCGCGCGACCCGCAACGCGCCATCGGCACCGATGACGGCCACGACAACCCGTCCCGCCGCATCGAGCGCCACCGCCGGCGCCCCCACGCACTCCTGCGCCGTGTCGGTCCATGATCCGTCCTCGCCCACCGCGACGAGGACCCGGCCGGCATCCGATCGCTGCACCAGCACGTCGCCCAGGGCCGCCACCGGCTCGCTCCCGTCACCTCCCAGCGACGGCAGGGCCCGCGACACACCCGCGCGCTGGGTGTGCAGGACCGAGTCCCCTTCCGTACGCCAGTAGTGGGCGACGTCCGCGTCGGCTCCGGCCGAGGCGGACGAGAAAGACCCCGGCAGCGACTTCACCGCCGTGTCGGGCATCCGCTTCAGCGGCCCGCCCGGCTCCTCCTGGCGCCACCGCAGGACGTGGTCCGGCGCGGGCACGACGAGCTCGACGTGCCCGGCGGCGGAGACGGCCGCGGACCCCGACTCGACGACCTTGTTGCCGGCGAGGTCCAGCCACGGGCCCCAGACGCCCCGGGCGTCCTGGCGGCGTCCGCTTATGCCGCGGCCGGCGTTGCGGAAGTAGAGGTGGAGGCCGACGCCGTCGACGGCGGCCACGGGGAAGCCGATCCGTCCGGCCTTCTCCCAGTCGCCGCCGTGGGGCGTGCCGATGGACCGCCACTGGGTGAGGGCGCGGCCCGACTGGAACTGCGTCGCGTAGACCACGTCGGTCTCGGCGCGGCCGTCCTCGTGGGCGCGGCGGCGGAGCCCGGCGAGGTACACATAGCCCTCGGCGCTCCGGGTTATGGAGAGGTGCGGCTCCAGCCCCGGCACGTCCAGCCGCTCGGGGCCCGTCCATTCGGGGCCGCCGGGGCGGGCCTCGGTCCAGCGGAGGAGACCGCCCGGGACCGGGGCGTAGGCCGTCAGCCGGCCGTCGTTACCCCGCAGCAACCAGCCGGTGGTGGCCGTGCGCACTGCCATGACTCGCTGACCAGCCTCTCTTGGAAAGCCTTTACCGATTTTGTCGATCCTCGACATTAACACTGCGGATTCCGCCCACTGACGGCGTGCCAAGCTGAACGCCATGACCGCACAGGCTCCGGAATCCCCCAGAACCCCCGATTCCGCTCTTCTTGTCGTGGACGCCGCCAACGTCGTCGGTTCGGTGCCGGACGGCTGGTGGCGTGACCGGCGAGGGGCGGCCGAGCGGCTGCGGGACCTGCTGGCGGGCTACGCGCGGGAGGGTCTTCCCGAAGGGGCGGTGGAGCCGCCGCCGGCCGGCCCTCCGGAGATCGTGCTGGTGGTGGAGGGCGCGGCGCGCGGCACCGCGCCGGTGCCCGGGGTGGGCGTCGAGGCGGCCGGCGGCAACGGCGACGACCGGATCGTGGAGCTGGTCGCCGCGCGGGCGCCGGGGCGGCGCTGTGTGGTCGTCACGGCGGACCGGGAACTGCGCGAGCGGGTGAGGGCGCTGGGCGCCGAGGTGGTGGGGCCGCGGGCGGTACGCCCGTAGTCCGCGGCCCCGGGTCCGGGTCAGACGGTGGGCACGCTCCGCTGCGCCTGGCTCACCCGGCTCATCCTCCTCCCGTAGACGAAGTAGACGACGACGCCGATGACCATCCACACGGCGAACCGCACCCAGGTCTCCGCCGGCAGATTGAGCATCAGCCACAGCGACGCGAGCACCGACAGCACGGGGACGTAGGGAACGAACGGCGTGCGGAAGGCGCGCGGCAGGTCGGGGCGGCTGCGGCGCAGGACGACCACGCCCGCCGCGACGACGACGAAGGCGAACAGCGTGCCGATGTTGACGAGTTCGGCGAGGACGTCGATCGAGGTGAAGCCCGCGACGACCGCGACGACGACGCCCAGAAGGACCGTGGAGCGGTAGGGCGTGCCGAAGCGCGGGTGGACGGTCGAGAAGAAGCGGGGCAGGAGCCCGTCACGGCTCATGGCGAAGAACACCCGGCTCTGCCCGAGGAGCAGGATCATGCAGACGGAGGTGAGGCCGACGGCCGCGCCGAAGCTGATCAGCCCGCCCCAGAAGGGGTGCCCGGCGTCCTTGAAGGCGTCGGCGAGCGGCGCCTTCGTGGAGAGCTTGTCGTACTTCTGCATGCCGGTGACGACGACGGACACGGCCACGTAGAGCACGGTGCAGATGACGAGGGAGCCCAGGATGCCGCGCGGCAGGTCGCGCTGGGGGTTGCGGGTCTCCTCGGCGGCGGTGGCCACGATGTCGAAGCCGATGAAGGCGAAGAAGACCACGGCGGCCGCGGAGAAGATGCCCATGACGCCGAAGTTGGAGGGGGTGAAGCCGAACATCAGCTGGACCAGTGGCGCGGCGAGCCCGTTGCCGCCCGCGGTGCCCTTCGAGGGCGGGATGAAGGGCTCGTAGTTGGACCCGTTGATGAAGAAGGCGCCCACGATGATGACGATGAGCACCACGGTGACCTTCACCCCGACCACGACGGCCGTCACCCGCGAGGACAGCTTCATCCCGGCGACCAGAATGGCCGTCAGCACCAGGACGAGGACGGCGGCGAGGAGGTCGAAGCCGAAGCTGCCGGCATGGGCGCCGGTCAGCGGCCCCGGCAGATGCCAGCCGGCGTTGGCCAGCAGCGACTGGATGTAGCCGGACCAGCCGACGGCCACCACGGCGCAGCCCAGCGCCAGCTCCAGGATCAGGTCCCAGCCGATGATCCACGCGGGGAGCTCGCCGAGCGTCGCGTACGAGAAGGTGTACGCGGACCCGGCCACCGGCACGGTGGAGGCGAACTCGGCGTAGCACAGCGCCGCGAGCCCGCACACGATACCGGCGAGGACGAAGGCGAGGGCCACGGCGGGCCCGGCGTTCTCCTTGGCGACCTTTCCGGTGAGGACGAAGATGCCGGTGCCGATGACGACGCCGACGCCGAACACGGTGAGGTCGAGGGCGGACAGGTCCCTCCGGAGGGAGTGTTCCGGCTCCTCGGTGTCCTGGATGGACTGCTCCACCGTCTTGGTCCGGAACATGCCGCTTCTGCCGCGGCCGCTCCGGACGGGTCGCTCTGCGCTCATCGGCTCACCTCCACCTGCTCGGCGTCGCTCGCCCTGCCCGAACTGAGCGAGTGTCCGCGATGATCGGGGCGTGATGCGGGCGGCCACAGCCACCCACCCCCAGGATTCACCCGATGGAGGACAGACGCACCCATGCGGAAGGGCCGACCGGACCACCCGTGCGGGTGGTGCGGCCGGCCCTTCGGGACAGCGATGGGCCCGTCAGTCGCGGACGGCCTCGGCGGTCTCCCCCGCCTCGGAGGACTCGATGGAGCCGGTGGCCCCGGCGGCCTTCAGCGCCTCCACGGCCTCCACGGTCTCGTCGGCGCCGTCGAGGCGCCCGTCGAGCTTGGCGACGAGGCCGGTGACCTGGCGGGCGATGTCGGGGGCGGTGAGCCCGATCTCCGCCATGACCTCCTTGCGGGAGGCATGGTCGAGGAAGCGCGGCGGGATGCCGAAGTCGCGCAGCGGCAGGTCCACCCCGGCGTCGCGCAGCGCCTGCGCGACCGCCGAGCCGACACCGCCGACGCGGCCGTTGTCCTCGACGGTGACGACGACGCGGTGCTCGGCGGCCAGGCCCGGCAGGGCCTCGTCGACGGGCTTGACCCAGCGCGGGTCGACGACGGTCGCGGAGATGCCCTGCTTGTCGAGGAGGTCGGCGATCTCCAGGCACATCGGGGCGAGCGCGCCGACGGAGACGATGAGGACGTCCGGCTTCTCGGTGGCGTCGGCGGGGCGGCGCAGCACGTCCATGCCGCCGATGCGGCAGACGGCCTCGACGGCGGGGCCGACGGTGCCCTTGGAGTAGCGGACGACGGTGGGCGCGTCCTTGACCTCGACGGCCTCTCGCAGCTGGGCGCGGACCTGGTCGGCGTCGCGGGGGGCGGCGATCCGCAGGCCGGGGACGACCTGGAGGATGGACATGTCCCACATGCCGTTGTGGGAGGCGCCGTCGTCGCCGGTGACGCCGGCCCGGTCCAGGACGAAGGTGACGCCGCACTTGTGCAGGGCGACGTCCATCAGGACCTGGTCGAAGGCGCGGTTGAGGAACGTGGCGTAGACGGCGAAGACCGGGTGGACGCCGCCGGTGGCCAGGCCCGCCGCGGAGGTGGCGGCGTGCTGCTCGGCGATGCCGACGTCGTAGACGCGCTCGGGGAAGGCCTTGGCGAACTTGCCGAGGCCGACGGGCTGCATCATCGCGGCGGTGATGGCCACGATGTCGTCCCGCTCCTGGCCGAGCTTGACCATCTCGTCGGCGAAGACGGAGGTCCAGCTGGCGCCGCCGGAGGAGACGGGCAGGCCCGTGTCGGGGTGGATGGCGCCGATGCCGTGGAAGCGGTCGGCCTCGTTCTGCTCGGCGTGCTTGTAGCCGCGGCCCTTCTGGGTGAGGCAGTGCACGAGGACGGGGCCGCCGAAGCGCTTGGCGCGCTGGAGCGCGGACTCCAGGGCCTCGATGTCGTGGCCGTCGATCGGGCCGACGTACTTCAGGCCGAGGTCCTCGAACATGCCCTGCGGGGCGATGAAGTCCTTCAGGCCCTTCTTGGCGCCGTGGAGCGTCTCGTAGAGGGGCTTGCCGAGGACCGGGGTGCGCTCCAGGAGGTCCTTGCCGCGGGCGAGGAAGCGCTCGTAGCCATCGGTGGTGCGCAGGGTGGCCAGGTGGTTGGCGAGGCCGCCGATGGTGGGCTCGTAGGAGCGCTCGTTGTCGTTGACGACGATGACGAGCGGGCGGTCCTTGGCGACGGCGATGTTGTTCAGCGCCTCCCAGGCCATGCCGCCGGTGAGCGCGCCGTCACCGATGACGGCGACGACGTGGTCCTTCTTCCCCAGGATCTGGTTGGCCTTGGCGAGGCCGTCGGCCCAGCCGAGGACGGTCGAGGCGTGGCTGTTCTCGATCACGTCGTGCTCGGACTCGGCGCGCGAGGGGTAGCCGGACAGACCGCCCTTGGCGCGGAGCTGCGAGAAGTCCTGGCGGCCGGTGAGCAGCTTGTGGACGTACGCCTGGTGACCGGTGTCGAAGAGCACCTTGTCCCTGGGCGAGTCGAAGACCCGGTGCATGGCGATGGTGAGCTCGACGACGCCGAGGTTGGGCCCGAGGTGTCCGCCGGTCTTGGAGACGGCGTCGACGAGGAAGGTGCGGATCTCCGCGGCCAGCCGGTCGAGCTGCTCCGGGGTGAGCCGGTCCAGATCGCGCGGTTCCCTGATGCGGGTCAGCAGCGCCACCCGTGCCTCCTTGTTCGAGCTGTCGAGCCTGGTCGAGCTCGCCGGTCCGTCGAGTCTAATGTTCCGCCCCTGGTCCGCCTGCAATGGCGGTGAACGGGTGATGCGAGCTATCTCACGCGTTCGGTGGAGCGAGATCACACACCCTATGAAAGGCCGGGCGGACGCGCACGGCGAGGGGCCCGGACCGGCCATCCGGCCCGGGCCCCTCGCCCGTACGTCCGCCCGCGCCCGCTACACCCGGCCGGCCGTCTTCTGGGTCCGGCGGGAGAGGGAGTCGATCACCACGGCGGCCAGCAGCACCGCGCCCGTGATCATGTACTGGACCGCCGAGGCGATGCCCAGCAGGGCCATCCCGGAGGCGATGGACTGGATCACCAGCACGCCCAGCAGCGCCGACCAGGTCGAGCCCCGGCCGCCGAAGAGGCTGGTGCCGCCGATGACGGCCGCCGCGATGGCGTTCATCAGCAGGCTGCCGGCGCCCGAGGACTGGTTGGCGGCGTTGATCTGGGAGGCCAGGAACATGCCCCCGAGCGCCGCCATCGTGCCGGACAGCGCGAAGACCGAGATCCGCACCGCCGTGACGTTGACGCCGGCCCTGCGGGCCGCCTCGACGCTGCCGCCGAGGGCGAAGATCTTGCGCCCGTAGGAGGTGCGGCGCAGCACGAAGTCCAGCGCGACCACCACCCCGAGGAAGATCACCAAGGCCAGCGGCAGGCCCTTGTACTGGTTGAGGAGCCAGGCCACCGCATAGGCGGGCACCGCGAGGACGGCCGTGCGCAGGACGATCTCGCTGAGCGGGCGGCTGGGGACGCCGGCCGCCTCGCGCCGCCTGCTGTCGCGCCAGGAGGCCAGGAAGAACACCGTCGCACCGAGCGTGGCCAGCCCGTAGGCGGCGGAGATGTCGGTGAAGTAGTGATTGGTCAGATCGGCGACCAGCCCGGAGTCGTCGAGGTTGATGGTGCCGTTGGAGCCGAGCACCTGGAGCATCAGGCCGTTCCAGCCGAGCAGGCCGGCCAGGGTGACGACGAAGGCGGGTACGCCGATCCGGGCGAAGAAGAACCCGTGCAGCACCCCGGCGAGGGCCCCGGTGACCAGGGCGATCACCAGGGCGAGCCACTCGGGCACGCCGTGGTGGACGTTGAGCACGGCGAGGACGGCTGCGGCCAGGCCACTGACCGAGCCCACCGACAGATCGATCTCGCCGAGGATCAGCACGAAGACGATGCCGACCGCGATCAGGCCGGTGCCCGCGGCGGTGACGAACAGGTTGGAGAGGTTCTCGGCGCCCAGGAAGGCCGAGTCCCGCAGCTGGAAGACCAGGCCGATGACGATCAGCCCGACCACCACGGGCAGCGACCCCAGCTCACCGCTGCGCAGCTTCCGGCGGAATTCGCTCCAGTAACCGGCGAAGCCCTCCTCGCGGACCAGCAGCCGGGGGTCGACGGGCGGGGCCGCGGCCTCGGCGGGCGGCGGGGTGTCCTGCGGTTCCTTTGACAGATCGGCGGTCACGACGCCCCCTCCCCGGTCGTACGGGCCCTACGGCGGGTGACAGCGTTGTCGGTCGCGCCGGTGATGGCCGAGATGATCTCCTCCTGGGAGGTCGTCCGCACCTCGAAGGTGCCGTTGTTGCGGCCGAGGCGCAGCACCGCGACCCGGTCGGCGACGGCCTTCACGTCCGCCATGTTGTGGCTGACGAGGATCACGCCCAGGCCGCGCTCGCGCAGCCGCTCGACCAGGTCGAGGACCTGGGCGGTCTGCTCCACGCCCAGGGCGGCGGTGGGCTCGTCGAGGATGACGACCTTGGGCTCGCCCAGCAGCGAGCGGGCGATGGCGACGGTCTGCCGCTGCCCGCCCGAGAGCGAGGCGACGGGGATCCGGACGCTGGGGATGCGGATGGACAGGGTGGCCAGGAGCTCCCGGGAGCGGCGTTCCATCTCGACCTCGTCCAGCACCCCGGCGCGGGCGATCTCCCGGCCGAGGAAGAGGTTGCCGACGACGTCGATGTTGTCGCAGAGGGCGAGGTCCTGGTAGACGGTCGCGATGCCCAGTCCCTGGGCGGTGTGCGGCCGGTCCACGGTGACGGGCCGACCCTGCCACTCGATGACGCCGTCGTCGGCCGGGCCGACGCCCGCGATGGTCTTGACCAGGGTGGACTTGCCGGCGCCGTTGTCGCCTACGAGGGCGACCACCTCACCGGCGTGGATCTCCAGTTCCACGTCGGTGAGCGCCTGGACGGCCCCGAAGCGCTTGGAGATCCCTCGCAGCGCCAGCACGGGCGGAGCGGACATGTGCGTCATCCCCTCACTTCAGCCCGGACGCGTCGCACTGCGCCCGGTACTTGGCGGTGCAGATCTCGTCCTTGGTGAAGAAGCCCTCCTGGCCGACGTACTTCGCGATGTCCGCCTTGGTGAGGGCGAAGGGCGTGACGATGACGGCGGGGATCTTCTTGGTGGTGCCGCTGGTGACGGTGGCCTTGGCGATGTCTCCGAGGTCCTTGCCCCGGGCGAGGGCGACGGCCAGTTCGGCGGCCGCGTCCGCCTCGGGCCTGTAGGGCTTGTAGACACTCATGAACTGCTCGCCCGCGAGGATCCGCTGGACGGCCGAGAGCTCGGCGTCCTGGCCGGTGACCGGCGGGAGCTTGTCGAAACCGGCGCTGCGCAGGGCCGTGATGATGCCGCCGGCCATGCCGTCGTTGGCGGAGTAGACGCCGATGATGTTGTCCTTGCCGAGGGAGGAGATGGCGCCCTTCATATTCTCGTTGGCGTTCTCCGGCTTCCATTCCTTGGTGTCGTACTCCCTTCCGATCTTCACCTTGCCGTCGAGCACGGAATGGGCGCCGGCCTTGTACATCTTGGCGTTGGGGTCGGTGATCGCGCCGTTCATCATCACGATCTGGCCCTTCGAGGCGTTGTCGCCGAGCTCCTTGAGCAGGGATTCGCCCTGGATCCTGCCCACGCGCTCGTTGTCGACGGAGGTGTATGCCTTGACCGGGCCCTCGGCGAGGCGGTCGTAGGCGACGACGGGGATTCCCTTGTCGTTGGCCTTCTTGACCGAGCTCGCTATCGACTTGGCGTCCACCGCGTCGAGGATCAGGGCGTCGACCTTCTTGGTGATCATCGTGTCGACCTGCTGCTGCTGGACGGAGGCGTCCTGCTTGGCGTTGTCGTAGAGGATGACGGTGTCGGCGCCCGCGAGTTCCTTGAGTTTCTTCTCGATCAGCGGCCGGTCGAACCGCTCGTAGCGGGCGGTCTGGTTCTCCGGCAGCAGCAGACCGATGGTCAGCGGGCCCTTCTTGTCCTTCTTCGCGGTACCGCCGCCCGCTTCCTTGGCACTGCCACAGGCCGCCAGTCCGGCGGCCATCGAGGCGGCGGCCAAGGCCACGGCCGCGCGACGCAGATGAGCATTCACTCGCAGTTACCTCCCTGACGAGGCCGCGCCTTTGCGGCCGAGGTGACCGGAAGTCAACTCGGCCGCCAAAGGAGCGTCAAGAAGTAAATTCTTAACGAGATGGCAACGATGCCATTCGTTATCTGTGTGAACTCAAGAGGTGACGCATCGCTGCGTCGGCGTGTCTTCTCCGGATCTCTTCCGGATCCATTCCGGAGCGCGCGAAAGCACTGTGCGCGCCCCGCGCGTGGTCCGGAAGGGCCGTCAGGCCGGTATCGCGGAACGCGGCGGGCCGGCCGGGTCCAGCAGGGTCGAGTCGCCCATCTCGCTGAGGACGAGCGCCAGCGCGCCCAGCACCTCGGAGCGGCCGCCCAGGGCCCCCGGCACGACCTCCAGCCGGCGGGCGGCGCTGGGGATCGCGTACCGCGAGACGGACTCGCGGATGGGCGCGAGCACCAGCTCGCCCGAGTCGGCGAGGTCGCCGCCGAGGACGACCCGGCTGGGGTTGAGGAGATTGCAGAGGTTGGCCACGCCGCTGCCGATGTGCCGGCCGACGTCCGAGATCACCCGGCGGCAGCCCGGGTCGCCCTCGCGGGCGAGCTCCACCACGCGCGGCACGGTCAGATCGGTGCCGTGGGCCGAATGGAGGAGCGGCAGGATGTAACGGGCGGCGGTGAAGGTCTCCAGGCAGCCGCGGTTGCCGCAGCGGCAGACCGGGCCGGACTCGTCCAGGGTGATGTGGCCGATCTCGCCGGCGGTGCCGCCCGGGCCCCGGTAGATCTTGCCGTTGATCACCAGGCCCGCGCCCACGCCACTGGCGACCTTGATGTACGCCAGGTCCGTGGCGCCCCGGCCCGCGCCCCACACCAGCTCGCCGAGGGCGCCGAGGTTGGCGTCGTTGTCGACGTGGACGGGGACGCCGAGGCGGGCGGCGAGGTCGTCGCGGGGGTTGGTGCCGGCCCAGCCGGGCAGGATCGCGGTCGAGCCCAGCACCCCGGACTCCGCGTCGATCGGGCCGGGGACGCCCAGCCCCACCCCGACGATCTTGCCCGGGTTGATCCCCGCCTTGGTGATCAGGGTCCTGACCAGGTATTCGGCCCGCTGCAACCCCTGCTCCGCGGAGGCGTCCACATCGAGCGGCTCGGCGTCCTCGGCCAGCACCTGGTGGGCGAGGTTACCGACGGCGACCCTCAGGTGGGTATGGCCGAAGTCCACACCCACGACGATCCCGGCGTCACCGGAGAGCGAGACGCTGCGGGCGCGCCGGCCGCCGGAGGAGGTGGGGGTCACCTCGACCGTCCCGCCGTCCTTCAGCTCCCGGACGATATTGGAGACGGTGGCGGCGGACAGCCCGGTGGTCCGGGCGATCTCCGCCTGGGTGAGCGAGCCCGCCATGCGCACCGCGCGTACGACCCGCTCCAGGTTGGCCCGGTGCAGCGACGACTGCGACCCCGGAGTCTCCACGCCCATCCACTCCCGCCTCACCGGGCCGGCCCGACCGCCGCCCCGAGGCCGGACTACGGCTCTGGAGCCCGGCCATCCCTACAACATATGAACCCTAAGCTCAGCCGTCGGACTTCCGTCCCGTCAAGGGTCCGACGCCACAGCGTAAGGGCCGGGCGGGCCGGGGGGCCATTTCCGGCCACCCGGCCCGAGGCATCGGACCCGAGGCCGACGGACCCGAGCCCGGCCGGAGCGGTCGGTTACTTCAGGGCCCCGGCCGTCAGCCCCGCCTGGACCTGCCGCTGGAAGACGACGTACGCGGCCAGCACCGGCAGCATCGCCATGACCAGGCCCGCGAAGAGCCCCGACCAGTCCCCCTTGTACCCCTGGCTGACCGCGAGGGCGACCAGCCCCTGGGGCAGCAGCTTCTTGTCGTCGTCCCCCACATTGAGCACCGTGGGCAGGAGGTACTGGTTCCACTGGCCCAGGAAATTGAAGATGCCGACGCTGATCAGGCCCGGCTTCGCCATGGGCAGCATCACCTGGAAGAAGGTCCGGGTGTGCGAGGCCCCGTCGATCAGCGCCGCCTCGGCGACGGAGGTCGGCAGAGTCCGGAAGAACCCGCTGAGGAAGAAGATCGTGAACGGCAGTGAATAGGCGATGTAGACCAGGATCAGCCCGTGGTAGGTGTCGAGCAGTTGCATGTTCTTCATCACGAAGAACAGCGGCACGAGCGCCAGGATGATCGGGAAGCTCATCCCGCCGACGAAGAGGAAGTAGATGAAGCGGTTGCCGGGGAATTCGAAGCGGGCCAGGACATAGGCGGCCATCGACCCGAGCAGCATGGTGCCGGCGAGCGAACCGGCCACGACGATGACGGAATTGAGGAAGTACTCGCTCATGTGCGCCTGGGACCAGGCCCGGCTCCAGGCGTCGAAGTGCAGCCCCTTGGGCAGCGCCCAGGGGGAGGTGAAGATCTCCTTGTCGGTCTTGAAGGCGCTCATCACCGCCCACAGCAGGGGCAGGGTGACCATCAGGCCCCAGATGAAGAGCACGCCGTGGGAGAAGACATTGAGGACGCCGCCCTCGCGGCCCACGCCCTGCCGGGGCGCCCCGGCGCGGGCTGCCTTCCCGGCCCCCGGTGTCGCGGCGCCGCTCCCCTCGGTGGGTTCCGCCGTCACGGCCATCAGTACTCCAGCCTTTCGCGCCGGCCGAGCTTCAGCACGACGCCCGCGAAGATCATGGTGACGATGAGCAGGGCGACACCGACCGTCGTGGCGTATCCGGCCTGCCCGTCACGGAACGCCTTGGTGTAGAGGTAGAAGGACAGCACTTCCGTGGAGTAGTCCGGTCCGCCCGGGCCCACGGTCATGATCTGTACGACGGCGAACGAGTCGAGCGCCATGATGCCCATATAGACCCAGCCGGTCTGCACGGTGTCCCACAGCAGCGGGAGCGTGACCCGGAAGAAGGTCTGGAGGCGATTGGCGCCGTCGAGCAGGGCGGCCTCGTAGAAGTCCCGGGGAATGGCGCTCATCCCCGCCGAGAACAGCACCACGTAGAAGCCGACGTTGCTCCACACCATCACCGCCGTCACGCACCACAGCGCGAGCCGGGGATCGCCCAGCCATTCCGGCCGTACGGAATCCAGGCCGACGGCGCTCAGAAAGGAGTTCAGGGCGCCGCTGTTGGGGTTGTAGGCGAACTGGAACAGCAGGGCGACGATGGCGATCGACAGCACCTGGGGGAAGAAGTAGACGACCTTGTAGAGGCCCGAGCCGCGCACCCCGGCGACCGCCGCG
The DNA here is from genome assembly GCF_040636475.1 of Streptomyces sp. NPDC037389. NCBI lineage: Bacteria > Bacillati > Actinomycetota > Actinomycetes > Kitasatosporales > Streptomycetaceae > Streptomyces > Streptomyces sp. NPDC037389. The sequence goes on from NZ_JBEZUS010000002.1 coordinate 458,883, forward strand.
TTCTTCCTGCGACGGCCGCCGACGTTGAGCATGAAGGCGAAGAACAGCCCGAGCCCGAGCGTCACCACCGGCAGTACGAGCAACAGCAGGACGTTGTGCCAGACGGCCTTCCAGAACACGTCGTCGTTCCAGAGCCGTTGGTAGTTCTTGAGCCCCGTCATCCGGAAGTCGGGGCTCAGTCCGGTCCAGTCCGTGAAGGAGTAGTAGATGGCCTGGACGAACGGCGAGATGACGAAGATGCCGTAGAGCGCCAGGGGCAGGATCAGAAAACCCGCGATGAAGCGGTACTTACCGTGCTGCATGGCCGCCGCTCACTTGTGCCGGTACTTCTTGACGGAGTCGTCCTTCGCGGTCTCGTCGGCGAAGCGCTGGATCTTGGTGATCGCCTCGTCGGGGGTCAGCCGGCCGGCCATCATCTCGCCGAGCGCCCCCACGCCGATCTTCTCCTTCTGGAGGGCCACGTACCAGTCGCCGAGGCGCGGGTTGACCACGTTCTTCCCGGCCTTGGTGAGCGCCTCCTGGGAGGAGGCGAGGCCCGACGGGAGGGTCAGGCCCTCGGTTCCGCCGTTGAGGGAGGTGAGCGAGGAGACGGACTTGATGAAATTCTGGGAGGACTTCTTGCCCAGCATGAGCCGCAGCAACTCCATGCCGCCCTGGGGGTTCCTGGCGTTCTTCGGCACGATGAAGGGCTCACCGCCGGAGGCCCACAGGGTGCCGAACGGCAGCTTGTCGCTCTTGTCGAGGCCGGAGGGCGCGCCCACAGCCATCCGGAAATCTGCTGGCGTGGTCTTCTTCGACTCGTTCTCGACCCAGGAGCCATTGGGGAGGAACAACGCCTTCCCCTCGTTCCACGCCGTCTGCGACTCGATATGGGTCAGGCCCGGGGTGCCCTGGAGGATGTAGCCCTTCCTGTAGAGCTCGTAATAGGCGTCGAAGGCGGCCTTGACGGCCGGGTCCTTCCAGGCGTTGGGCTCCAGGTTGTCGATTCTCTTGAGCACCTCGACACCGCCGATCTTGGCGATGAACGGGTAGAGGCTGAACGGCAGGTAGTACGGGTACTTGCCCGCGTACGTCCAGCCTGCGATGCCCTTCTTCTTCGCCGCCTCGCAGACCTTGAGCATGTCGTCCCAGGTCTCGGGATACTGGGCGTCGAGCTTCGCCAGGTTCGTCTTCGAGTACCAGACGCCGTAGACCGTGTAGGCGTAGTACAGGACCCAGGTCTCGCCACTGTCGAACTGTCCCATTTCCACGACGCCGGGGCGCAGGGTGTCGCGTACCTTCTTCGACGGGTCGTCATAAGAGGGTGCGTCCAGCAGGGCGTTGAGATCGGTCAGCTGCTTCTTGGCGACAAGAGTGCCCATGTCCATCTGTTTGGCACCGGAGTTGTCGATGAGATCCGGCGGGGTACCGCCGTTGAAACGGGGCTGGAGCTGGGTCTGGATCTCCTGGGTGGCGGAGTGCTTCACCTGGGCCTTCGGGAAGGCCTTCTGGTATTCGGCCTCGGCGTCCTTGGCGTACTGCTGGCCGAAACCGCCGTCGAAGATGACGACGTCCAGGGCGGCGCCCGCATTGACCGCGAGCGGGTTCCTGTCGCTCTTCTCGCCCTTGTCGACCTGGTTCCCGCCGCCGCTGTCCCCGCTGGCGCAGGCGCTCAGCACGCTCATCGTCGGCACCGCGATCAGGCCTATCGCCGCGGCTCGTTTGATCAGGTCGCGCCGGCTGAATTCCGGGGTGGTTCCCATGCTCAAGTCCTCGCCTTCTCCAGGACTCAGGCGGTGCACCGGTCTCCCCTTGCGAACTCGTCACCGCCGAAGGGCCCGACACCGCGGGTCAGTTGAAGCTTGGTGCTGGGTGCGCTCCGGGAAGAATCCCCCACGGCGTGCTCGTGCGCCGCTCTCCCCCTGGCCCGACGGCGGCCACGGCCGCCCGGACTGTTCGACAGGTATAGTCCACTCCGATCAACTGGGCAAGATCGAAAGCGGCTTTGACCGTCAGTCTTTCCCGAGTTGAGACCTCTCCGTCCGCCCCTCGGAGCCCCCCGGGATCCCCCTGGGACCCGCCCGGCGACACCAGCCCCGAGACCCTTGACACCACTGGTGTCTCACGCACTACTTAACACTGCGCGTCATGGGTGACAACGTTGTCTGAGTCGTCCGGCCGTCCGTGCCGGGTTCAGCGGAGAGGCAAAGGGATGCGAACGGGAACCGGGTACCGCAGATGGCGTACGCTCGCCCGTCCCACGGCGCTCCTGGTGGCCACCGTACTGATGACGGGGGCTCAGGTCACGCAGGGTCAGATCGTCGGGGCGTCGCCGCCCCGGGCCGACGTAGCCGCCGACGAGCGCTTCGCCTCCTCCTTCGAGCCGGGCGACCCACGGCCCGACTGGACCGACGCCGTCGAGACCGGCCGCGACGGCCGCCCGCGCGCCGCCGGGGTCGACGGCGACGACACCAGCGGCATCCCCGGCAATGTCACCGACCGGGTCACCGCCGTCCGCGCCAGCGGCGAGCACGCCGAGGCGGGCGAGGTCAAGGAGAACCTGGTCGACGGCGAGAGCGCGACGAAATGGCTCGCCTTCGAACGCACCGCCTGGCTGGAATTCGAGCTGGACCGGCCCGTCACGGCCGTGCGCTACGCCCTGACCTCCGCGAACGACGCCCCCGGCCGCGACCCCCGGGACTGGGTGCTCAAGGGTTCCGACGACGGAAGCGGCTGGCAGGTGCTCGACGCCCGCCAGGGCGAGGCCTTCGAAAAGCGGCTCCAGACCCGCGAGTTCTCCTTCTCCGGGAACCGTCCCTACCGCCAGTACCGGCTGGAGATAACCCGCAACAACGGCGAGCCCGTCACCCAGCTCGCCGAGTTCCAGCTGGCGGCGGGCGACACCGGCACCCCGCCGCCCGCCGACATGCGCAGCCACGTCGACCGCGGCCCCACCGGCTCCCCCACCGCCAAGGCCCGCGCCGGCTTCACCGGCACCCACGCGCTGCGCTACGGGGGCATGCACCAGGCCACCGGCCACGCCTACTCGTACAACAAGATCTTCCGGACCCGGCTGCGCGTCACCCCGAGGACCCTGCTCTCCTACAAGATCTTCCCCGCCCTCCCCGAGCCGGACGCCCGCTACCCCGCCACCCATGTCGCCGTCGACCTCGCCTTCACCGACGGCACCTACCTCAGCGAGCTCGGCGCGGTCGACCAACACGGCGCACGGCTGACCCCGCAGGGCCAGGCCGCCTCCAGGACGCTCTACGTCAACCAGTGGAACAACAAGGAGTCGCGCATCGGTGCCGTCGCCTCCGGGAAGACCGTGGAGCGGGTGCTGATCGCGTACGACTCGCCCGTGGGCCCGGCGAAGTTCCGCGGCTGGGTCGACGACATCTCCCTCGCCCCGGCCCCCCAGGAGCCGCCCGTCGCCCATCCGGCGGACCGGGCCGTCACCACCCGGGGCACCCACTCCAGCTCGAACTTCTCCCGGGGCAACACCTTCCCGGCCACCGCCGTCCCCCACGGCTTCAACTTCTGGACGCCCGTCACCAACGCGGGCGTCACGGACTGGCTCTACCAGTACGCGGCGACCAACAACGCCGACAACCTCCCCACCCTCCAGGCCTTCTCCGCCAGCCATCAGCCCAGCCCCTGGATGGGCGACCGGCAGACCTTCCAGCTCATGCCCTCGGCGTCCCCGGGCGTCCCGCCCGCCTCCCGCGCCGCCCGCGCCCTGCCCTTCCGGCACGAGAACGAGACCGCCCGGCCCCACTACTACGCCGTCACCTTCGAGAACGGCCTCAAGGCGGAGATCACCCCCGGCGACCACGCCGCGATGATCCGCTTCACCTTCCCCTCGGACCAGGCGAGCGTCCTCCTCGACAACGTCAAGGACCGCGGCGGACTGACCCTCGACCCCGAGCACCGCTCCTTCAGCGCCTACTCGGACGTCCGGAGCGGACTGTCCACCGGCGCCGGGCGCCTCTTCGTCCACGGTGTCTTCGACACGCCCGTCGTCGCGAGCGGCAAGCTCAAGGGCGACACCGGCGGCGACGCCGTCACCGGCTATCTGCGCTTCGCGCCCGGCAAGAGCCGTACGGTCACCCTGCGCGTGGCGACCTCCCTCATCGGCACCGACCAGGCCCGGGCCAACCTCGAACAGGAGATCCCGGCGAGCACCGGCTTCGACCAGGTCATGACCCGCGCCCGCACCGCCTGGGACACCCTCCTCGGCCGCGTCGAGGTCGAGGGCGCGACCCGTGACCAGCTCACCACCCTCTACTCCAGCCTCTACCGGATCTACCTCTATCCCAACTCCGGATTCGAGAACACCGGCACCCCCACCCACCCCCGGCCGCGCTACGCCAGCCCCTTCTCCCCGCCCGCCGGCGAGAACACCCCGACCACGACCGGCGCCGAGATCGTCGACGGCGAGGTCTACGTCAACAACGGCTTCTGGGACACCTACCGCACCACCTGGCCCATGTACTCCCTGCTGACGCCCCGCCAGGCGGGCAGGCTGATCGACGGCTTCGTCCAGCAGTACAAGGACGGCGGCTGGATCTCCCGCTGGTCCTCCCCCGGCTACGCCGACCTGATGACGGGCACCAGCTCCGACGTCGCCTTCGCCGACGCCTACGTCAAGGGCGCCCCCTTCGACGCCGAGGCGGCGTACGCGGCCGCGCTGAAGAACGCCACCGTCGCCCCGGACAGCCCCGGCACCGGCCGCAAGGGCATGGAGACCTCCGTCTTCCTCGGCTACACCAGCACCAGGACCCGCGAGGGCCTGTCCTGGGCGCTCGAGGGCTACCTCAACGACTTCGGCCTGGGCCGGATGGCCCGCGCCCTCTACGAGAAGACCCACAAGGAGCGCTACCGCGAGGAGTCCGACTACTTCCTCAACCGCGCCCGGAACTACGTCAAGCTCTTCGACCCCCGCGTCGGCTTCTTCCAGGGCCGCGACACGAACGGCGCCTGGCGCCTGCCCCCCGCCTCCTACGACCCGCGCGTCTGGGGCGACGACTACACCGAGACCAACGGCTGGAACTTCGCCTTCACCGCCCCCCAGGACACCCGCGGCCTGGCCAACCTCCACGGCGGCCGCGCGGGCCTGGCCAAGAAGCTCGACACCTACTTCGCCACCCCCGAGACGGGAGCCCCCGAGTTCGCCGGCTCGTACGGCGGCGTCATCCACGAGATGACCGAGGCCCGGGACGTCCGCATGGGCATGTACGGCCACAGCAACCAGCCCTCGCACCACATCGCCTACATGTACGACGCGGCCGGCCGGCCCTGGAAGACCCAGGAGAAGGTCCGCGAGATCCTCTCCCGCCTCTACCTCGGCAGCGAGATCGGCCAGGGATACCCCGGCGACGAGGACAACGGCGAGATGTCCGCCTGGTACGTCTTCAGCGCCCTCGGCTTCTACCCGCTCGTGATGGGCCAGGGCGAGTACGCGATCGGCTCGCCCCTCTTCACCAAGGCCACCGTCCACCTGGAGAACGGCCGCGACCTGGTGATCCGCGCCCCGCGCAACAGCGCCCGCAACATCTACGTCCAGGGCCTGCGCGTCAACGGCCGCGCGTGGAACAGCACCGCCCTCCCCCACGCCCTGCTGTCCAGGGGCGGCACCCTGGACTTCACCATGGGCCCCAACCCGTCCCGCTGGGCCACGGCCCCGGACGCGGGCCCGACCTCTCTCACGACGGACGACAGGGCGCCGGCCCCCCTCACCGACGTCACGACCCACGACGGCTCGGCCCTCACCGACGACACGTCCCGCACCTCGGCGTCCTTCACCACCGTCACGCTGGACACGCCGGGCGACTCCCGCGTGACGTCCTACACCCTCACCTCCGCCGACCGCGCCAAGGCCCCGACCGGCTGGGTACTCCGCGGCTCGACCGACGGCACCACCTGGACCGAGGTCGACCGCCGCACCGCCGAGTCCTTCACCTGGGACCGCCAGACCCGCGTCTTCGCCCTCCGCGCTCCGGCGGCCTACCGGCACTGGCGCCTGGAGGTGACGGGGGGCCAGGAGGCGACGCTGGCGGAGGTGGAGCTGCTGGGGGCGCCGGGCTGAGCCGGCGCCGTTGACGCGCGTGTCCATGCGGGGGCCGTACCTCCTGGGGAGGTACGGCCCCCTTCTGTCCGGAAATCACCTGGAAATCCGAAGATCTCGTGGAATGATCGTTGAGATCTTGCTACGGCCCGTCTCGGGACACAGCATCCTGATATTTAGCCATGGGGGGCATTACATGAGGAATCTCTTCGGTCGTAAGCGTGGGCGCGCGCTGTCGGGCCTGGCCGGCACCACCGCGGTCGCCGCCGCCCTGGTCGGCCTCGCCGCCGGAACCGCGACCGCCGGCACCACGCCGGACGCGAAGGCCGCCCCGAAGACACCCTCGGCCGGCGCCCCCCAGTTCCCGCTGTTCGCGGAGAAGCGCGCCCAGGATGTCAAGGACGCCCAGGACATCTACATGTACCGGCCGAACGGCTGGGGCGGCTTCAAGGACGTCGAGGAGTACGGCTTCTACGGTTCGGCCCCGCGCGTCTCGGAAACCGCGACCGTCGACCACGACCACAACGGCGAGATGGATGGCTGGTACCACCAGCACAGCGACAACAGCCTGCTGGAGTACCGCGGCGCCCGCGGCGACAAGGTGATCGGCCCCGGCTGGGACGTCTACAACCGCATCTTCTCCCCCGGTGACCTCGGCGGCTCGCTCGAGTCCGACCTCCTCGCCCGCGACAAGTCGGGTGTGCTGTGGCTCTACCTGGCCCGTCCGGACGGCACCCTGGAGGACCCGTACCGAGTCGGCCCCGGCTGGGACCAGTACACCGACATCGTCGGCAAGGGCAGCCTCAACGGCGACGGCCGGGCCGACATCGTCGCCAAGGACCGCAACGGCGACCTCTGGTACTACAAGGGCACCGGCGAGTCCCACATGCCCCTCACCGACCGCGTCAAGATCGGCGGCGGCTGGAATCAGTACGACAAGCTCGTGAGCACGGGTGACGTCGACGGCGACGGCCGCAGCGACCTGCTCGCCCGCGACAAGTCCGGCGTCCTGTGGCTCTACAAGGGCAACGACAGTGACATCGACCCCTTCGAGAACCGCGTGAAGATCGGCGGCGGCTGGGGTCGGTACAACAACCTGTTCTGATCCTGCTTCATGCCCGCGCCGCGCGGGAGCCGTACATCTGGGGCCGCACTTGTGACAAGTGCGGCCCCAGGTGTGATGTCGAACTCCTGAAAAGTCAGTTGATATACGTAAACCTTGGAGTAATGATCAAGGCATCGCGATGCTCCGGGCGTCGCCCCTGAATCACCTTCAAGGGAGAAGTACATGGGCAATCTCTCCGGTCGTAAGCGTGGACGCGTGCTCTCCGGTCTCGTCACCGCTGCGATAGCCACCGCGCTGGTCGGCGCCGCTTCCGCGACCGCATCCGCCGACGGCCCGGCAGGCACCTCTGCCGCCAAGACGCACCAGCGTGCCGAAGGCGCTCACAAGAAGGCCCCCCAGAACGCCCCCAAGCCGCGTTCCGGCCTGCTGCGGGCCGCCGGCGCCGGCGAAGCCACGGCCGCCGCTCCCCGCTTCGACCTCTACGCGGCCGACCGCGACGGCCTCGTGTACCTGTACATGGCCAACGGCAACGGCGGCTTCAAGGACGCCTGGTTCCTCGACTCCGGCTGGCAGAACTTCACGGAAGCCACCCAGGTCGACCACGACCGCAACGGCGAGAGCGACGGCTGGTACGTCCGGCACGCCGACGGCCAGATGGAGTACACCGGCGAGGCCGGCAACAAGATGATCGGCGGCGGCTGGAACGCCTACGACCGCGTCTTCTCCCCCGGCGACCTCGGCGGCGCCGGCGAGTCCGACCTCCTCGCCCGCGACAAGTCCGGCGTGCTCTGGATCTACCTCGCCCGTCCCGACGGCACCCTGACCGACCGCTACCGCGTCGGCCCCGGCTGGGACCAGTACACCGACATCACCGGCCGCGGCGACCTCAACGGCGACGGCAAGGCCGACATCGTCGCCAAGGACAAGAACGGCGACCTCTGGTTCTACAAGGGCACCGGCGACTACAAGGACCCGTTCGAGAGCCGCGTCAAGGTCGGCGGCGGCTGGAACACGTTCGACAAGCTCGTGGGCATCGGTGACCTCGACCACGACGGCCGCAGCGACATGCTCGCCCGCGACAAGACCGGTGTCCTGTGGCTCTACAAGGGCAACGGCAACCAGAACGACCCCTTCGAGAACCGCACGAAGATCGGTCCCGGCTGGGGCAAATTCTCCCTGATGTTCTGATCCCGTAGCGGCTTCGCGTCGTTCACCCACGTGGATTCCCGCCCCCGCCTCAAGCCGAGGCGGGGGCTTCTGGCACGATCCCGGATGTCTCGCGGTGTCACCCCACAGGGAACACCGCGTCTTTCTCATTGCCAATAGGAGAACCACGTGGCCCTTCTTTCCGGCCGCAAGCGCGGACGGGCGCTGTCCCGCCTCGCAACGACGGCGATAGCCGTCACCCTGCTCGGCGCCACCGCCGGCACCCTCGCCCAGGCACAGGCCGCGCCGCAGCCGAGCGCCGCCGCTCCCGTCTTCGGTCTGTTCGCGACCAAGGCGACCGGCGAGGTCTACACGTACGAGCCCAACGGCCGCGGTGGCTTCGGCGACCGTGAGCTCCTGGCCGACACCGACTCGCGGAACGTCACCGCGTCCGTGCAGGTCGATCACAACCGCAACGGTCTCACGGACGGCATCTACTTCCGCGCGGCGGTCGACGGCTCGCTGCTCTACAGCGTCGTGCCCGAGACCGAGGCGGAGGCGGCGAAGCCGGAGACCGACCCCAAGCGGATCGGCGGCGGCTGGAACATCTACGACCGCATTCTGTCCCCGGGCAACCTCGGCGGCTCGACCGAGTCGGACCTCCTCGCCCGTGACAAGTCGGGTGTGCTGTGGATCTACACGGCCCGTGCGGACGGCTCGCTCGGCGACCGCGTCCGTGTCGGTGCCGGCTGGGACCAGTTCACGGACATCGTGGGCCGTGGCGACCTCAACGGTGACGGCAAGGCCGACATCGTCGCCAAGGACAAGAACGGCGTCCTCTGGTTCTACAAGGGCACCGGCAACACCAACGACCCCTTCGCCAGCCGGGTCAAGGTCGGCAGCGGCTGGAACACGTACGACACCCTGTTCTCCACCGGTGACCTGGACGGCGACGGCCGCAGCGACATGCTCGCCCGCGACAAGACCGGCGTGCTGTGGTTCTACAAGGGCAACGGCAACCAGAACGACCCCTTCGCGAGCCGCGTGAAGATCGGCGGCGGCTGGGGTCAGTACAACAACTTCTTCTGATCCTGAGCACGGGCCGGGCCGTGCGCCGTCGAAGACGGAAACGGCCCATCCCGCGTGAAGATCCTGTGGAATGATCCAGAAGATCTCGCGGTCCCCAGCCAGGGGACCGCGGCTTTCTCTTACCACAGGAGTACACGTGGCCTCTTCTTCCGGCCGCAAGCGTGGACGGGCGCTGTCTCGTCTCGCCACGACGGCGATAGCCGTCGCACTGCTCGGCACCACCGCCGGCACCGCGTTCGCCGATGGCACCACCCCCGCCACCGCGGCATTGCAGGCGGCCGCGGATGTCGCCAAGGCCCCCACGGCGACCCGGGCGGGGAACGGCGAGTCCCGTGCCGAGTCCCCGGTCTTCCCGCTGATGGCGTCCAAGGGCTCCGGTGAGCTCTTCCAGTACATCCCCGACGGCCGCGGCGGCTTCAAGGACCGCAAGAAGGTGACCGACAACTGGCTGGCCATCACCTCGACGGTCCAGATCGACCAGGACCAGGACGGCCTCCAGGAGCACATCTACTTCCGGACGATCGACGGCAAGCTCTGGTACGGCGACACCAAGAAGGACACGCCTCCCAAGGAGATCGGCGGCGGCTGGAACACCTACGACCGCATCCTCTCCCCCGGTAACCTCGGCGGTGCGAACGAGCCCGACCTCCTCGCCCGCGACAAGTCCGGCGTCCTCTGGCTCTACCTCCAGAAGCCGGACGGCAGCCTGAGCGACCGTTACCGCGTGGGCGCCGGCTGGGACCAGTACACCGACATCGTCGGCCGGGGCGACTTCAACGACGACGGCAAGGCCGACATGGTCGCGCGGGACAAGTCCGGCGTGCTGTGGTTCTACAAGGGCACCGGCGACTACAAGGACCCCTTCGCGAGCCGTGTGAAGATCGGTGGCGGCTGGGACACCTACAACTTCCTCGTCTCCTCCGGTGACGTGAACCTCGACGGTCGCAGCGACCTGCTGGCCCGCGACAAGTCCGGTGTGCTGTGGCTCTACAAGGGCAACGGCAACCAGAACGACCCCTTCGAGAACCGCGTGCGCGTCGGCGGCGGTTGGGACCAGTACAACAACTTCTTCTGATCCTCACCTCTGGCAAACGTCCGACCACGCACACCGGTTGGGATGCGCGCGGTAGACGACCCGCCCAGGAACACCGCCCCGCCTGCGTGAGGCCACCCGCCTCACGCAGGCCCGGCCCATCCGTCAAGCCCCACCGCCGGCCTGAACGCGGCCCGGCCGCCGCCACGCCAGCCGGACCAGCGCCCGTACCGGCCGCCCCACCACCAGTGCCAGCCCCGCCAGCGGCAGGACGAGCAACACCGCCTGAAGGAACGCCGCGACCACGGCCAGGACCTGGTCGCCGGAGGCGCCGGACACGCCGGACGCGCCCGCGTGCTCCATCAGTGACGTGATCGTCCGCCAGTCAGCAACGAGCAACTCCGGCAAGTTCACCAGCACCAGGCCGAGTTGCAGGGACAGTACCGGCACCAGGAAGAGCACCCACACCGCGACCACGACCTGGGGCCAGCGCTTCAGGGCCCGCAGCCGGTCGTCCTGGGGGCGGCGGAGGAACACCCGTCGCAGGATGGGCGCGATGTACTTGAACAGGTCGGGAATGCCGATCAGGTCGGCGACGATGTAGTAGCCGTCGAACCGCAGCGTGGGGAGCAGTTGCTGAACCATCTCCAGGTGGACGGAGAGGATCGCGACGAGCAGCGGCTGGAAGCCGGTCGTCGCGTACAGCGCGCCCAGGCCCAGGACGAAGACGGCGTTGAAGTAGACGCCGCCGAGGTCGGCGCGGATGCGGCCCGCGCGGCCCAGCCGGTAGGAGTTGGTGATGTCCGTGTAGAAGGCGGGCCACACCAGGTAGATGCCGCAGCCCATCGCTCCGGGACGGACGCCGCCGTAGCGGCAGGCCGCGCCGTGGCCCAGTTCGTGGAACGCGCACGAGGCGATGGCCAGGAGGACGACGAGCAGGACGTCCGCCGGTGAGGTGAGGACGTCCCGCAGCGCGGCACCCGTGTCCTGGGTCGTCCACAGCCACACCTCGCCCGCGACGAACGCGCCGAGCCCGAGAACGACGACCGCCGGGCGGAACAGCCAGGCGAAGAGGCCGGAGAGGAACCAGGTGACGTGCTCCGGCAGCACGGCCAGCCGGAAGCGGAAGGCGAGGAACGGGTCGTTCTTCGTCGTCGGGGGCGGTGGTGAGCCGTCGCTGTAGGTGGTGATGCCGAGCGGGGCGAGTTTCTTGTCGATGAGGAAGACGATGTGTTCCTCGGTGAATCGCCGGCCCGTCTCCTCCGAGAGGTCGGCGGCGATCCGGGCCATGGCGGGCTCGGGGCCGGGGGGCAGGGGGCCGGCCAGGGCGCGCACCACCCGGTAGAGCAGGGGCGGGAGCCGGACGATCTGGCCGTCGGGACGGCAGACCAGTTGCGGCGGCTCACGGTAGCCGGAGCCCTCGAACTCGCCGACGAGTTCCATGCCGGCCACCAGGGTGGGTGTGGCGCAGGGCGCTGACATGGACGTCCTCCGGGAGATGGCGGCAGGTGACGTGAGGTCACGCGAGGTCACGTGGGGGAAGGGCCGGGAGCGGGCCCCGGCCCTTCCCGGGTACGCGGGGCAGCCGTCAGGCGATCAGTGGCTGGAGACGGCCGCGGGGACGCAGGTCATGAACGCGGCGGGCTGGCGGCCCAGGCCGACGACCTCGCCCAGCAGGCCCGGGGTGCCCTCGTGGCCACCGGTCTGGCAGGCGGACAGCATCGTGGTGCCGTGGTCGTGCGGCACGGGGGCGAAGACGCCGCCGCCCGAGGCGGCCGCGGAGCTGCTGGCGCCGGCACCGGCGCCCGCGCCGCCGTCGCCCGGGCCGACGAGGTTGAGCGGGGTGGCGATGACGCCCATGACGGTCCGCTCGGGCAGCACCTCTCCCGTGATCTGGTCGAGTTCCTCGAAGCTGATGGCGTTGTCCATTCCGTTCCCCTTCTCTGGTGTCCGCGCCCGGCCCGCCGTACGGCGCCCGGGCATGCCGCCCCCGCCGGATCGGCCGGGGACGGAGTCCTTGGGGGTGGTGAGACGGTGACGCGTGTGGTGTCAGCGGCTGTGAACGGCCGCCGGGACACAGGTCATGGTGTAGCCGGGCGTACTGGGCGCCAGGCCCAGGGCGACGAGGAGGCCGAGGCTGCCGGGGTTCTCCTTGTACTGGCAGGCGTAGGCGACGGTCGTGCCGTGCTCGGTTCTCATGAGCGCCGGATGGACGGGGTGATGGTCGGCGCCCGCGCCGGCGGCGGCTCCGGTGGGCAGCAGGCTCGACAGGGCGATCCGCGCGGGCAGCTCCTCGCCGTACAGCCGGCTGAGCTCCCCGAAGGTCACGGCGGATCCCATGGACTCATCCCTCCCTCTGGGACGACGCCGTCGCGTCCATCCCGCCGGGGAGCCTAACCCGCATGGGAATGCACGACACTTCATCAATCCCCCCATCACCCGGTCGTGTTGGGAGATGCCCCCGGGAGGGTGGCGGAGGGAACGCCCGGCCGGGCACGCAGCCGGGCACGCGAAAGGGCCGCACCCCGTTCGGAACGGGGTGCGGCCCTCAACCGCGCAGCAGGAACCGCTTAGTTGCGGATCAGGTTGCGCAGGACGTACTGCATGATGCCGCCGTTGCGGTAGTAGTCGGCCTCACCGGGGGTGTCGATGCGGACGATCGCGTCGAACTCGACACCGGTGTCGGTGGTGACCTTGACCGTGCGCGGCGTGCGGCCCTCGTTGAGCTCGGTGACGCCCGCGATGGAGAAGGTCTCCTCGCCGGTCAGGCCGAGCGAGTCGGCCGACTGACCGGCCGGGAACTGGAGCGGCAGGACGCCCATGCCGATGAGGTTCGAGCGGTGGATGCGCTCGTACGACTCGGTGATGACGGCCTTGACGCCGAGGAGCGCCGTGCCCTTGGCCGCCCAGTCGCGGGACGAGCCGGAGCCGTACTCCTTGCCGCCCAGGATGACCAGCGGGGTGCCGGCGGCCTGGTAGTTCTGCGAGGCGTCGTAGATGAACGACACCGGGGCGTCGGCCTGGGTGAAGTCGCGGGTGAAGCCGCCCTCGGTGCCCGGCGCGATCTGGTTGCGCAGGCGGATGTTGGCGAACGTACCGCGGATCATGACCTCGTGGTTGCCTCGGCGGGAGCCGTAGGAGTTGAAGTCACGACGCTCGACACCGTGCTCGGTGAGGTACTTGCCCGCCGGGGTGTCGGCCTTGATGGCGCCGGCCGGGGAGATGTGGTCGGTGGTGACCGAGTCGCCCAGCTTGGCCAGGACGCGGGCGCCGGTGATGTCGACGACCGCGGCCGGCTCCATCTGCATGCCCTCGAAGTAAGGGGGCTTGCGGACGTAGGTGGACTCGGAGTCCCACTCGAAGGTGTTGCCGGTCGGGATCGGCAGGGCCTGCCACTGGGCGTCGCCCGCGAAGACGTCCTGGTAGGACTTGTTGAACATGTCCTCGCCGATGGCGTTGGCCACGACCTCGTTGACCTCGGCCTCGGAGGGCCAGATGTCCTTGAGGAAGACCGGGTTGCCGTCGGTGTCGGTACCGAGCGCGTCGCGGGTGATGTCCACCTTCATGGAGCCCGCGAGGGCGTAGGCGACGACCAGCGGCGGGGACGCCAGGTAGTTCATCTTGACGTCGGGGTTGATCCGGCCCTCGAAGTTGCGGTTGCCCGAGAGGACCGAGGTGACGGCGAGGTCGTGGTCGTTGACGGCCTTGGAGACCTCCTCCGGCAGCGGGCCGGAGTTGCCGATGCAGGTGGTGCAGCCGTAGCCGACGAGGTTGAAGCCGACCTTGTCGAGGTAGGGGGTCAGGCCCGCCTTGTCGAAGTAGTCGGTGACGACCTTGGAGCCCGGGGCGAGGGTGGTCTTGACCCACGGCTTGCGGGTCAGGCCCTTCTCGACCGCCTTCTTGGCCACGAGCGCGGCGGCGACCATGACGTAGGGGTTCGAGGTGTTGGTGCAGGAGGTGATCGCGGCGACGGTGACGGCGCCGTGGTCGATCGTGTAGGTGGTGCCGTCGGGGGCGGTGACGGTGACCGGGTTCGACGGGACGCCGTTGGAGGCGGCCGGGGCGTCGGAGGCCGGGAAGGACTCCTCGCCCGCCTCGTCGGCGGTGGCGACGTAGTTGAGGACGTCACGCTCGAACTGGGCCTTGGCGTCGGCCAGGACGATGCGGTCCTGCGGGCGCTTCGGGCCGGCGATGGAGGGGACGACCGTGGAGAGGTCGAGCTCCAGCTTCTCGGAGAAGTCGGGCTCGGCGGCCGGGTCCAGCCACAGACCCTGCTCCTTGGCGTACGCCTCGACGAGCGCGACCTGCTGCTCGGAGCGGCCGGTGAGCTTGAGGTAGCTCAGGGTCTCGCCGTCGATCGGGAAGATCGCGGCGGTGGAGCCGAACTCCGGCGACATGTTGCCGATGGTGGCGCGGTTGGCGAGGCTCGTCGCCGCCACACCCTCACCGTAGAACTCGACGAACTTGCCGACGACGCCGTGCTTGCGCAGCATCTCGGTGATCGTGAGGACGAGGTCGGTGGCGGTGGTGCCGGCCGGGAGCTCACCGGTCAGCTTGAAGCCGACGACGCGCGGGATGAGCATGGAGACCGGCTGGCCGAGCATCGCGGCCTCGGCCTCGATGCCGCCGACGCCCCAGCCCAGCACGCCGAGGCCGTTGACCATGGTGGTGTGCGAGTCGGTGCCGACGAGGGTGTCGGGGTAGGCCTGGCCACCCCGGACCATGACCGTACGGGCCAGGTGCTCGATGTTCACCTGGTGGACGATGCCGGTGCCCGGGGGGACGACCTTGAAGTCGTCGAAGGCGGTCTGGCCCCAGCGCAGGAACTGGTAGCGCTCCTTGTTACGGCCGTACTCCAGCTCGACGTTCTGGCCGAAGGCGTCCTTGGTGCCGAACTTGTCGGCGATGACGGAGTGGTCGATGACCAGCTCGGCCGGGGAGAGCGGGTTGACCTTCGCCGGGTCGCCGCCGAGCTCCTTGACGGCCTCACGCATGGTGGCGAGGTCGACGACGCAGGGCACGCCGGTGAAGTCCTGCATGATCACGCGGGCCGGCGTGAACTGGATCTCCTGGCTGGGCTGGGCCTGCGAGTCCCAGTCGCCCAGGGCGCGGATGTGGTCGGCGGTGATGTTCGCGCCGTCCTCGGTGCGGAGGAGGTTCTCCAGGAGCACCTTCAGGCTGTAGGGAAGGCGCGCGGAGCCCTCGACCTTGTCCAGCCGGAAGATCTCGTACGACTCGTCGCCCACGCGCAGCGTGGTGCGGGCGTCGAAGCTGTTCGCCGACACGACAGTCTCCTTCATGCATGAATTCGCGTACTGCGGCAATCCTGCCGCCCCGATGGCGCGCGCATCCGCTAAGGTGTGCCTAAGTTAGGTATGCCTTACTGGCGCGTGACAGCGGTACGCCTCTCGGCAGATATCTCGATGTCGAGATAACTCTAATACATCGCCGCCGATCGGTCATGCCCGGATACGCCGAGCGGGCCTGCGCCCGGTGACCGACAGCGGTTCCCCGCCCGGCGGAGGCGGCGGCCCGCGATCTCGTCCCGGGGAGCGACGGCCGGGAACGCTCCGGCGGCCAGGATCGGACGCGTTCCCGATCCGCCCCCTCCAGCACCGGAGAATCACGTGTCCATACGCGCCCCTCGCACGCTCACACTCCTCGCCCTCGCCGCCGCACTGACCGCCCCGGCCGCCGTCCCCGCGGTGGCGGCGAGCCCCGCCGGGGGCGAGCCGCCGGTCACGAGCACCTCCAGCCTCACGGGGTGGGGCCGGATGGACTACCCCGCGCCCGGCAACGACATCCGCGTCACCGTCGACGCCCGCTCCTCCTACGGCCCCGGCCACCTCCCCGTACGGTCCGAGGGCACCTTCCGCGTCTCGCACCGTACGGACGCCATGAACGGGCAGCCCGCGTCCGACCACTGGGCGCGCGGTCGGCCCGGCGCCGGGGCTGGTTCACCAGTTCGGGTGAGCGTTGGGCCGAACGGGCGGTTCGCCGGGGCGGATTGCCGTAGACCTGCGTTCTCTTCCCCTGGACCACCTCGGAGCGCTTCATGGGCACATCGCCCCGCACCTACATCCCCGGCAGCCCCGAAGCAGCCTTGAAGTACGCCATTCAGCACATCCAACTGGACCACGCGCAGCTGATCGAAGGGACCATCCACCCGGTTTCGCGAAGCTGGAGCCACGAGGCGACAACCGACCGCATCTGCACCGCGATCGGTGCGACAGTAGCCCGACTGGCCTGCGTCTCGGGTCGCGGCGACCTCGATCTCCCCGGTTCCTGCAACTGGTACATCCCGGACCTGGCCGTTGTTCCCGAGGCCTCGGCAACAGGCGCCGGAGCACTCTTGCCACAACAGACCCTGCTCATTGTCGAAGTGACCGAGGAGTTCGACAGCGACACCGACCGGGTTGTGAAGCGCCGCCGCTACGCCGAGTTCGACGCCCCTCTGTACCTGCTCGTGGACCGCCAGGAGCGCACCTGCACGCTCTTCAGCGAGCCGAGTCGCCTCGGCTACGCAAAATCGGACGGCCCCCACCCCTTCGGCACCGCCCTCCACCTCCCCGCCCCCTTCGACCTGGAGCTCGACACGTCGGACTTCTGATTTCCACACTCCTGTCCGATTGTTCGGATAGGAGCAGAACACGTGGAGAGGCCATGGCACATGCCAACGAAATCTCATATCTGAGATACCGTCTGACTCATGACAGACGCCTACCTCGGCCGTATCGGCAAGCTCATCCGCGACGCCCGGCAGCACCGTGGCTGGACCCAGTCGCAGCTCGCGGACGCGCTCGGGACCAGCCAGAGCGCGGTCAACCGCATCGAGCGGGGAAATCAGAACATCAGTCTTGATATGATCGCCCGCATTGGTGAGGCCCTCGACAGCGAGATCGTCTCCCTCGGATACGCCGGACCGATGCATCTGCGCGTCGTCGGCGGACGCCGGCTCTCCGGTTCGATCGACGTCAAGACGAGCAAGAACGCCTGTGTGGCCCTGCTCTGCGCCACGTTGCTCAACGCCGGGCGGACCACCCTGCGCCGCGTGGCTCGGATCGAGGAGGTCTACCGGATCCTCGAGGTGCTCGCCAGCATCGGCGTACGGCACCGGTGGATCAACGACGGGAACGACCTCGAGATCGTGCCGCCCGCCGAGCTCGACCTGGGCACGATGGACACCGAGGCCGCCCGCCGCACCCGTAGCGTCATCATGTTCCTGGGTCCGCTGCTGCACCGCATGGATCACTTCAAGATCCCCTACGCCGGTGGCTGCGACCTCGGTACCCGGACCGTCCAGCCGCACATGACGGCGCTTCGGCACTTCGGCCTGGAGGTCACGGCGACCGACGGCACGTACCACGCCCAGGTGGATCGATCCGTCTCCCCCACCCGCGCCATCGTGCTGACCGAGCGCGGGGACACCGTCACCGAGAACGCCCTGCTGGCCGCCGCCCGGCACGACGGCGTGACCGTCATCCGCAACGCCAGCTCCAACTACATGGTCCAGGACCTCTGCTTCTTCCTGGAGGAGCTGGGCGTACGGGTCGAGGGCGTGGGCACCACCACGCTCACCGTGCACGGCGTGGCCACCATCGACCGCGACGTGGACTACGCGCCCTCCGAGGACCCGGTCGAGGCCATGAGCCTGCTCGCCGCCGCCGTGGTGACGGAGTCGGAGCTGACGATCCGCCGGGTGCCGGTGGAGTTCATGGAGATCGAGCTCGCCGTCCTGGAGGAGATGGGCCTCGACCACGAGCGCAGCCCCGAGTACCGCGCCGACAACGGCCGTACGCGCCTGCTCGACCTGACCGTGCGCCCCTCCAAGCTGCGGGCGCCGATCGACAAGATCCACCCGATGCCGTTCCCGGGCCTGAACATCGACAACGTGCCGTTCTTCGCGGCCATCGCCGCGTTCGCCCAGGGCCAGACCCTCATCCACGACTGGGTCTACGACAACCGCGCCATCTACCTCACCGACCTCAACCGCCTCGGCGCGGACGTCAAGCTGCTCGACCCCCACCGTGTCCTGGTCGAGGGTCCCACCCGCTGGCGCTCGGCCGAGATGATGTGCCCGCCCGCGCTGCGCCCCGCCGTGGTCGTGCTGCTGGCGATGATGGCCGCCGAGGGCACCTCGGTGCTGCGCAACGTCTATGTCATCAACCGCGGTTACGAGGATCTGGCCGAGCGCCTCAACTCCATCGGAGCCCAGATCGAGACGTTCCGGGACATCTAGCCCCCGCTGGCCCTACGCCGGCCCTACGCCGGCCACGAGCCCGGTGCGCACGCTCATGCGTGCGCACCGGGCTCCCGCGTGACGGCCAGCACCGCCATGTCGTCGTCCCGCGGGCCGCCCGTCCAGCGCTCGACGTCGCGGATCAGCGCGTCGATGACGTCCCCCGGGCCGCCGAACGGGCCGAGCCCCGGCAGCCGCTCCCGTGGGTCGTAGAAGGCGCCCGCACCGTCCCTGGCCTCGGTGACCCCGTCGGTGACCATCAGCAGGGTGTCGCCGATGGCGAACGGCCAGCGGTCGGGGGCGGGGCGGGGGCCGGACGCGTCCAGGGCGCCCATCCCCAGGGGCAGACCGGGCTCCCCCGCCGCCAGCGGCCGCACCCGCATGCCGTCGACGCCCCCGGCGAGGAGATACGCCGCCGGGTGCCCCCGGCTGAGCAGGGAGAGCCGGCCCGCGCCCGGCTCGAACTCGCCCAGCAGCGCCGTGATGAAGCCCTCCATCCGCAGCTCCTCCTCGCGCTCCCCCACCTCGCGCACCACCGCGCGCTCAAGACGGTCGGCGAGCTCGCCGAGGTCCGGGGCCGTCGCCGCGGCCTCGCGGAAGGCGCCGAGCAGCAGCGCCACCGCGCCCACCGCGCCGAGCCCCTTTCCCCTGACGTCCGCGATCAGCACCCGGGTGCCGTACGGCGTGGCCTGCACGGCGTACGCGTCGCCGCCGATCTGCGCCTCCACCTGCGCGGCCCGGTAGCAGGCGGCGACGGCCAGCGGCCCGATCCGGGCCGGGGGCGCGGGCAGCACCGCCCGCTGGGCGGCCTCCGCCACCGAGCGGACGACGTCCAGCCGGCGCCCGTGGCGGGCGACCACCCGGTTCACGCCGATGCCGATCAGCGCGGCGAAGAGGGTGTTGGCCAGTTCGAGCCAGCCCGGAGGACGGCCCAGGTAGCCATCCTTGGCGATCAGCGCCAGCACGCCCACGACGATGACGGCGCCCACGGCCACGGTGTGCCGCAGCGACAGGAGCGCTCCCGCCACCACACAGCCCGCCGCCATCATCGGATCGCCCCAGTAGTCCTGCGGCGCCAGCGCGTCCCAGGTCAGCCCGGCCGCGATCAGGGCGCCGGGGGCGAACCGCACGTAGCGCGGCCAGTGCGTGGAGACGGACGCCATGCGCGCTTCCCGCTTCCCACTTCCCGGCGACAGCTGAACAGCACTATTTTATGCCGCTTTATCAAGTGATGACCTCCCTAAAGCACCCGAAAGGGCTCCCCCGGAGGGGTCGTTGCCGCTCCCCGACGAGCGTGCGTAGACTCCTGACTGACCCAGCGGTCAGATTTCTGACCGTACGGTCAGTCGTCGTCCACCGTGAGGGGAGCGGAAAGAAATGGAACGCACGACCTGCTGTGTCGTGGGGGGCGGGCCCGCGGGCATGATGCTCGGGCTGCTGCTCGCCAGGGCCGGCGTCGAGGTGACCGTGCTGGAGAAGCACAAGGACTTCCTGCGGGACTTCCGCGGCGACACGGTCCACCCGTCGACGCTACGGCTGCTCGACGAACTCGGCCTGGGCGAACGGTTCGCACGGCTCCCGGCCCGCCGACTGGACACGGTCCGGATGCACATCGGCGACACCGTCGTGCCCCTGAGCGACCTGCGCCGCATCCCGGGCCCGCACAAACACATCGCGATGGTCCCCCAGTGGGACTTCCTCGACCTGCTCGCGAGCGCGGCCGCCGAGGAGCCGTCCTTCACCCTGCGGATGCGCACGGCCGTCACGGGCCTGCTCACCGAGGGCGGCCGGGTCACCGGCGTGCGCTACGAGGACGCGGACGGCGCCACCGGGGAGATCACGGCGGACCTCACGGTCGCCTGCGACGGCCGTGACTCGCTGGTCCGCGAGCTGGCGGGGCTGCGGCCCGACTACTTCGACGTCCCCATGGACGTCTGGCAGGTCCGGGTGCCCGCACAGGCCGACGGCGCCAAGGACGCCGTGGTCTTCATGCGCGCCAAGGGCGACCAGTTCGCGACGACCATGGACCGCGGCGAGTACTACCAGACCTCCTACCTCATCAAGAAGGGCACCGACCAGGAGCTGCGGGCCAACGGGATCGAGTGGTTCCGCGCCCGGATCGGCGACCTGTTCGGCTGGGGCGAGGAGGTGACGGACACGATCCGCTCGTGGGACGACGTGAAACTGCTCGACGTGACCATGGGCCGGCTGCGGCGCTGGTACCGGCCGGGGCTGCTGTGCGTCGGGGACGCGGCGCACCTCATGTCGCCGACCGGCGGCGTCGGCGTCAACCTCGCGGTGCAGGACGCCGTGGCGGCCGGGCGGATCCTCGCGGAGCCGCTGCGGAACGGCTCGGTCTGCGTGCACGACCTGGAGCGGGTGCAGAAGCGCCGGCTGCTGCCGGTGGCCGTCGTGCAGCGGTCGCAGGCCGCCGAACACGAGACCCTGCTGCGGCCCGCCCTCGCCGGCACGCTCGACCCCGGCCGGCTGCCGGTGCCGTTCCGGCTGCTGCGGCGCGTTCCGGCGCTGCGGACCCTGACCGGGTATCTGGGCGGGGTGGGGATCCGCCCCGAGCACGTGCCCGCCTTCGCCCGGCGCTGACCGGGGCCTGGGGACGGGGGAACGAGGGGGCCGAGGGGGACCGATCCGGTGCCGGGACCGTACGGGGGTCAGTCCTGGCGCCGGATCGCGCTCAGCGTGAACGCCTCCAGCTCGTCGGCCGCGGCGTCGAGGTCGTAGTCGGGGTGGACGAGCCAGTGGGAGATCACGTTGTCGATCGCCCCGCCGATGGCGAGCGCCACGGTGCGTGTGTCGAAGGCGCGCACCTGGCCGGTCTC
Source organism: Streptomyces sp. NPDC037389 (assembly GCF_040636475.1). Classification (NCBI taxonomy): domain Bacteria; kingdom Bacillati; phylum Actinomycetota; class Actinomycetes; order Kitasatosporales; family Streptomycetaceae; genus Streptomyces; species Streptomyces sp. NPDC037389. The sequence goes on from NZ_JBEZUS010000002.1 coordinate 480,339, forward strand.
CTGCCCTCGGGCCAGGAGACCGGCCAGGTGCTGCCAGCGGTCGTGGGTGTCGTGGGAGCCCGGCGTCTTGAGCTGGGTGCCACCGTCGTCGTCGAGGAGCATCTCGGTGATGACGCGGACGTGCCGGCGGTTGGCCTGCTGGTACGAGATCATCGCGCGGACGTACGCGACGATCGCGGCGCACGGCTCGGTCTCGCGCTCCACCCGCTCCTGGACATGGGCCGCGAACCGCTCCATCACGTGCTCGAGCGTGAGCCGGGCGAGGTTGTCCTTCGACGAGAAGTGGTAGAGGACGGCGGCCTTGGAGATGCCGGCCGCCTCGGCGATCGCCGAGAGCGAGGTGGCCGGGTAGCCCTTGGTGGAGATCAGGTCGATGGTGCACTCGACGATCTGCTGCCGCCGGGCCCGCTCGGTGAAGGTCAGGGCCTCGGGGTCGGCACTCCGACGAGGGGCCATCGGCACGCCGCCTTTGCTCTCACTCGGCTCTGCTCTCGCTCGGCCACGGGCGCCGCGAGGGCTTCCCCGGGCACGGTTCCACGAACGCTTCTGCGAACCGCTGCAAACGGTACACCGGGCGCCCCGGCCGGAGCGGCACGGCCGCCGGGCGTCCCCGGCAGGGCGGCACGGTCACCCGGCGCCCCCGTCAGGGCAGCACGGCCAGCCCGTCCAGTTCCACCAGCGCTTCCTCGTCCCAGAGCCGGACCACGCCGACGACGGCCATCGCCGGGTAGTCGCGGCCCGCCAAGCGCCGCCAGATCCGGCCGAGTTCACGGGCGTGCGCCCGGTACGCCCCCACGTCCGTCGCGTAGACCGTCACCCGGGCCAGGTCCTCCGGGCCGCCCCCGGCGGCCCGGAGGGCGGCCAGGAGATTGGCCAGAGCCAGCTCGAACTGCTCCGGCAGGCCGCCCGCCACGACCGTCCCGTCCTCGTCGAGCGCGGTCTGCCCGGCCAGGAGGACCAGCCGGCCGCCGGTGGCGACGACGGCGTGGCTGAAGCCGCGGGGCGGGGCGAGCCCGGCCGGATCGATCCGTTCCAGGCCCATCAGGACGATTCCTCGCTCAACAGTTCCTCACTCAACGGACCCTCGCTCACCGGTACAGCTCCTTCGCGATGATCGTGCGCTGCACCTCGCTCGCCCCCTCGTAGATCCGGGGCGCGCGCACCTCCCGGTAGAGGTGCTCCAGGAGGTGGCCGCGGGCCAGGGCGCGGGCGCCGTGGATCTGGACGGCGGAGTCGACGACGTACTGGGCGGTCTCGGTGGCGAAGAGCTTGGCCATCGCCGAGCGCGCGGCGACACCCGGCTCCCCCGCGTCGTAGGCCGTCGCGGCCGCCTGGACGAGCAGGCCGGCCGCCTCGGTGCGGGTGGCCATCTCGGCGAGCAGATGGGAGACGGCCTGGAGGTCCTTCAACGGACCGCCGAACGCCCGGCGTTCGCCCGCGTGGGCCACCGAGGCGTCCAGGGCGGCCCGGGCCATGCCGACCGCGAAGGCCCCGACGCTGGGGCGGAACAGATCGAGGGTGGCCATGGCCAGCCGGAAGCCCCTGCCCACCTCCCCGACGACGTCGCCGGGGCCCACGGGCACGCCGTCGAAGGTGAGCGTGCCCAGGGGGTGCGGGCCGAGCATCTCCAGCGGTTCGCCGCCGAGGCCGGGGCGGTCGGCGGGTACGAGGAAGGCGGTGACCCCGGCAGCCCGGGACCCCGGGCCCGTCCGCGCGAAGACGGTGTAGACGTCGGCCTGGGGGGCGTTGGAGATCCAGCGCTTCTCACCGTGGAGCCGCCACCCCACCGCCCCGGCCGCCACCCCGGACACCGCCCCGGCAGGCTCCGCGCGCAGCTCCAGGGCGGCCGCGTCCGAGCCCGCGCCCGGCTCGCTCAGCGCGAACGCGGCCACGGCCCGGCCGGCCGCGATCTCCGGCAGCCAGCGCGCCCGCTGCGCCCGGTTGCCGTGGGCGACGACAGGGTGGGCGCCGAGACCTTGCAGGGCGAGGGCCGTCTCGGCCTCCGTGCAGGAGTACGCCAGCGATTCGCGCAACAGGCAGAGATCCAGGGCACGTACGGGACCCGCGAGGGGCACCACCCGGGAGAGCAGGCCGAGTTCGCCGAGCGTCGCGAGGAGCGGCCTGTTGACCCTGCCGGGAGCGCCCCGGTCCGCGACGGGGCGCAAGCGACGGGCGGCGAGCGCGCGCAGCTCCACGGAGCCCTTGCGCCGCTCCCCCTCCCCTGTGAACGGTGTGGCCATCCGACCCACCCTTCTCTCGCATGGTTTATCGCGCCATCGCGCTCTATTGACTGCCGTCACCAACTCGATACGCTGACAGTGGATCCGCGTCGCTGGCAAGACCCCCGTTCACCTCCGTTTTCTCCGGTGATTCCGCCGACGAGGGGGCGCATCCGCGATGGAGCTCATGCCATCGGCCCATATCGACACCTTCCCGCGCGACCACCTCCCGCCCGCCGCCCAGTGGCCGGAACTCCGCTTCGGCCTCCCCGGCGCCCCGGACCTGCGCTACCCCGACCGTCTCAACTGCGCCGAGCGCCTGCTGGACGCCACGGTGGACCGGCTGGGCCCGGAGCGGCCCGCAGTCCTGGACGGCACCGGGGGCATGTGGTCGTACGGCCTGCTCAAGGAGCACGTCGACCGGATCGCCTACACCATCACCGAGGAACTGGGCGTCGTACCCGGCAACAGGGTGCTGCTGCGCGGCCCCACCACGCCATGGCTCGCGGCCTGCTGGCTGGCCGTGCTCAAGGCGGGCGCGGTGGCGGTCACCGTCCTGGCCGCGCAGCGCCCGCACGAGCTGGCCACCGTCTGCCGGATCGCCCGCGTCCGGCACGCCCTGTGCGACGCCCGGTCGGCCGAGGACCTGCACGCGGCGAACATAACGGACTTACGCATCACCCTGTACGGCGGAAACGCACCCGACGACCTTCTGCGGCTCTCGGCAAATAAACCCGCATCCTACGGTGCGGTGGACACCTCCGCCGACGACGTCGCCCTCATCGCCTTCACATCCGGCACCACCGGACGCCCCAAGGGATGCGTCCACTTCCACCGCGACGTCCTCGCCATCGCCGACACCTTCTCGGCGCGTGTACTGCGCCCCCGCCCGGACGACGTCTTCGCCGGCAGCCCACCGCTCGGCTTCACCTACGGCCTCGGCGGTCTCCTCGTCTTCCCGCTGCACGCCGGCGCGTCCACCCTGCTGACCGACTGGGGCGGCCCCGAACGACTGCTCGCCGACATCCAACGGCACCGCGTCTCCGTCCTGTTCACCGCGCCGACCGCCTACCGCGCGATGCTGGGCGCCCTCGGCCCCTACGACGTGTCGTCCCTCCGCCGGTGCGTCTCCGCGGGCGAGCACCTGCCCGCCGACCTCTGGCACGCGTGGCGGCGCGCGACGGGATCACGCCTGATCAACGGCATCGGCGCCACCGAAATGCTGCACGTCTTCATTTCCGCCGCCGACGACCGCATCCGCCCCGGCACGACCGGCCTCCCCGTCCCCGGATACGAGGCACGCGTCGTCGGCCCGGACGGCACGCCCGTGCCCGACGGGCACCCCGGCCTGCTGGCCGTACGCGGCCCCACCGGCTGCCGCTACCTCGCCGACGAACGGCAGCGCGTATACGTACGCGACGGCTGGAACCTCACCGGCGACACCTACGTCCGCGAGCCGGACGGCTACTTCCGCTACGTGGCCCGCGCCGACGACATGATCGTCTCGGCCGGCCACAACATCGCCGGCCCCGAGGTCGAGGAGGCCCTGCTGCGCCATCCCGACGTCCTGGAGGCGGCCGTCGTCGGCCGCCCGGACGAACAGCGCGGGCAGATCGTCGTCGCTCACGTCGTCCTGCGGGAGGGAGTGCCGCCTACCGCGGAAACGATCGCGGACATACGAGAGTTCACCAAAAAGGAGATCGTTCCGTACAAGTGCCCTCGCGAGATCGTGTTCCTCACCGCCCTTCCCCGTACGCCCACAGGCAAATTGCAACGCTTTCGCCTGCGTTCCGGAGCTTTACAGTTTCCCCGTGACTGACCAGCAACCGCTCCACACCCCCCGCTCCCTCATCGTCACCTTCTACGGCGCGTACGGGCGCGGGGACGCCGGCGGCCCCGCCGGGCCGGTGCCGATCGCGGCCCTGATCCGGCTGCTGGGCGCGGTGGGCGTGGACTCGCCCTCGGTACGGTCGGCCGTCTCCCGGCTCAAACGACGCGGCCTGCTCGTGGCCGGCCGCACCACCGCCGGTGCTGCGGGCTACGGACTGTCGGACGACGCACGGCAGTTGCTGGACGACGGCGACCGGCGCATCTACGGCCGCCCCTCGGCCCGCGCGGGCCACGGCTGGCTGCTGGCCGTCTTCTCGGTGCCCGAGCACGAGCGGCACAAGCGCCACCTGCTGCGCTCCCGGCTGTCCCGGCTGGGCTTCGGCACGGCGGCCCCCGGCGTGTGGATCGCCCCGGCCCATGTGCACGAGGAGACCCGGCACACCCTGGAGCGACTCGGGCTGGCCTCCTACGTCGACCTGTTCCGGGGCAGCCACCTGGGCTTCGAGCCGACCGCCGAGTCGGTCGCCCGCTGGTGGGACCTCGACGCGCTGGCCGCGCAGCACCAAGCGTTCCTGGACACCCACGAACCGGTCCTCCGCCGCTGGTCCCGCCGCAAGCCGGTGCCCCCGGAGGCGGCCTACCGCGACTACCTGCTGGCCCTGGACCGCTGGCGCCGCCTCCCGTACGCCGACCCCGGCCTCCCGGCGGGCCTCCTCCCCACCGACTGGCCGGGCGGCCGCGCGGCCCGAGTCTTCGCAGCCCTCCACGCACGCTTGCGGGACGCGGGCGCACAGTTCGTGACACCAGTGCTGGCGTAAACAGCCCAGCCCGTCCGGCGTTCGAGGACCGGGGGTCCGGGGGCGGAGCCCCTGGAAGAAACGGCGAAAGGGCGGGACCGGGGCCTCCCCCCTACGCCCTCCGCCCCGACGGCGGCCTCCGGCTCCCCGCCCGATAGGGCAAAGGCCACGGCGCTCCCGGCCCCGAATACCCCTGCTCCGCCGCCGCGTGCAACGTCCAGTTCGGATCGTACAAATGCGGCCGCGCCAACGCGCAAAGATCCGCCCGACCCGCCAGGATCAGCGAATTGACATCGTCCCAGGACGCGATCGCCCCGACGGCGATCACCGGCACCCCCGCCTCCCTGCGGATACGATCCGCGAACGGCGTCTGGTACGAGCGCCCGAACGCGGGCCGCTCGTCCGGCACGACCTGCCCGGTGGAGACGTCGATCGCGTCCGCGCCGTGCTCGGCGAAGGCCCGGGCGATGACGACGGCGTCGTCCGCGGTCGTACCGCCCTCGGCCCAGTCCGTCGCCGAGATCCGGACGGTCATCGGCCGCTCCGCCGGCCACACCGCGCGTACGGCATCGAAAACCTCCAGCGGAAAGGCCAGCCGACCGGTGAGACCGCTGCCGTAGGCGTCGGTGCGCTGGTTGGTGAGCGGCGAGAGGAAGCCGGACAGCAGATAGCCGTGCGCGCAGTGCAGCTCCAGCAGATCGAACCCGGCACGCGCCGCGTCCTCCGCCGACCGTACGAACTCCTCCCGAATCACCGATAGTTCGGGCACGGTCAAGGCGTGCGGCGTCTGGTTGACCCCAGGGCGGTAAGGAATGGCCGAGGGGGCGACGAGGGGCCAGTTGCCCTCGGGGAGGGGCTGGTCGATGCCCTCCCACATCAGCCGCGTCGATCCCTTCCGCCCGGAGTGGCCGAGCTGGACCCCGATGGCCGTGCCGGGAGCCCGCTCGTGGACGAAACCGACGACACGCTCCCACGCCCGCTCGTGCTCCGGCGCGTACATCCCCGTGCATCCCGGTGTGATGCGCCCTTGGGCGCTGACGCAGACCATCTCGGTCATCACCAGCCCCGCGCCGCCGAGGGCGCGGGCGCCCAGGTGGACGAGGTGGAAGTCGCCCGGAGTGCCGTCCGTGGCGGAGTACATGTCCATCGGGGAGACGACGACGCGATTGCGCAGGGTCAGCCCGCGCAGCCGGAAGGGCGTGAACATCGGCGGGGTACCGGCCGGAACTCCCGCCTCCTCCTCCACGGCGGCGACGAAACCGGGGTCGCGCAGCCGGAGGTTGTCGTGGGTGACGCGGCGGCTGCGGGTGAGGAGGTCGAAGACGAACCGGCGGGGCGGCCCGTCGACGCGGACGGCGAGGTCCTCCATCCACTCCATGCTGGCGCGGGCCGCCCGCTGGAGGGACTCGACGACGGGGCGGCGCTCGGCCTCGTACGCCGCCAGGGCCTCGGTGACGCTCGTAGCGCAGCCGTCCAGATGGGCGGCGAGGGAGACCGCGTCCTCAAGGGCGAGTTTGGTGCCGGAACCGATGGAGAAGTGGGCGGTGTGGGCGGCGTCCCCCAGCAGGACCGTGCGCCCGTGGGACCAGCGCTCGTTGACGACCGTGCGGAAGACGTTCCAGGTGGAGCGGTTGGAGCGCAGGGCGTGGCCTTTCAGCAGCCTGGGGAACCAGCCGGCACAGGCGTCGAGCGACGCCTGCTCGTCGCGGCCGTCCAGGCCGGTGCGGCGCCACACTTCCTCCCGCATCTCGACGATGACGGTGCTGGCGTCCGGCCCGAAGGGGTAGGCGTGGAGCTGCATGACGCCGTACGGGGTCTCGGTGATCTCGAAGCGGAACGCGTCCAGGGCGTAATCGGTGGCGAGCCAGATATAGCGGCAGCGGTGGGAGGTGACGGTGGGGCGGAAGTGGTCGCGATGGGTGTCGCGGATGCGACTGCCGGCGCCGTCGGCGGCGATGACGAGGTCGTACGAGCGAGCCAGCTCGGCGGCGGGCGGCGCCTGCGCGCGGAAGCGGACGGTGACGCCGAGCTCGTGGCAGCGCCGGTGGAGGAGGCCGAGGAGCCGGTGGCGGCCGAGGGCGGCGAAACCGTGGCCGCCGCAGGTGACCGTGCGGCCCCGGTGGACGACGTCGACGTCCTCCCAGCTGACGAGACCGTGGTGCAGGGCGGCGTGGAAGACGGGGTCGGCGGTCGCGATGCCGTCGAGGGTCTCGTCGGAGAGGACGACGCCGAAGCCGAAGGTGTCGTCGGGGGCGTTGCGCTCCCAGAGGGTGATGTCGCGTTCGGGCGCCTGGCGTTTGAGCAGGGCGGCCGCGTAGAGGCCGGCGGGGCCGCCGCCGACGACCGCGACGCGGGCCGCCCCCGGGGCGGTCACCGGCCCCGCCACACGGGGGGCCGCTTCTCGGTGAAGGCGGCGTGGAACTCGGCGTAGTCGGCGCTGTTCATCAGGAGCGCCTGGGTCGCGGCGTCGAGTTCGAGGGAGGCGGCGAGGGGCATGTCGAGTTCGGCGTTGAGCAGGGCCTTGGTCTGGGCGTGGGCGAGGGCGGGCCCCTCGGCGAGCCGGCGGGCGAGGTCGCGGGCGGCGGCGGGCGCGCCGCCGGGTTCCGTCAATTGGCTGATGAGGCCGATGCGTTCGGCCTCGGGCGCGTGGACGGGATCGCCGAGCATCAGCAGCCGGGTGGCGTGGCCGAGGCCGACGACGCGGGGCAGGAGGTAGGCCGCGCCCATGTCGCCGCCGGAGAGGCCGACGCGGGTGAAGAGGAAGGCGAAGCGCGCGGTCGGGTCGGCGACGCGGAAGTCGGCGGCGAGCGCGAGGACCGCGCCGGCGCCGGCCGCGACCCCGTGCACGGCGGCGACCACGGGGAAGGGGCAGTCGCGCAGGGCCCGGACGGTCTGGCCGGTCATGCGGTTGAAGTCGAGGAGGCGGGCGGTGTCCATGGCCAGGGTCGCGCCGATGATGTCGTCGACGTCGCCGCCGGAGCAGAAGCCGCGCCCCTCGCCGCCGAGGACCAGGGCGCGTACGGATCCGTCGCGGGCGAGCTCGGGGAGGAGGTCGCGCAGGTCGGCGTAGGCGCCGAAGGTGAGGGCGTTGAGCCGGTCGGGGCGGTCGAGGGTGACGGTGGCGACGCCGGAGTCGAGGGTCAGGCGCAGGTGCCGCCATTTCTCGGTGCGGGACGCGGAGCCGGTGAACGGACTCATGGAGCACGGCCTCCTTCAGCCGGGCGGCTGGTGCCTGCCCGGTGAAGCTATCACCGTTGTGTGACTGTCGTCATGAGTGCGCGATATGGCTTGCCCCCCTTGGGCACTTGGGACTTGGGGCTTGGGGCTTGGGGCAGCTTGAGGCCTTGTCGATGCCCTGTCCCGCACTCGTGACGGGGTGGGGCGGTCGGCGGGGTCAGCGGCCCAGGGTCGCCACCATCAGGGCCTTGATGGTGTGCATGCGGTTCTCGGCCTCGTCGAAGACGACCGAGTGGGCGGACTCGAAGACCTCGTCGGTCACCTCCAGGGAGGTCAGGCCGTGGCGCTCGTGGATCTCACGGCCGATGGAGGTGCCGAGGTCATGGAAGGCGGGCAGGCAGTGGAGGAACTTCACGGCGGGGTTGCCGGTCGCGCGCAGGACGTCCATGGTGACCGCGTACGGCGCGAGGAGGGCGATACGAGCGTCCCAGACCTCCTTGGGCTCGCCCATCGACACCCAGACGTCGGTGGCGACGAAGTCCGCGCCGTGCACGCCCTCGGCGACGTCGTCCGTGAGCGTGATCCGGGCGCCGCTGCCGGCGGCCAGCCGCCCGGCCTCCTCGATGATCTCCTGGGCGGGCCACAGCTCCTTGGGCGCCACGATGCGGACGTCCATGCCGAGGAGGGCGCCGGTGATGAGGTAGGAGTTGCCCATGTTGTAACGGGCGTCGCCGAGGTAGGCGTAGGCGACGCGCTCCAGCGGCTTGGCGGTGTGCTCGGTCATGGTGAGCACGTCGGCCAGCATCTGGGTGGGGTGCCACTCGTCGGTGAGGCCGTTGTAGACGGGCACCCCGGCGTGGGCGCCGAGCTCCTCGACGACGCCCTGGCCATGGCCCCGGTACTGAATGGCGTCGAACATCCTGCCGAGCACCCGCGCGGTGTCCCGGACGGACTCCTTGTGACCGACCTGGGAACCCGCCGGGTCGAGGTAGGTCGTGTGGGCGCCCTGATCGGCGGCGGCCACCTCGAAGGCGCAGCGGGTCCGGGTGGAGGTCTTCTCGAAGACGAGCGCGATATTGCGGCCCTGGAGACGACGCTCCTCGGTGCCCGCGCGCTTGGCGGCCTTGAGCTCCGCGGCCAGTTCGATCAGGCTGTGGAACTCCCCGGCGGTGAGGTCCGTCTCCTTGAGGAGGTGGCGGCCCTTGAGGTCTGTCGCCATGGCATGGGCTCCTACGTCGTCAGCGGCTGTAGCGAAAATCGGAACTATATACAGCCTGCCACATTCTTATGCGCCCGCCTAGAGGGCTACGGCCCAGTTCAGAAGGCTAGGCCCCCGGCACCGGGTCCCGCTCGACCGGACAGCTCATACAGCGCGGCCCGCCCCGGCCCCGGCCCAGTTCGCTGCCCGGGATGGTGATGACCTCGATACCGTGCTTGCGCAGATATGTGTTGGTCGTCGCGTTGCGCTCGTAGGCGACCACGACGCCCGGCTCTATCGCCAGGACGTTGCAGCCGTCGTCCCACTGCTCGCGCTCGGCCGCGTGGACGTCCTGCCTGGCGGTCAGCACCCTGATGGAGTCGAGACCCAGGGCGGCGGCGATGGCACGGTGCATGTGCTCCGGCGGGTGGTCGGTGACCTTGAGCTCGCTCTCGCCGACGCCCGGTTCGATCGTGTACGAGCGGAGCATGCCCAGGCCCGCGTACTGGGTGAAGGTGTCGCCGTCCACCATGGTCATCACGGTGTCCAGGTGCATGAACGCTCGCCGCTTGGGCATGTCCAGCGCCACGATCGTACGGGCCGACCCGGCCGCGAAAAGGCCTCTGGCCAGCATCTCCACGGCCTGCGGGGTGGTCCGCTCGCTCATCCCGATGAGGACGGCGCCCTCGCCGATGACCAGCACGTCGCCGCCCTCGATGGTGGAGGGGTAGGCAGCCTGCCCCTCGCACCAGACGTGGAAGCCGCCCGGGGCGAAGAGCGGGTGGTGGCGGTAGACCGCCTCGTAGTGCACGGTCTCGTGCCAACGGGCGGGCCAGCGCATGGCGTTGATGCTCACCCCGTCGTAGATCCAGGCCGAGGTGTCGCGGGTGAAGAGGTGGTTGGGCAGCGGATTGAGGAGGAAGTCGTCCAGGTCCATGACGTGGAAGCGGACGGAGACGGGCTCGGCGTGCCGCTCCAGGAACTCCCGCTTGGTCATCCCGCCCACGAGCCAAGAGGTCAGCTCGGCGGCCGGCATCCCGTCGAAGGCTGCCCGCAGATGGTCGGTGGCGAGGGGGCCGTACTCCTTCTCGTCGAAGACCCGGTCCAGTACCAGCGCCCGGGCCGCCGGTGACCGCAGGCTCTCCTCCAGCAGGTCCTGGAAGAGATGTACCTCCACACCGCGCTCACGAAGGACGTCCGCGAAGCCGTCGTGCTCGGCGCGGGCGCGGCGGACCCAGAGCACGTCGTCGAAGAGAAGAGCGTTCTTATTGGAGGGCGTGAGCCGCTTCAGCTCCAGGTCGGGACGGTGCAGAATGACGCGGCGCAGCCGCCCGGCCTCGGAATCGACATGGAATCCCATTCCCCCATCCTGACCCCAACCCGCCACGTTCACTCGGCGACCGGGGCACCGAGTGCCAAGCGATCGAAACCGCAGGGGGCCTGGGCCGGTACGGCCCCGGCCCCGTGAGGGGCGCGGGGAACTCGCGACCAGCCCCCACCGGCCCGCGGCGACCGGACCACCCGGACCGCGGAACCGCCGGAGGCGAATCGCTAGAGCCGCGGGTCCACCGGCTCGGACTCCAGTGCGAGGACGGCGAAGACCGCCTCGTGGACCCGCCACAGCGGCTCCCCGGCCGCCAGCCGGTCCAGCGCCTCCAGACCCAGCGCGTACTCGCGCAGGGCGAGTGAGCGCTTGTGGCCGAGGTGGCGTATGCGCAGCCGGGCCAGATTCTCCGGGCGGGTGTACTCGGGCCCATAGATGATCCGCAGATACTCACGGCCCCGGCACTTGATGCCCGGCTGGACGAGCCGGCCGTTCTCCCCGCGCACATACGCCTGGAGCGGCTTGACGACCATGCCCTCACCACCGGCCTCGGTGAGGTCGAGCCACCAGCGGGTGCCCTCGGCGACGGACGCCTCGTCCCCGGTGTCGACGACGATGCGGCGAGTGGGGGCGAGCAGCCCGGCGGAGGCGTCCGCGTCCTGCGCCACGATCCGGTCGATCATCGCGAGCTGCTCGTCATGCGGGACCGTGGCCAGGTTGCGGCCCTCGGCGGCCAGGATCTGGAACGGCGCCAGCCGGATCCCGTCCAGGCCGTCCCCGCCCTCGTCCCCGTCGGTGCCGGCGGCCGGGCCGACGGTCCAGCAGTAGCGGCGGTACGCCTCCGTGAAGGCCTCGGCGTCCTCGGCCCGCTCACGCTGCCGGCCGAGCAGCTCGGCGACGTCCAGCCCTCGGGCGGCGGCGGACTCCAGGGCCGCGAGCGCGCCCGGGAAGACCGCGCCGGAGGCCGCGCCCACCGCCGCGTACTGGTTGCGCAGCAGCCCCTGGGCCTTGAGGGACCAGGGCATCAGCTCGGCGTCCAGCAGCAGCCAGTCGGTGGTCAGCTCCTCCCACAGCCCGGCACCCGTCACGCAGCGGCCCAGCCGCTCCAGGAGGCGGGTGACCACCTCGGTGTCGTCGAAGAACGGCCGGCCCGTGCGGGTGTACACCGCGCCGGGCACGCCCTCGGACAGCCCGAAGCGCTCGCGGGCCACGTCCGCGTCACGGCAGACCAGGACCACGGCCCGGGAGCCCATGTGCTTCTCCTCGCACGCCACCTGGCGCACACCGTCGGCGCGGTAGGCGGCGAAGGCCTCCGCCGGGTGCTCCAGGTAGCCCTCCTCCTTGGAGGTGGCGCAGGGGGCCATGGTCGGCGGCAGGTAGACCAGCTGGCGGGGCTCGACCGCGAAGCGGCTCATGACCTCCAGGGCCGCCGCCGCGTTCTCCTCCTTGATCGCCACCCGGCCCAGGTGCCGGGTCTCCACGACGCGTCGGCCGGTGACGTCGGCGAGGTCCAGCGGGCGGCCGTCGGCGCCGCCGGGCGCCTCGCTGATCAGCGGCCGCAGCGGCTCGTACCAGACGCGCTCGGCCGGCACGTCCACGAGCTCGCGCTCGGGCCAGCGCAGCGCGGTCAGCTTTCCGCCGAAGACGGCACCGGTGTCCAGGCAGATGGTGTTGTTGAGCCAGGTGGCCGTGGGTGTCGGGGTGTGGCCGTAGACCACGGCGGCCCGGCCCCGGTAGTCCTCCGCCCACGGGTAGCGCACGGGCAGGCCGAACTCGTCGGTCTCTCCCGTCGTGTCGCCGTACAGCGCGTGCGAGCGGACCCGGCCGGAGGTCCGGCCGTGGTACTTCTCGGGCAGCCCCGCGTGGCAGACGACCAGCGCGCCGCCGTCGAGGACGTAGTGGCTGACGAGCTCGCCGATGAACTCCCGCACCCGCTCCCGGAACTCCGGGTCCCGCTCCGCCTCCCGCTCGAGCTGCTCGATCGTCTCGGCGAGGCCGTGCGCGACCTTGACCTGACGGCCGCCGAGGAAGCGGCCGAGCTTGTTCTCGTGGTTGCCGGGGACGCACAGGGCGTGCCCGGCGGCGACCATGCCCATCACCAGGCGCAGCACACCGGGGCTGTCGGGGCCCCGGTCGACGAGGTCGCCGACGAAGACAGCGGTGCGCCCCTCGGGGTGCGCGGCGTCCACGGGACGGCCGGCGTCGTCGCGCACGAGGTCGTAGCCCAGCCGGGTCAGCAGGCTCTCCAGCTCGGAGCGGCAGCCGTGGATGTCACCGACGATGTCGAACGGGCCGGTGACGTGCCGCAGGTCGTTGAAGCGGCGTTCGCGCACGATCTCGGCGGAGTCCGTCCGGGCCGTGCCGCGCAGGACGTGCACCTTGCGGAAGCCCTCGCGCTCCAGGTGGCGCAGGGAGCGCCGGAGCTCGCGCTGGTGTCGCTGGATGACGCGACGGGGCAGGGCCGCCCGGTCGGGCCGGGTGGCATTGCGCGCGGCGCAGACGTCCTCGGGGATGTCGAGGACGATCGCGACGGGCAGCACATCGTGCTCCCTGGCCAGGGCGACGAGCTGCTTACGGGCCTCGGGCTGGACGTTGGTGGCGTCGACGACGGTCAGCCGGCCGGCCGCGAGGCGCTTGCCGATGATGTAGTGCAGGACGTCGAAGGCGTCCTTGCTGGCGCTCTGGTCGTTCTCGTCGTCGCTGACCAAGCCCCGGCAGAAGTCACTGGAGACGACCTCGGTCGGCTTGAAGTGCCGTGCGGCGAAAGTGGACTTGCCGGATCCGGTGGCCCCGACGAGGACCACGAGCGACAGGTCGGGAACGGCCAGGGTCACCCGGTCCTCAGCTGTGCGCTCTTCAGCCGTTCGCTCCTCAGCCGTTCGCTCCTCAGCCGTTCGCTCCTCAGTCGTGCCCTCGTCCGTGGTACGGCTCTCCGTTGTGCGGTTCTCGGTCATGCGGTCCTCGCCTCCTTCACGCTCTCGTCGGTGCCGCGCTGCTTGTCACTCACACCATTCACGTCGTTCACATCGTTGTTCTTCTTGCCCTTGTTCTTCTTGCCCTTCGCGTCCGCGTCCTCGCTCGCGCCGTTCCTGTGGAACGCGGCCATCTGCGTCGGTGGCCCCACCTCGGGGTCGTCGGGGCCCACGGGCAGGAACTCCACGGCGTACCCATGACGCTCGGCGACCCGCTCGGCCCAGGCCCGGAACTCCTTCCGGGTCCACTCGAAGCGGTGGTCCGCGTGGCGGACGTGCCCGGCCGGCAAGGTCTCCCAGCGGACGTTGTACTCCACATTGGGCGTCGTCACGACGACCGTCGCCGGGCGGGCCGCGCCGAACACCGCGTACTCCAGGGCGGGCAGCCTCGGCAGGTCCAGGTGCTCCACGACCTCGCTGAGCACGGCGGCGTCATAACCGGCGAGTCTGCGGTCGGTATAGGCCAGGGAGCCCTGGAGCAGCGCCACACGGGCCGCCTGCCGCTCCGGCATCCGGTCCAGGCGCAGCCGCCGCGAGGCCTCCTTCAGCGCGCGTATCGACACGTCGACGCCCACGATCTCGGTGAAGCGGACGTCCTTCAGCAGCTCCCCCACCAGCTGTCCTTGGCCGCAGCCGAGGTCGAGCACCCGGGACGCCCCGGACCGGCGCAGTACGTCGAGGATCGCTGCCCGGCGCTGCACCGCCAGCGGTGCGGGCCGCTCCTCGGTGTCCGCCGTCTCGTCGACCGCGTTGTCCATCTCCTCGGCCTCGGTGTCGTCGGCCTCGGCCAGCCGGGCCAGCGCCAGGCGGTCGAGGGCGTCACGGGTGAGGCCCCAGCGGCGGGAGAGATAGCGGCTGGTGATCAGTCGCTGCTCGGGGTGGTTTTCCAGCCACCCCTCGCCGAAGCGCAGCAGTTTCTCCACCTCGTCGGGCGCGACCCAGTAGTGCTTGGCGTCGTCCAGCACCGGCAGCAGCACATACAGCTGCCGCAGCGCCTCGACCAGCCTCAGCTCCCCTTCCAGCACCAGCGACACATAGCGCGAGTCGCCCCACTCGGGGAACCGCTCGTCCAGTGCCACCGGACGGGCGGTCACCGTCCAGCCCAGCGGCGCGAAGAGCCGCTCCACGAGCGCGGCACCGCCCCGGGCGGGCAACGCCGGGATCTCGATGCGCAACGGCCTCACCTGCTCCGGCAGTTCGGGCCGGGCCACGCACTGTCCCTTGACGGCGCTGGAGAACACGCTGCCGATCGCCACGGCCAGCAGCGAGGAGGCCGCGTAGGGCCGGTCGTTGACGTACTGCGCCAGCGCCGAGTCGGGAGCGCCGCCCCGGCCCCGGCCCTTGCCGCGCCGGACGAGCGCCACCGGATCGACCTCAAGCAGCAGCGCCGCCGTGCAGCGCTCCACGCCGGCCTCGGGGTAGAGGACGTGCGCGGTGCCATGGGAGGTGGAGAACCGCTGCGCCTTGTCGGGATGCTTGTGCAGCAGGAATCCGAGGTCGGTCGCGGGGTTCTCGGCATCACCGGAAGTACTGATCGTCAGGAACACACGGTCGATTATCCGGGTCCGACTCGTCGGATTCCTACTGCTTTTCCAGCAGCGCGGCCAGCTCCGCGATCCGTTCCGGGCCGACGCGGCAGCAGCCGCCGATGAGCCGGGCACCTGCGGCCCGCCAGACCGCGACCCGCGCGGGATCGAATGTCGCACGCCCCCGCCAGTCCCTTGCTCTCGCATCCCATCCCTCCCCACTGTTCGGATAGACCACGACCGGCTTCCCCGTCACCCGGGCGGCGGTCTCCACCGCCCGGTCCACATCGCCCGGCGCACAGCAGTTGACCCCGACGGCGATCACCTGATCGTTCCCGGCGGCCACCGCGAACGCCTCCGCCATCGACTGCCCCGCTCTGGTGGTCCCGCCCTCGATGCTGTACGACAGCCACACCGGCACCCCACAACCCCGTACGGCCCGCAACAGCGCCCTCGCCTCGTCCGCATCCGGCACGGTCTCCAGCGCCAGCACATCCGGCCCGGCCCCGGCCAGTGCCTCGATCCGCGGCCGATGGAACCGCTCCAGCTCCGCGACGCTCAGCCCGTACCGCCCCTTGTACTCGCTGCCATCCGCGAGCATCGCCCCGTACGGACCGACGGACGCGGCGACCCAGACCTTCCGCCCAGCCCGCGCGGCCGCCCGGCGCGCCAGCTCCACGCTCCGCCGCAGCAGCGCGGCCGTCTCCTCCCTTTCCACACCCCTTTTCGTGAACCCCTCGAAGGTCGCCTGATAGCTGGCCGTGATGACCACTCGGGCACCCGCCCGGACATAGGCCGTGTGCGCGGCCTCGATCTGCGCGGGCTCATCGGCGAGCAGCCGCGCCGACCACAGCTCGTCGGACAGGTCACAGCCCTGGGCCACCAGCTGATTGGACAGCCCGCCGTCCAGGACGAGCGGCCCGCGAGCGAGCGCGGCCGCGAGCGGTGCGACAGGCAGCACGTCCCACACGCCAGACGCACCAGGCACATCAGACGCACCAGGCGGCGTGGCAGGCAAGGCGTCGGACGGCGTGCCAGGCGGTGTATCAGAGGCGGACATCAAGGGTGCTCCTCCAGCGCTGGGCGGGCCTCTCCCCACCACTATCGCGCCTCCCTCCGCACACCTCCGTCCCACCTGCTCGAACAGACGTCAACAGGCCGCCTCACGCCTTCCCCTACTCACTCCGGCCGGGTGAAATTCCCCCGCGCCGGACGGCCCACGGCGCCTCCGCCAGTGTCCGGCGCGTCCAGCTGATCGTTGGCTCGGGCGGAGCCGGACCGCCCGGCCCGCGCACCGGTGTCCGCTGCCGGAGGCGACGATCGCAACGCCGCCCGACCGCACGGGGAGGGCGAGGGCCGAGGAGGCCACCATGACCCAGGAAGCCGCGCCCGACGAGGCCATGCCCACCCAGGCCGCTTCCCCACAGCAGGGCGCACCCAAGGGCCTGCTGCAACAGATGGAGGAGCTGATGGCGGCGCTCAACGCCGATCTGACGCAGCTCGACGCCGACCTTCAGTCGTCGGAGCGACGAGCCGAGGACGAGCCGGAGGAGCCCGCCGAGCCCACCTCGCCCAGGGGCGGCACCGGCACGGACTGACCTCCACACCCCCGGGCCCCTCATGCCGCACCGCCTCGCGTCCGCAGGGCGAGCCGTCTGAGCAGCCCTCCGATCCTGTCACTGGTCTCGTCGGCGGCGTCGATCGCCTCTATGCACTGCCAGTAGACGGCGTCCTCCTCGCAGGCGCCGGCGACACCCACCAGCGCGATGCCGACTTCACCCAGGAGCTCGCCGAGGTCCGTCAACGCCGCCCAGGGGTCGCGTACTTCGGCGAGCTGCGCCGCCCGCAAGCCTCCGGACCGCAGCGCAGTCTGGCGCAGTGCGCCGGAGGCCCGGGCCCCGGCCTCGCTGAGGCCGAGGGCCGCCGCGCGCGCCTCGAAGGGTCCATGCAGGGCGACGTGGCTGCCGATGGCCTCGGCCAGCGCCTGCGCCTGCCATGCCTCCGCGACAATGTCCCGCACCTCCCTGGCCTGCGCCAGGGCGTGCCGAGTGGCCACGATGAGCCGCACTGCCTCCATGACCGTCCCCCATGTTTCCCGTCTGCCCGCTCTCACTACCCAGAGTGATGACTAACCGCCGGAAAAGCCAGGGGAATTCAGAAATCTGTGGATACCAAATGCGGTGTGGATAACTCAATCACTCCGGAGAGTGACGACCCTCTTGATCGTCGATGCCATCACCGGCTCCCTTCCGTGCCGGAAATCGCCGCTCATTTCGGTCGATCTTCGTCGAAAGCGCCGCCAGGGCGTCGATCCCCAGCACCTCGCAGAACTGGAGCAGGTAGGCCAGAACGTCCGCGACCTCGTCCTCGACCCGCGCAGCCGTCGAGGGCTCCTCCATCACCTGGGCCGACTGCTCCGGCGTCAGCCACTGGAAGATCTCGACCAGTTCGGACGCCTCCACGCTGAGCGCCGCGACCAGGTTCTTGGGAGTGTGGAACCGCTGCCAGTCGCGCGCCGCGGCGAAGGCCGCCAGCCGGTCCTGCAACGCCCGGACGTCGAGTCCCGCCGCCCCGGCGGGCTCGTGGTGGGCGCCGCGGTCACGGGGGTCGCGGTCACGGCGGCCACGGCGGTCTTTCTCAGGATGTTCAGGGTGTTCGCTCACGTCCCCAGGTCTACCATCGACGCCCCGGCCACCTCGTCGGCCACTTCCGCCGCCGCTCCCCTCACCGTCCCCACCAGTCTGATGTGCCCCCGCTCACACATCCGCGCCGCCAGCCCCAGCAGTTCCCGGGCCTGCCGCGCGTCGAGGCACCGGTCGAGGCCGTCCGCCAGGACCGTGAGTACCTGCCGGGCCTCCAGTACCTCGGTCGCCGGATCCACAGCCAGCACCCCTGGTCCCGTCAGCAGCACCAGGCACAGCGCCAGATAGCGCAGCTCGCCGTCGCCCAGCCGCTCCAGCGGCGTGGCCGCCCCCGGCTGCCGCGCCAGGACGGCCCGTACGAAACCGCCGTCGAGCCCCTCCACGGACAGCCCGGCGACCGGGCCGCGACATCCCGCGTCCGCAGCCTTGACCAGCAGAGCATGCCGGATGACGCACTCGTTGCGGGTGCGCCCCAGGACCGCGGCAACGTTGTCGCACGCGCCCCGCAGCCGCCCGTCACGCGCGGCGACCGGCGCGCGCATCAGCTCGGGCCGGGGGTCGCAGGGGAAGACCGAGCGCAGGGCGATCACCACTTGTTCGGCCGCGGCGAGGACCATCCGCTGCCCGGCGGTCTTCCCCGCGACCCGCAGCGGCAGCAGCGCCGTGCCCAGCCGGTCGTCGGGCAGGGGCGCGCGGGTGACGGGAACGGAACCCGCCGTGTGCCAGGCGGCCTCGACCCTCGGCAGCCCCGGGTCGCGCAGCGCCGTGGAGAGCAGCGTCAGCCCCGACCCCGTCAGCCGTTCGCCGACCACGCGCAGTTCGGGCTCGGCCTGGACGGCCACGTCCAGCAGGACCGGGCCCATCGGCCCCTCCACCGTGCACCCGATCCGGAAGCCCCGCCTCCCCTGGGCGTCGGGCCTGGCCTGCTGCGGTACGCACGCCTGGGCGCCACCGGCCACCGGGGCGAGCGCCTCGTCGAGGGTGTCACCGCCCGCGAGCCGGGCAAGGGTCTCGTACGCCTCCAGGGCGCTGGACTTGCCGCTGCCGCTGCCGCCCCTGAACAGGGTCAGCGGGCTGAGGGCGAAGACGGCGTTACGGTGCGACTTGAAAGCGGAAACCCGCAGTTCGGTGACGACGGGGCGCTGGTGCGGATTGGCGGCGTCCATGCCTGAGGACCGTAGGCGGCACTTCGTCAGCCAAACCGTTTCATCTGATCATTTTTCCTACGATCGGGGTACCCGGAGGCCACCTCGGTCCCTTCGGGGGCCAGCAGGAAGACGTTGGTGTCGACCCGGTGCATGCCACTGCCCAGCCCGAAGACGACGCCACTGGAGAAGTCGAGGATGCGCTTGGCCACATCGGTGTCGGCGCTCGTGAGGTCGAGCAGCACCGGAACGCGAGCGATCAGATGCTCGGCGACCTCGCGTGCGTCCGCGAAAATCTGCACCCGGAGCACGACGAGCCGTCGCTGTTTCTCCGCGGGCTCCTCCTCGGGCAGGGCCCGGTGGTCGGGCCAGGACGGCCATGCCTGGTGGCCCCTCAGCGGGACGACCTGGGCAAGCCCCTCCCACTGCTCATCGGTGGCCTCGGACCGGTTCACCGGATCACCCCTCCGGGGAACGTGCTGGGTATGTACATCCCGCGATTCTAGGGATAAAAACCCCCGTTAGGCCCAATGACACGCGCTCCGAGGGGGCCGATCGGCCCAGGGGCCGGCTCTTAGGCGCGCCGTCGGCGAAACGATACGTATCGCCTCGATCACTCGCTACACTCCCGTGTCATGCCCGACAAGACAGCACCCGACGCCGCCCGGCGCAGCCAGCGCTCACGCCAGGCGATCTGCGAGGCCGCCCTCTCCCTCGTGGGCGAGACCGGCTACGACAAGCTGACGATCGAGGGGATCGCGGCACGCGCCGGCGTCGGCAAGCAGACGATCTACCGCTGGTGGCCGTCCAAGGGGGCTGTCCTGCTCGACGCCTTCACCGAGACCGTGGAGGCCGGCGAGGGCATGCTGCCCGACACCGGCGACCTCGCGACGGACCTCAAGGCCGTGCTGCGGGCGACGGTCGACGAATTCAACGACCCCGCGTTCCAGGCCCCGTACCGCGCGCTCTACGTGGCCATGGTGAACGACTCCGAGGTCTCCGCCGGTTTCACGAACAAGGTGATGGAACCGGGCACGCAGGCCTACGTCGACCGGATCCGCGCCGCACAGGACGCGGGGCAGGTCGCCGACGAGGTCGACCCACGCCTGGCCGCGGAGCTGATCCTCGGCCCCTTCGCCCAGCGCTGGCTGCTGCGGAGCCAGCCACTGACGCACGAATTCGCCGACAGCCTCGTCGACATGACCCTCGCCGGGCTGCGCCCCCGGACTCCCCGGGCCTGACATATCACCCATAACGGTACGATCGGTACGCGATGTTGAACCATATTGTGCGGTACCTGCGCTGCCCCCACTGCACGGCTCCTCTGGCCGCGAAGGACCGCGCGCTGACCTGCTCGAACGGTCACTCCTTCGATGTGGCGAAGCAGGGCTATGTGAACCTGCTCCCGGGTGCTGTCAAGTACAGCGCCGACACCCGGGAGATGGTCGACGCCCGCGCGGAATTCCTGGGCGCCGGCCATTACGCCCCCATCGCCGACGCGCTGGTCGCCCTGGCACGTGACACGGCCGACTCGTCGGTCTCTCCGGTTTCTCCGGCCACGGGGTGCGTGCTCGACATCGGCGGCGGCACGGGCTACTACCAGTCCCATGTCATGGACGCCTTCCCCGAGGCCGAGGGGATCCTCCTCGACATCTCGAAGTTCGCCGCCCGCCGCGCCGCCAAGGCGCACGCACGCATCGGTGCCGTGGTGGCCGACGCCTGGCAGTCGCTGCCGCTGCTGGACGCCTCCGCCGCCCTCGTCGTCAACACCTTCGCCCCGCGCAACGGCCCGGAACTCCGCCGGGTCCTCCACCCGCAGGGCACCCTCCTGGTGGTCACCCCTCGCCCGGACCACCTCCAGGAGCTGATCGACGCCCTGGGTCTGATGCGCGTGGACGAGCGCAAGGAGCAACGCCTCTCCGACCAGCTCGCCCCGCACTTCTCGACCACGACCTCGCGCGCCCTGACCACGACCATGACGCTCGACCACCACGCCCTGGCCCAGTTGGTCGGCATGGGCCCCAACGCCTGGCACCGAGACGGCGAGACCTTGGCGACACGGATCGCGGCGCTGCCGGATCCGTACGAGGTCACGTTGTCGGTGACGCTGACGGCGTACCGGCCGCGACCGCTGACCTAAGAGGCCCCGTACAGCACCGACTCTCCTCACGGCTGACGTCACCCTCCACGTCATCCGGCCTCCCCAAACACCCGCCGGACCGCCCGCCGCCAGCGGTTCGCCGGGAGGAGGGCGGGACGAAGAGCCGCCAAGGCTCCGCAGTACTTGGTGAAGACGGCCGGGCGCACCCCATGGGCATGCAACAACCGGTCGACGTCACTAAGGTGGCCTGCCGACTTCGTCTCGACGAGTACGAGCGCGGCGTCGCCACGTACCGCCCGTCCCGTGCGCGGGTCGCCACAGACCAGACCCACGTCGCAGGTGACGCGTTCACCCTCGGCCACCAGGGTCGTGCGCAGATAGTCCGTGGTGATGGAAGGGCACAGGGCCATGGGCGCGTCGATGCCGTGGGCCCGCCGCAGGGTCTCGGCGAGATACGCGCGGCAGTGGGCGTCGAGCGGGGTGTCCCCGCCGGTCAGAGCGCGACGGCGCTTGACCGTGTCACCACGTCCTCCCTTGAGTTTGACCTCCAATTGCCGCTCCCCCGAGTCCTCGTACACCCGCTCACGGATCTTGAAACGGAACCGGCGACCCTGACGGTGGTCGTGGAAGGAGCGGAGTTCGGGGGTGTCGTAATAGACGGAGTGATAGCGGAAGGCCCGACGCCCACCGATGGCGAGCACCCGGAAGGGGCCACCCGGCCACCGGGAATCCGTCAGTCGGCCAGTCACGCTCAGGAAGACCGGCGCGGGGACGAGGTACTTGCGGTCGAAACGGGTCAGCAACTGGGCCCGTTCGTTCACTTCGGCCAGGGAGATGGGCGCGGCGGCCTCGGCGACCCGCGCGACGGCCCGTACAGCTGTCATGGGGACTGCCGCAGAGGCTGCCATGGCGGCGCTCACACCGGCTCACAGGCGGGTGCGACCCGGAGCCCGGTCAGGACCTCCGTGCCCAGGACCTCCTCGCCGCGGTACGCACCCTCGTCCGGGTCGGGCTCGCGGTACCGGACGTCGACGACCATCAGGTCGCGGACGTAGTCCACCTCCATGACGGTCCACCGCAGCGGCTCGCCCAGTCGCCCGGCGAGGTCGGCCCGGAGCGCGAGGGGGTCACGGTGCACCCGGTCGAGAGTGACGACGGCGCGGCGCGAACGGGCCAGAAGCCACTGACCGTCAGCGACCCAGAGCACGACCAACAGCACCGCGCTCAGCCCGGCCTTCACCGGCACCGTCACATCCGGCAGCCCACAGACGAGGCCGAGGACGAGCGTGGTGAAGTAGTACGCGACGTCCTCCTGTTGCACCGCGTCCGAGCGCAACCGCACGATCGACAACACCCCGAAGAGCCCGAACCCGAGCCCGGCCGCCCCTCTGCCGCCCACCGCCGCCAAGGCCGCGACGACGGTGAACAGTCCAGTGTTCAGGGCCAGGTAGGCCGGTACGAGGTCACGGCGACAGTGCCGCGGATAGTAGATCGCGAAAGCCAGCAGGCAGACAGCGGCGAGGTCCAGCACCAGGCCGGCGGCGATGTGCCGTAGAGCGTCCATGATTCGCTCCCTATCGGGTCGGAAGGAGCACAGACGATAGGACCACCCGAATCGAACATGCTTCCCCCTGTGGAGAAACATTCCTTCCGGAGAGGGCCGAAGTGAACAGTTACGGCGTGCAGTACGAGTCAACCCCGCCCGGAAAAGCACTGCCAGCGTCGCAAGTGTCACCTGTGATCTGTGAGATTCCCGGCATTGCACATCCACACCACGACTCATCGGACAGAATGACCGGGCGATGATCCCGACACCCAACCCCCCAGCCCCGACCGGATACGCTCCCTTCGCTCATCTCACCGCGCCCAACTCCGCCCTCTACCGCCGGACGATGAGGACGTTCCTGACCGCCAAGGAGCGCTTCGCGGTACACCTGCGCCCCGAGGACGTGCATGCCGCCCTACCCGCCGGCGAGCGTCCGGCCGAGCTCGACGCCGTGGTCAAGGCACTCGACAGCCTTGTCGAATGGGGAAATCTGCGCGCCGATCCCGATACGGCCCGCGTCACCGCTGTCGAGGACTTCTACCGCAAGCGGTTCGTCTACCAGCTCACCCAGGCGGGAGAGGCAGCGGAGGAGGCGCTTTCCGCCTACGACGAGGCGCTCGGCCGCCGGGGCGCGCTCCAGGCGGTCGCGCTGCACGACATCGTCACCCACCTGCGCGCTCTCCTTGTCCTGGGAGCCGAGAAAGAACCGGACCCGGCCAAGACCTATCTCGCACTCGACGCACTGACCAGCCGGTTCGCGGCCCTCGCCGAGAACGCCCGGGCTTTCATGGGCTCCCTGCAGCGCACCATCGACCTGCACGACGTCGAGGAGGAGGTCTTCCTCGCCTACAAGGACCGGCTCATCCAGTATCTGGAGCGGTTCATCCAGGACTTGATCACTCTTGGTGGGCGCATCGCCCAGCTGATCCTGGAACTGGAGGACGGCGACGAACTGGAGGACGGCGGCGTGATCGCACCGCTGCTCCGGACCGCCGCCGCTCGCGAGGCCGCCGACGCCTCTCCGGAGGACGCGGAACACGCCGAGCAGGAGGCGTACGCGCGGTGGACCGGACGCTGGGACGGGCTCGCCGCCTGGTTCATCAGCAGGAACGGACGCGAATCGCAGGCGCGGCTGCTGCGCGGCCGGGCTCTCGGGGCGATTCCCCAGCTCCTGGCGGTCGTACGGTCACTGAATGAGCGCAGGGCAGGTCGCTCCGACCGTTCCGCCGACTTCCGTACGCTCGCCCGCTGGTTCGCCGAGGCACCCGACGACGACGCCCGGCACCGCCTGTGGCGCACCGCTTTCGGGCTCTACCCCGCCCGTCATCTCACCGTCGACGCCGACACCCTCGCCACCCGCACGGCCCGGCCCGTGCCTGCCGCCACCCCGTGGGCCGAGGCCGAACCGCTGCGCATCAGCCCGCAGTTGCGGCGCACGGGCAGTTACGAACGGCGCGGCAAGCCCCGCAAGATCGAGGACCGCTCCGAGGCGCGCCGTCACCTCGCCGAGATCGCCGCCAAGCAGGCCGCCGAGACCACCGCCGCGCGGGCGCGGCTCGCCACCGACGGCGCCACCCGGCTCTCCGCCCTCGGTGACCTCGACCCACTCGCGTTCGGCCTCTTCCTCCAGCTCCTCGGTGACGCCCTCGCCACCTGGCGACCCGGTATGACGCACACGTCCGCCACCAGCAACGACGGCTCCATGGAGATCCGTCTCACGGCGCTCGGCGACGGTACGACCGCCGAGATCATCACCCCCGGGGGTACGTTCCGGGGCCCCGACCACACCGTCGAGATCATCGACCTGACCACGGTCGAGATCACCGGCCTGACCACGAAGGACGACAGGCGATGAACACCCCGCTCGCCGAGGTCCTGGACGGGCAACACGCCGCCGAGCTGCGCAGGGCCGCACGCGCGCTGCTCAAGGAGCCGCTCCTGCTCGCTCGCGGACCGCGCTCGGACGACTTCCGGCTCGTCCGTCGCCATGCCTCGGAATTACGCGCGTGGTTCGACCGCAATACTGGCTGGTCCCTCCACGTGGACGCCGAAGCCGCCCGCCTGTGCAAGATCCCCGGCTTTCTCGCCGACCCGACGCACCCCGCTCGTGAGGCCAGCCGGGCGGGCGCCCCCTTCACCCGCCGACGCTACGTGCTGCTCTGTCTCGCCCTCGCCGCCCTGGAACGCGGCGAGGCCCAGGTAGCACTCGGCCGCCTCGCCGATCAAGTCGTCCTGGACGCGGCGGACCCGCACCTCACCGCCGCCGGCATTCACTTCACCCTGGACCGCCGCGACGAGCGCCTCGACCTTGCCGCTGTCGTCAGACTCCTGCTGGGACTCGGCGTTCTGCGACGGGTCGCCGGTGACGAGGAGGCGTACGTCAGCGGGGCGGGCGACGTTCTGTACGACGTCGAGCGCCGTGTACTGGCCGGTCTGCTCGCCACCCGCCGAGGCCCTTCCACCGTGCGTGCCGGCACTCTCGACGAGCGTCTGATCGAGCTGGTCTCCGAGACCGCCCTGGACAGCGATGATCTGCGATTCCGTGCGATGCGCCGCGCGCTGACCCGCCGGCTGCTCGACGATCCGGTGCTGTACTACGACGAGCTCACCGACGCGGAGCTCGCCTACCTCACCCGGCAACGCGGCTTCCTCACCGCCCGCATCACGGAACTGACGGGACTCGTCGCCGAGGTACGGGCCGAGGGCATCGCCATGGTCGACCCCGACGACGACCTCACCGATGTCCGCATGCCCGAACAGGGCACCCACGGCCATGTCACTCTGCTGCTCACCGAGCATCTGGCGGCAGCGGACGGACCTGTCACCATCGGCGACCTCCAACGAAAGGTCCGCGAACTCGCCTCCACGTACGGCGGTTTCTGGGCCAAGTCGGCCAAGGAGCCGGGCGCGGAAGGCGAACTGGTCGAGCAGGCGCTCGCCAAGCTCACCGCGCTGCGACTGATCACCCGGCGGGGCGATGAGATCGCGCCACGCCCGGCCCTCGCCCGGTACGCCGTCGGCGAGGCCGTCGTTCTCGAACCCCGCACCCCACGCATGCCCCAGCAGCGAAAGGCGAGCCGGCAGTGACCGCCCTCCCCGTCCCCACACGCTCCCGCTGGCAACCGATGCGCATCGGGCTCGTCGACCTCTTCCACTACGACGAGGAGGAGTTCCATTTCCACGACGGGCGACTGCTGCTGCGCGGCAACAACGGCACCGGAAAGTCCAAGGTCCTCGCCCTGACCCTGCCCTTTCTCCTGGACGGGGACCTCACCCCCCGCCGCGTCGAGCCCGACGGCGACCCGGGCAAGCGCATGGAGTGGAACCTGCTCCTCGGAGGCGAACACCCTCATCCCGAACGGCTCGGTTACACCTGGATCGAGTTCGGCCGACGGGACGATGCGACCGGCGAGGCCCACTTCCGTACGCTCGCCTGCGGGCTCAAGGCTGTTACCGGGCGTGGCATCGCCCGCCACTGGTACGCGGTCACCGATCAGCGGATCGGCCAGGACCTCAGCCTGCTCGACGCCACCCGCACCGCCCTGTCCCGTGACCGGCTCGCCGAGGCGATCACCGGGCACGGGATGGTGTACGACCAGGCCAAGGCGTACCGAAGGGCCGTCGACGAGGCGTTGTTCGGGCTCGGCGAGCAGCGGTACGCCGCCCTGGTGGACCTGCTCATCCAGTTGCGCCAGCCCCAGCTGTCGAAGCGGCCCAATGAGGTCGCCCTCTCCCGGGCGCTGACCGAAGCGCTGCCGCCCATGGACCAGGCGGTCGTCGCCGACGCGGCCGAGGCCTTCCGCTCCCTGGACGAGGAGAAGGAGGAGCTGCGGGCCGCCGCCGAGGCCGAGCACGCCGCCTCGGCGTTCCTGGATCACTACCGGCGCTACGCCCGCGTCGCCTCCCGTCGGCGGGCCCGCCTCCCGCGCAGCGAGCACTCCCGGTACGAGCACCTCCAGCGGGATCTCGCGGAAGCACAGGCGCACAAGGCCCGCGCGGAGGGGGACCGGGCAGCCGCCGAGGAACGCATCGCCGTTCTGGAGGAGACCGGGACACGACTGCGGGCCCAGGAATCCGCCCTGCGCGCGGGACCCGAGATGCGCAGCGCCCGTGAGCTGGAGCAGGCGGCCACGGAGGCGGCCCGCACGGCGCGGGAACAAGAACGCGCGGAAGCCGACCATGGGCAGACCACGCGCCTCCGCCAGCGGGCACTGGAGCGGCTCGGTGCGGCCGAGAACCGGCTCGATTCGGCTCGGCGCCAGGCTGGCACCGTCCTCACCCGGGCCCGGGAAGAGGCCGGCAACGCCCTGGTCGCCCTGCCGGACGAACCGACCCGGGAGAAAGCCGAGGAGGCGACGGACCGCACGCGGCGCGCCCTCACTCACGTGGAACGCCTCGCCGACCAGGCCGACCGGACCGCGAGCGAGCGGCGAGCGGCCTCCCGACGGCTCGACGAGACGGAGTCCGACCTCGCGCTCGCGACCGAGGCACAGCAGCAGACGGAGGGGGCCGCGGCGGCAGCCGGCCGGGCGCTGCTGGATGCCGTGCGCCGGTACGCCGAGGAGTGTCACGAGTTGGCGTACCCGGATCCGGTCGGCCTCCTCGACGAGCTCCAGGAGTGGACACGGCACCTCGACGGGCCATGCCCGGCCCATACCCACGCCTCACGTGCCCACCGGGCCACGTCGGCGCGACTCGCCGATCAGGCGGCCGGCCTGACGCACCGCAAGGCCGGACTCCAGTCGCGGGTGCGGGACATGGAGCAGGAACTGGCCGCGCTCGAAGCCGGAGGCCAGCGCGGGCCGAAGGCCCCGTACACCCGCACCCCGGGGCTGCGCGAGCGGGCGGCCGGCTCCCCCCTGTGGCGGCTCGTCGACTTCCGGGACGGGCTCGGAGACACCGGACGCGCCGGCCTGGAAGCGGCCCTGGAGGCATCCGGCCTGCTGGACGCCTGGGTTCTCCCGGACGGCACGGCTCTCGACGCCGACGGGCACGATGTGCTGCTCGCGCCACGGACCGGGCCCGTGACCGGGCCGTCCCTGGCCGATGTGCTGCGCCCGGCCGTGGACCACGGTGACACGCGAGCCGCGGCGGTCGGCGAGGAGACGGTGACGCGGCTGCTCATGGCGATCGGGCTGGGTGAGGAAGGCGGCGCGGAGAGCTGGGCGGCGACTGACGGACGTTTCCGCGTCGGTGCGCTCACCGGCCGGTGGGCCAAGACCGCCGAGGAATACATCGGTGAGGGCGCCCGTGAGGAAGCGCGCCGGTCCCGCATGGTCGCCCTGCACGCGCAGCTCTCCTCGCTTCAAGACGATCTGGCCGCCACAGAGGCCGAGACCGAGACCGTCGTGGCGCGCCGCCACCAGCTCGACGCCGAGTTGGCCGCCGTACCCGGCGACGCGCCGCTCAGGCAGGCGTACGCCCGTGTGGCCGCGGCCGCCGGCGTCGTGCGCCGGGACCGTGCCCGGCGCGACGAAAGGGCCGCCGATCTCACCGAGGCGGCCCAGGAGGCCGAGCAGGCCGCGGCGGAACTCGGCACGACCGCCACCGACCTGGGCCTGCCCTCCGACCGGGCCGGGCTCGCCGCCGTACGCCAGGCCCTTACCGGCCTCACCCTCGTCCTCGCCGACCTGTGGCCCGCCCTGCGCGAGCGCGCCGAAGCCGCCCGCCAGGCGGACGAGGAACGCGACGAGGCCGAGCAAGCGGGGCAGCGGGCCGAAGAGCACGTACTGCGGGTCGCGGACGCGGCCCGCGAGACCACCGCCGCCGCCGAGCACCACAACACCCTGCGCTCCACGGTCGGCGCGGCCGTCGCCGAACTCCAGCGCCGCCTGGCCGAGACCACCGACTCCCTGCGCGAGTGCGGAGCCGAGCAGCGCCGCACCCGTGAGCGGCACACCGAGGCGGACCGGCGGGCCAGCAAGGCCGAAGGCCGCATCGAGCAGCTCGAACAGGGGATCGTCGAGGCGGCCTCCGCCCGTGCCGAGGCGATCACGGGTCTCCAGAGGTTCGCCGACACCGGCCTGATCGCTGTGGCCCTGCCCGGTCTAGCCGTACCGCCCGCCGGTGAAGGTCCTTGGGCGGCCACCCCCGCCATCGCGCTGGCCCGTTCCATCGAGACCGAACTGTCCGGGACGGATGACTCCGAGGGGGCCTGGGAGCGGGTGCAGAGGCGGCTCAGCGAAGAGTTCAAGACCCTGCAGGACGCCCTGTCCCGGCATGGACACACCGCGTCCGCCCGCATGATCGAGGACGGAATGGTCGTCGACATCGTCTACCAGGGCCGCGAACGGGCCGTACCCGAACTCGCCGAGGCGCTGGCCACCGAGGTCGGTGAACTCACCCGCATACTGTCCGCCCATGAGCGGGAGGTCCTGGAAACCCACCTCATCACCGAGGTGGCGGGCACCTTGCAAGAACTGATCGGCGCGGCGGAACGGCACGTACGGGCCATGAACGCCGAGCTGGAGGAACGCCCGACCTCGACCGGCATGAAGCTGCGCCTGGTGTGGCGGGCCTCTCGCAAGGCTCCGGCGGGGCTCGACCGGGCGCGGGAACGCCTGCGCCAGTCCGCCGATGCCTGGAGCACCGAGGACCGGGCGGCGGTCGGCGAGTTCCTTCAGGCGCAGATCGCCCAGCAGCAGTCCGGCGACGCCGCCGGCAGCTGGCTCGAACATCTCACCACCGCCCTCGACTACCGCACGTGGCACGAATTCGGTATCGAACGCCACCAGCAGGGCCGCTGGGTCCCGGCCACCGGACCGGCCTCGGGGGGCGAACGCGTCCTCACCGTGTCGGTGCCCCTGTTCGCCGCCGCGTCCTCGCACTACGCGAGCGCGGGCAACCCGCACGCACCACGTCTGGTCACCCTGGACGAGGCGTTCGCGGGAGTCGACGACGACTCGCGGGCCAAGTGCCTGGGCCTGCTCCACGCCTTCGACCTGGATGTGGTGATGACCAGCGAACGGGAGTGGGCCTGCTACCCGCAGGTGCCCGGCATCGCCATCGCGCAGCTCTCACGGACCGACGACGTCGGGGCGGTCCTGGTCACCCGCTGGGAGTGGGACGGCTCCGCGCGCCTGCGCCGCGACGATCCGCCACGCGAGCGGGACCGGTTCACCACGAAGGCGGGGGCGGGAACGGACAGCCAGGACGTGCTGTGGTCATGAGCGCCCCGCCGCAGGGGCAGGTGCCCGGGCCTGACGGCGGGATCGACCTCGACCGCCTCCGCCGGCTGCTCGGCGCCCCCGACCTCGCATGGCTGGTCGAGCGCGCGCGACGGCGTCTCGAACGCGAGCAGCCACTCACCGGGGCCGTCTCGCTGACTGCCCCCACTGAAGCACAGAGGGTGGCGGTCGAACGCCTGCTGGGCCGCGCGCCGCGCCCCGGCCGGTCGCTGATCCTCCGGCTCGACGCCGTGGACGACGTCCTGCGCCGCTCCGGTATCAGCCCCGACGGTCTCGCCGCGGCTGTCGAAGCCCTGACCGGTCCCGTCGTCCCCCTCCGCAGGGCACGCCAGAACGAGTCCCAAGCATGGCAGGAGGCCTACAGGCCGCTCCAGACGCTGGCCCGAGACCGGCCCCGCCTCGCCGACTGGACCACCGGGCCACGCACCGAGGGCCTTGTACGGCGCCTTGCCCGTACCCCGGAAGCCGCCGGCCGGCTGTCCGCCGAGACAGCGAAAGTGCTCGCGGAGCTCCCCGCCGAACCCGCCGTATCCCTACCAGCCTTCGCCGCCCGCGTACTCGGCAGCGCGCATGCCCTGGACGACGGAACACCCCTGGCCACACTCACTCTCTCCGGCATCCGTGCTCTCACCGGCTTCCCCGACGGCAACGGCGCCGCGTGGCGACGCGACGCGTGGGCGTCGGCGGGACTGCTGCGCGACGAGCTGTCCTCGACCGTCCTCACCCTCAACCTTCGCGGCACCCCGGCCCTGGACTGGATGGCCGAAACCGGCGAGCCATGTGTCCTGACCCTCCGGCAACTCACTCATCAACGCCCCCGGGCAACATCTCCGGTGGTACGGATCTGCGAGAACCCGGCGATCCTGGCGGCCGCGGCCGACACCCACGGCGCCGGCTGCCCACCCCTCGTCTGTCTCCAGGGCCAGCCATCCGCAGCCGCCCTCGCCCTCCTGCGCCACCTGCACGGCGATGGGACATCGCTCCTCTACCACGGTGACTTCGACTGGGGCGGATTACGGATCGCGAACGTGCTGATGAGCCATGTGCCCTGGCGCCCTTGGCGATTCACAGCGACTGATTACCGCGCTCTGGCCGCCGGCGCCGCGCAGCTGCCACCTCTGACGGGCACACCGGCCGCATCCCCTTGGGACCCTGCGCTGGCACAGGCGTTGAGCGAGCTCGGGGTACGGGTCGAGGAAGAAGTGGCCTTGGCGGACCTTCTCGCGGATCTCGCCTGAGCGCACACGCCGACCCCATTAGGCTTACCGGTCCGTGTATCCACCACACGGAGTGATCAAGGGGGCAGTAAACGTGAGCACCATCCCTGCGGGCGAGCCCGACTACCGCATCTCCATCGTCGACGACGACCCGTTGCGCGCACGGCGCGAGGCACGCGAGCTGCTGGCCGAGATCGCCGACGTCGACCCGCACGCGAGGCTCGTCGTCCCCGAACAGCGGGCCACCGGTGACACCGACAAGGGCGGTACGGTCACCGAACTGGTCGGGCTCGCGTTCGGCGGGGGATCCTTCGTCGTCGCCGTTGTGCAGACCTGGCTGTCCCGCGTGGCGCAGCGGACGGTCGTCGCCACCCGTCCCGACGGGACGTCCCTGCGCATCACCGGCAGGGAGGCGCGTGCGGACGACGAACTGATCGAGCGCTTCCTCAATGACCGCACGGGGAACGGGGAAGGTGACGAAGCCGGTCCCTCCGCGAACGGCGAGGACGGACCGCACGCGGAATGAGCGACAACGACCGGTACGCCATGCTCATCGGCGTATCCACGTACGACAGCGACCACTACCACGACCTGCCGCCTGTGCGCGCCGATCTGCACTACATGCAGGCGGTACTGGAAAGCACCGAGATAGGCATGTACAACGACTGCGCGGTGGTCGCCGAGCCGACCCGTGCGGAAATGCTGCACGCCATCGAGGAGTTCCTGGAGGAGCGGCAGGCCAGCGAGACGGCGCTGCTGTACTTCAGTGGGCACGGCGAGTTCTGCGAGACGGACAACCAGCTGTACTTCCTCACCCGGGATACCGACCCGGACGACCTGCCCGGCACCGCTGTCCCCGCGGAGTTCCTGGAGCGGATGCTGCAGTCCTGCCGCGCCTCCTCCAAGCTCGTGTTGCTGGACTGCTGCTCCAGCGGCTCCGTCGTACAAGGGTGGACGGCGAAGGGCGCGGCGGGCCCGAGTGACGGCCCGCCATCGCCCAGCACACTGCTCCGGCCGACCGGCGTGTACTTCATCACCGCCTCCGACGCCCTTCAGGCCGCCTCGGCGATGGCTCCGGCCGAGTCTTCCCTCGGCACCTCCCGGTTCACCGGCGAGATCGTGGAGGGCCTGCGTACCGGGCGGATCAAGGACAGCGGCTGGATCACGCCGGACGACCTGTTCGAGTACTTGACCGCGCAGATGGTGCGCAACGGCGTCCCCGAGGAACAACGGCCGACCAAGTCCACCATCCGGGCGACGCACTCCTTGCCCTTCGCCCGCTCCGTGGCGCGGTCCGTGAACCTTCCCGTGCTCCCCCGCGACGCCGCTGCGGCCTCCGAAGCCGTCCAGCTCTCCCCCGCCCTGCTCAAGGCGCGAGACCTGGTCGAGCAGGACGCGCAGGACGGCGTCGACCCGCAGCGGCTGCTGCGCTACTACGCGCACTGCCTCCGCTCGCAGGCCGCATCGGAAACGCTGCCCGACCGGGACAGCGGGCGTGACTCCGCGTACTTCCTGCTGGGCCGGGGCCCGGAGACGATCCAGTCCGGCCTGGGCTCTGGCCTTCCCGCTCCCGCACAGCTGCCGAAGCCGAAGAGCGGCGGGAGCCGGGCGGATGGCGTCGACACGCAGGAGTACTGGTACGGGTACCCGGCGGTCACTCTCCCCGAACGCGGCGGAGACGGCCGGCGTCGCTCCGCGGTGCGGATCGCGCCCCTGCTGATCCAGCCGATGGAACTGGCCCCTGACGAGGACGGTCGCGACACGCTCCGCCCGAGCGGAGTGCCCTCCTTGCACGCGGGTGTCGTCGCGGAACTCCTCAAGGACGACGAGGCCGCCGAATTGCTCGCCCGCTGGCAGCCGACCTGGCAGGAGGGCAACGGCACCCAGATGGTGCGTGCCGTGCGCGAGCTGCTCACGGAGCTGGGACTCCCGGAGCTGGAGCCCCTCGATCTGTCGTCGCTCAGCGAGCAGTCCGCGATGCAATCGTTGCGGCCCGGCGCCCACAACACAGCCGTCCTGCTGACGCCCAAGGGCGTGGAACGGAACGCGTCCGAAGCCCTCGTGGACAACCTGCTGCAGATGTCCGCACGTACCGGGCAGATCCCCGGCACGGCACTCGACGCGCTCCTGACGGGAGGAGATGACGGGGACACGAGCCGTGACGCACCGGTCGTCGTCGCCCCAGGGCCCTGCAACGAGAGCCAGGAGCTGGTGATCTCATCGGCCATGACCCGTCGGCTCACCGTCGCCACCGGGCCGCCCGGCACCGGGAAGAGCGAAGTCGTGACCGCTGTGGTGACGACCGCCGTCGCCGCCGGCCAGTCCGTTCTCGTCGCGTCCACGAACAACGAGGCCGTGGACGTCGTCGCCGAGCGTTGTGACGCGATCTCGCCGGGGCTGCTCATGCGGACGGGCAACTCCGCGGCACGGGAGCGCGAGGCTGCGAAACTGGAACAGCTGCTCGCCGGGACCACCGAGGCCCCGCGACGCGGTTCGGCAACCGTCGCCGGTGAACTGCGCAACCGGCGTACGCGGTCCGCCGCACTCCGGGCAGAAGCCGCTGAGCTGATCGCTGAAGAGGCCCACTTGCTGGGCCTGCTCCGGGAACGGGAGGAGCGGACGGACGAGCTCGGGCTGCCACCAGCGC
Source organism: Streptomyces sp. NPDC037389 (assembly GCF_040636475.1). NCBI lineage: Bacteria > Bacillati > Actinomycetota > Actinomycetes > Kitasatosporales > Streptomycetaceae > Streptomyces > Streptomyces sp. NPDC037389. Next base: position 513,867 of record NZ_JBEZUS010000002.1, read on the forward strand.
TGCTGGAAGCCGTATGGGCGGGAGACGGGACGACCGCCCTCGCGCGCTGGGAGGATCGGGCCCGGAAAGCGGCCGGCGCCGGAAGGCTTGCCCTCGGCGGGTGGCGCAGGGGGCGGGCGCTCTCCGCGCTCGTCGCCTCGCTGGGCGCCGACTCTGCTGACTCGGCCGACTCGTGGCCCGCATGGGCCTCGGAACGGCCCGTGCCGGCCGAACTGCTCGTCGCGCTCGCAGAGGCCGTGGCCGTGGAACGTGGTGTGCGGGAACTCGCGCCGCGGCATCTTGACCGTGACGAGGAAGGATTGAAGCGGGCGCGGCTGGAGAGTGCCGCCGACGTTTCGGAGCTGTCGGGAGAGTTGTCCCAGGCCTTGGCCACCGAGGCCATGATGCGCGGGCGATCGCTCATGGGCCAGCGTCTTCAGGCCTTGCGCCAGCGTTCGGGATTCCAGAAGAGCCAGCGCAATCTGATGGCGCACATCAAGGGGTGGGCGATCAGCACTCACTCGGTACGCCAGCTCGAACTGGCGCCGAAGCTCTTCGACCTCGTCGTGATCGACGAAGCGAGCCAGTGCTCGATCCCGTCGGTGCTGCCTCTGCTGTTCCGCGCGAAGCGTGCGCTGATCATCGGGGATCCCATGCAGCTCGGACACATTCCGGGCATCAGCGCCGAGCAGGAGCGACAGGCACGGGTACGGGCGGGGCTGACGGCCGCGCAGCTGGAGGACCACCGGCTCACCTATCACGTGTACTCCTCGTACCACGCGGCCGCGCAACACGGTGAGGACGCGTTGCTGCTCGATGAGCACTACCGCTGCCATCCGGCCATCGCCGATGTGGTCAACGGTTACTGCTATGCAGGTCAGTTGCAGGTCCTGACCGATGTCCGCAAGCAGATTCCGGCGCTCGATCCGGTCGGAGCGGCCGTTCCGGCACCGGTCCTGGGCTGGGTGGACGTGCCACACAGCGAATCAGCCCGGGGCAGCGGTGGGCAGTCCTGGCGCAACGGAGCCGAAGCCGAGGCCGTCCGGGAAACAGTGGACGGGCTCCTCGCAGGGCTGCCCGAACACGCCACGGTCGGAGTGGTCACTCCGTTCAAGGCTCAAAAGGACGCGTTGGCACGCGTCTGGGCGGACGACGAGCGAGTACGCGTCGGTACCGTGCACTCCTTCCAGGGCGGGCAGCGCGACGTCATGGTCCTGAGCCCGGTGGCCACCGCCAACACCCCACCACGTACGACACACTGGGTGGCGAGCCAGGTCAACCTGTGGAACGTCGCGATCACCCGGGCGAAGTCCCAGCTGATCACGGTGGGCAGCCACGCCTTCTGGCAGGGGCAGGCCGGGCTTCCGGCGTTGCTGGCCCAACGGTCGGCCGTGCTCAGCAACAGGCCCGACGTCACCCAGGGCGCCGGACACACGGCCCCAGCCGGAACGCCGGCGTCCGGCTTCCGCAACGAACTCGCGGACCGGCTCCAGGACCACCTCGGCACACACGGCATCACCGACCTGGAACGGGCGACGGTGATCGGCGGGCACACCGTGGATCTGCTGTTCACGATGAACGGACAGAACACCGCGGTGCTCATCGACCCCGGAACCCCGCACGCCCAGGACCCGGCCCGGCACCTGCGGCTGACGCACGCGCGCGGCGACCTGCTGACAGGCCTGCCGTCCGGCGGTTCCGGCGCGAAGGCCGGCCCGGTGGAACGGACTGTCCGGGTACCGGCTTGGCGAATCCTGGCCGGGGGTGGGGCGCTGGAGGGGATGTTCGACTGAGCACCGGGGGAGAGCCGGTCCAACTGGCACCCCCGTTGCTGTCCCGGATCTGGCCGATCGCGTCCGGCAAGAGCGGCGCCGTGACTTCGAGAGCCGGGACGGCAAGCTGATGACGTTGTTCCGTGTGCTCGAAGATCCTGGAGCCGGAAGTGCACCCTGATGACCCTCGGCTGAAGCCCGCACGCCGCATGGCGGAGCAGATCGTCACGGAGCTTCAGACAGGCTGACCGCGCGACCGCTCTCGGAGAAGGCTCCGGTACTGGTGGATCGCCTGCTCGTTGAGCCCGTCGGCCAGATCGCCGATCAGGGCGCCCAAGTGGGCGGGGCCGTCGGTACCTACGGCAACAGTGTCGACCTGGGGAGGTGGTAGGCGGCCCGGAAGGCCGCCTGCACGCGGGAGAGCCCGGCACTGCCCGAGCTGTACAAGGTCACCCTGTCGGTGATGCCAGCGGGGTAGCGGGGCTCTTCTGGCCTTCTAGGAAAGCCTGCCACGCCGTGGCGCTGAAATGGATGGTTATTCGGCGCCGGGGATCTTTGGAGTCGCGGATGGCGTGGTTGCCATCAGGGAGGACAGCATGCTCCAGACAGTTGTTGTTGGTGCCGCTGTAGCTGCTCCTGTGCCATTCGGGCACTGCCCCAGTCATAATGCGTGTTCCTCGATGAGTGCGCGAATCAGCTGCCGGGAGTCGGAAGGGGACAGTGCAGCAGCTGTCAGCTCTTCCCACGCACGCGCGTACGCTTGTACGTCGCCCTCCTGTTCAAGCAACGTACCACCAGTCAGGTACTCCAGCCATGCAACATCGATTGACGACTGACCTCGGAACGTGAAGAGGCTGAAGGGGCCGAACTGGTCGACCGGGAACCGCGCTTTGACTGGGAGGACTTGAACGGTGACGTTCGGACGGCGCCCGACACGCTCCAGGTACGCAAGCTGCTCGGTGGCCATGGCGCCGGAACCCGGGATGCGGTGCAGGGCAGTCTCGTCCACCACGGTGCGCAGCCTGAAACCCAAGTGGTCGTCGAGAAGTTCCTTGCGCTTGAGACGCGTTTCAACGAGCGTGTCCACTTGCTCTACGGAAAGCCGAGAAGCAAACAACTGCCGCATGTACGCCTCGGTCTGCAACATTCCCGGCACCAGAGTCGGCTCGTACACCCGAACAAGCCCGGAGTCAGCTTCCAGCATCAGGTAGTCACGAAGCGCGTCGACCAAGGGCCCTTGCAACGTCCACCAGTCAACCTTGCGCACATCGACAGCGAGCTTGCGCAAGCGTTGACGGTACTTCTCGTCGGCCACCTCGTACAGATCGAGGAGCGCCGACAGGTCTCCGGGCCTGATGCCCCGGTTGCCGTTTTCAATCTGCGAGACCTTGGGCTGACCGCACCCCAGGCGCTTCGCCACCTCGGAGACAGTGAGGTCCTTGTCCGCCCGAAGGCGCCGCAGCTCACTACCCAGCCGCTTGCTGCGCATGGTCGGCAGGCTTCGTTGATCCATGCGTGCATGATGGCCCACTCCCCCGCGCCTCAGCACTGTCATATGCCAATCCATCTGGGAATACATCACCTTCGTGGAAATAGTTGCCCAGCACTTCCCCTCTGGTCCACCATCGGCTGTGTCACGCATCGCATCCGATGCGTGACCGCAGGTCGATCAACCCTGCCCAGGCTTCTGCCTGCCCGGACATGGAGGGGACATGGCGATCCACACACGGCACTCCGACCGGCAGCTCGCGATGGAGCTCGTACTGAGACCGGCGGAACTGGCCATAGTGCGCCGGATCGCACGCACCCAACTCCAAGACTGGGGCTTGACGGCACACGCGGACGACGTGGTAACCGTGGTCAACGAGCTGCTGGCCAACGTCCTGGATCACGTCCAGGACGCCCGCCCGCTGCGCCCTGACCATGGAACGCAAGGCGTACCTCCTGCACGTACGCGTGAGCGACAACTGCCGCGCCAAACCGGTCAGGCGAAATGCACGAGCGGGCCGTACAACCGGACGTGGCCTGACCCTGGTTGACACACTCACCCACGGGTGCTGGAAAGTGGTGGCACCACCGCCCGACCAAAGTGGGTTCAAGGGCAAAGAGATCCACTGCCTGTTCGACGTCTCACAGGCGGCACCGCCGGCATCCACGGTCGGAGGAGCGGACATCGTTCGCGAGATCTTCCGCTACGGACTCGCTCGCCCCGAAAGACTGGCAGGCGTCATCCGCTACACCCATGCCACGTGCGACCACCTGGCGACCGGCGAACCCTGCACCCGTCGCTGCCTCGCGGTCACCATCGGCTCGGTCATCCACTCCAGCGGCCTGGTGCGCCTCCTCAGCGGGCCGCTGACACATCAGGACGGCTCACCGGCAGCAGCGGCCCACAGAATCACCACCGAGCGGACCGGACTGCAGCTCGCCCTTGAAAAGCCACCCCCACCGTTGTGGATCGAACAACGCCGATCCGGCCCCCAGGACGGATTGCACAGGGACCGGATGCGCTTCTGGTACTTCTTCGAGGCCCCGCCAGGCTCTCCCGAGCTGTCACCGGACCGAACCGCGTGGATGCCCATCGCCGACATCCTGCCCGCTCCCCTGCGGGACCTCATCCCCACGGCTTCGCCGAGGAGGCATTGATGCACGGAGTAGGTCACCTCGTCGACAACTGTCCCCACCTCTCCGGCTGGGACACAACCGATGGCGAAGAACGCTGCCACTCCTGCGGAACACGCCGCTTCACCCAACTACGGCGCCCTGCGCCCGCCAGGGCTACCGGTGGCCCTGACGCCACGCCCCCGCAACAGGGCCCGGGCGGACCACTCCGCCGCCATCGCGATCTCGCGCGTGGTGTACCGCCGCCTCGGCCGCTGGGCGTTCGGCGGCGCGGCGCTCCACCCGGCCGCCTGACCGACGGCTCCGTCCGCCAGGCCGCACGGGCTGTCTGGCGGACGGGGACGCCTCTGTCAGCCGCGTCGAGGAGCACACGCGGACAGTCAGGCGTCCGTCGGCACCGGCTTCAGGATCGCCACGCACTCCACGTGGTGCGTCATCGGGAACAGGTCGAACGCCCGCAGCTTCACCGGCTCGTAGCCCTCCTCCGCGAAGTACTTGAGGTCGCGGGCCAGGGCCGCCGGATCGCAGGCCACGTACGCGATGCGGCGGGCGCCCAGGGTCGCCAGGTGGCGGACGGTCTCGCGACCCGCACCCGCCCGCGGCGGGTCCAGGACGACGATGTCGGCGCTGTCGATGCGGGTGCGCGGGAGGACGGACTCGACCTTGCCCTGTTCGATGCGGACGCGGTCCAGGTCGCGGAGGTTGTGGCGGGCGTCCTCGACGGCGCGCTTGCTGGACTCGATGCCGAGGACGGCGCCCTTGTCGCCGACGCGCTCGGCGAGGGAGCCCGCGAAGAGGCCGACGCCGCAGTAGAGGTCGAGGGCCATGTCGCCCTTGCGGGGCATCAGGCCCTGCATGACGGCCTTGACGAGGGTGTCGGCGGCCTGGGGGTGGACCTGCCAGAAGCCGCCGGCGCCGACGCGGTAGGTGCGGTCGTCGGCGCGCTCGCGGACGAAGGCGCGGCCGTGGACGGGGTGGACCTGCTTGTCGCGCTCGCCGATGCGCATGACGGAGACCGGCTTGTCGAGTTCGACGATGGGCAGGCGGCCGCCCGGCTTGGGGGTGAGGATGACCTGGCGGTCGTGGGAGCCGGTGGCGGCGATGGCCTCGACCGAGGCGATCTGCGGCCACTCGCGCTTCTCGATGCCCAGCTCGGTGACGCCCGGGGCCGCGATCATGCAGTGGTCGATGACCTGGACGTCGTGCGAGCGGTGCTTGCGCAGGCCCGCGTGGCCCTCGGCGTCGATCGCGTACTGGACGCGGGTGCGCCAGGCCGGGACCTCGCCCGCCGGGAGCTTGTCGCCCTCGGCCGGCATGACCGTGCCGTCCCAGCCGGCCTCCTCGGGGGTGAGGCCCGCGAGGCGCTGGAGCTGCTCGGCGATGACCTCGCCCTTGAGGCGGCGCTGCGCGCCCGGCTTGGCGTGCTGCCAGTCGCAGCCGCCGCACTTGCCCGGGCCCGAGAAGGGGCAGGGGGCCGGGACGCGGTCCTTGGATGCTTCCAGGATTTCCACCGCGTCCGCGCGGAGGAAGCGGGACGTCGACTCGCCCTCCGTCACCCTCGCCACCACGCGCTCGCCCGGCAGCGCGTGGCGGACGAACAGGACCCGGCCCGACTCCGTGCGGGCCACACAGTGGCCTCCGTGGGCCACCGGGCCGACCTCGACCTCGTACTCGTGGCCGACCAGCGATGCTTCGGTCTCGTGCTGCATGACTGGTCGACTCCAGAAAGTAGAGAAAGGGGTGCGGCGGGAACGCTGGACAACAGCCGTCCAGTTTACGTCCCGCCGCACCCCATCAGCGACATCGGTGCCCCGCGCCGCTACTTCTTCGTCGCGGCCTTTTCCTTCTTGGGCTCCCCGACCGGGCCGCGGCGCACCGCGCCCGGCGCGTTCCACTCGGCGCGCTTGCGGGCCCGCCGCTTCGCGGCTTCGGAGGAGTCCAGCTGCCACGGCACGGAGGTGACCATCACGCCGGCGGTGAAGAGCAGGCGGCCCTTCAGGCGCAGGGCGCTCTGGTTGTGGAGCAGGTGCTCGTACCAGTGGCCGACCACGTACTCGGGGATGTAGACGCTGACCGCGTCGCGCGGGCTCTCCTTGCGCAGGCCCTTGACGTAGTCGATGACGGGCCGGGTGATCTCACGGTACGGCGAGTCGAGGATCTTCAGCGGGACATCTATGCCGCGCCGCTGCCACTCTTCGCGCAGGGCCTTGGTCTCGGCCGCGTCGACGCTGATGCTCACGGCCTCCAGGGTGTCGGAGCGCATCAGCTTGGCGTAGGCCAGAGCCCGGAGGGTGGGCTTGTGGATCTTGGAGACCAGGACGATGGAGTGCACCCGGGAGGGGCGGACGGTCTCGTCGCCGGGCTCGTCGGGGGCGGCGATCTCCTCGGCGACCCGGTCGTAGTGGCGCCGGATGGCGGTCATGGTGGCGTAGAAGATCACCATGCCGAGGAGGGCGACCCAGGCGCCGTGGGTGAACTTCGTGACCAGCACGACGACCAGGACCAGGCCGGTGAGGAGGCCGCCGAAGGTGTTGATGGCGCGGGAGCGCATCATGCGGCGGCGCTTGGCCGGGTCGGTCTCGGACCGCAGGAGGCGGTTCCAGTGCCGGACCATGCCGGTCTGGCTCAGGGTGAAGGAGACGAAGACGCCGACGATGTACAGCTGGATCAGCTTGGTGGAGTCCGCGCCGTAGATGTACGTCAGGACGGCGGCGGCGCCGGCCAGCAGCACGATGCCGTTGGAGAACGCGAGCCGGTCGCCGCGGGTGTGGAGCTGGCGCGGCAGGTAGCGGTCCTGGGCGAGGATCGAGCCGAGCAGCGGGAAGCCGTTGTACGCGGTGTTGGCCGCGAGGAACAGCACCAGCGCGGTGGCGGCCGCCAGCACGATGAAGAGGAACGATCCGTTGCCGAAGACGGCCTCGGCGACCTGCGAGATCACCGGGTTCTGGGTGTAGCCGTCGCCGACCGGCGTGCCGTTCTTCAGCAGGTCGGTGGCCGGGTTCTCGGCCATCCGCACCTTGGTGGCCAGGGCCAGGCCGATGATGCCGCAGAACATGGTGACGGCCAGGCCGCCCATCAGGGCCAGGGTGCTGGCGGCGTTCTTGGACTTCGGCTTGCGGAAGGCGGGGACGCCGTTGCTGATCGCCTCGACGCCGGTGAGCGCGGCGCAGCCGGACGAGAAGGCGCGGAGCAGCAGGAAGACGAGGGCGAAGCCCGCGAGGCCCGTGTGCTCGGCGTTGATCGTGTAGTCGGCGGTGGGGGCCTTCATGGTGTCGCCCGCGATCAGGCCGCGGTAGGCGCCCCAGGCGATCATCACGAAGACGCCGCCGACGAAGACGTAGGTGGGGATCGCGAAGAGCTTGCCGGACTCCTTGACGCCCCGGAGGTTCATCAGGGTCAGCAGCACGATCACGGCGATGGCGCACGCGGTCTTGTGCTCGACGACGAAGGGGATGGCGGAGCCGAGGTTCTCGATGCCGGAGGCGATGGAGACCGCGACGGTGAGGACGTAGTCGACGAGCAGGGCGCTGGCGACGGTCAGGCCCGCCCTGGGGCCGAGGTTGACGTTGGCGACCTCGTAGTCGCCACCGCCGCTCGGGTAGGCGTGGACGTTCTGGCGGTACGAGGCGACCACCGTGAACATCAGCACGACGACCGCCACCGCGATCCATGGGCTGAAGTGGTAGGCGGACACACCCGCCACGGACAGCACGAGAAGCACTTCGCCCGGCGCGTACGCCACGGAGGAGAGCGGGTCGGAGGCGAAGACGGGAAGGGCGATGCGCTTGGGGAGAAGGGTTTCTCCCAGCTTGTTGCTGTGCAGCGCCCGGCCGATGAGGATCCGTTTCGGCAGGTCGGTCAGTTTGGACACGCAGAGGATCGTACGGGTTCCGTATGGATGCGGCCCACACCCCTCCCGCCGGGAGTCGATCCGACGTACGCTACGCGATCACTCCCGGTGGGTAAAGGGCAGTTCAAGAGCCGGCCTACGGTCGGAGCCTCACCGGCAGCGCGCGATGGCCGTTGGAGATGAAGGACTCCACCGGGCTGAGCTTGTCCGGGGCCGCCGCCGGCGACATCTCGGGGAAGCGGGCGAAGAGCGCGGGCAGCGCGACGGCCGCCTCCAGCCGGGCCAGCGGGGCGCCGAGGCAGAAATGCACGCCGTGACCGAAGGAGAGGTGCTCCTTGGTGGCACGCATCACATCGAAACGATCGCCGTCGTCGCCGTAGAGGCCGGGGTCGCGGCCCGCGGCGGCGTAGGCGGCGATGATGGCGTCGCCCTTGCGCAGCATCACTCCCCCGTCCAGCTCGATGTCCTCCACCGCGTAGCGCAGCGGGAGGTTGGCGACGGGTGCCTGGACGCGCAGGGTCTCCTCGATCACATCGTCCCAGCCGGCCTTGCCCTCGCGGACGAGGGCGAGCTGCTCGGGGTGGGTGAGCAGGGCGTGGATGGCGTTGTCGAGGAGGTTGACGGTGGTCTCGTGGCCCGCGCCGATCATCAGCAGGAGGGTGTCGACGAGCTCCTGCTCGCCCAGTCTCCCGTCCTCCTCGTCGCGGGCGGAGATCAGCACGCTGGTCATGTCGTCACCGGGGGTCTCCCGTTTGAGGGCGACGAGACCGCGCAACAGGGCGTAGAGCTCGCTGTAGGTGGCGGTGACCTCCTCCGGGTCGGCGGAGGTGTGGAAGATCGAGTCGACGCAGCGGCGCAGGCCCTCCCGCGTGGTCTCGTCCTCGACGCCGAAGAGCTCGCAGATGACCTGGATGGGGATGGGGTAGGCGTACTCCTCGCGCAGGTCGACGACCGCGCCGGGCGGGGTGGCGTCGAGGCGGTCGAGGAGGTCGGCCGCCATCCGCTCGATCCGCGGGCGCAGGGCGGCGGTGCGGCGGGCGGTGAAGGCCTTGGCGACGAGGGTGCGCAGCCGCTTGTGGTCACTTCCGTAGGCGGTGAACATGTTGGTCACCGCGACCCAGGTGTAGAGCGGCCACTCCGGGGAGATCTCGCCGTTGATCCAGGCGGGCCAGTGCCGGTGCGGGTCCTTGGAGACCCTCGGGTCGGTCAGCAGCCGCTTGAGCAGCGGCTGGCTGGTCACTGCCCACGCCGCCACGCCCCCAGGGAGCTCCACGGGGACCGCTTCCCCGAGGGCGCGGAGGCGGGCGGCTTCGCCGTGGATGTCACGGCCGGCGGGATCGATGGTGACGGGGCAGGGCTGGCGGTCCATCGGCGGTCTCCAGAGGTCTCGGCCGGGGTCGGCGCGGACGGCTGAGGGTGGGGGGCCATACCGGGGTGTACGGGCGGGGGCGCCGGCACGGGGACGGGTACCGGGGGGAAGCGCACCGGCAGCGCGGTGAGCGCGCGGTGGAACGGGCCGGGCCGCCAGACGAGCCGGTCGGCGGGCACGGCCAGCTCCAGGTCCGGGAGCCGGTCCAGCAGCCGCTCGACGGCGGCGGCCGCGATGAGCCGGGCGGGGTCCTTGGCGGGGCAGTGGTGGGGGCCCGCGCTCCAGGCGAGGTGGGCGCGGTTGCCGGCCCGGCTGCCGGCCGGGTGGCCGGTGCGCAGGGCGGGGTCGGTGTTGGCGGCGGCGAAGCTGACCACGACGGGCTCGCCCGCGCGCAGCGGGACGTCGCCGAGGCTGTCGTCGGCCAGGGGGTAGTGGACGGCGTAGTTGGCCATGGGCGGGTCGAGCCAGAGGACCTCGTCGAGGGCGTCGTCGACGGGCAGGCTGCCCCCGGCGAGGTCGCCCGCGAAGCGGTCGTCGGAGAGCAGCAGCCGCAGCGCGTTGGCGATCAGGTTCTGCTGGGGCTCGGTGCCCGCGCCGATCAGGACGACGAGCTGATGGAGCATCTCCTCGTCGCTGAGCTGGACGGGGTGGGCCATCAGCCAGGAGATCACGTCCGCGCCGGGCTGCCGGCGCTTGAGGGCGATGAGCTCCAGGAGGCTGCTGGTGATCAGGGCGTCGGCGCGCTCGGCGTCGACGCCGTCGAAGATGCCGGAGAAGCCCTCGACGAGCCGGTCGCCGAGCTCGGGCGGGCAGCCGAAGAGCTGCTGGAAGACCAGCAGTGGGAGGGTCTTGGCGTAGCTGCCGAGCAGGTCGGCCTCGCCGAGCGCGGTGAAGCGGTCGATGAGGCTGTCGGCACTGCGCTCGACATAGCCGCGCAGGGCGTTGGGGTCGATCCGGGCGAGGCTGTCGTCGACGGCCTGGCGGTAGCGGTGGTGGTGGTCGCCGTCGGAGAACAGGCAGTTGGGCCGGTAGGCCATCATCGGCACCACCGGGTTGTCCGCCTCGACGCGGCCGTCGGCGAGAGCGCGCCAGTGGCGGGCGTCCTTGACGAACCGGTCGGGGCTGCGCAGGACCTCCAGCGCGGCGCGGTAGTCGGTGACGAGGGTGGCCTTGACCCGGGGGGAAAGCTCCACGGGCGCGGCGGGCCCGTACTGCCGCAGCCGCTGGTAGACGGCGTGCGGGTCGGCGGCGAAGTCGGGCCCGTAGAGCGGGGTGTACGTCGTCGGCTGCGCCTGCTGGGGGTACGCGGCGGGCGGTGCCTGCCGGCCGTACGTCGTGGGCGGCTCGGTGTACGAGGTGCCCGGTGCCCGCGAGGCGTACGTCGCGGGCTGTTCCCGCGAGGGGTTGGGCGTGGGCGGCGCCTGTGAGGGGGGCGTCGTGGGCGGCGCCTGGTGCGCGGGGCACCCGGGGGGTGGTGCGTCCGGGCGGAAGGTCACACGTGCTCCTGGGCGATGCGGGCGCTGAGGTATTCCACGAGGGTGATCAGGGCGCGGGTCGAGGAGACCCGGTCACGGGCGTCACAGGTGATCAGCGGGGTCTCCGGGAGCAGGTCGAGGGCCTCACGGATCTCCTCGTCGGGGTACGCGGGGGCGCCGTCGAAGTGGTTGACGGCGACCGCGTACGGCAGACCGAGCTCCTCCAGCAGCCCCATGACCTCGAAGGACTGGTCCAGCCGCCGGGTGTCGGCGAGGACGAGCGCGCCGAGCGCGCCATGGGTCATGTCCTGCCAGAGCCGGGTGAAGCGCTGCTGGCCGGGCGCGCCGAAGAGATAGAGGACGAGGCTCTCGCTGAGGGTGAGCCGGCCGAAGTCCATGGCGACGGTCGTGGTGGTCTTGCCGTCGATGCCGGCCAGGTCGTCGACGAACGCGCCGGCCTGGGTCATGGTCTCCTCGGTGCGCAGCGGCCGGATCTCCGACAGCGAGCCGACGAAGGTGGTCTTGCCGACCGCGAAGTGCCCCACGACGAGGATCTTCGCCGCGGTCCGGACGGTACGGGGCAGGTAGACGGCTCCGTCAGAGGCGAGCGCGGAGTCCATCGAGCACCTCCTGGAGGATCTGGGCCTCGGGCAGCTCTGCCGAGGGGATGGGGGCCCGGGTGGAGAGGTGGCCGCTGTCGACGAGATCGCCGAGCAGCACCTTGACGACGCTGACGGGCAGCATCAGATGGCCGGCGATCTCGGCGACGGACAGGGCGCCGCCGAGACAGAGCTCCATGAGGGCGTGCTTCTCCGGACTGAGGCCGCCGAGCGGCCGGTCCTCATGCGCCATCACCAGGGTGACGAGGTCAAAGGTGTTGCGCGTGGGGTGGGAGCGGCCCTCGGTGACGACATACGGGCGGACCAGCCCTTTGTCGCGTCGCGGCGCCGGCGGGGTCATGCCTGGCTGCCCGGGCTGCCCTGCCAGGCGCCCGTGCCCTGCCGGGGCGGGCTCACCAGTTCCTTGCCGAGCCTGTCGACGGTCTTCTGCATGCGGTAGGTGACGGCTTCCATGTCGACGTTCTCGCTCGCCGAGACGGCGAGGTAGGCGCCGGGGCCGGCGGCGATGAGGAAGACGTAACCGTGGGCGAACTCGATGAGCGTCTGCCGCCAGGGGCTGTCCTGGTTCTGCGGGTGGGTGCAGAACTCGGTGGTGGAACGGCTGATGGACTGGAGCCCGGAGAGGGCGGCCGCCTGGCGCTCGGCCTCGTCGCGGTCGATGCCCTGGGAGTGGGCGCGCAGCATGCCGTCGGCGGAGAGCAGGATCGCGTGCCGGGCCTCCGGCATCTTGACGACCTCGTCCAGCATCCAGCCCAGCTCTTTGTTCATGTGGTCGTTCACGCGTGCGGGTTCCCTTCGTCTTCTACGGGGGTGGGGGCGTGGGCGTCGGCCTGCGGAAGCCGTTCCGGCAGCGGTCCGGGGCCGGGGGCGCCGGGCAACGGCGGGAGGTGGTGCTCACCGGTGCGGCCGGTGCGGGTGCCGCGGGCGAACGCGCCCATGCGCCGGGCGGTCTCCTCCGCCGAGCGCTCCGGGGGGAGGTCGGTGGGCGGCATCGGGGCGGCCGGCCGGGAGTGGCGCTGCTGGCCGGGCCCGGGCTGCCTGCGGCGGCGCTTGGGCAGTCCGCCGGCGGTGGAGCCGGTCACGTGCGGGCTGCCGGCGGGGTGCGGGGTGCCGGTGGCATCCGGAGCGCCGGGGCTGTGCGGGGCACCGCTGTTGTGCGAGGTACCAGTGCCGTGCGGGCTGCCGGTGTTGGGCGATGCGCCGGTGCTGTGCGGGGTACCGGTGGCGTGCGGAGTGCCAGTGGTGTGCGACGTACCGGCGCTGGGCGACGTACCGGGCAGGTGCGGTGTGGCGTGGGGGGCGGAGGGTGCGGTGCCCGTGCCCTCGGCGGGCCGGTCCGCGCCTCCGCCGTACGCGGGGGGCTCCTGAGGCGCGTGGGTGCGCTCCGGCTGGCGGGTGCGCGGCCGGGAGGGGCCGCGCGGGGCGGGCACGGTCGGGGTGTGCCGCGCCTCCTCGTCCCGGCCGCGCTCCCGCAGGGGCGTCGTGCCGGGCCCGTCCAGCTCCAGCTGGGTGAGCAGCGCGGAGGGCAGGAACAGGACGGCGCGGACACCTCCGTACGGGGAGCGGGTGTCGACCGAGACGCTGAAGCCGTAGCGCGCGGCGAGCACGCCGATCACGGGGAAGCCGAACTGCGGCGGGTCGCCGAGGCGGGAGACGTCCACCGCCCGCCGGCCCGAGAGCATGGCGACGGCTTCCTGGATCTCGCGGCCGTCCATGCCCACGCCCGCGTCGTCGATGACGACGCACGCGCCGTTGTGCACCGGCTGGAGGCTGACCTCGACGATGGTGTTGGGCTGGGAGTGCCGGGCGGCGTTGTCGAGGAGCTCGGCGACGGCGAGGACGACGGGCTCGACGACCCGGCTGACGACCGCGAGCTCGTTCTGGCCGCTGTGCACCCGGACGCGGCGGTAGTCGCGGATCCGGGAAGTGGCGCCCCGGACCACGTCGGTCAGCGGGGAGGCGACGCGCTGCCTGCCGGGCCAGGAGCCGCAGAGCACGGCGATGGCCTGCGCGCGCCGGCCGAACTGGGCGTTGGCGTGGTCGATCTCCAGCAGGTCGCGCAGGACGTCGGGGTTGTCGTGCCGCTCCTGCATCTCCGAGATGGCCAGCTGCTGCTCGTGCGCCAGCCCCTGGAGGGCGCGCATGGACGCCTTGAGCGCGGCCTTGGCGGACTGGTCCGCCCGGCTCTGCGCCTTCTCCACGGCCTGGGCGAAGAGGTCCATCACATCCTGGAGGCGCAGCGCGAAGAGGGTGCCGGCGAGCCGCGCGTCGAGCGGCCCGGGCAGCGGCACCTCCTGGTTGACGGCGTCCGCGACCGCGGGCAGCCGGACACCGACCAGATGCCCGATCTCCTCGTCACGTGCCTGGACGCTCTCCTCCAGCTGGGCGACACGCCTGCGCAGTCCGGCGGTGATCGAGCGCTGACGGATCAGCAGGACCGCCACGGCGGCCACCGCGACGACCAGACACCAGATCACCACCTGGAATATGTGATCAGACATCAATTCCTCTTGGACGAAGGGGGCTTGCGGTCGGAGGGACAGGTCGGCACCCTGACGTCCCGTCCAGAAGCGGAATACGCGGATCATCCTAACCGCGCACATGACCATGCGTCCGATCTCCGTCACGAGTCCCGAACATGCTTGCGCATGCCTTTCGTCCCTTCAAGGGGATGGGGTTCACGTCACCCCGATTCAGGGCCGGTCCGGGACCGATTCAGGACCGGTCCCGAACCGATTCGGAGGCGCCGGGAGGGGTGTCGGCAAGGGGCGCCGGGAGGGGTGCGGAACCCCCATCCGGGGAGGGGTCGCGAGGGGCCCCAGCGGCTGCGGCAGGCCCGGTCGGAGGACCGGTCGGAGGTCCTGGCGCCCGGTCGTCCGGGGGTTGCGGATACGGTGGTGGCATGCGCTCGGTGCGGACAAAACTCCCATCGAGCACATCGCGTCGTACCCTCGGGCCCTCGCCCGTGGGGCCGTGAGTCGAGGAAGAAAGTTGTGAGCAGGGTGTTGGTGCAGGTCAGCGCGGTAGTCCGGAGCTTGGGGCAGGCGTAATGCACATCGTGATCATGGGGTGCGGGCGAGTGGGCTCGGCCCTCGCGCAGACCCTTGAGCAGCAGGGCCACACGGTCGCCGTGATCGACCAGGACCCGACGGCCTTCCGCCGTCTGGGATCCGGGTTCGGCGGACGCCGGGTGACCGGCGTCGGCTTCGACCAGGACACGCTGCGTGAGGCGGGCATCGAGGAGGCCGGCGCCTTCGCCGCCGTGAGCAGCGGCGACAACTCCAACATCATCGCGGCCCGGGTGGCCCGGGAGATGTTCGGCGTCGAGAACGTGGCGGCCCGTATCTACGACCCCCGCCGTGCCGAGGTCTACCAGCGGCTCGGCATCCCGACCGTGGCCACCGTGCGGTGGACCGCCGACCAGATGCTGCGGCGGCTGCTGCCGTCGGGCGCGGAGCCGCTGTGGCGCGACCCCAGCGGCGGTGTGCAGCTCGCCGAGGTCCCCATCGCCGAGGCGTGGGTCGGCCACAAGGTGAGCGCCCTCCAGGAGGAGACCGGGGTGCGCGTGGCGTTCCTCACCCGACTGGGCGAGGCGATGCTGCCGACGTCCTCCACGGTGCTTCAGGAGGGCGATCTGGTGCACGTGATGATGCGCACCGACGAGCTCGAGAAGGTCGAAGCGGCCTTCTCGCAGGGGCCTGAGGAGGGTCACCGATGAGGGTCGCTATCGCGGGTGCCGGGGCCGTCGGCCGTTCCATCGCGGGCGAGCTGCTGGAGAACGGGCACGAGGTCCTGCTGATCGACAAGGCCCCCTCGGCCATCTCCGTGGAGCGGGTGCCGCTGGCGGAGTGGCTGCTGGCCGACGCCTGTGAGATCACCTCGCTCGACGAGGCGGCGCTCCAGCGCTGCAACGTGGTCATCGCCGCCACCGGTGACGACAAGGTCAACCTGGTCGTCTCGCTGCTCGCCAAGACCGAGTACGGGGTGCCCCGGGTCGTGGCCCGGGTGAACAACCCCAAGAACGAGTGGCTCTTCACCGAGGCCTGGGGCGTGGACGTCGCCGTCTCCACCCCGCGTCTGATGTCGGCGCTGGTCGAGGAGGCCGTGAGCGTCGGCGACCTGGTGCGGCTGCTGCGCTTCAGCCAGGGCGACGCCAACCTCGTCGAGCTCACCCTGCCGCCGGAGTCGGCGCTGGCCGGCATCCGCGTCGGCGACGTGGACTGGCCGGAGGACACCTCGCTGGTCACCATCATCCGCGGCAACCGCGTGCTCACCCCCAACCGGGAGGACGCGCTGGAGGCCGGCGACGAGCTGCTGTTCGTGGCCGCCCCGGCCCGCGAGGAGCAGCTGGAGGACCTGCTGTCGGTGCGCCGCGAGGCTACCGCCGACTGAGTCCGGTCCGTACGGACCTTGCGTACGTGGAGGGCCCCCGGGAATCAATCGTCCCGGGGGCCCTCCACGTCGTTCAGGGCGGTCGTACGGCCGCTCAGCGGGCCGTCGCCTCGGCCTCGCGCTCGCGCTCCGCGAGCTCGGCCGCCTCCATCTCCGCGAAGACGTCGATCGGCGGCGGGGCCTTGGACAGGAAGATCCAGGTCAGATAGACCGACAGCAGCATCGGCGGGATGCCGAGGGCCACCTTCACCCAGCCCAGCTGGGTGACGTCACCCCACCAGTAGAGAGGGAAGAGCACCGCCGACTTGGCGAGCAGGATCAGCCCCCAGGCCCAGCTGGCCTTGGTGTAGGCGACCTTCCGGCCGGGGTTGCGGGTGCGCCAGGAGAGGTTCTCCTTGAACACCGGGCCCAGGATCAGGCCCATCAGCGGATAGCCGGCCACGGCCGAGACGATGTATCCCACCGCCAGGCCCAGGGTGTAGAGCATGCCCGGCAGGTAGAAGTTCTTGGCGTCGCCGGACATCATCGCGAAGACCGCGCCGAAGGCCACGCCGAAGACACCGCTGAAGGCGTGCTTGAGGGTGTCCTTGCGGACCAGGCGGGCGACGCCCAGGAGGAGCGAGAGGCCCAGCGCGGCGATGGCCGCGACGTGGATGTCGCGCTTGACCGTGTATATCGCGACGAAGACCAGACCGGGGACGGTGGTCTCCACCATGCCGCGCACACCGCCGAAGGCCTCGAAGAGGGCGGCCTCGGTGGCCGCCCTCGAGTCCGCGCCCTGCGCGTCCGGCGTCGCTTCCTGCTGGTCCGTCGGCTTGTCGAAGGACGGCAACGGCTACTCCTGTCCGAGCGGTCGGAGTTCGTATCGGGGATTGAACAGCACCCTCCGGCCGCGGCTCATGGAGATCCGCCCGGAGGCGATCAGCTTACGGCCGGGCTCTATGCCCGCGATGGAGCGGCGGCCCAGCCAGACCACGTCGAGCGCGGCCGAGCCGTCGAACAGCTCCGCCTCCAGGGCGGGCACCCCGGCGCGGGGCCGGAGGGTGACCGTCCGCAGCGTACCGGTCACCTTGACGATGTCACGGTCGTCGCAGTCGCAGATTCGGGTGCAGCCCGTGGCCTCCGTGTCCTGCTGAAGCTCGGCGTGGTGGAGCTCCTCCTGGGAGGACGACAGCCGGTCGAGCATCCGGCGGAAACGGCCGGTCGGCTTCTCGGAACGGGGTACGGCACTCATGTCCCCAGCGTACCGGGGGCCCACGCCGACGGGATCAGTCCCGACAGGCCCGGCGCGGCCCCCCTCACACCTCGAACCGGCCCCCTCACACCTCGAACCGGTACCCCATCCCCGGCTCCGTGATGAAGTGCTTCGGGTGCGAGGGGTCGAGTTCCAGCTTGCGGCGGAGCTGGGCCATGTACACCCGCAGGTAGTTCGTCTCCGTCCCGTACGACGGCCCCCAGACCTCCTGGAGCAGCTGCTTCTGGCTGACGAGACGGCCCGTATTGCGCACCAGGACCTCCAGCAGGTGCCACTCCGTCGGCGTGAGGCGTACGTCCTTGCCGCCTCGGTTGACCTTCTTCGCCGCGAGGTCGACCGTGAAGCCCTCGGTCTCGACGATCGCGTCGTCGCCCGCCGCCGACACGCCCGTCGGCTCGGCCCGCCGCACGGCGGCCCGCAGCCGGGCCAGCAGCTCGTCCATGCCGAACGGCTTGGTGACGTAGTCGTCGGCGCCCGCGTCGAGCGCCTCGACCTTCTCGTCGGAGGTCTGGCGGGCGGAGAGGACCAGGATCGGCACCCGGGTCCAGCCGCGCAGGCCCTTGATCACCTCGACGCCGTCCATGTCGGGCAGGCCGAGGTCGAGGATGACCACGTCGGGGTGGCGCGCGGCGGCGAGCTGGAGTGCGGTGGCGCCGTCGGGTGCGGCGTCGACCTCGTACTTCCGCGCCTTGAGGTTGATCACGAGCGCGCGCACGATCTGCGGCTCGTCATCCACCACGAGCACCCGGTTCATGCTGAACCACCTCTGCTGTTCGTGCGGGCCCCGCCATGGGAGCCCGGGATTCCGTCGGGGTTGTTGCGGGGGCCACGCCCCGGCCCGGGCCTCACGAGGTGGCCTGGGCCGGGAGGTCCGGCCGTACGGGCGGCCGGCCGGCGGCCGCCCGCAGGGTCAGGACCATGGTCATCCCGCCGCCGGGGGTGTCCTCGGCGGCCAGTGTGCCGCCCATGGACTCGGCGAAGCCGCGGGCGACCGCGAGACCGAGGCCGACGCCGGCGCCGCGCGGCGCGTCGCCGTAACGCTGGAAGGGCTCGAAGATGCGGTCCTTGGCGCTGTCCGGGACGCCGGGCCCCTGGTCGGCGACCCGCACCTCGACCCGGTCCCCCAGAGCGCTGGCGGAGACCAGGACCCGGGAGCCGTCGGGGCTGTACTTGACCGCGTTCTCCACGATGTTCGCCACGGCGCGCTCCAGCAGGCCGGGGTCGACGGCCACCATCGGCAGCGTCTCGGGGATGTCGAGGACGACGCTGGTCTCGGGGACGCCGCCCAGCGCCATCGGGACCACCTCGTCGAGGTCGATCTCCCTGATCAGCGGGGTGACGGTGCCGGTCTGGAGGCGGGACATGTCGAGGAGGTTGCCGACGAGGTGGTCGAGCCGGTCGGCGCCGTCCTCGATGCCGGCCAGCAGCTCGGCCTCGTCCTCCTCCGACCAGGCGACGTCGTCGGAGCGCAGCGAGGTGACGGACGCCTTGATGCCGGCCAGCGGGGTACGCAGGTCGTGGCTGACGGCGGCCAGCAGGGCCGTGCGGATGCGGTTGCCCTCGGCGAGCGCCCGGGCCTCCTCCGCCCGGTCCACCAGCCGCTGCCGGTCCAGGACGACCGCGGCCTGCGCGGCGAAGGCGGCCAGCACCCGGCGGTCCTCGGCGGGCAGCACCCGGCCGGAGAGCGCGAGGGCCATGTTGTCGCCGACGGGCATGTCGACGTCGGCGTCCTCGGGGCGCAGCAGGGGCTTGCCATTGTTGGTGACGACGCTGCTCGCGCAGGTCCAGGGGTCGACCTCGCTGGCGCGCTCCAGCAGCGCCACCGACTCCATGCCGAAGGTCTCGCGGACCCGCTCCAGCAGGGCGTCCAGGCTCGTCTCGCCGCGCAGGACGCTGCCGGCGAGGAAGGAGAGGATCTCCGATTCCGCGCGCAGCCGCGCGGCCTGGTGGGTGCGGCGGGCGGCGACGTCGACGACGGACGCCACGGAGATCGCCACGAAGACGAAGATCGTGATGGCGACGATGTTCCTGCTGTCGGTGATCGTCAGCCGGTGGACGGGAGGGACGAAGTAGTAGTTGAGCAGGAGGGAGCCGAAGGCCGCCGACGCCAGCGCCGGGAACATGCCTCCCAGCAGGGCCGCGCCGACCGTCGTGCACAGGAACAGCAGCATGTCGTTGGCGAGCCCGAGCTCCGGGACGACCTGCGTCAGCAGCAGGCTGAGCAGTGCCGGGCCGGCCACGCCGACCAGCCAGCCGGCCACGATCCGCCCCCGGCCGAGCCGGGCGCCGCGGGCCACGGGCAGGCCGCGGCCCTTGGCGACCTCGCCGTGGGTGACGATGTGGACGTCGAGGTCGGGGCCGGAGTCCCGGGCGACGGTCGCGCCCACGCCGGGCCCGAAGATGTACTGCCAGGTCTTGCGGCGGCTGGAGCCGAGCACGATCTGGGTGGCGTTCACCCCGCGCGCGAACTCCAGCAGCGAGGCCGGGACGTCGTCCCCTATGACGTGGTGGAAGGTGCCGCCCAGGTCCTCGACCAGGGTGCGCTGGACCGCCAGCTCCTTGGGGGAGGCCGAGGTCAGTCCGTCGCTGCGGGCGATGTACACCGCGAGGATCTCGCTGCCGGAGCCCTTGGCCGCCATGCGGGAGGCGCGGCGGATGAGCGTACGGCCCTCGGGGCCGCCGGTGAGGCCGACGACGATGCGCTCACGGGCGTGCCAGATGGTCGAGACGTCGTGCTCGGTGCGGTACTGCCGCAGGTATTCGTCGACCCGGTCGGCCGTCCACAGCAGGGCCAGCTCGCGCAGGGCGGTCAGATTGCCGGGGCGGAAGTAGTTGGAGAGGGCCGCGTCGACCTTGTCGGGTTTGTAGATGTTGCCGTGCGCCATGCGGCGGCGCAGGGCCTGCGGCGACATGTCGACCAGCTCTATCTGGCCCGCGCGGCGCACGACCTCGTCGGGGACGGTCTCGCGCTGACGGACGCCCGTTATCGACTCGACCACATCGCCCAGCGACTCCAGGTGCTGGATGTTGACGGTGGAGACCACGTCGATGCCGGCCTGGAGCAGCTCCTCGACGTCCTGCCAGCGCTTGGTGTTGCGGGAGCCGGGGACGTTGGTGTGGGCGAGCTCGTCCACGAGGGCGACGGCCGGGCGGCGGGCGAGGATCGCGTCCACGTCCATCTCGGTGAAGCGCGAGTCCCGGTAGACGAGGTCGCGCCGGGGCACCTCCTCCAGGCCGTGGAGCATGACCTCGGTGCGCGGACGGTTGTGGTGCTCCACGAAACCGACCACGACGTCCGTGCCACGCTCCACCCGGCGATGCGCCTCGGAGAGCATCGCGTAGGTCTTGCCGACGCCCGGTGCCGCGCCGAGGTAGATCCGGAGGTTGCCGCGTCCCATGGCCCCTATTGTCTTTCACGAGTCACGGCGGTGTGCAGGCTGCCGCGTATCCCCGACCTTACGACCAGGGTTTTGGACATTTCGGGCGGTAGCCGGTCGGGCGGCAGGTATTGACGCAGTCCTGACGCGTCGGACCGTAACCGTCCGCCCGCAGGTCGGAGGCTTGGCGGCGGCCGGGGGCGGGGAAATCCGGTGCGCCGCCGCCGGCGCCCGGCGACAATGACGCGGCGGGGACCCCCACACACCGACGCTCCGTCCCCGCCGACGCGAGGAGGCCTCCACCATGCCCGAGCCGCGCACCGCGCACACCTCCGACCTCACCGCCGCCGAACTGGCCACGATCCGGGCCCTGCTGGACGACGCGTTCGGCGACCGCTTCACGGACGACGACTGGGACCACGCGGTGGGCGGCATCCACGCCA
The DNA here is from genome assembly GCF_040636475.1 of Streptomyces sp. NPDC037389. Taxonomy (NCBI): domain Bacteria; kingdom Bacillati; phylum Actinomycetota; class Actinomycetes; order Kitasatosporales; family Streptomycetaceae; genus Streptomyces; species Streptomyces sp. NPDC037389. Next base: position 535,021 of record NZ_JBEZUS010000002.1, read on the forward strand.
TGGTGTGGGAGGACGGCGTCCTCCTCGCCCACGGCTCGCTGGTGCAGCGCCGGCTGCTGCACGGCGGGCGCGCGCTGCGCACGGGCTATGTCGAGGCCGTGGCCGTGCGCGCGGACCGCCGCCGCGAGGGCCTCGCGTCGGCGGTGATGGCGGCGCTGGAGGGGGTGCTGCTGCGGGGCGCGTACGAGCTGGGCGCCCTCGGCGCCTCGGAGGTGGCGGCTCGGCTGTACACGGGCCGGGGCTGGCACCAGTGGCGGGGCCCGCTGTCGGTCCTCGCCCCGTCGGGGATGCGGCGCATCCCGGAGGAGGCCGGGAGCGTCTATGTCCTTCCGGTGGCCGCGCCGGGGCCGGATCTGGACGGCGAGCTCGTCTGCGACTGGCGGCCGGGCGACGTGTGGTGAGCCGGCGGGTCAGCCGGTCCGGCCGCCGTCGGCGTCCGTACGGGAGCGGGACCGGCGGCCCAGCAGGTCCGCCAGTCCCTCCCGGGTCGCGGCCACGATCACCCGGTCCCCGGGGCCCAGGACATGCCCGGGCGGCGGGTCCCAGCGCGGCGTCGCCTCCGGGCCGCACAGGGCGAGGACCCGCCAGGCGCCGGGGCGGAACGCCTCCCCCGCCGTACGGCCCTCGAGCGCGGCGTGGCCCTCGACCTCCACGGCGGCGATGAGTACGACTTTCCGCTCGACGGGGACCGCCCCCAGGATCCGACGGCCCATCATCGCGCCCGCGAAGGCCGGGGCCGCCAGGGAGGAAACGCTGCGGCTGCGGGTCAGCGCCTGGGGGTGGGAGTCCCGCAGGGTGCGGTAGACCGCGCCGGCGAAGCGGTCGTCGTACAGCCGCATGACCACTCGAAGGTCGGGTTTGACGCCTCGCGCGTACAGAACGGCTTCCAGGTTTGTGATGTCGCTACTGGTCAGCGCCAGCAGGGTGCGGCTGTCGGCGATCTTGGCCGCTTCCAGGACGCCCTCCTCGGTGATGTCACCGATGATCGTGGGGACCCGGAGCGAGCGGGCCAGGGCGACGCCCCGAGCCTGTGGGTCGCGCTCCACACAGACCACCGGGATGCCGAGCTCCCGCAGCCGGGCCAGCACCCGCGCCCCGATCTTGCCGAGCCCCAGCAGCACCACATGCCCGGACAGCCCACGCGGCGGCCGCGGCAGCGCCGAGGCGGACCGGAACGTACCCAGGCCCTCCAGGGCCGCCGCCACCAGCAGCGGCAGCAGCAACAGCCCCAGCAGCCCGGACAGCAGCTGGAGGATCTGCCGCCCCATGGGCTGCCCGATGGCCGGGTCGTTGATGGCGAAGAGGTCCAGGAGGGACAGATACGCCGCGTGCACCGGCGCCTCCCCCGTCACCAGCCACGACGCGACCGCCAGCCCGCACACGGCCGCCGCCAGCCCCACCAGCGCCCAGCGCAGCCGCGGGGAGAAGAACGAACCCAGCGGCAGGCTGCGCGCCGCCGCGAACCGCGAGGACGGCGGCGGCGGCGCCGCGTACCGCACGGTCTCCAGCACGACGCGCCCCCGCCGTCCGGCCCGCGCCACCTGCCGCTCGTCGGGCAGCAGCACCGGCCCGTCGCCGTCCGAGAGCAGGGCGAGGGTGACCGTCCCGGCCCCGGCGTCGTCCCCGCCCTGCCCGGAGGGCGGCGCGGGCCGTTCCACGGCCCGCAGCAGCAGGTCCCCCGCCTCGATGGCCTTGCTGGTGCCCGTCACGGCGGCGGCCACCAGCGCCGGGGCGGCGGTGTCGGCGTCGGAGAGCACCGTGGTGGTCCCGGCGTCCGCGTCGCCCATGAGGGCGGCCTGGTCGAGGAGCTCCTCCAGGTACTGGCCGAGGCGGCGGTTGTAGAGCCGGATGACCAGCCGCAGCCGGGGGTTGAGCCGCCGGGCGCGCATCGCGGCGTTGACGTTCGTCTCGTCGTCGTCATAGACGAGCGCCAGTGCGACGGCTCGTTCGACACCGGCCTCCGTCAGCGCCTCGTCGTCGGGCTCGGCGGCCTCAACGACCCGTACCGGCCCACCGGACGAACCGTCGGGCCCGGCTGCCCGGTTGAGGCCGGTCGCCCTGCTGGACCCGGTCGCCCTGTTGGCGCCGGACGAACCGTTGGGGCCCGGCGAGCCGTTGGGGCCGTTCACGCCCCGTCCGACCGCGCCCGTCACCCGTCCGAAGAGCGCGGCGGCCCGCCCCGCCACCGCCACGGGGCGACGCCGGTCGTCGCGGGCGGGCGGCAGCACCAGGACGACCCGCTCGCCGTGCACACCGGACAGCTCCGCCGCGAGCCGGGGCGCCAGGCCGTCGTCACCGCACACGACCATGTGCGGTGCGGGCGACGCGACATGGGACTGCTGAGGTAAGGAAGCCACGCCCCTACAGTGCCCTGCCGCGGCCCGTGACGCCGCGCGTTTTCCCTTCGACGCGCGGGCCGGCCCCGCGTATGGATGGGGCGAACGCGGGCCGTGCCGCCCGGGAGTGCGCCATGATGCGGGGCATGACCCTGACACCGATGTGCCTGTGCCTGGTGACCCGGACCGCCGCCGACGGTGAACGGGAGGTCCTGCTCGGCCGGAAGAAGCGGGGCTTCGGCACGGGCAACATCGTGGGCCTCGGCGGCCACGTGGAGGCCGGGGAGAGCCCGGCACGGGCCGCGGTGCGCGAACTGCGGGAGGAGTCCTCGCTGGTCGCGCCCGAGTCGGCGCTGCGACCGGCGGCGAAGCTCGTCTTCCGCTTCCCGGCCCGCCCGGAGCACGACCAGGAGGTGACCGTCTTCGTCACCGGCACCGCCACCGGCACCCCGCGCGAGTGCGACGAGATCGCGCCCGCCTGGTACCCGGTGCGCGCGCTGCCGCTGGGGGCCATGTGGGACGACGCCGGGCACTGGATGCCCGATGTGCTCGAAGGACACTACGTCGACGCCGAGTTCACCTTCGCCGACGACTGCCTGACCGTCGCCACGGCACGGGTCCGGGCGGAGCCGGTGGCGGGCTGACGACGGCCACCGGGCTGATAACAGCCACTGGGCTGACGACGGCCACTGGGCCGATGGGACGTCACGGACAGGCATCCGAACGGCGAACGGCCCGGCCCCCGGTCACCGCGGACGCGCGAGGTGACAAGGGGGCCGGGCCGTCGGTGCCGGACACGGCTCACCGGAAGGGGGTTCAGCCCTTGGCGAGCTCCTTCAGGGCCACGTTGAGCTGGAGCACATTGACGTGCTCCTCACCCATGAAGCCGAGGATCCGGCCGTCCACGTGGTCCTCGACCAGCTTCTCGACCTCGGCCTCCGGCAGCCCGTTGGCCTTCGCCACGCGCTTGGCCTGGAGCCGGGCGTAGTCCGGGGAGATGTGCGGGTCGACGCCGGAGGCGGAGGCCGTCAGGGCGTCCACCGGCACCGAGGCCGGGGAGGCGCCATTGAAGGCGGCGACGTCCGCGCGGCGCTGCTCGACGGAGGAGAGCAGTACCTTGCTGTCGGCGGCGAGGTTCGAGGCGCCGGAGACCAGCAGCTTGTACCGGGTGTTCTCGGTGTTGGGACCGGCCGCCGAGGGGCGGGGCTGGAAGTACTTGGGGTCCGGCAGGGGGTTGCCGTCCTTGTCCTTCTTGTCCGCGAGGTTGAAGCTCTGGCCGAGCAGCTCGGAGCCCACGGACTTGCCGTCGACCTTGATCTCGGAGCCGTTGGCCTTGTCGTTGAAGGCCGCCTGGGCGATGCCGGTGACGACGAGCGGGTAGATCACACCGCAGACCACCGTGAGGACGAGCAGGGCGCGGAGCCCGGCGCCGACCAGCCGGAGCGTGTTCTGTACGGAGTTGTTCATGACGTCACCCGATGCCAGGGATGAGGGAGATGAGCAGGTCGATGATCTTGATGCCGATGAACGGGGAGATCAGGCCGCCCAGTCCGTAGATCAGCAGGTTGCGGCGGAGCATGGCGTCCGCGCTCATCGGGCGGTAGCGCACGCCCTTGAGGGCGAGCGGCACCAGGGCCACGATGATCAGCGCGTTGAAGATGACGGCCGACAGGATCGCGGACTTCGGCGACGCCAGGCTCATGATGTTGAGCTTGTCGAGGCCGGGGTAGGCGACGGCGAACATCGCGGGGATGATCGCGAAGTACTTCGCCACGTCGTTGGCGATGGAGAAGGTGGTCAGCGCGCCACGGGTGATCAGCAGCTGCTTGCCGATCTCGACGATCTCGATGAGCTTGGTCGGGTTGGAGTCCAGGTCCACCATGTTCCCGGCCTCCTTGGCGGCGGAGGTGCCGGTGTTCATGGCCACGCCCACGTCGGCCTGGGCGAGCGCCGGGGCGTCGTTGGTGCCGTCGCCGGTCATGGCCACGAGCTTGCCGCCGGCCTGCTCGCGCTTGATGAGCGCCATCTTGTCCTCGGGCGTGGCCTCGGCCAGGAAGTCGTCGACTCCCGCCTCCTCCGCGATCGCCCTCGCCGTCAGCGGGTTGTCACCCGTGATCATGACAGTCCTGATGCCCATGGCGCGCAGCTCGTCGAACCGCTCGCGCATGCCCTCCTTGACGACGTCCTTCAGGTGGATGACGCCCAGGACGCGGGGGCCCTTGTCGTCCTCGACCGCGACGAGCAGCGGGGTGCCGCCGGCCTGCGAGATGTCGTCGGTGAGCTTGGTGGCGTCCTCGGCGACGGTGCCGCCGCGTTCCTCGACCCAGGCCACGACCGAACCGGTCGCGCCCTTGCGGACCTTGCGGCCGTCGACGTCCACACCGGACATCCGGGTCTGGGCGGTGAAGGGGATCCACTCGGCGCCGACGAGCTCGCCCTCGTGGCGCTCGCGCAGGCCGTACTTCTCCTTGGCGAGGACGACGATCGAGCGGCCCTCGGGCGTCTCGTCGGACAGCGAGGAGAGCTGGGCGGCGTCGGCCACCTCGGCGGCCATGGTGCCCTTGACGGGCACGAACTCGGCGGCCTGGCGGTTGCCGTAGGTGATGGTGCCCGTCTTGTCGAGCAGCAGCGTCGAGACGTCGCCCGCGGCCTCCACCGCGCGCCCGGACATCGCCAGGACGTTGCGCTGGACGAGCCGGTCCATGCCGGCGATGCCGATCGCGGAGAGCAGCGCGCCGATGGTCGTCGGGATGAGGCAGACGAGCAGGGCGGCCAGCACGATCATCGTCTGCTCGGCGCCCGCGTAGATCGCGAAGGGCTGGAGGGTGACGACGGCGAGCAGGAAGACGATGGTGAGCGAGGCCAGCAGGATGTTGAGGGCTATCTCGTTCGGCGTCTTCTGGCGGGCGGCACCCTCGACCAGGTTGATCATCCGGTCGATGAAGGTCTCGCCCGGCTTGGTCGTGATCTTGATGACGATGCGGTCGGAGAGGACCTTCGTACCGCCGGTGACGGCCGAGCGGTCGCCGCCGGACTCCCGGATGACGGGGGCCGACTCGCCGGTGATGGCCGACTCGTCGACGGAGGCCACGCCCTCGACGACGTCCCCGTCGCCCGGGATGATGTCGCCCGCCTCGCAGACGACCAGGTCGCCCACGCGCAGCTCGGTGCCGGGCACCGACTCCTCGCCGCCGTCGCCGGTCATCCGGCGCGCGACCGTGTCGGTCTTGGCCTTGCGCAGGGTGTCGGCCTGGGCCTTGCCGCGGCCCTCGGCGACGGCCTCGGCGAGGTTGGCGAACAGAACGGTCAGCCACAGCCAGATCGTGATCGTCCAGCCGAACCAGTCGCCCGGGTTCTTCAGCGCCAGGCCGGTGGTGACCACCGAGCCGACCTCGACCACGAACATGACCGGGGACTTGACCATGACCCGGGGGTCGAGCTTGCGGAAGGCGTCCGGCAGGGACTTGACCAGCTGGGCGGGGTCGAAGAGCCCGCCGGAGACCCGGCCGGCCTCCTGGTCGCCGTGCGGGTGGACGTCCTTGGGGTCCTCGGATTCGGTACGGACAGGGGTGGTCGTGCTCATGAGAGTCCCTCCGCCATCGGGCCAAGGGCCAGGGCCGGGAAGTAGGTCAAGCCGGTGATGATGAGGATCGCGCCGACGAGCAGGCCCGCGAAGAGCGGCTTCTCGGTGCGCAGGGTTCCCGCGGTCTCGGGGACGGGCTTCTGCTCGGCGAGCGAGCCGGCCAGCGCCAGGACGAAGACCATCGGCAGGAAGCGCCCGAGCAGCATCGCGAGGCCGATCGTGGTGTTGTACCAGGGCGTGTTCGCGTTGAGGCCGGCGAAGGCGGATCCGTTGTTGTTGGCGCCGGAGGTGAAGGCGTAGAGGACCTCGGAGAAGCCGTGGGCGCCGCTGTTGTGCACCGAGTTGCCCGCGGTGTTGAGGATCGACTCCGGCGGCGAGGCCAGCGCCATGGACAGCGCGGTGAAGCCGAGGACCAGGGTCGGGGTGATGAGGATGTAGCACGCGGCGAGCTTGATCTCACGGGTGCCGATCTTCTTGCCGAGGTACTCGGGCGTACGGCCCACCATCAGGCCCGCGATGAAGACCGCGATGATCGCCATCACGAGCATGCCGTAGAGGCCGGAGCCGACGCCGCCGGGGGCGATCTCGCCGAGCATCATGCCCAGCAGGGTGATGCCGCCGCCGAGGCCGGTGAAGGAGGAGTGGAAGGAGTCCACGGCACCGGTCGAGGTGAGCGTGGTCGTGGTCGCGAAGATCGCGGAGGCGCCGACGCCGAAGCGCTGCTCCTTACCCTCCATCGCGCCGCCGGCGGCCTGGAGCGCCGCGCCGTGGTGCGCGTACTCGGTCCACATCATCAGCGCGGTGAAGCCGAGCCAGATGACGCCCATCGTCGCCAGGATCGCGTAGCCCTGCTTGACGTTGCCGACGAGCTTGCCGAAGGTGCGGGTCAGCGCGAAGGGGATGATGAGGATCAGGAACGCCTCGAAGAGGTTGGTGAAGGCGTTGGGGTTCTCGAACGGGTGGGCGGAGTTGGCGTTGAAGTAGCCGCCGCCGTTGGTGCCGAGCTCCTTGATGACCTCCTGCGAGGCCACGGCGCCGCCGTTGACCTGCTGAGTACCGCCCGCGAGCTGCCCGATGTCGTGGATGCCGGCGAAGTTCTGGATGGCGCCGCACGCGACGAGGATCAGCGCGCCGACCACCGAGAGGGGGATCAGGACGCGGATCGTGCCGCGCACCAGGTCGGCCCAGAAGTTGCCCAGCTCGCCGGTGCGGGAGCGGGCGAAGCCCCGGACGAGGGCGACGGCGACGGCCATGCCGACGGCGGCGGAGACGAAGTTCTGCACCGCGAGGCCGAGCGTCTGCACGGCGTGGCCCATGGCCTGCTCACCGGAGTACGACTGCCAGTTGGTGTTGGCCACGAACGAAGCGGCGGTGTTGAACGCCTGGTCCGGGCTGATCGCGGTGAAGCCCAGCGAGAGGGACTCGGGCAGTACGCCCTGGACCCGCTGGAGCAGGTAGAGGAAGAGGACGCTGACCGCGGAGAAGGCGAGAATGCCGCGCAGATAGGCGGGCCAGCGCATTTCCGCGTCGGGGTCGGCGCCGATCAGGCGGTAGATCCATTTCTCGGCGCGCAGGTGCTTCTCGGAGCTGTAGACGCGGGCCATGTAGTCGCCGAGCGGGACGTAGACCAGGGCCAGCGCGCCGATGAGCGCGACGAGCTGAAGAATTCCGGAGAGGACGGGACTCATGTCTGTGCTCAGAACCTCTCCGGGAAAACGAGGGCGAGGATCAGGTAGCCCAGCAGGGCGACGGCCACGACGAGGCCGACGATGTTCTCGGCGGTCACAGCTTCGTCACCCCCTTGGCGACGAGAGCCACCAGCACGAAGACCGCGACGGTGGTGACGACGAAGGCCACATCGGCCATCGTGTGCTCCTAGAGAGGTTCGGGAGAACGGACCTCTAGAGGAAACCTCCACTACCGCCCGGTAGCGCTTCCGTTGACGCCTCCCTTACGGCCATTAGCGCCCCCTTGACGAGATCCATACGCAGGCCTCGTGGACCTGCGAAAACGCTCCGGAAACGCCACTGGGCCGGAACCCGTATTACGGGTTCCGGCCCAGCGAAACGGCATGTTCCGGCCGCCCGGCGGCCGGACGAAGCCCTCGGCGTCAGCGGATCTCGGAGATCTCCGGGCCGCGCTGGAGGCGGTCCACGCCGCCCGCGAAGCGGGAGCCCGGCTCCTCCTGCTGCTGGAGCCCCTCGGCCACCATCTGCGCGTCGTCGGGCAGCTTCAGGACGATCGGGTCGCGCGGCGCCATCGGGGACTCCCCGCGCACCACGACGGTGTCCCGGAAGACCTGCTCCAGCAGCCCGGCGGTCTGCGGCTGCACCGCGCCCTGGCCGGAGATCACACCGCGCAGGAACCAGCGCGGACCGTCACAGCCGATGAAACGGACGAGCTGGACGCCCTGGGTGCCGTCCGGCAGCGCCACGGGCACCTGGGCCCGCAGCTCCCAGCCGAGCGGCCCCTCGACCTCGTCCACGACACCGCCCTGCTGGGTGATGCCGGCCGCGATCTCATCGCGGACCTCGCCCCAGATGCCCTCGCGCTTGGGGGCGGCGAACGCCTGGAGCTGGACGGCGCTGTCGCGCAGCACCACGGTCGCGGCGACGATGGCGTCACCGGCGACCTCGACCCTCAGCTCCATGCCCTCGACGCCGGGCACGAACAGTCCGCCCAGGTCCACCCGGCCCTCGGCGGGGTCCCCGGCCTCGGAGGCGTCCCACGGACCGTCGGGGCGCGGCCCCGGCTCCAGCCGGATCCGGCTCTCGGCCGCGGTGGCCTCTGCGGCCCGGGAGTCCTCAGTCAACTCCTCGGAGGCCACGTCGTCGATACGATCGACAACGTCCTCGCTGCGCTTGCGGCGACGACCGAACACGTCACTGTCCTTCCCGGTCGCAGGCGACCGAAGCGAATCCATTCCCCACGGCAGCGTGGCCACCGGTGGACCCGAAGCCCCCTTCGGCCCGCGCCGAGCCGGGAAGCTCCGCCACCTCGTGGAAGCGGACCTTCTCGACCTGCTGGACAACCAATTGGGCGATGCGGTCGAACCTCTCGAACCGGACGCTCTCGCGCGGGTCCAGATTGACCACAATCACCTTGATCTCTCCACGGTACCCGGCATCGATGGTGCCCGGGGCATTGACCATGGACACCCCGCAGCGGGCCGCCAGGCCCGACCGGGGGTGGACGAACGCCGCGTAGCCGTCGGGCAGCGCGATGGAGATGCCGGTGGGCAGCACCGCGCGCTCGCCGGGGGCGAGCTCGGCGGCCTCGGTGGTGACGAGGTCGCAGCCCGCGTCACCGGGGTGCCCGTACGAGGGAACGGGCACCTCGGGGTCGACCCTGCGGATCAGGACGTCCAGCTGCGGACGGGGCACGACGCTCACGGGTTCACCTCAAAGGCTCGGGCGACCTTCACCTGGTCGGGATCGGCGAGGGCGGCCTGGATCTCCTGCTTGCGGCCGTTCTCGATGAAGTGGTCGACCTTGACCTCGATGAACACCGCGTCCGCCTGTACCGCGACCGGGCCCTCCGGGCCGCCGATGCGGCCGGTGGCCGTGCAGTAGATCTTGCGGCCGTGCACCGCGACGGCCTCGGCCGTCAGGTGCAGCACGGTGCCGACCGGCACCGGACGCGTGAAGTCCGTCTCCAGCCGTCCGGTCACCGCGATGGTGCGCAGCAGCCAGCCCAGCGAGCCCAGGGTCTCGTCCAGGGCCGTGGCCAGCACACCGCCGTGGGCCAGGCCGGGGGCGCCCTGGTGGGCCTCCCTGACGCGGAACTCGGCGGTGACGCTCACGCCCTCGCCGGCGCGCGTCTCCAGGTGCAGCCCGTGCGGCTGACCGCCGCCGCAACCGAAGCAGTGTTCGTAGTGCGACCCGATGATCTCTCCGGGCGCGGGGGCTTCGGGGTGCCGCACCGGAGGCCGTGCGTCGGCCGGCGGTGTCAGCGCTGTCGTTCGTCCACTCACAGGGGCTGACCTTACCCGCGCGAGCGGGGCCCGGTCCCGTCCGTGCCAAGCTTGTGCGTATGCAGCCTTACGAAGAACGCCTGACCGCGCCCCGCTCCTGGTGGGTCATCGCGGTCATGGCCGGCGTCGCCATGGCGCTGATCCTGCTGCCGCTGGGCACCCTGCCGATGCTGGGCGGGCTGATCGGCGGCTCGGCGCTGGCCGCGATGGCGGTCAGCTCGTACGGCTCGGCGCGGATCCGGGTGGTCGGCGACGCCCTGGTGGCGGGGGACGCGAAGATCCCCGTCGCGGCGCTGGGGGTGCCGGAGGTGCTGGACGCCGAGGAGGCCCGCGCCTGGCGCACCCACAAGGCGGACACCCGCGCCTTCATGCTGCTGCGCGGCTATGTGCCCACGGCGGTGCGGATCGAGGTCACCGACCTGGCGGACCCCACTCCGTATCTCTATCTCTCCACGCGTTTCCCCGAGCGGCTGGCCGCCGCCGTCGAGGCCGTACGGGCTTGAGGCCGTACGGGCTTGAGGCCGTACTGGCTTGAGGGCGGGCCCGCGCGACTCCCGTGGCTCCCCCGGGCCCGGCGGTCACCCACAAGGCCCACACGGGCCCCTGAGAGGCCCTTGCGGGCCGTTCCCATGGGTCAGGCCAGCCCCAGACCCTCGTCCGGCGGTTCCGGGGGCGTGCCCGCGAGTTCGTCCCAGGGGACCCGCCGGGTGCGCAGGTCCGCGCGGACCTTCTCGGCGAGCCGCTTGGTGTCCCGGCGGTTCATCACCGCGCCGACGGTCGCGCCGATCATGAAGGGCGTGAGGTTGGGGAGGTTGCGGAAAGTGCGCTTCAGCACCCGCTGGCGCAGCTCGCGACGGAGCTGGCCGCCGAGCGCGGCATTGACGGTCAAGGGGGACGTGACGTCGATGCCACGCTCGTCGGCCCAGGCTCCGAGGTAGGCCACGGCCCGCTGGCGCCCGCTGCCGGGGGCCCGGACGCCGTACACCTCGTGCAGCTCGGCGATGAGCTTGTACTCCACGGCGGCGACCGCGATGACCTCCGCCGCCAGCTCGGCGGGCATGGCGGGCGGCACGGGCAGCATGGCCGCCGCCCCGATGCCCGCGCCCACGGTGGAGGTGCCGTAGACGGCACCGGCCACCAGTTTGTCCGCGAGCTCCTCCGGCCCGAGGCCGGGGAACTGTGTGCGAAGAGTCGCGAGATCACGCACCGGGATGCGTGGAGCGTTCGCGATGATCCGGTCCGCTACGACGGTGAGCCCCGCCCGGCCGAGCCGGCCACCCTTGCGCAGCCGCGCGGCGGCCTCCTGGCCGACGACGACCGCGAGCGAGGCCGTACGGCCTCGCTCGGTGGTCGGGTCGGCACCGGCCTCGACCGTGCCGCCAGGAACGTCCTCGACGGGCCCGGAGGTCAGCCCGGGCCGCTGGGGACGCCGCTTCCGGAACGGGTTCGAGCCTGCCATGGCAGACCCTCGCCTACTCGCAGTCGCGGCAGATCGGCTGGCCGTTCTTCTCCCCGGCGAGCTGGCTGCGGTGGTGCACGAGGAAACAGCTCATGCACGTGAACTCGTCGGCCTGCTTGGGCAGGACCCGAACGGCCAGCTCCTCGTTGGAAAGATCGGCGCCGGGCAGCTCCATGCCCTCGGCGGCCTCGAAGTCGTCGACGTCGACGGACGACGAGGACTTGTCGTTCCGCCGGGACTTCAGTTCTTCAAGGCTGTCACTGTCGACGTCGTCGTCGGTCTTGCGTGGGGTGTCGTAGTCCGTTGCCATGTCGCTCTCCCCCTCTGGGTGTCTGCGGTATCTCCAGCGCACGTAACGCGTGAGAGGCCGGACTTGTGCCCGACCCGAGGCGGAGATTTTGCCTCACATCAAGGTCTGTTACTCAATCGACACCCAACCGCACACCTGAAGAGGTGATCGGGACGGGTGTCGATGGGGACCGTACACGGTCGAAATGCCGTGCGCGGCCACGCCATTCCGTGTACTTCCCGTGATCAGGACCCCTGGAAACCCCCATTTTTCAGGCGTTCTCCCGGGGATGCCGATCACGGAGAGTAGATGGCCGGAAGTCTGCGTATGTGACCGATCACACACAGCCGCGACGCCGGGCGGACCGGATTAATTCCGCCCAAAGCGAACCCGCGAGGACCTATTGTCGCAGACTCCCCTCGCCCGGGCACAACCCGGACCGGCCCGGTCAGGTGGGCAGGACGACGCGCATGGCCAGGCCACCTCCCTCGCGCGGCTCCGCGGTGATCCGCCCGCCGTGAGCCCGGGCCACCGAGCGCACGATGGACAGCCCCAGGCCGACGCCCTTGTCGCTGCCGGTACGCTCCGTGCGCAGCCGCCTGAAGGGCTCGAAGATGTTGTCCACCTCGTAGGCCGGGACGACCGGGCCGGTGTTCTCCACGATCAGCACGGCCTGGCCCGGCAGGGCCTGGGTGGTGACCTCCACCCAGCCGTCGGGGGTGTTGTAGCGCACCGCGTTCTGCACGAGGTTCAGCGCGATCCGCTCCAGCAGCACGCCGTTGCCCTGGACGACCGCGGGCTGCCGGGTGCCGCGCAGCTCCACGCCCTTGGCCTGGGCCTCCCCACGGGCCTGGTCGAGGGCCTGGGAGGCCACCTCGGCGAGGTCCACGGGCTTGCGGTCCACGATCTCGTTGTCGCTGCGGGCGAGCAGCAGCAGGCCCTCCACTAGCTGCTCGCTGCGCTCGTTCGTGGCCAGCAGCGTCTTGCCCAGCTGATGGAGCTCCGGGGAGGCCCCGGGGTCGGAGAGGCTGACCTCCAGCAGGGTGCGGTTGATCGCCAGCGGGGTGCGCAGCTCGTGCGAGGCGTTGGCGACGAAGCGCTGCTGGGCGGTGAAGGCCCGCTCCAGCCGGTCCAGCATCTCGTCGAAGGTGTCCGACAGCTCCTTGAGCTCGTCGTCCGGGCCGCCCAGCTCGATCCGCCGGGTCAGGTCCGTGGCGGCGACGCGGCGAGCGGTACGGGTCATCTTGCCCAGCGGCGAGAGGACCCGGCCCGACATGGCGTAACCGAAGGCGAACGCGATCACCGCGAGGCCGAGGAGGGCGAGGAGGGAGCGCTTGAGGAGCGTGTCGAGTGCCATGGCCCGCAGGTCAGCCTGGCAGGTGCTCAGGACGTGGTTCGCCTCCTGGTAGGTGGAGACGTTCCCGAGCTGGGGGCAGAGACTCGGATTCTCGACCGCGAACTGGGTGCCGCCCGTCAGCTTGATCAGCGGCTGGCTGCCGACATCGAGGGCATTCGCCGCCAGCAGGTAGATGATCGTCAGCAGCAGCACGCCGGCCATCAGGAACATCCCGCCGTAGAGCAGGGTGAGACGTATCCGGATGGTCGGGCGGAGCCAGGGGTACGGGCGGACGACGGGCTGGCGGGGGTCCCAAGCGGGCTTCGGCGGGGCCTGCGGGGTGGGGGTGGCGGCCATCGGGGTCAGATCCGGTATCCGGAGCCCGGGACGGTGACGATCACCGGGGGTTCGCCGAGCTTGCGGCGCAGGGTCATCACGGTGACCCGGACCACGTTGGTGAACGGGTCGGTGTTCTCGTCCCAGGCCTTCTCCAGCAGCTGCTCGGCCGAGACCACAGCCCCCTCGCTGCGCATGAGCACCTCCAGCACCGCGAACTCCTTGGGCGCCAGCTGCACCTCGCGGCCGTCGCGGAACACCTCGCGGCGGTTGGGGTCCAGCTTGATGCCGGCCCGCTCCAGCACGGGCGGCAGCGCCACGGTCGTCCGCCGGCCCAGCGCCCGGACGCGCGCGGTGAGCTCGCTGAACGCGAAGGGCTTGGGAAGGTAGTCGTCGGCGCCGAGCTCCAGGCCGGCCACCCGGTCGCTGACGTCGCCGGAGGCGGTCAGCATCAGGACCCGGGTGGGGATGCCGAGCTCGACGACCTTGCGGCAGACGTCGTCACCATGGACGAGCGGCAGGTCACGGTCGAGCACGACGACGTCGTAGTCGTTGACGGCGATGCGCTCCAGGGCGGCCGCTCCGTCGTACACGACGTCGACGGCCATGGCCTCCCGGCGCAGTCCGGTGGCGACGGCGTCTGCGAGCAGTTGCTCGTCCTCGACGACGAGTACGCGCACGGCGCTGTTCCTTCCTCTTGGCCCGTGTGGGCAGGCGTGATCCCCCTGATGGGTCCCTCCATCCTGCCTCGGATGTCGGTAAACCGGCTGTAAGGGGTGCCTGGCGGTCTGCCTGGGAAGGATTCCGGATTCTTCGGCGGTCACAGGTTTCCGCCCGGACCGGGGTGGGGAAGACGTCTGCACACCCGCGATCACGCTTCTCCGTACGCCTACGCGTATGCGGGTACACCACGCAGTGATCGTTTTCGCCGTGGCACACCCCCGTGCCGCCAACCCACGACGAGGGGGCGCAGCACCATGGACGCGTTCACCGCTGGCATTCTGCAGCGCATAGAGATGACCCGGTCCGACCTCGACCACGCCCGTCGTACGGGCGACGACTACCTCGCCGACGTCGAACAGGCGGAGCTCGACGAGCTTCACCGCCTGGCGGCGGAGCACGGCGTACAAGTCTGATCCGCCTGATCCGCACAGCGCGGAGCGCCCCCGGCACGGAAGCCCCGTGCCGGGGGCGCCTGCGCGTGGGTGCTTGGGCAGGGGTGCTTGGGCGGGGGCTCGTGCGGCGGGTGCGGCACCGCCGGGTGCGCAGCCGGTGGCCAACCGCCGTTGCGGCGGGGAGGGTGCCCCAGTCCTGCCCTTTCACCGTTTCCTGGGGCAGGCCTCCAGCCCCCCGGACGGGCGAGGGGCTTCGCCCCCGCCCCGGCAGCCCGTGGCCGGGGCATGGCTGGAGGCCATCGCGAGGCCCGGTCCGGGGCGGCGGCCCCGGCCGCGACGGCGGGCCACCGACCGTCCCCGGAAGCCGCCCGCAGGGCTAGTCGTGCCAGGCGCCCAGCTCCTCCAGCCGGGCCTGGAGCGGCTCGAAGAGGCCCGGGGCGGCAGCGATCGTCAGCTCGCCCGAGGCCGGGGCCCCGGGGCGGCCGCCCGTCAGGGCGCCGGACTCACGGGCGATGAGGGCGCCGGCCGCGTAGTCCCAGGGGTTGAGCCCGCGCTCGTAGTAGCCGTCGAGCCGGCCGCAGGCCACGTCGCACAGGTCGATCGCCGCCGCTCCGGCGCGGCGGATGTCCCGCACCTCCGGCAGGATCGCGCGCACCACTTCCGCCTGGGCGGCGCGCCGGGCCGTCAGATAGCCGAAGCCCGTGCCGATGAGGGCCTGGGCGAAGGCGGGCGCGGGCCGGCAGCGCAGCCGCCGCTCCCCCTCGAAGGCACCCCGCCCGCGCACGGCGCGGTACGTCTCGCCGCGCATCGGCGCCGCGACGACGCCCACGACCGCCTCTCCGTCGATCTCGGCGGCTATCGACACGGCCCACGACGGCAGCCCGTACAGATAGTTGACCGTGCCGTCGAGGGGGTCGATCACCCAGCGCACCCCGCTGGTGCCCTCGGTGCTGGCCCCCTCCTCCCCCAGCAGCCCGTCGTGCGGGCGGCGCCCCGCGATGAAGCCGGTGATCAGCTTCTCGGCGGCGATGTCCATCTCGGTGACGACGTCGATGGGGCTGGTCTTGGTGGCGGCCACGCCGAGATCGGCGGGCCGGCCGTCGCGCAGCAGCGCTCCGGCCCGGTCGGCGGCCTCCAGGGCCACGGCCAGGAGCTCGTCCTTGAGGACGTCGAGGGCGCCGGGGGCATCAGGCGCATCAGGGGCGTCGGGGGCGTCGTTCACAGTCACGGTCAGCGGCTCCTTACGCGTACGGGCTGTCGGCGCCGGCGGCGGCCGGGCGCGGGGCCCGCGCCGGGCAGCAGCCGACGGGGCAGAGGTCGTGGGAGGGCCCGAGCGAGCCCAGCGCGCAGCGCTCGGGCCGCTCTCCCCGCTCGGTCGCCGCGCGCTCCAGCACCAGCTCGCGGACGGCGGCGGCGAAGCGCGGGTCGGCGCCGACGGTGGCGGCCCGGGCCACGGGCAGGCCCAGCTCGGCGGCCTTGGCGGTGGCCTCGGTGTCGAGGTCGTACTTGACCTCCATGTGGTCCGAGACGAAGCCGATGGGCACCATGACGACGGCCGGCGCGCCCTCGGCGCTCACCGTCTCCAGGTGGTCGCAGATGTCGGGCTCGAGCCAGGGGATGTGCGGGGCGCCGCTGCGGGACTGGTAGACGAGGCGCCAGGGGCGGTCCTCGACGCCGGTCTCCTCGCGCACCGCCTCCGCGACGAGCCGGGCGACGTCGAGGTGCTCGGCGACGTAGGCGCCGCCGTCGCCGTGGCCCTCGGCCGCGCCGGAGGTGTCGGCGGCGGCCGTGGGGATGGAGTGGGTGGTGAAGGCCAGATGGGCGCCGGCCCGGGCCTCCTCGGGCAGCCGGGCGAGCGCGGCCAGCGTCGCCTCGGCCATGGGAGCGACGAAGCCGGGGTGGTTGAAGTAGTGCCGCAGCTTGTCGACGCGCGGCAGGGGCAGGCCCTCGGCCTCCAGCGTGGCCAGCGCGTCGGCGAGGTTCTCCCGGTACTGCCGGCAGCCGGAGTAGGAGGCGTAGGC
The DNA here is from genome assembly GCF_040636475.1 of Streptomyces sp. NPDC037389. Lineage (NCBI taxonomy): Bacteria > Bacillati > Actinomycetota > Actinomycetes > Kitasatosporales > Streptomycetaceae > Streptomyces > Streptomyces sp. NPDC037389. Next base: position 551,469 of record NZ_JBEZUS010000002.1, read on the forward strand.
GCTGGTGGTCAGGGCGAGCACCCGGCGGTGGCCGTCGGCCACCATCCGGCGCAGCGTGTCGGTCAGGTACGGCGCCCAGTTGCGATTGCCCCAGTAGACCGGGAGGTCGACGCCGCGCGCCGCGAAGTCCTCGCGCAGGGCGCGCAACAGCGCCCGGTTCTGGTCGTTGATCGGGCTGACGCCACCGAAGAGGAAGTAGTGCTGCCCGACCTCCTTGAGCCGCTCGCGGGGGATGCCCCGGCCGCGGGTGACGTTCTCCAGGAACGGGACGACGTCGTCCGGCCCCTCGGGCCCGCCGAAGGAGAGCAACAGCAGGGCGTCATAGGGGGCGTGGGATGGCTGATCCGACATGCCTCCGATCCTGCCACCCGCCACTGACAGCCGGGAAATGGCGGTGCGTCGCACGAACGTACAGACGTAAGCTGTATCGGCCACCTTCGTCCCTTACGGCACCCTCGCCCCGTCCCCCAGTGCCGACTTCCCCGGGAGCCGTCGTTGTCCAGTCCCTACCGCGCGATATTCGCCGCACCCGGCACCAAGGGCTTCGCCGCGGCGGGCCTCGTCGGCAGGCTGCCCCTGTCGATGCTCGGCATAGGCGTCGTCACGATGATCTCCCAGCTGACCGGCCGGTACGGGCTGGCGGGCGCCGTCTCGGCGACCCTGGCGCTCTCCGCCGCCGTCCTGGGACCGCAGGTCTCCCGGCTGGTCGACCGGCACGGGCAGCGGCGCGTGGTCCGCCCGGCGACGGCCCTCGCGCTGGCGGCCGTCGCCGGGCTGCTGGTGAGCGCGCAGCAGCGCTGGCCCGAGTGGACGCTCTTCGTCTTCGCGGCGGGCGCGGGCTGTGTGCCGAGCGTGGGGTCGATGGTGCGGGCCCGGTGGGCGGCGCTGTTCCACGGCTCGCCGCGCGAGCTCCACACGGCGTACTCGGCCGAGTCCGTCATCGACGAGGTCGTGTTCATCATCGGGCCGATCCTGTCGATCGGCCTGTCCACGAGCTGGTTCCCCGAGGCGGGTCCGCTGCTGGCGGCCTGCTTCCTGGCGATCGGCGTGGTGTGGCTGACCGCGCAGCGGGCCACCGAGCCGAAGCCGCACCCCCGGACGGACCAGACGGCGGGCTCCGCGCTGGGCTCGCGGGGGCTTCAGGTGCTGGTGGTGGTCTTCGCGGCCACCGGCGCCCTGTTCGGCTCCATCGACGTCGTCACCGTGGCCTTCGCCGAGGAGCAGGGCCACAAGGCCGCCTCCAGCCTGGTGCTCGCGGTGTACGCGCTGGGCTCCGGGATCGCCGGCGCGGTCTTCGGCCTGCTCCACCTGCGGGGTGACGCCGCCCGCCGCTGGGTTCTGGGCGTGTGTGCGATGGCCGTGAGTATGATCCCCCTCCAACTGGTCGGGAACCTGCCGTTCCTGGCCGTGGCGCTCTTTGTCGCGGGCCTGGCCATCGCGCCGACGATGGTGACCACGATGGCCCTCGTCGAGCAGCACGTACCGCGCGCGAAGCTGACCGAGGGCATGACCTGGACGAGCACCGGGCTGGCGGTCGGCGTGGCGCTCGGCTCGTCGGCCGCCGGCTGGGTGGTGGACGCGGCCGGGGCCCGGGCGGGGTACGCGGTGTCCGGCGCGGCGGGACTGCTCGCGGCCGTCGGCGCGTTCCTCGGATACCGCCGGCTGCGGCCGGCGCCGGAGCGGGTGGGGGTGCGCGCCCATGGGGGCGACGGCAAGGACGAACAGCACCTGGCGGAACAGCGCCACCAGGAAGCATGACGAAGGCTTATGGCGCAACTGGGCGGGGAACGTCACCGCCCGTCCCGCCCGCACGGTGGCCCCGCGGACCGCGGAGGAACTGGCCGCGGCGGTCGTCCGGGCCGCCTCCGACGGCCTGAAGGTGAAGGCGGTCGGCAGCGGCCACTCCTTCACCGCCGCGGCCGCCACCGACGGTCTGCTGATACACCCGGAGGGCCTGACCGGCATCCGTTCGGTCGACCGGGACGCCGGGACCGTGACGGTCGGTGCGGGCATGACACTCCGCCGGCTCAATGAGGAGCTCTCCGCCCGGGGCCTGTCCCTGACGAACATGGGCGACATCATGGAGCAGACGGTCTCCGGGGCCGTCAGCACCGGCACCCATGGCACCGGCCGCGACTCGGGCGCGATCGCCGCCCAGGTCGCCGGGCTGGAGTTGGTGACCGCCGACGGTTCGGTGCTGACCTGCTCGGCGCGGGAGGACCCGGAGGTGTTCGCCGCGGCGCGGGTGGGCCTCGGCGCACTGGGGGTGATCACCGCGATCACCTTCCGGGTCGAGCCGGAGTTCCTGCTCGCCGCGCGCGAGGAGCCGATGTCCTTCGGCGCGGTGACGTCCGGCTTCGACGCGCTCGTCGCGGAGAACGAGCACTTCGAGTTCTACTGGTTCCCGCACACCGACCGCTGCACCACCAAGCGGAACAACCGAGTCGAGGGCCCGGCGGCCCCGCCCGGCCGGGCCGCCGCCTGGGTGCAGGACGAACTGCTGTCGAACGGGGTCTTCGGCGCCGTCTGCGCGCTGGGCCGGGCCGTCCCCGGAACGGTCCCCGGAATCGCCCGGCTCTCCGCCCGGGCCCTGTCCCCCCGTACGTACACCGACATCCCTTACAAGGTCTTCACCAGCCCCCGCCGGGTGCGCTTCCTGGAGATGGAGTACGCGCTGCCGCGCGAGGCGGCGACGGCGGCCCTGCGGGAGCTGCGGGCGATGATCGAGCGCCGGCGGCTGCGGGTGAGCTTCCCCGTGGAGGTACGGACGGCCCCGGCGGACGACATCCCGCTGTCCACCGCTTCGGGCAGGGATACGGCCTATATCGCCGTACACATGTACAGGGGTACCCCGCACCAGGCGTATTTCACGGCCGTCGAGCAGATCATGACGGCCCATGGGGGCCGGCCGCACTGGGGGAAGCTGCACAACCGCGACGCCACGTATCTGGCGGACGTCTATCCGCGCTTCGCGGAGTTCACGGCGGTACGGGACCGGCTGGATCCGGAGCGCGTCTTCGGCAACGCCTACCTGCGGCGGGTCCTGGGCGAGTGACACCACGGGCGCCGGGCTCGGTCCCCTCGGGGGAGGTCCGCCGCCCGGCGCCCGTGATGTTCCCGCGCGTCTCGTCCTACGAGGCCGTGCCGGTACCGGAGCCGGTGCCCGCGCCCGTACCGGCCGCGGCGTTCTGGCCGGGCTGCGGCGAGGGGGACTGGCCGCCCGTGCCACCGGAGCCCTGGCCACCGGTGCCGCCGCCCTTGCCGTCCGTCCCGCCCTTGCCGGCGTCCGGCGACGAGCCGCTGTCCGGCGTCGGGGTCGGCTTCGGCGTGGAGCCGCCGCCGGAGGACGGGGTCGGCCCCGGGTCCGGCGTCTGCTTGCCCGTACCGCTGCCGCCGCCCTGCTGCGACGCGCCCGGCGAAGGGGTCGCGCCGCTCTCGCCGGCGCCCGCCTCGCTCCCGCCGTGCGAGCGGCCGGGGTCCGGGGCCTGCGACGGATCCGGGTCCTGCTTCTTCTCGCTCTTGCCCGGCTGGAAGATCCGGCTGACGGTCGTCCCGCCCTTGTCCCCGTCCGCGCTGGAACCGGAGACGAGCTCCACCGCCGTCACCGTGCCCATGGCCAGGGCGAAGACGCCCGCGGCCGCCAGCAGCGGGCGCTTCCAGCCGCGCAGCCGGGTGCCGTGGGTCGTGCCGTGCGAGAACGTGTCGGAGTAGCCGTGGATGTACGCGTCGTCCTGCGCGCCGGTGTACGCACCGGCGTACGCCTCGGATTGCGCCGGATTCGCACCGGGATGTGACACCTGGTGCAGCAGTTGCGTACGGTCCTCGGTCCCCGGCAGCGCGCCTGTCGCGTCGACCTGTCCGAGCAGCTGGGTGCGCTCCAGGCCGGACCGGCCGTCCCGTGCCGCTCCCGCTGCGGGGAGCACGGTCGTCGCGGCGTCGGCCGAGCGCGCCCGGTCCACGGCGCGGGACGCGTCGCGCACCGGCACCTGACGGAGCCGGGGCTCCGCCGGGCCCGCCGCCTCGCGTATCTGCTCACCCGTACGTTTGAACAGGTGCTGGAAGACTGTGCCACCCGTAGTGGCCACCACGCTGACGACACCGGCACCGAGTACCGTGCCGTATACACCGAGTTTGCCCGCGAGCAGGGCCGCCACGACCGCCGCCAGAGCACTACCGGACACCTGTGCGACGCTCAGTTCCAGGCGCTTGCCCTTGGCTTTTGCCTCACTTTCGGCTTTGTCGTCCATCTCCAGCCTCTGTTGTTCCTTTCGGTCCCTCTTATAGCCAGAAGAGACATTCGAGCCCAACGAACAGTTCCGAATCGGGCGATTATGTGAACCTCGCCACCCACGGGAACCAAGTCCGGCCGAGCCCGCCCCAAGGGGCGCATTCCAACTCCCTTGCCGCAGGTGAACTTCGCTGGCGCGCCGATCCACGCCCGCTGGCCCGAATGGAGTACTGTGGCGAGCCCTGGCCCCAATATCCCGTTCGGCTGCCCGGAATCCACCGGATCCGGCGGGAGGGGCCCGGGCGGCTCTCGCCCCGTCAACTCGGCAATGTTGTGGCAGGCTGCTACCCGGGCAGGCCACACTCGACTAGCGGAAGCAGCGACGCAGGTGACGTCGGCAGGCACCACCCGGGAGGTCCCCATGCCCGAACTGCGTGTCGTGGCAGTCTCCAACGACGGCACACGGCTGGTTCTCAAGTCTGCGGACAGCACGGAGTACACCCTTCCCATCGACGAGCGGCTCCGCGCCGCCGTGCGCAACGACCGCGCACGCCTCGGCCAGATCGAGATCGAGGTGGAGAGCCACCTCCGGCCCCGCGACATCCAGGCCCGTATCCGGGCCGGCGCCTCGGCGGAGGAGGTCGCCCAGCTCGCGGGCATCCCCGTGGAGCGCGTACGGCGCTTCGAGGGCCCCGTGCTCGCCGAACGCGCCTTCATGGCGGAGCGGGCCCGCAAGACGCCCGTACGCCGCCCCGGCGAGAACAGCGGCCCGCCGCTCGGCGAGACCGTCGCGGAGCGCATGATGCTGCGCGGCGCCGAGAAGGACACCGCCCAGTGGGACTCCTGGCGCCGCGACGACGGCACCTGGGAAGTCCTGCTGGTCTACCGCGCCGCCGGGGAGCCGCGCGCGGCCAGCTGGACCTACGATCCGCCGCGCCGGATCGTTCAGGCGCTGGACGACGAGGCGCGGGCGCTCATCGGCGAGACCGACGACACGCCCGAGCCGACCTTCCCGTTCGTGCCGCGCATCGCCCGGCTGCCGCGCGACCGGCCGCTGGACCGTTCCCTCGACCGGGACCGGCAGTCCGCCGACGGCGCGGACGCGGAGGCGCCCTCCGGCGAGGCGCCGACCGAGGACGCGCCCAAGGAGCGCGACCGTGACTCGCTGACCAGCCTCCTGGAGGCCGTGCCGAGCTTCCGGGGCGACATGGTCGTACCCGAGCCGCCCTCGACGCCCCCGGCCGTCGGCGCGATCCCCTCGCCCCCGTCCGAGGCCCCGGCGGAGGAGCCGGAGGTCGTGGAGCCCCCGGCCCCGGCCGCCAGCGCCGGGTCCGCCTACGCGGACGTCCTCATGCCGCGGTCGGTGGCGGGACACCGCGAACGCCTGACCGGCACGACGGACCGCCAGGCCGAGGCGGACGGCGTCCGCCCTGGGCGACGGGCGGCGGTGCCGAGCTGGGACGAGATCGTTTTCGGGACGCGGCGGAAGAAGCAGGACTGATCCGGACGGCAGGACTGATCCGGCCGACAGGCCGGTTCGGCACCGCCGCCCCCGGTGGGGGTTGCTCGCCATCGCGGCGGGGGGGGGAGGCCCCGGTCCCTCCCCCAGCTACCGCTGGGAGGTGCCCCCATTTCACCGTTTCCTGGGGGCGGTGCCCCCAGACCCCCTCTGACGACCGCCGGGTGCCTGGGGGCCTGCCCCCAGGCACCCTCACCCGCCCCGGCGGGTGGTCAGCCCGCTTCCGGCCCCATCGCCACCGGCCGTGCCGGGTCGGAGGACCACTCGCTCCACGATCCGACGTACAGCGCCGCCGGCACGCCCGCCACCGCCAGTGCCAGGATCTCGTGCGCCGCGGAGACGCCCGAGCCGCAGTAGACGCCCACCTCCGCCGCGCCGGGCGCACCCGTCGCCCCCAGCGCCACGAAGCGCGCCGCGAGCTCGGAGGCCGGGCGGAAGAGGCCGTCCTCGGCGACGTTCTCGGTCGTGGGGGCGGAGACCGCGCCGGGAATGTGCCCGGCGACCCGGTCCAGCGGCTCCACCTCACCCCGGTAGCGCTCCCCCGCACGCGCGTCCAGCAGCACCCCGCGCCGCGCCAGCGCGACCGCGCCGTCCGCGTCGAGCACCGGCAGCGCGCCCGGCTCGGGCACGAAGTCGCCGTCGGCCGGCGCCGGTACCTCCGTCGTCAGTTCTCCCCCGGCCGCGTTCCACGCGGCGAGCCCGCCGTCCAGGACGCGTACGGACGGATGCCCGGCCCAGCGCAGCATCCACCACGCCCGGGCGGCGGCCCAGCCCAGACCGTCGTCGTAGACGACGACCGGGCGGTCGGAGCGCACCCCCGCCCGGCGCATCGCCGCCCCGAACGCCCCGGTGTCCGGCAGCGGATGACGGCCCCTCTTCCCCGGCTCGCCGGCGAGTTCGGCGTCCATGTCGACATAGACGGCGCCCGGGAGATGCCCGGCCTCGTACTGGGGCCGGCCGGGCGCGCCTCCGGGCCGGTAGCGGATGTCCAGGAGCGTCGGCGGCCGCTCGCCGGCCGACTCGCTCGCCCATTCCTTCGCGGTGATGATGACGTTCATGAACCCATCCTGGCGTAGTCCCCGTTGCTCCGAACGGTCCCCTGGCCAGAAGGCGCTTTGCTGATCGATACTGGACGGCGCTGCCGAGGACACGGAAGCGGAACGCGAATTCGGGCATGCTCAGCGGGAACCCTTACGCCCGGCGCGGCCGGGGCGCGTGTCCCGGCGGGGACGCGCGGCCACCACGATGGTCCGAGGAGATACTGACGATGACCGAGGTATGGGGCTCCTCCGAGCACGGCGAGGGCACCCGGCGGCAGACACCGGGCACTCCTTGCTGGACCAGTCTCCTGGTGCAGGACCTGGAGGCGACCAAGGAGTTCTACAGCGGGCTGTTCGGGTGGTCCTACTACAGCCCGGGGCCCGGCCGCCCGGGGCCGTACGTACGGGCCACGGTCGACGGCCACGATGTCGCCGGGATCGGGGGCCTGCCGCCCGATCGTCAACTCGCCAACGCGTGGACCACCTATCTGGCGAGCGACGACGCGGACGTCTCCGCGGAGTGGATCCACTGCGCCGGCGGAACGGTAGGCGTGGGTCCGCTGGCCGCCGAGGACGCGGGGCGGCTGGTGCTCGCCACGGACCCGGCGGGGGCGCCGTTCGGCGTCCGGCAGGGGCGGGGGATGGTGGATCCCGGGACGACGGGCGCGCCGGGCACCCCGGTCTGGCACGAACTGGTGACCCATGACGCCGCCGCGGTGCTGAAGTTCTACCGCGCGCTGTTCGGGTATGAGACGAAGTCGTCCGGCGCCGTGGGCGCCGACACGTTCACGCTCCACCTGGACGGCCGTCCGGTGGCCGCGATCCGGGGCGCGGGGCCGGCGCTGCGGTATCCGCACTGGATGACGTATTTCGAAGTGGCGGACGTGGACACGGCCGCCGAGCGGGTCGCCGAGCTGGGCGGCCGGGTCGTGGAGGGCCCGGCGGAGATGACGGCCGGGCACGCGGCGACGGTCGAGGACCCGGAGGGCGCGGTCTTCACCCTGCTGCGGACGGCGCGCTAGCGGGCCGTCCGGTTCAGCCCGCGTTCTCGGTCTCGGGGTCCACCGGCAGTACGTCCGGCGACAGGGCAGCCGCACGCGCGGCGGCCGCCGTGAGCCGGCGGCGGTGGTGGCGCCGGCACAGCACCTCGTAACCGACCACGGTCTCCGGCTGGTTGACGTCGCCGACGACGACCTGCGCGCCCTCGACGACCATCTCCCCGCCGACCGTACGGGCGTTGTGGGTGGCCCGTGCCCCGCACCAGCACAGCGCCTCGACCTGGAGGACCTCGACGCGGTCGGCGAGTTCGATCAGGCGCTGGGAGCCGGGGAAGAGCTTGGTGCGGAAGTCGGTGGTGATACCGAAGGCGAAGACGTCCAGTTCGAGGTCGTCGACGATCCGGGCCAGCTGGTCGATCTGCTCCGGGGCGAGGAACTGGGCCTCGTCGCAGATGGCGTAGTCCGCGCGGCCGCCCGCCGAGAGGTGTGCGACCAGGTGCGCGTAGAAGTCGAACCCCTCCCCCGCCTCGACGGAGTCGGTGACCAGGCCGAGCCGGGAGGACAGCTTGCCCTCGCCCGCGCGGTCGTTGCGGGTGAAGATCAGCCCCTCGAGGCCGCGCGCCGACCGGTTGTGCTCGATCTGCAGAGCGAGGGTGCTCTTTCCGCAGTCCATCGTTCCGGAGAAGAACACCAGCTCGGGCATGGGAAGGCATGCCTTTCGTTTGATCGTGGGGGGAGGTGAGATCAGGGGGAACGGGCTCCGCTCGCGAGCGGGCTTCGCTCAGGAGCGGACTTCGAGGAGCGGCACGAGCTGCTCGACGGGCGTCATGGAACCGTGGAGGCCGACCATCTTCGACTCGTTGGGCTCGGTCTCCGTGGCGACGATCGCGACGTCGTCGCGGGCGGCGGCGACGACGTCGCCGATCCGCGCGTACACCCGGTCGTCGACGCCCTCGCCGGGCGGGCCGAACCAGCCCGCCTCGATGGCCTCGTCCCGGCCCGCGACCCACATCTGCTCGCCGAGCACCTCGCGCCACACGGTCAGGACGTCGGCGGCCGCGCCGGGCACCGCGTAGACATGGCGGGCCCGCGCCTCGCCGCCCAGCAGGGCGACCCCGGCGCGCAGCTCCCAGTCCTCGTCGAAGTCGATGCGCGACTCCGGGTCGAACGGGATGTCGATCATGCCGTGGTCGGCGGTGATGTAGAGGGCCGAGCGCGGCGGCAGCTGCTCGGCGAGTCGCCGGGCGAGCAGGTCCACGTACATCAGCTGGCCGCGCCACTCCTCGGAGTCGACGCCGAAGCGGTGGCCCTTGCCGTCGACCTCGCTGTAGTACGTGTAGACGAGCGAGCGGTCCGCGGCGCCGAGGCGCTGGGCGGCGAAGTCCATCCGTTCCTCGCCGGAGAGCCGGCCGTGGAAGGTGCCGCCGCTCAGCGCGACCTTGGTCAGCGGCGTGTGCTCGAAGTCCGGCGCGGAGACCTGGCAGGTGGCGATCCCGGCAGCGTCCGCGAGCTGGAAGACGGTGGGGTACGGCTGCCAGGCGTGGGGGTCGGTCCAGGGGCGCCAGCGCAGCTGGTTCATCAGCTGCCCGGTGGCCGGGTCGGCGACGGTGTAGCCGGCCAGACCATGGGCGCCGGGCGGCAGGCCCGTGCCGACCGAGGCGAGGGAGGTCGCCGTGGTGGAGGGGAAGCCGGCGGTCATGGGCACGCCGGTGCCGTTCATGGACGTGCCCAGCAGCGAGTGGAGGAACGGGGCCTCGTCGGGGTGGGCGCGCAGCAGCTCCCAGCCCAGGCCGTCGATCAGGAAGACGCAGACCCGGTCGGCGGGCGCCAGCTCCAGTCCGGAGGTGAGGCCGGGCACACCCAGGCCCGCCGCGACCGAGGGCAGCAGGTCGGCGAGGGAGCCGGTGCCGTAGCGGGGCAGCGGGGCGGAGCGGGGGTCGAGCGGAGCCGGCTCGGGCCAGGCCGCGCCGGCGACGGTGGAATACGACATCAGCGGGCGGTCGCCGCGGTGGCCTCGGAGAGCGCCTGGGCGAAGGCGAGGGTCTGACGGACGGTGTCCGGGCCGTCACCCGCCTCGCTGACCCGCAGGCTGAGGTCGTCGGCGGTGGAGGAGCCGGTGTAGCCGTGGTCGGCGTCGCAGTTCGGGTCGCCGCAGGCGGCGGGCTCGAGGTCGATGCGGGAGACCGCGCCCCAGCCGATGGTCAGGACGACCTCGCGGGGCAGGGTGCCCGGGGTGTAGGCCTCGGGGTTGGCGACGACACGGCTGAGCACCACCGAGGAGATCCGGTCGAGCTTCACGGACTCGGTGGAGGTGGTGGCGTAGGGCGACGGGGAGGTGCCGTCGGCGGCCTGCTCGTCGGTGTGGCTGACGATGAATCGGGTGCCGGTGAGGACGAGCACCGTGACATGGCGGCGCACCTCGTTCGAGTCGAACGTCGTCTCCTGGTGGACCAGGTACGACACGACCGGCTCACCGCCCACGGCGGCTTCCACCGCCTCGGCCACGAGGGCCGGGTAGTAGCCGCTGCGCTCGATAGCCGCGCGCAGCCCCTGGGTCGTCGTACCGGTCTTCGCCATACGCCCATCCTACGGGGCGTACGGGGTCCGGCTGCCGCCGATCCCCGGCCAGGGACCCGGTACGGGGACTCAGTACAGGGGCAGACTCCGCGGCCCGAGGTCGGAGCGGGCCGGGGGCGGGGCCAGCCGGATGGTCGCGCCGAGGACGTGCACCCCGTGCTGGGCGACGATCACCGGCTCCAGGTCGGCGCCCACGACCTCCGGGTGGTCGTCGACGAGGCGCGAGACCCGCAGCAGCAGCTCCTCCAGGGCCGCGGTGTCCACGGGGGCGGAGCCGCGCCAGCCGAAGAGCAGCGGCGCGGTGCGCACGGAGCGGATGAGCTCGGCGACGTCCCGGTCGGTGGCCGGGACGAGGCGGTGGGCGATGTCCCCGAGCAGCAGGGACGGCGCGCCGGCCAGCCCGAAGGAGAGCACCGCGCCGGCGGTGGGGTGGATGGCGGCGCGGACGACGGTGTCGACGCCGCGGGGGGCCATGGACTGCACGACGAGGCTCAGCTCCTCGGGCTTGCCGAGCAGCTCGGTCAACTCCGTGTACGCGCGGCGCAATTCCGCCTCACCGCCGAGGTCGAGGCGGACCCCGCCGAGGTCGGCGCGGTGACGGAGGTGGGGCGCGGTGGGCTTGAGGGCCACGGGGAAGCCGAGCCGCCGGGCGGCGTCCACGGCGCTGTCGGGGTCGGGCGCGGGCAGGGCGGGCAGCACGGCGATGCCGTAGCGGGCGAGGAGGCGCTGGGTGTCGGGGGCTGAGAGCGTCACGGCGCGCGGGGCGACGGCGCCATGGGCCCGGAGCAGGACGTCGATGTCGGCGGCGGCGCCCTCTTCGTCGATGTCGTCGTACTCGGGCACCCGCCCGGGCACGGCGACGTCCCGCCGCCACCGCGCATAACGCACGGCCTCGGCAAGCGCCCGCACGGCCCGCTCGGCGGCGGGATAGGCGGGTATCCGCACGGGGGCGCCTGCGGCTGGGCCGGGGACGGATGCGGTGCCGATCGCGGCAGCGGTCTGCGGCTCGCCACTGGTGGTGGCGGAGCCGCCCGGCTCGTCCGCTCGGGCCGGGCCCGGTGCCGCCAGGGCTTCGGCCAGGCCCGGGATCTCCAGGTGGACCACCGCCACCGGCTTCGCGGTGGGGGCCGTCGCGACGGCCTCGCGCAGGGCGGTGGCGAGGTCGGCGGCGGAGGTGTCGCCGACCCAGGGGATGGCGGTGACGACCACCGCGTCGCAGGCCCGGTCGGCCAGCGCGGCCGAGAGCGCGGCCCGGAAGTCCGCCGGGGTGGCGGACGTGGTCAGGTCGCGGGGCAGCAGGGGTCGCAGCCCGTCCGTGAGGCAGGCGTCGTACGTGAGCAGGGCGAGGGATTCGGAGTTGCCGCAGATCGCGACGCGAGGGCCCTCGGGGAGCGGCTGGGAGGCGAGGAGCAGCCCGGCGTCGGCCAGCTCGGTGACCGTGTCGACGCGGATGACGCCGGCCTGGCGCAGCAGGTCGGAGACCGTGGCGTCGGGGATACGGGTGGAGGGCACGGCGTGGCCGGTGGGGGCGGCGGCACCGTGCCGGGCGCCCTTGACGACGACGAGCGGCTTACGGGCGGCCGTGCGCCGGGCGAGGCGGGCGAACTTCCGCGGATTGCCGATGGATTCCAGGTACATGAGGACGACGTCGGTGTCGGGGTCGTCGTGCCAGTGCTGGAGGAAGTCGTTGCCGGAGACGTCGGCGCGGTTGCCGGCGGAGACGAAGGTGGAGATGCCCACGAGGCCGGCCGCCCGCCGGTGGAGCCCGGAGAGCAGGGCGATGCCGATCGCGCCGGACTGGCTGAACAGCCCGACCCGTCCGGCGGCGGGCAGCTCGGGGGCGAGGGAGGCGTTGAGCCTGACGGCCTCGGCGGTGTTGATGAGGCCGAAGGAGTTGGGGCCGATGACGCGCATGCCGTACGAGCGGGCCTGGCGGACCAGCTCGCGCTGGCGGGCGCGGCCCGTCCCCCCGCTCTCGGCGTATCCGGCGGTGAGCACGACGAGCCCCTGGACGCCGTGCTCACCGCAGTCGGCGACGACGGCGGGGACCTGCTCGGCGGGGACGGCGACGATCGCGAGGTCCACCGGCTCGGCGATGCCGAGGACGGAGCGATGGGCGGGGACGCCCTCGGGCTCCAGGAGCGAAGGTTCTTCGGGGAAGGCGAGGTTGACCGCGTACGTCCGCCCGGTGAAGCCGCCGGCGACGATGTTGCGCAGGACGGTGCGGCCCATGCCGCCGGGCTCGCGGCCGGCGCCGACGACGGCGACGGAGCGGGGTGTGAGCAGGCGCTGCACGGAGCGGGCCTCGGCGCGCTGTTCGCGGGCGCGCTGCACGGCGAGGGAGGCGTCGGTGGGCTCCAGGTCGAGGCCGAGGCGGACGACGCCGTCCTCGAAGCTGCGCTTCTGTGTGTAGCCCGCGTCCGTGAAGACCTTGATCATTTTCGTGTTGGCGGGCAGCACCTCGGCGGCGAAGCGCCGGATCGAGCGCTCGCGCGCGACGGCCGCGACGTGCTCGAGCAGGGCGGAGGCGACACCGCGGCCCTGGTGGGCGTCCTGGACGAGGAAGGCGACCTCGGCCTCGTCGGCCGGGGCGATGCGGTCGTAGCGCACCGTGGCGATGAACTCGTCGCCCACGATCGCGGCGAGGCCCACCCGGTCGACGTAGTCGTGGTGGGTGAAGCGGTGGACGTCCCGGTCGGAGAGGCGGGGGTAGGGGGCGAAGAAGCGGTAGTACTTGGACTGGTCCGACACTTGCTCGTAAAAGCTGACCAGCCGTCCCGCGTCGTCGGGCGTGATGGGGCGGATGTGGGCGATGCCGCCGTCGCGCAGCACGACGTCGGCTTCCCAGTGGGTCGGGTACGCGTGCTCGGACGGCGTCTGCATGGGCCCAGCGTAAGGCCGGGTACCGACAGTGGTCCGGTGCCGCCCGGCCCACGGGGCGCGACCGAAGGTCCCAGGTGGGGCGCGCGCACTGGGCACCGCGCGCCCCGTGCCACAATGGTCTAGACAACCAATATCGACTTGAAGGGCAACACCATGGTTGAGCGCCGCGTAAACGTCGGCTGGGCCGAGGGCCTGCACGCCCGGCCCGCGTCGATCTTCGTCCGTGCGGCGACCGCCGCCGGCGTCCCCATGACGATCGCCAAGGCGGACGGCAACCCCGTCAACGCCGCCTCCATGCTCGCCGTGCTGGGCCTGGGCGCCCAGGGTGGCGAGGAGATCGTCCTCGCCAGTGAGGCGGAGGGGTCCGAGGCCGCGCTCGACCGTCTGGCCAAGCTCGTCGCCGAGGGGCTCGAGGAGCTCCCGGAGACCGTCTGATCCACCGGCCCGCCCCTCCCCGGGCGGGACCGCGCGGCGGGGCCGCGGCAGCCGACCGAGGCCGCCGCGGCCCCGCTGTCGTATCCAAGGGCCGTATCCCGCGGCTGTGCCCACAGGCTTTTCACGCGCCGTGCGCGCCGCTCTCCGCAGACGCGCACGGCGTGCCCCGACCGGGGACCGCCACGAATTCCCGGCCGCTATTCCTCCAGGAATAGCGGGCCCTCGTCAAGAACGGACGCCCGCCGTGTTTACGGGCTGTTTCGGCGGATGGACGCGGTCGCCGCCGGTCCGCCGCAGCAGGAATTCACCGGGTGAACGGCCGGCCCGTACGGCGGCCAGCTCCCGGGCGCGTTCCACGTCTCCGCGGGCCACCGCGTCCACCAGCGCCCCGCACGCCTCCCAGGTCTCCACCGGCCGGACCACGGGCCCCGGGGCGTACACCCAGGCGATCTTGCGGCGCAGCTGGGTCAGGAGCCCGGCGACCGAGGGGCTGCCGGACGCCTGGGCGAGCGTCTCGTCGAACCAGTCGCCGAGCTGGCGCAGCTCGGCGCAGCGGCCCGCGCGGGCCCGCTCCTGACCGAGTCTGACCAGGCCCCGCAGTACCTTGAGATGGGCCTCGGAGCGCCGCTGCGCGGCCTTGGCCGCGCCCAGCGGCTCCAGCAGGGCCCGGATGTCGAGAAGGTCGGCGGCCTCGCGCTCGGTGGGTTCGGCGACACAGGCGCCGGCGTGCCGACGGGTGGTCACGAAGCCCTCGGAGGCGAGGGTGCGCAGCGCCTCGCGCACGGGCACCCGTGAGACGCCGTAGCGGCGGGCGAGGATTTCCTCGATGAGCCGGCTGCCCGGCGGGAAAGCGCCGGAGACGATGTCGTCGCGGATGGCGGTGCACACCGCGTGCGTGGAAATACGACGGCTCTCGCGCGGCCCTTCGCCGTCGCCGCTCACGTACGGCCCCGCATGGGTCTACCTCCGCCTCATGCCTCAATCCCCGTGCAGCACGGCCGATTGACGTCCGTTCGGCGACTCTATGGCAATCCCGGGCGTTTTCCGATGGTGCCGCCGCTTCATGGATATTTTTTGGCCAACACGAAGGCCCCGGCCGGGGGCCGGGGCCTTTCGGAAGTCGTCGCGCGTCGTTACAGGTTGACGCCGTGCGCGGCCATGTAGGCGATCGGGTCGATGTCCGAGCCGTAGGTGGGGGCCGTGCGGGCCTCGAAGTGCAGGTGCGGGCCGGTGACGTTGCCAGTGGCGCCGGAGAGGCCGATCTGCTGGCCCGGGGTGACCGACTGACCGACGGAGACGTCGATGGAGGACAGGTGGCCGTACTGGGTGTACGTGCCGTCGGCCATCTGGATGACGACGTTGTTGCCGTAGGCGCCGCCGTAGCCGGCCTCGACGATGGTGCCCATGCCCACCGCGTGGACGGAGGTACCGGTCTCGGCGTGCATGTCGATGCCGGTGTGGCTGCCGGAGGACCACAGGCCGCTGGAGGCCTTGTAGGCGGTGGAGACGTAGGAGCCGTCGATCGGGCTCACGAAGGTGCCGAGGCGCTTGCGCTCCTCGTCGCGGGCGGCCTTCGCCTTGGCGGCACGCTCCTCCTCGGCCTTGCGCTGGGCCTCTTCGTAGCGCTGCTTGGCCTGGACGGCCTTCTGCTTGGCGCTCTCCTCGGCCTGGAGGCGGGCGGCGGCCTCGTCGGCGGCGCTGCGCTGGGACTCGGCCTGGGCGTCGACGTGCTCGGCCATGACGTCACCGATGACGACGGCCTGGGTCAGGCCGGTGTCCTCGGGGCGCTGGGTGTCGTCGGAGGCGGCGAAGGCCGGGGCGGCGACACCGGCGACGACGCCGGCGGCCGTCAGGGTGGCTATGCCCGCGACGTTGGCGCTGACGCGCGCGGCGCGGCTCGGACGACGGTGCTTCCCGGTGGCACGGGTGAACGCCATGTCTGCGGCTGTTCCTTTCCTTCCCTCTCGCCTACCGGGTTAGCTGACGGGTTCGGAGCAGGAAGGTCTCCTACGGATCCCTCGTGAGAGGGGCCCGATTCACCCCAGGGACGTTTGGGTCCCCGGCTCCCCTCGGCTCGCGCCTCGGGAACTCGGCGATGGCTTCCCGGGGGCCGCGGTCGCGGCTCCGATAGGCGGGCTGCCGGGCCTGACGCTAATCGGCGTCAGATTCGAACAGCAAACAGAAGTGGGCTTTTATGACGTACGCCACACGACCAACATGCAACCACCGCCCGAAAGCGGACATAAGAGAGGCGCATGGGTCACAACGGACCCATGCGCCAACGCGGCCCCGACGCAGCGTGGCCGCCGCGCCGGGGTGGTGAGTCGCCGTCAGGCGGGGATGACCGTCACCGGGCCGATGCCCAGGGCCTTGACGGGCTCGGCGATCTCGGCGGCGTCACCGACGAGGACGGTGACGAGGCGGTCGGCCGGGAAGGCGCTCACGACGGCCGCCGTGGCCTCCACCGTGCCGGCCTGCGCGAGGCGTTCGTACAGCCGCGCCTGGAAGTCGTCCGGCAGGTACTGCTCGACCTGGTCGGCGAAGGTCGCGGCGACGGCCGCGGCCGTCTCGTACTTCAGCGGCGCGACACCGACCAGGTTCTGCACGGCGACGTCGCGCTCGGCCTCGGTCAGGCCCTCCGCCGCCAGGGTGCGCAGCACGGTCCACAGATCCTGGAGCGCGGGGCCGGTGTTGGGGGTGTCCACGGAGCCGCTGATGGCGAGCATGGCCGTGCCCGTGCCGTCGGGGGCGGAGAGCAGCACCTGGCCGAAGGAGCGCACGCCGTAGGTGTAGCCCTTCTCCTCGCGCAGGACACGGTCCAGGCGGGAGGTGAGGGTGCCGCCGAGGCAGTAGGTGCCGAGGATCTGGGCGGGCCAGATGCTCGCGTGCCGGTCGGGGCCGGTACGGCCGATGAGGAGCTGCGTCTGCACGGCGCCGGGCCGGTCCACGATGACGACGCGGCCGGTGTCGTCGGCGGTGACGGCCGGCACGGGCAGCGGCTCGGCGGTGGTGCCGGTCCAGGTGCCCAGGGACTCCGCCAGGGTGCGGTCGAGGTCGATGCCGGTGAAGTCGCCGACGATCGCCACGGTGGTGGTGGCGGGGCGGACATGGGCCTCGTAGAAGGACCGGACCGCCGCGGCGTCGACGCGCTCGACGGTCTCCTGCGCGCCCTGACGGGGGCGGGACATCCGGGAGTCGGCCGGGAAGAGCTCGGCGGCCAGCGCCATGGCCGCCCGGCGGGCCGGGTTGGCCAGCTCGTGCGGGATCTCGTCCAGGCGGTTGTCGACCAGGCGCTCGATCTCGCTGTCCGGGAAGGCCGGGGCGCGCAGGGCGTCGGCGAGCAGGCCCATGGCCTTGCCCAGCCGGGAGGCCGGGACCTCCAGGGAGAGCCGGACACCGGGGTGGTCGGCGTGGGCGTCGAGGGTGGCGCCGCAGCGCTCCAGCTCGGCGGTGAACTCCTCGGCGCTGAGCTTGTCGGTGCCCTCGGAGAAGGCGCGCGCCGTGATCGTGGCGACGCCGTCCAGGCCCTCTGGCTCGGCGGCCAGGGGCGCGTTCAGGACGACGTCGACGGCGACGACCTGCTGGCCGGGGCGGTGGCAGCGCAGCACGGTCAGCCCGTTGGGGAGCAGTCCGCGCTCGGGGGCGGGGAAGGCCCAGGGGGTGGCGGTGCCGGGCTGGGGCTGCGGGTGGAAGTCCATCGAGGCCTTTGCGGTCTGGGTGCTCGCGGCTACGGCGTCGCTCACCGGTCCGCCTCCTCTTCCTCGTTCTCGCCGGCGGCGTCGGTGCCGGACTGGGGCGTGGGCTCGTACACCAGCACGGCGCGGTTGTCGGGGTGCAGCCGGGCCTTGGCGACCTCCTGCACCTCCCCGGGGGTGACGTCCAGGACGCGCTGAACGGCGGTCAGGGCGAGCTGGGGGTCGCCGAAGAGCACGGCGAAGCGGCAGAACTCGTCCGCACGGCCGCTGACGGTGGCCAGCCGGTCCAGCCACTCGCGCTCCAGCTGGGCCTGGGCGCGCTCCATCTCCTCGGGCGTCGGGCCCTCGGCCGCGAAGCGGGCGAGCTCGTCGTCGACGGCGGTCTCGATCGCGGGAACCTCCACGCCGCCGGACGCCTTGACGTCCAGCCAGCCGAGCGAGGGGGCGCCGGCCAGGCGCAGCAGGCCGAAGCCGGCCGCGACGGCGGTGCGGTCGTGCCGGACCAGGCGGTTGTGCAGGCGGGAGGACTCGCCGCCGCCGAGGATGGTCAGCGCCAGGTCGGCGGCGTCGGCCTCGCGCGTGCCGTCGTGGGGCAGGCGGTAGGCGGCCATCAGGGCGCGGGAGGGCACCTCCTCGCGGACGACCTCGCGCAGCTGCTCGCCGATGGTGTCGGGCAGCCGGCCGTCGCGCGGGGGCTGCTTGGCGTCGTGCGCCGGGATGGAGCCGAAGTACTTCTCGATCCAGGCGAGCGTCTGCTCGGGGTCGATGTCGCCGACGACCGACAGGACCGCGTTGCCCGGCGCGTAGTAGGTGCGGAAGAAGGCGCGCGCGTCCTCCAGGGAGGCGGCGTCCAGGTCGGCCATGGAGCCGATGGGCGTGTGGTGGTACGGGTGGCCGTCGGGGTAGGACATGGCCGTCAGCTTCTCGAAGGCCGTGCCGTAGGGCACATTGTCGTACCGCTGGCGGCGCTCGTTCTTGACGACGTCGCGCTGGTTCTCCATCGACTCGTCGTCGAGGGCGGTGAGCAGCGAGCCCATCCGGTCGGCCTCGAGCCACAGGGCCAGCTCCACCTGGTGGGTGGGCATGGTCTCGAAGTAGTTGGTGCGCTCGAAGCTGGTGGTGCCGTTGAGCGAGCCGCCGGCGCCTTGGACCAGCTCGAAGTGGCCGTTGCCCTTGACCTGGGCCGAGCCCTGGAACATCAGGTGCTCGAAGAGGTGGGCGAGGCCGGTACGGCCCTTGACCTCATGGCGCGAGCCGACGTCGTACCAGAGGCAGACCGCGGCGACGGGGGTCAGGTGGTCCTCGGAGAGGATCACCCGCAGGCCGTTGGCCAGGCGGTGCTCGGTCGCTGTCAGGCCGCCGGAGCCGGCCTGTTGCGTGGCCGTGTGACCCATGGGCATGTACGTCCCTTCGATCTCTTGAGATCCCGCGGTGCCTCGCGACGACTCGCGTGATGAACAGTCCTGTCACTGTATGCAAGCGCGCTGACATCTGGCGAAGTTCCCGAACCGCCGGGGATGCCCCGGACGGGTCGCGGTCGGCGTTGTCGGTGGCTCGGTCCACAATGGTCGGCGTCAGAACCGCCTCGGCAATCGATCGAAGGAGCAGCAGCCGCGATGGCCCGCCGCAGCACGAAGACCCCGCCGCCGGAAGAGTTCGAGGAGCGCATCCTCGACATCGACGTCGTCGACGAGATGCAGGGCTCCTTCCTCGAGTACGCGTACTCCGTCATCTACTCCCGTGCCCTGCCCGACGCCCGGGACGGCCTCAAGCCGGTCCAGCGCCGCATCCTCTTCCAGATGAACGAGATGGGCCTGCGGCCCGAGCGGGGGCACGTGAAGTGCGCCCGGGTCGTCGGCGAGGTGATGGGCAAGCTCCATCCGCACGGCGACGCCTCGATCTACGACGCCCTGGTGCGCATGGCGCAGCCCTTCTCGATGCGGCTGCCCCTGGTGGACGGCCACGGCAACTTCGGCTCGCTGGGCAACGACGACCCGCCCGCGGCCATGCGTTACACCGAGGCCCGGATGGCGGCGCCGACGTCGCTGATGACGGACTCGATCGACGAGGACACCGTCGACTTCACGCCGAACTACGACGGCAGCGAGCAGGAGCCGGTGGCCCTCCCGGCCGCCTATCCGAACCTGTTGGTCAACGGCTCGTCCGGCATCGCGGTCGGCATGGCGACGAACATGCCGCCGCACAACCTCGGCGAGGTCGTCGCCGCCGCCCGGCACCTGATCCGGCACCCGGGCGCCGACCTCGACACCCTGATGAAGTTCGTCCCGGGTCCCGACCTGCCCACGGGCGGCCGCGTCGTCGGCCTGAGCGGGATCCGCGACGCGTACGAGACCGGCCGCGGCACGTTCAAGATCCGCGCCACGGTCTCCGTGGAGAACGTCACGGCCCGCCGCAAGGGCCTGGTCGTCACGGAGCTGCCGTTCGCGGTGGGCCCGGAGAAGGTCGTCTCCAAGATCAAGGACCTGGTCGGCTCCAAGAAGCTCCAGGGCATCGCCGACGTCAAGGACCTCACCGACCGCGCCCACGGCCTGCGCCTGGTCATCGAGATCAAGAACGGCTTCAACCCCGAGGCCGTCCTGGAGCAGCTCTACAAGCTGACGCCGATGGAGGAGTCCTTCGGCATCAACAACGTGGCGCTCGTCGACGGGCAGCCCCTGACGCTGGGCCTCAAGGAGCTGCTGGAGGTCTATGTCGACCACCGCTTCGAGGTGGTCCGCCGGCGCAGCGAGTTCCGGCGCGGCAAGCGGCGCGACCGGCTGCATCTGGTCGAGGGTCTGCTGGTGGCGCTCGTCGACATCGACGAGGTCATCCAAATCATTCGATCGAGCGATAACGCCGCGGCCGCCAAGGCGTCACTCGTGGAGCGCTTCTCCCTCTCCGAGGTGCAGACCCAGTACATCCTCGACACCCCGCTGCGCCGCCTGACCAAGTTCGACCGGATCGAGCTGGAGTCGGAGCGCGACAAGCTCACCGCGGAGATCGCCGAGCTGACCCGGATCCTGGAGTCGGACGCGGAGCTCCGCAAGCTCGTCTCGGCGGAACTGGCGGACGTGGCGAAGAGGTTCGGCACCGACCGGCGCACGGTGCTGCTGGAGTCGGCGGGCACGCCGGCCTCGGCGGTGCCGCTGAAGGTCGCGGACGACCCGTGCCGGGTGCTGCTGTCCTCCACCGGCCTCCTGGCCCGTACGGCCACGGGTGAGCCGGTGGACGCCTCGGCCGACACCAAGCGCGTGAAGCACGACGTGATCGTCTCGGCCGTCCCGGCGACGGCCCTGGGCGAGGTGGGCGCGGTGACCTCCGACGGGCGGCTGCTGCGGCTGCGGGTGATCGACCTGCCGCAGCTGCCGGAGACGGCGGCCCCGCCGAACCTGGCGGGCGGCGTCCCGGTGTCGGAGTTCCTGTCGCTGGCGGACGGCGAGCGCCTGGTCTGTCTGACCACGCTCGACGAGTCCTCGCCGGGCCTGGCCATCGGTACGGAGCAGGGCGTGGTCAAGCGCGTGGTCCCGGACTATCCGGCCAACAAGGACGAGCTGGAGGTCATCGCCCTCAAGGACGGCGACACCATCGTCGGCGCCGTCGAGCTGCGCACGGGCGAGGAGGATCTGGTCTTCATCACGGACGACGCCCAGTTGCTGCGCTACCAGGCCTCGCAGGTCCGGCCGCAGGGCCGCCCGGCGGGCGGCATGGCGGGCGTCAAGCTGTCGCCGGACGCGAAGGTCATCTCCTTCACGGCCGTCGACCCCGCGGAGGACGCGGTGGTGATCACGGTCGCGGGCGCCCGGGGCGGGCTGCCGGACGCGGTCTCCGAGGGCACGGCGAAGGCGACGCCGTTCGACCAGTACCCGCGCAAGGGGCGGGCCACGGGCGGTGTGCGCTGCCAGCGCTTCCTCAAGGGCGAGGACTGCCTCGTCCTGGCCTGGGCGGGCGCCGCCCCGGCGCGGGCCGCGACGGACGCCGGCCTGCCCGCCGAGCTGCCGGCCACCGACCCGCGCCGTGACGGTTCGGGTACGCCGCTGCCGAAGCCGGTGGCCGTGGTGGCCGGCCCGGTGTAGGCCTTACCGGTCCGGTCGGGGGGTACGCGTGGGCCCGGACAGCCTCCTTCTCGCCCTTCTCGTTGAGGTTGACGTCCACCCAGCCGGTGAACAGGTTCTTCGCGTTCCATTCGCTCTCGCCGTGGC